>CAYXVG010000003.1:0-226100 GCA_964468205.1 uncultured Solibacteraceae bacterium | reverse complement strand
AGCAGCGGCCGGTGTTCGGGTATTGGTGGTTTGGGTTGGCGGGGTTAGTATGCGCGTGGCGGTGGCCGCAGAGCCAAAGGTATTAGTACGCTCCTCGTGCCTGCAGGACCGTTCTGAGGGTTCGCGCGAGGATGTGAATATCCAGCCACACGGACCAGTTGCTCACATAGTACATGTCCAATCGGACACGCTGCTCATAGCCCGTATCGGTTCGACCAGATACTTGCCATAGCCCGGTGATGCCGGGGACAGCCTTCTTGTAGAAGTTGAAATCTTCGCCGTACTTGGCGATCTCATCAGCCACGATAGGCCGCGGCCCAACCAGACTCATCTCACCTCGGAACACGTTCCACAGTTGGGGAAGTTCATCGAGGCTGGTTTTTCGAAGAAAGCGACCCATGGGGGTCACTCGGGGGTCGTTCTTCAGTTTGCGGTGTCGTTCCCACTCCTGCCGGAGAGTGGCGTTGGAACTCAGTTTCTGAGTCAGGACCTCGTCAGCGTTGCTGACCATCGATCTAAACTTCCATGCGGTAAAAGGTTTTCCCGCCTTCCCATAGCGACGATGACCAAAGAATATTGGCCCCGTCGATGTTAGTTTGATCCCCACAGCGATCAGAACAATCAGCGGAAACACAACAGAGCCGCCTATCACGGTGATCAAGAGATCGATCACACGCTTCAGGGCTTGAGGAACGGGTAACAGAAGTCTCTGCCGGATCTCGAGGCCCAGAACCCCGCCTAGATCCTTGGTATCAACCCATAAGCATGTAGCTCCGGTGAGCTCGGGAATCACAAGCAGCTGACTAAATACTTCACTGCAGCGATTAAGAACGGTCAGAATCTCGCGCCGCGGCAGATCAGGCATCGCGATTATTCCGTACCGCACGCGACGGTCTTGGGTGAATTCTAGCATCTGATCAAAGCTAATAAGGGGGACGCGATGGTCCAGTTTCCCGACAGTGCCTCTATGGTCGGTCAATGCAATGGGCCGCAGGCCGAGCTCTGGACGGCTTTGAAGCGATTCAACCACTGCGGAGCCTGACTCGGATGCGCCAATGACAACAACCGGGCTGCCCCACCATTCGAATCTGGAGAAGTATGATCGCGTCAGCGCCCGGAACAGCGGCAGGTAAACAAGACACTGGCCCCACGTCATAAGAAAGACTGCGCGCGAGTACAGCTCAGCGTCTCTGGTGAGGAAGGTCGAAGCGCCGATAGAAGCAAATACAAGGCTGCTGGCAACTGTCCCCCGCCTCAGTTCCTGAACTGAGTTGAGCATTGTTCCCGGGTAAAGACCGATTGTCGCGTAGGCGACGAAAAATACTCCCCCTAGCGGCCACAGTGCGATGTACTGACTCAGCTTGAGCGGGGCTCCCAACAGGTAGTAGCCGAGAATGCTGACCAGCGCGGCTAGCGACACCGCCAGGAGATCAGAGCCAAGGAGCGTTGCTGCTACCGGCAACGGCGATGAAACCGACTTCGCGGGCTTCGTGCCGGCTTCAGCATTGATAGCCCCTATCGGTGCAGTTCTTAAGCTCGCGGTTCCCACAGTGTGAATCAGTTTTCTGCCGTCTGACCAACAGCAGACGAATCCTCAGAGCGCTCCACTTCGCGCCTGGAATTCTCCACGCATTTTTGTAGTTCACATTCGAACTGCGTCAGCACAACAGCTCGATCGAAGAGTCTCTCGGCCTTTAGCCGGGCGGTTCTTCCAAGGCGTTCCCTCAGATCAGGGTTATCAACCAACCTCACAACGGCCTCGGTAAAGGCTTCTTGGTTGTCCGGAGGGACAACCACACCGCAGTCAGCCAGTATTTCGGCGACTGCTGTCTCCTGTACCGTCGTAGCAACTATCGCGCCACCGCAAGCGAGCATCCCGAGAAGTTTCGATGGCAGAACAAGATCAGCCACTCCAGGCCTCTGAGGCAGAAGGTGGATGTCAGCCAAGTTCAGCAGCTCATTCAGATACTTCCTCGGCTGCAGTGGAAGAAAACGAACGTTCCTCAATGCTGCTGCCGCACTTCTAAGATTCGCTTCCGAGACACCGTTACCACAGATGACGAAAAGGAGATCACTGCGATTTTGCAGGTGCCGGGCGCATTCAATCACCGTCTCCAATCCCTGTTTCGGATTCAGTGTCCCCGAGTAGAGCGCGACTCTGAGGTCATTTGGAATTCCCAGTCGCTTCCGGAATTCTCCACTTGGTGAAATCGGCCAAACTTCGCTTGTGTCGATCCAGTTCGGCAACAGAACCTGCTTTCTTTTGACAACTGATTTGTCATCAAGCCGACCGATCATCTGCCCTGATATGGTGGATACAACATCGAACTGGCGCAGCAACCGGGACTCCAGCCGCCTCACCATCCGCGAGAGCCACGCTCCACGAAAGTGTCCGAGCTGAACGGCCATGTCCACTTCGAAGTCATGAATATGAAGCCACGCCTTTGCGCCGCAACACTTCGCCGCAAGCAGCGCAACCGCGCTTGGTATGAGGCAAGGTTCGAGCGTCAGCACGACATCTGGACGGTCGAGCATCCGCCGGACCAGCACCGGAATGCTGGATGCTGCAAAGCTCATCGCCCACAGCATGCGCTTCAAGCCAGAAGGCGTCGGCGGAACGTAGACCGGGCACCGAGTGATCGAAACACGCCCGTTGCGCTCGATCCGGTACTCCCATGAGCGGTAAGGGGATTGAGTCTTCCATTGCGGATAGTAGGGCGGCGGGCACACGACATTGACCTGATGTCCTTTCTCCGCAAGCCAATCGCAGATATCTCCGACAAAGGGCCCAGACCCGACGGGTTCCGGGGGGAACGCGATTGCGTGAACGAGAATTCGTACTGTGCGATTCACTTCAAATGCCGATCCGCTCAGGCTGGCACTGGAATGCCTCACTGGCGCCCTTCGACCGCACGCCAAATTTCTCAAGAGCCCGGATCAAAGAAATCGCGGCGGCCTTGCTCTCGAAATTGTCCTCAAAGCATTTTTGAGCGGCGGCCCTCATCTCCTTCCTCCCGAGCTCCGTGAGTTCGAGATACCTCTTGAGGGCGGCGGTGAAACTCCCGATCGTGTCAGTGGCAACAACCCCTGCGCCATAACTATCGATTTCACGCCATACCCCGACCTTGTCGGTGATTACAACCGGTAGCCCAGCTGACAGAGCTTCCGCCATCGCTACGTTGAAGTTGTCATTGTGAGACGCAACTACGAACGCTTCGGCGTGTTGTAGCAGGCACCACTTTTGATCCTCGTACACCGGCCCTGTGAACGTCACTCGCGAGTCGATGTCCAGAGACCGACACTGCTCCTGGAGTTGTCTGCGCCATCCCACTTGGTCTGGGCCGGCAATTACTAAGTGGAGAGATCGGTCAACAGTGCATACCCTACTGAACGCCTCCACTAGGATGTCGCAACCCTTTGTGGGATGAATACGCGAGAGAAACAGCAATATCCGCCTGCCACGAAACTGGGCGAAGTCGGAGTCATATATCCGGCGGAGGTGTTCCGAGCGATCCGGTGCGGGGCGGACTCCGTATTTGACTGTGGCCTCTTCAACCCAATATGGGAAGTAGCGATTTCGGGCTCGCTCCCGTTCCTGTTCACATGTGAAGAAAACAGCCTTTGCGTCTCTAAAGACCCGATGTTCGAAGAGCCACCAGTATAGACTTTTCTTCAGCTCTTTAAGCTTGAAACGCCTGAAATATGGATCGAGAGCGCCGTGACAGTATATGAAATATGGGACACTGCAGCCACGAAGGGCTAATCGGGTCCCGAGTCCGCTGAATTGCCAGGCACCCTCGACGATGACAGCGTCAAAGTCGCTCGTGCGTTTTCGAAGCCAAGGTACAAAGCGTTGGGAGAACCGATAGTGCGAGATCGCTGGGCCGTGAGCCGTAACCTCGGTTGGCCAATCTGCCAACCACTTTTCCTGCGGGTCGTCCATTGTCGAGACTGTAATCGAATGGCCTAGGTCGGCGAGCGCAATCGACAAGCTTCGCAGACCAAATACGGGGCCGCCGAACTCAGGGTTCAATGTTGTGGTTGTGTGCAACAGTCTCATGCCACGCTCAGTCGCTGGCCAGTAGACCGACAGATATCAACTTGCTGTTCGACCTGTCGAGTCGGTTTGTTAGGCGGCATGAACAGAAACATCCAGACCAACAGCGAGGTCGGGTTGCCGACGTTGATTAGGAATCTTTCGAAGATCGCTATGAACAGGTAGCCAGCAAGCAGGCTGAGGCCCAGCATTGCCGAGTTTTCACCGCAGAGCGCTCGCTTGAAGAGTCGGAAAGCGCATACAACGATCAGACCGCCAACTGCGGCGGCCCCCAGGATTCCTGTTTCGGCCAGCAGTGACAGATAACCGTTGTGTGCCGATGTCAGGTACGTCATGTATTGGTCATGTGCACGGAAACCGACTCCGAGGATAGGGTTTTCAACAAATAGCTGGTAGGCTTCGTGCCATCCGACAACCCGTCCGGTGAATCCGGTCCCAACGCCGCGGGCGCTATCATGCAGAAAGAGAAGTGCTGCAACTGCCTCCGCAATCTGAGATTGATAAGCCAGGGCAAAAGCCAGGAAGCAAGGAACGCTCAACGCCAACGCGAGAAATCCTCGTCTATTCTTCCTATTCAAAGAAACCAGAACCAGGTAAAGTGTGATCGTAATTGTGGCCGCCAGGAGGGCTCCCCGAGCCTGGGTGGCGACAATAACTGTCAAGTTGAGCAGGATGAGGGCAGCAGCCAGGAATCGATTTCGCAGGCTCAAAGACGCCGCGAGGATACCAAAGGATACCAATGCAAGATGATTCGGGTGATCCAGACCGAAGAGGCTCAGGCGCGTGTCGGGTGTAAAGGCGGTGAAATAGGCCAAGCTCACGATTGCCGAAGCCAAAATTGCGTAGAGCGAGATCGCGAATTCCACACTTCCACGCGCACAGTACCAGAGGCCGCCGCAGATTGAGAGTCCGACAAGAGTCACGAAAAGGTAGCTCAGTGAGAGTTGCCGGTCAGTCGAACAGATCGCACTTAATGACACTGCCGCCAGGGATAAACCAGCCCAGATTCGAACAGTCGTGTCTCTACGGAGGGCAGGCCAGTATACGAAATGCTCCCTCCCGAGCAGGATCCCGGCAAGTCCAAGCCATGCCAGTGCCACAAACTGAAACAGGTAGCGGCTCTCGTCGCTGGTAATGGCAGGGACAATCAAACCGATCAGCCATACTGCTGTAAGCACGGCGTAGATGCGTTGCGCCCCAATCCTTCGACGGCCTTCAGGATAAGTGATCACAAGTCGTCCTGATTAGATCCTCAACCTTCGCTGCCCACTCAACCGGAGTGTATTTCGCAGCCGCTGCTCGGGCGTTGTAGGATTGTTGTTGGCGCGTTCTGGCGTCTCTCGCCTCCATGAGCGAGAAGAGCGATATCAAGGCTTCCTCGTCATGAGGATCAAAGACGAAGCCGTTGACTCCATCTGTTACCAAGTCACCCACACAGCCGCAGCGCTCTGAGACTATCGCTGGTACGCCGGAAGCCATCGCTTCGTTGACAACGAGGCCCCATGTTTCACTGAGGCTGGGCAAAACAAGAGCCTCGGCAAAGGCGTAGAAAGGCAGTAGGTCGCTCGGACTCAGTCGACCCACGAAGGCAACGTGGCTACCACATTCGAGTTCACCTGCCTCCCGCTTGAGGTCTAACGCAAGTGGGCCGCCACCAATCAGAATCAGATCACACTTTCCACCGCGCAAACGATAGCTATTGAAAGCTCTTAAGAGGAATATCAGGTTCTTCTCGGAGGCGAGCCGCCCGACATAGAGCAGGTATCGATTAGATAGTCCGTAAGCAGTTGGTTTGGACTGCTCGCGAATCTTCCCAACGCCATGCGCGAAGAAATCGTTATCGACTGCGTTTCCGCCAATGACCATGCGGTGTGCTGGGAACCCCAACGAGCAGAGGTAGTCCCTCGAGCGGCGGCCCGCCGATACGACGCAATCAAAAAACGTCCGGATGAGAAATCCTTTCAAAAGCTCCTTCCACTGAACTCGAGGCTGATCAAAAGAGGTCGACGTACTTAGAAGCACCGAACGAGATCGGTAGAGCTTACACCAAGCTCCCGCCGCAAAGCTTGCTAAAGTTCCATGCCCAGGCACAAGAACTGCTGTGGGCCGAACGCGGTTAAGCGCCTGCCAGAGAAGAAGTGCTGCTCGCAAGTGCCCTGCCCCTTCCGAGTCGTTTTGCGTCAAAGTCATATCAGGAGTCTGATGATTCGAAGATTGCGCCGTCCACCCAGAGTCGCGGTCGGAGTCTGCCAACTGAATCGCCGTAACTACACACTTCTCGTTTAGGGCCGTGATGCGTGCATAGTGGTAAGGGCCAAAGTGCGAGCAGAAGATAGCCACGCTCAGCTTTCGGCTCATGCTGCGAGGCGTTAGGACGGACATAGCCGCACTTCTAATAGTCAAGTCCCGCGCGTAGTCTCTTGGAGTGGTCGTGAATACCTACCAATGCAGCGGGCAGCAAAGCGCAGCAGCTGCAGCGACTCGCGCACACGCAGAAGGATAGAGCATGCAAATCCTATTGCGAATGACAGCGAGGTTAGCAGGACCAGAAGCGCAACGGCTTGTACCCCACCGACGTGCGCGACTGGGGTGAAACTCAGTCCGAACTCTGCAGCCACACCGCTAGCACCCGAGACGAGCAGAACACGCACTAAGTGCTGAATCGTTCCGGCGGATGCGACGTAGGTCGGGACGCCCCCCCAAAGCAGGAGTACCACAACGTTGCCGGCTGACCCCAGAACCCAAGCGACAGCGACGCCGTACGCTCCATATGCGCTGCTTAACGGATGAATTAGAAGAACGACAATTAGCAAGGCCACTACCGCTCCCAGAAACGGAAAGACAGTGCGGTGACGTGCGGCACACGCCTTCGTCAAAAGAGACGTGAGCGCACCCAAGGGACTCGCGAGGAGCAAGATGCCGAACAGATTTCCAACAGCAGCAAGATCTGTTGAAGTCAGCTTCGAAGTGCCATACAAAGCGCTTACAAGTGGATGCCGGAGAATCCAAAATACAGCTGCCGATGGCAGCGCCACCAGCAAAACGACACGCGCTGATCGCGCCAAGATTTCATATAACTGGTCGCTGGTAGCAGCCGCATGAGTTCGTGCCAAGTGCGGGAAGACAACGGTCGAAAACTTCGCCGAAGGTGTGTAGATGAAATGGGTCAGCTTCAGGGCATAACCATAGAGCGCCGCGGCTCCCACGGCTACCCCGGTTAGTGACCGAAATACAAGGATGTTGATCATCTGCCCACTTAGGGCGGCTAAAGCCAGCGGTGAGAACCCTCGGGCAAACTCTGCTGTTTGGCTGTGGAACAAAGGTACTATCCAATGCCTTAAGCGGACTCCATAAGAGCTGCTGAGACTGTACACATGGAGCACATGGAGGATTGTGACAAGCAGACTACCCAGCACAAGACCCGCTGCGAGCCCCTCAGCGGCGAGTTCTGGACGAGAGGCAACAACGCACACGATTGTAGACACGCTAATGAGCGTTGGCGCTACTGCGCTGGGCCAGAAAATGCCGTTTGCGTGAAGCGCCCCAGTAAGAGTTCCAGAGATAAGAAGTAGGGCGAATGAGATCACCGAGGCGCGAACCAACAGAGTGGCGTCCGAACCCGCCGCCGATGCCATACTTGGCGCGAGAATATTCAGCAACACCTGGGGTTTTGCACAGGCGACGATCAGGGGACCTGCCAGACAGTACCCGAGCCATGAGTTGACCGAAAGAATCAATTTCCACGCAAGTTCCGCTCCGTTTTGTGCCGATACAAAGGAGAATACTGGCACAACAACATGCGGGATGAGGTGTGCAAAAAATAGATTCAGAGCAAACAGGTACACCAAAGATGCGACCCGAAAAGCGTCCACAATGCTGGAACTGCCGTAGGTTCTGGCCAGGACCAACTCCAGCAGCAATCCCGCCAACAGGCTTGGCACTGTGAGGGCAAGAAGCCCTGACGTTTGAACTGCCACTCTCGATTGGTGTCCATTCGTAGTTGCGGGATCCATGACAGCCGTTTCCGGTTGGATTGCAGGCTCCACTTATCAGCAAACCCCCTTAGTCGTCAACTCTCCGTGCCTTAAGTACGACGCTCGCCAACAGAGATCGCCCGTTCTTCTTCTCCGTTCAGATCTTTCGAATGATAATGGCGATAGTACTTGTGATAGTAACCGTAATAGTATCGGTCGCTGAGTTTATGTGTGACTTCATTCAAGACAACTCCAACAACATTGGCCCGAAGGCGAGCGAGTGTGCTCAGAACCGAACCCACCGCCCTGCGGCTGGTCTGCCCGGCGCGGACCGCAATCACGACTCCGTCGACCGCGGCCGCCATCTGGAGTGGCTCCGAGAACCCAAGTAGCGGGGGAGCGTCAATAATCACCAGGTCATAGTCGACGGCTATCTCATCGACGAGTTGGGAGAGTTCAGGGCCGATGGTGTCTGCAACTCGTCGATACGAGAGAGAACCCGCCGGAAGTACGTCGAGGCCGGTTTCGGCATCAGGATGCGAAATCGCTTCACGCCACCCACTTCGGCCGTGAAGCACGTCTGACAAGCCCACTTGGTTGCTGAGTTCAAACCGGCGATGGACACTCGGGCGTCGTAAGTCGCCGTCAATCAGAAGGGTGCGCTTACCCTGCTGGGCGTGGGCGAGAGCGAGGTGAATGGCGATTGTAGATTTTCCCTCTGACGGTGAAGCACTCGTAACCAGCATGGTTCGTAGCCGGCGGTCGAAATCAGTCAGGAGGATAGAGTTGCGGAGGCTGCGGATTGCCTCGTCGTATCCAGTTACGCTGTGAGAATCGCTTTCTCTCCTGTGGTGGCCATTCCCGTTCTGGGCGATCTTGGTGATCTGATTCCGCCACGGCTTCACCTCTGGCAGCGAGCCAATCACTTCAGAGCCAAGTGCGCGCGATACCTCCTCGGGATCTCGAATGGTGTCATCGAGGAAGTCGCTGAGAACAGCAACCCCGACCGCTGCAACTGAGGACAGGAGAAAGGTGATGACGACAGTCAGGGGAACACTTGGGAAAACCGGGTCTTTGCCAGGGCGCGCTGGGTCGGCAATCCGTGCAGAACTGTTTTCAAAGCTGGCATTGATCGTCTTCTCGCGGATCTTGCGGAGCAGTTCTTCGTAGAGGCTCTTATCACCCTCTGCCTCGCGCTTCAAAGCTTGGTACTCGAAGGAACGGGCATTCAACCGGTCAAACTCGTCCTTACTGTTTTTGAACTCCTGAGCGATGATCCGTTCGCGATCGAGGGCTTCCTTGTATTGCAGTTCGGCATTGCGGGCGATACCTTGGCGTGTCGCGTCGATAAGCCCTCGCAGCTCTCCGAGGGTTGCTGCAGCAACTTTGTATTCGGGGTGATTCGGACCAAAATGTGCCTGTATCTCGGCGAACCGCTGGCGAGCTTCGTTGAAATCGTCCGTTAACGTCCGAAGAGAATCTCGTTGAGCGGACGCTCGAGCGGCATCAAGTGAGCCGTCTTTTACAGAACGATATGCCGCTTCCTTAGCGACACGCTCGGTCTGCGCTTTTGTGAATTCTGTATTCAAGTCCAGTAGTCGCGCAGAGAGGATGTTTGTCTGCTCCTCGGGGTTGATTATATTCAGTTCCTTCTCATATTCAGCCAGGGCATTCGAGGATCTCTCCATCTTCGCTCTGAGTTCCTCAAGCTGGCGCTCCATGAATCGCGAGAGGCCGGCGGCAGCCCTGTATCGAATGTTATAGCTGTGCTGGAGGTACGAATCAGCCACTGCGTTGGCAACGTCAGAAGCCAACTGCCGGTCCGTTGAGCGGTAGCTAATCTCCAGTAGATGGGTATTCGGAGGCCGCTTCACTTTCAGTTTTCTCAGGAGGATTGGCGATTCCAGTGATAGCAGCAACTCTTCAGGGTCAAGTTCACCCCTCTCCTCTTGACGTTCAAGCAAGCGGTAGCGCTCGGCCACCGGCCTCAGAACGGAATCGGACTCAATCAGTTTGACCTGTGTGGCCAGGTATTGGTCCGCATCGTTATAGTACGTTTGGACGGATTCCTGACCCACAATACCGGTCGGAGTCCGGAAGTCGATATCAACGGTCGCTGTCGACTCGTAGATCGGCGTTAGCCGATAGCAGACAACCAGAGCGAGGGCGACGCACACCGCAACGAAGCTCGCGATCCTCCAGAAGTGCCTCTGGAGAATCCAGAAATAGTGCGCCAGTGGAACCGGAAGCTCGTCGGGCTCTAGGTCAATGATCGAACCGCTAGGCGCCAGCCTAGTGTCCGTCTGCCGAATTGCCGGCACGTTGAGGTTTCGTGAGTGGTCTGGCATCCCCCCCTACCTCCAAATCAACAGCCCTGAAACCGTCGCCGCCCCGAAGGCCGTCGCCCGCTCCAGCGCCTTGTTGCGGCTCCGCTTCCCGGGGTTGTCCGGCACGTACAGCACGTCGTCAATCTCCAGCGCCATGTCCGGGACTTCCCGCTTCAGCATCCGCGCGAGCTCGATCTCAATCTCCTCGGTCAGCCCGCTCTCGCCGTCCTTCCGGTACAAGTACGCCAGCTTCCGGTGATACGGCATCAAGCCCTCCGCCCGTGCGATCAGCTTCATCACGCTCGCGTCCGCCGCCTCCGGGAACGGGTACGCGCCGGGCTTCTTTACGTTCCCGACAACGAAAATCTTCCCCGCCTCCGGCACTCGCACCTCCTCCCCGCCCCGCAGCGGCAGGTTCAGCTCCGGCTTCGCTTCGTCGATCAGCTCGGAAACCGGAATTCGGCGCACCAGCGGTTTACCCCCATCGGCGTCCGCCCCGGGGAGCGTCACCAGGATCTCGCCCGAAGCCTCCGGCGCCAGGCCCTCGGCGCGCGCCAGCGCGTCCAGCAGCGTCACCCGGCCCACCGCCTGGAACGTGAGCGGCTTCTTCACCGCCCCCATCACGCTGATCGGGCGGCTCGCGTACTCGGCCACCGTCACCTCGACAATCGGACTCACCAATATCCCTCCGTCCTTGAGCGCCCGCGCCACCGCCTGCTCGAGCTCCACCGGCATCAGGCCCGCCGCCCGGATCGGGCTCTCCACCAGCGGCAGCGTGATCGTACCGTCACCGCTCACCCGCGCCGTGCGCGTCAACTCCGGCGAACGGTACACCGATATCGAGACCAGGTCGTCCACCCCAATCGCTTGCGCCGGCAAATTCGCCGCACCAACGTTGTTCATCGGACCGGCCTGTGGCTGCGCCGCGCCCGGCGCCGCGGCCAGCAGGATCAAAAGCAGAAGCAATAATCCGTTTCTCATATCGCTAGGTCTCTTTCATCTGCCGCAGCAAACGCTCCATCTGCCGGACCGCCGACTGCACCTCGGTCAGCCGCTTGTCAAACCGCGACATCTGCCCTTCCAACCAGCCGCCGGAGCCTCTCGGGCCGGATGGGTCGAGCAACTGCGCCCGCGTGTAATCCGAAAGATTGCGGGCGCCCGTGCGCGTGCATGCCCGCTGCAGGCGCTTGTACTCGTCCTGCGTCAGGCGAAACACCACAATTCGATCTCTGCGCTTCAAAAATGCCATGGGACTAGAAGGACCTTCTCATCTCGGCGCTCGGCCGGAAACAACAACTACGAACCTTGGAGAGGGAGTTCAGAGGACGGCGGATTCCCGGAACCAAGGCATAGCTACCGCTCCCTCAGTCCCATTCTTCCTTCCGGAACTAAGCCAGTTCGGCTATCTCAGAAATGTATTACGAACGTTATACAAAGTCAAGTGAAAAATTCATAACGCCGCGGCTGCGGCCGGCTAACAGTTTTGTTTTCTAGGAGGGGATTCCAGTCTACCTGTCTCAAACTGAAAATGGGAAGCGCGCCGCGGGAGCCAGACCGTTCACGCGTCTTTTCCTCTCGGCTTTCGCCCTCTGCTCAGCCACTTACAGGCGGCCTGGCCAGAATGGCTTGCCGCGTCGTGCTAAAACCGCGACAGGAGGCCGTGTGCGCTCGCGCCGCCGGAGTGGCGCCCGCGAACCGGCGGCGGAAAGGATTTGCAGTATGCTGAATCAAGAGAGGTCCACCGCTTGGAGTAGCGGCGGCAGACCAACCGGGAGAACCGGCCCCACCTCGAAAACGAAAACTCCCGAACGAACCCAAATATCGACTTTTCCTCATAGAATGAAAAAGTTAGCGGGAATTCGTCTTCGTCTTATGTTCGCCTTTTCGCCGTCATTCCGGAACCGGAAGGCGTCTTCCGGACCGGCGGCCGGGGCAGAGGCGTCTGCGCCGTCTGGCTGGGCCGGACGAGGGCGGTCCAGTGGCGACCGGCCAGACGGCTCGGGGGCGCGCTCATGTCGCGCCGCCGCGCGAGTTGCTACACAATATGTGTGTAGGCGTAAAGCCGCATTGTGGCGCTCTTGTCGCGCCGCCGCGCGAGTTGCTACCCTTATTCACTATCCATGAGTAGCCTGAGACGGTGGTGGCGGAACACTTTCGACGTTCGCTCCGGCGAGTGGGCGCGCACCATCTGCATGGCGCTCTACTTCTTTTTTGTTCTCTGCGCGGTTCACGTCCTCAAGCCGGTAGCCTGGTCGTTCTTCCTAAACCGCTTTTCGATTGAAAACCTGCCGTACCTCTATATGCTGATCGCCGTCTTCGGCGGGCTGATGGCATACTTCTACACCAAGCTGGCGGTACGCGTCTCGCTCTACGCCGCGGTGGGCGTGTCCACGCTCGTGATGATGGTGTCGCTGTTCGGACTATGGCGGGTCATCGACCTCGAATCGACCTGGCTGCTGTACATTTTCGCGGTGTGGGTGAATCTGTTCGGCATTGTCTTCATCTCGCAGGGCTGGCTCATTGCCGGAAACCTGTTCGACGGCCGCGAGGCGAAGCGCCTGTACGGGCTGCTCGGGCTGGGCGCGATTGTCGGCGCGGCGGCCGGCGGCGGTATCACCACCGTTGCCGCGGAGCAGTCCGGCTCCCGTGTGCTGATTCCGATCGGCATCATAGTTATCGCGCTCGCGTTCGGCGCGCTGTCGGCGGCGGCACGGGCGGAACAGGCGCGAACCGGTCTCGCGCCGCGCCGGCGTTTCCGGCGGCGGCCGAAAGAGACTGAAGAAGAGGAGGTGGCGGCCGACTTCACCCTCCGCGACGTGCTGCTGGCAGTAGGCCGCCACCGGCATCTGCTGGTCATTGTCGGTATCATCATCACCACCTATCTCGTCGAGGTGCTGGTGGAGTTCCAGTTCAACGTCTTCGCCAAGTCGAGATTCTCGGGCGACGATCTCACGGCTTTCTTCGGGCGGTTCAACGGCATCTACCTGAGCAGCGCCACTTTCGTGTTGCAATTCTTTTTCACCGCCATCGCGGTGGGGCGGCTCGGGGTGGGCCGGACTCTGCTGATTTCGCCGCTCGTCGTGAGCGCGGGCTGCGCCGGGGTGCTCATTGCGCCAGCCATGCTCTCGGTAGCCGCAACCCGGCTGCTTGAGGCTTCCTCCCGCTATTCCATCTCCCGCACCGCGCTCGAATTGCTCTACCTGCCCTTGCCAACGGAGTTGAAAAACCGCACCAAGGCGTTCGTCGACGTTTTTGTCGACCGCCTGGGACGTGGGGTCGCGGCCCTCCTGTTGGTCGCCCTTACGACGCTCGGCCTGAACGCGGGCCGGCCTCTATCCCTGCTCATTCTGCTGTTCGCGGCCGGCTGGGTGGCGCTGGCGATCATCGCCCGGAAGGAGTACACCGAGACCGTCCGGCGGCGCGTGGAGTCGAAGCGGCTCGACTTGGAGGACGCCCGGATCACGGTGCAGGATACCGAAACCGTGCGTCTGCTGGAGCAGGCGGCCCGGGGCTCGAATGAGCGCCAGGTCGTCTACGCTCTGTCCCTGCTCGCCGAGGCGCCGCACTACGATTTGCCGCCCCTGCTCGAAGAGCTGGCCGGTTCGGAATCCGAGACTATTCGCGCGAAGACCTACCGGCTCGCCAGGCACGGCGGTTACCGCGGCCTGCTGGACCGCGCCCTGGCCGAGATCCGTGAGGCCGATCACCCCCGAGACACTCTGGCCCGTGAAGCGGTGAAGTATGTCATGGCCTTGTCCGAGCAGAACGGGGAGTTGGCCGCGGAATTCATCGAACACCCCTGCTCCGCCGTGGGAGAGGCGGCCCTGAGCGCCCTCGCCGGCGACCGGAAACGGGCCCAGGAGCTGGTATCGCGGGAGTGGTTGGAGAAAGCCTCGAAGGACGAGTCCTCCAGCCGGCGCGCGCTCGCCGCGTACGCCGTGGGGATTCGCGGCGATAAAGGCACCGAGGCGCTCCACCGGCTGCTCGGGGACGAGGATCTCCGGGTGGTGGCGGCGGCTTGCCGGTCCGCCGGGCGGCTGCGGAACCGCGACTACTTTGCCGAGGTCGTGCCGCTCGTGGCGAATCCGAAAGTACGGGGCCAGGCGATCGAGGCGCTGGCATCGTATGGAGCGGAAATCTGCGAATCGCTTGGCGCCATGCTCCGGGACCCCAGTGTTCCCGTGTCGATCCGGCAGCGCATCCCCCGCGTCTTCTGCGGCATTCCGGAGCAGAGCTGCGTGGACGTTCTCAGCCGGTCTCTCGGAGAGCCGGACCTGACAATCCGCGGCGCGGTGCTCAGGGCGCTTGGGCACCTTCGGGATACCGCGGCGGATCTCGATTTCGCGGACAGCAACGTGCGGGAGCAGATCCGCTTTGAGGCGCGCTCCTACTTCGAGCTCTATGCCGCGCTCTCGCGCTTCCGGCAGGCGGATCCCGGCGGTAAGGCCACCGCGCTTCTGGCCCGGACAGTGGAGGAAAGGCTGGACCAGATTATCGAGCGGCTCTTCCGGCTCCTCGGGCTGCGGTACCCGCCGAAGCAGATCCAGGCCGCTTACCTGGCGGTGAGCCAGAAACGGAAGGAGGAATTCGCCGCCGCGCTCGAATTCCTGGATAATCTGCTCGATAATGATCTGCGGTCGATCCTGCTACCGGTAATCGACGGATCGCCGCATCTGCTGGATATTGGCGATGAGCACTTTGGCGTTAAGGTACCGTCGCTCGAGTCGGCGCTGCGGCAACAGCTCGATCTGCAGGACGCCTGGCTGTCGGCCTGCGCCGTCGCGGCGGTGGGCGAATTGAAACTGCGGTCCATGCGCGATCGCGTCGGGGAATTGGCCGAAAGCGGCGATCCCGTCCTCTCGCCGGTAGCGCGTCAGACGGCCACCGCGCTAGCCTGATACAGGACTGCATGCTGGAGAGAAACATCGTCGAGAAGGTTATCGCCCTGGAGGCCGTGGAGCTGTTGAGCAGTCTGTCGCCGGATCAGCTCTCGCGCATCGCCTTGATCGCCAAGGAGGTGAAGTACCCGCCGGACAAGTTGATCCTGCAGCCGAATCAACCTCTGCAGGCTCTCTACGTCATCCTCGAAGGCGCGGTGGAAATCAGCCGCAACGGGCAGGCGCTCCACGTGGCCAAACAGCACGATGTGCTCGGCTCCTGGGCGCTGTTTGACGATTCGCCGCTGCCCGTAACGGCAAAGACGTTGGAGGATACGGTGCTGTTGCGGATCGACCGCGACGATTTTTACGATTTGCTGTCGGACAACATGGAATTGGCCGCTTCCATCTTTTCCACGCTGGTCCGGCGGTTTCGCAAGCTGATCGAGCAGTAGCGGCGGCCCGGCCATGGCGCTGCAATAATGGGAGGGTTGAGCTCGTATGAGTGACAGAGGCCAAGCCGAGTTGGAAGCCGAAGTCTCGCGGCTCCGTTCCGATCTCGAAGCTCATAGACGGAAGCTGATGGAAGCCCACCAGATGACCGCGGTGGGGCAGTTGCTCGCCTCAATCGTTCACGAGATCAACACGCCGGTTGGCTCGATCCTCTCCAACAACGAGGTGAGCGAGCGCTCCCTGGAGACGCTCGGCCAGCTCATTGACGAGTCGATTGCAAAGGACAAGGCCCCACCGGCCAAAGCCGCCAAGATCCTCACGACCTTGGCAAGCCTGGCGGCGGTGGACAAGATCGCCTGCGAGCGGATCATCTCGGTGGTGCGCGGCTTGAAGACCTTCATCGGCGGCTACCCGACGAAGATGGTGGAGGCGGACCTGAATGATATCATCAGGAACACTCTGAAACTGGCCCACTGCGAGTTCCGGAAACGGATCGAAGTGGAGACGCACCTGGGGGACCTGCCGAAGGTGCGTTGTGAGCCGCAGCAACTTGGCCAGGTGATTTTGAATATCCTGGTAAATGCCGGTCACGCCATCGACGGCGACGGTAAGGTCGTGGTCCGGACAGAGCGGGAAGGCGATTTCGTTCATGTCTCCATTTCCGACACCGGAAGGGGCATTCCGCCGGAAGCGCGGGACAAGATATTCGCCATCGGCTTCACCACCAAGGAAGCCGGCGTAGGCACCGGCCTTGGCCTGTCGATTTCCCGCGATATTGTGGTCGATAAACACGGCGGCACGATCGACTTCGAAACCGAGGTCGGCGTGGGGACGACGTTTCACATCCGGATCCCCGTGTCTCGTGGAGAGGAAGATTAGACGCTAGGTATCTGAGAGGTGGTTCTCGCGGTGGAAACCAACACGGAATCAAATATTGTGATTGTCGATGACGAGGAGATGGTGTTGACCAGCCTCAACGCCTATCTGACGCTGGAGACCGATTACGAAGTCCAAACCTTCACTGACCCTGAGGAGGCCATCGCTTATCTTGGGGAAAACACGGTCGACGTGGTCATCTCGGACTACCTGATGCCGAAGATGAACGGCATACAACTCCTCGGCAAAGCGAAGGAGATCCAGCCGGAGACCTCGCGTATCCTGCTCACCGGGCACGCCGATAAGCAGAGCGCGATCGAGGCGATCAACCGGGTGGGGTTGTTCCAGTATGTGGAGAAGCCATGGGACAACGCCGCGCTGCTACTAATTGTGCGGAACGGAAGCGAGCGCACCCAACTGCTGCGCAGCCTGCGTAACAAGATCCAACAACTGGACGAGGCCCATTCCAATCTCAAAACGGCGCAGAGCGAGCTGATCCGCGCGTTTCTTTAGCGTTAGTCCACCTCGATCGGCTCGGCGGCCGGTATCGTGAGCATCGCTTTCAGGACCGCCGGCGTCACCAGAGTTGTGATGATCACCATCACCACCATGGCGGAGACTGTGTCGGTTGAGAACACAGGCTGACCGTCGACGGCGAGTCTTGCTCCGATTCCGGTGAAGATTAATCCGACTTCGCCGCGCGGTATCATGCCGACGCCGACCACCACGCGCTTCACGCCCTTCTCAAGCACGCCGAGGGCGCAGACCTGCTTGCCAACGATCGCGGCCAGAGTGACGACACCGGCAAAAGCAAGCACGTGGACGGATGAGAAGGCTCTCAGGTCCACCTGGAGTCCCATCATGATGAAGAAGATGGGCGTCAGGATCGTGGATAGTGGTTTGATCATGGAATCGATCGGCATCTCGCCGCGCCGCTGGTAGATCTCATAGTCACTCGGTTCGAGCACGAGGCCGGCGGCGAAGGCGCCGACGATGGGAGCCAGGCCGACGAGTCCCGCCAAGGCCGCCATGGTGAAGCAGAAGCTGAGGGCGATTACCAGCGGAACGCCGGGCACCCGGAACCGGGCGCCCGCCCGGACCGCATTGATGTGCAGGATGCGGCCGATGAAGATTGCGCCGGCCAAGAACGCGGCCGCTTTGAAAACGATCGTTGCCACCATGGCGGCGCTAACCCCGCTCTGATGGCCGCCGCCGGAAAGCGAAGTGATGATGCCGGAGATGACAGCCAGAATGATGAGACCTAGCACGTCGTCCACCACCGCGGCGCCGAGAATGATCCTCGCCTCCTTCGTGTCGATTTTCTTTAGGTCCCGCAGGACACGGGCCGTGATGCCGACGCTGGTGGCGGCCAATGTGCTGCCGACGAACGTATGCACATACCAGGGTTCGGCGGGAAGGAATAGCAAGGAGGCCCCGTATCCAAGGCCGATTGGCGTCACGACACCGAGCATGGCGACAAGCAGCGCCGACGTGCCCACCTCGAGCAGTTCGCCGAGATGCGATTCCAGGCCAACCTCGAACAGCAGCAATATGACGCCGATTTCCGCGGCGGCTTGGAGCCCCGGTTGGTCTTTGAGTCCCGCGACGTATGCGATGCCCGCAAGACCCAATCCGCCCATCGCCATTCCGGCGATGAGTTCGCCGAGGACGGCCGGCTGGCGCATCCGTTCGAACAGCTCCGCGCCGAGCTTGGCCACAACCATCAACAGGACAAGACTCAACAGCACGGTCACGAACCCGTGATTGGCATGGCCTCCTTCCGGAGCATGGACCACTTCAGAGGCGGGGAGGAAGTCTTGTGAGACAAGCGCGAAGAGGAGTATGCAAGCTGCTTTCGAGAACAACGGAAACGGTTCCTTCCACTGAGTCTGGCGGATGCGGTGCACTGGCGGGACTGAAAACAGAGTACGAATTCCCGGCAAAAAGGCGCACTTACCATTATCACAACTTCGAGGCGCATCCTCCGGCGCAATTGGGTGGGGACGGTATACTTGGAATAATGATGTCCTGCGCAGCGGCCGGCCGGGTTGATTCGCTGACCGGGTAGCGGCCAGGGGATTGGAGGGTACCAGATTTTGCCGCGATTGTGGATTCCTCTTCTTGCTCTCGTCTTTTGTCTTCATGCGCCGGCGTACGCCGAACACGAATGGAACGGAGTGGAGCGAGTCGTCGCCATCGGCGACGTGCATGGCGACTACGACCAGTTCTTCACCCTGCTCCAGCAATCGGGCCTGACCGACGAGAAGGGCAAGTGGACCGGCGGAAAGGCTCACCTGGTCCAAACAGGGGACATCCCGGACCGGGGGCCTGATACGCGCCAGATCATCGACTTCATGATGCGCCTGGAGAAGCAGGCAAAAAGGGCTGGCGGGCAGGTTCACGCGCTGATCGGGAATCACGACGCGATGAACATCTACGGCGACCTTCGCTACGTCACCCCGGAAGAATTCGAAGCCTTCCGGACCGGAAGATCGGCGCGGATCCGGGACGCCTTCTGGGAGCAGCATGCCGAAGAGTTGCAAAGGAGCGGCAAGATAGCCGATGCGGCGGCAAGGGCGGCATGGTATGAGGAGCATCCTCTCGGCTACTTTGAACACCGCCTGGCATGGGGACCGAACGGCGATTATGGCCAGTGGGTGATGGAGCACAACACCGTCGTCAAAGTAAACGATTCCCTATTCGTGCATGCTGGAATCAGCCCTCGCCTGGCGCGGATGTCGATGGGCGAAATCAATGAGAGGGTGCGCGCCGAACTCAAGGACTTCAGCCTGTTGAAAGAGGGTTTGACGATCGCTTCCGACGGTCCAATCTGGTACCGCGGTCTGGCGCAAGGGGACGAGCAGGAACTCATGCCTCACGTCGACGCGGCGCTTTCCCATTTCGGCGTGAAGCGGATCGTCATCGGGCACACGCCGACGGCCGGAACGGTGATTCCCCGCTTCGGGGGCAAGGTTGTCATGATCGACGTCGGCCTCTCCGAGCACTACGGCGGGCGGCTGGCCTGCTTGGTGATTGAAGACCGCGAGCCACATGTGCTGCATCGTGGAACGCGACTCGATCTGCCCAAAGGCGACGCCGCGGAACTGGCGGCGTATCTCAAACGGGCCGCCACGCTCGATCCTGAGCCTTCCCCGCTCCTGCCGCTGGTGCAACAACTTGAACAGGCCATGGCCGCCGGCTCCGCGAGCGCTAACTGAGAGTAAAGGCCGGAACAGGTCAACCGCCGCGGATGGTGAACCTGGCGGGCGTCCGCCTTGCAGGCGCCGCCATGCCGTTGCGGCGGAGGCGGGATGGCCAGTGTAGATCTAAGTAACTTGAGTCCCAATCAAGGATAAGATGGTAATCGGTTGGGCGGACCGGTTGGGCGTGAATGTGGAACTGCCATCGCACTTGACGCGGGATTCTGTTCGTGAAATGCGGCAGGCGATGCGTCTGTCCCTGGCCGCTGGCGTGTTGATGCTGGCCGGCAAGGTGACAGCGTATGCTCTTACGGGATCGGCGGCCATTCTTTCCGATGCCGCCGAATCGGTGATTCACGTGGCGGCCGTGGCGTTTGCCGCCTTTAGTTTGTGGCTGAGCACAAAGCCGCCGAACAAGCGGTTTCCTTTCGGCTACGAGCGGATCGCTTTCTTCTCGGCGGGCTTCGAGGGCGCGCTGATCATTTTTGCGGCTGTCGGCATTATTGCGGCCTCGGTGCAGAAGTGGCTCGCCGGCTTACCGCTCGAACGGCTTGGCGAGGGCGCGCTCCTCGTTCTCGCGGCGGCGGTGGTGAATGCGGGGTTGGGCTACTATCTGCTGCGGGTGGGAAAGCGGAACCGCTCGTTGATTCTCGAGGCAAACGGCAAGCATGTGCTGACAGACAGCCTAACGAGCTTCGGCGTGGTGGGCGGGCTGGGTCTTGTTCTTCTCACGGGCTGGAAGCCGTTCGATCCGCTTTGCGCAATCGCCGTCGCATTGAATATTCTCTGGTCCGGCGGGCGGCTGCTGTTCCGGTCGGCCAGCGGGTTGCTTGACTACACGGATCCCGAGCTGAGAGAGGAAGTGAATTCGAGTCTGGTGACGCTGAGCGAAGAGCTTGGGGTTCGATACCATGGCCTGCGATTCCGTGACGCCGGCCACCGGCTCCTCATCGAAGTGCACCTGCTGTTTCCCCATGATACGAGCGTTGGCGAGGCCCATCGAATCGCCACGGAGTTGGAAAACCGTCTGCCGCGCACACTGAGCGCATCGGCCGAGGTCACCACTCACCTGGAGTCCCTGGAGGATCACGGCGTGCTGCACGGTGAAGGCCATTTTGACGTACGGGAACGATAGGCGCTCGCGATCGCCATTTCCGCTGGAGGTTTGTAGAAAGACGCTATAATCGAAACCGTCGCTACGCTCATGAATCAAGCTACTGGAGCGGCTCCCATCCAACCTGTAGCGGAGCAAGAAAACTCGCCACCGGAAGCTTCCAACTACGAAGCCGCCGCCGTCGTGCGGCACATGGCGCATGAATTACGGCAACCGCTCAGCACCATTGAATCAATCGCGTACTACCTCGAAATCGTGCTTCCGCAGAGCGACGGCAGGGCCCGCCGGCAGGTGGAGAAGCTGCAACAGGTGGTGCAGCAGGCGGGTTGGATCTTGTCTGACGCGGTGCATTTTCTTCAGGCCTCACCGCCTTCGCCGGAGATCGTCGATTTGGGAGAATTCGTCTCCGAGGCGATCAGCGAGAGCCTGCCCGCGGACGCAAATTCGCTCCGCCTGGAGGTATCTGCCGAACCGGTTCTGGCGCGGCTGGATCCCGAGCAGGCGCGACACCTCCTGCGCAATCTCATCTTCTTCTTTCGCCAGGTTGCCAGGCCCCGCCCGGTCGTCCGGATTGCGACGGATCTCAACGAGGGTAGCGCGAGAGTGGTATTGGAGACGAGCGAAGTGGAGCTGACCGAGGAGGAGATAAGCGCAATGTTTGAGCCTTTCAGCTCTCATCTGCCGGCGGGTTCCGGGCTCGCTCTTGCCTCCGTACGGCGCATTGTGGACGCTCATCAAGGAGCGCTCGAGATGAAATGCGCTGACGGTGGACTCCTGCGCCTGGCGGTTCAGTTCCCGTCCGTCTGACCGGGTGGGAGCGAGGTGGATCCACCATCTTCCGGGAGCGAGAGCCGCTCCTTCACAAACGCCACGAGTTCCGGAGAACTGTACGCCGGCGGACGGACCACAAAGCAAGGAACACCGGCTGGGATATGAGCGGGCGCGCCGGTTTCACCCGGCGGCTGTACCACGAGGAATGCTCCGGCCGAGGGTCGATGGGCCTGGGCGGAGTCCTTCCAGTCACGGCCGTCCGGAGCCACTACCTGCAGGTAGAGGCCGGGTGTCAGGTGGCCGAGGATGCTGTTCGACTCGATGATTGTGTTCGGTGAGGTTTCGATGATCCGCTGCAATGCGGGCAGAACTGCGGTCAATTGACCGGCAGAAGCACTGACGAGATAGGAGCGAACAGCTCCGGCGGCTAAAAAGCGGCCTGTGTCGGTACTCGCGGGCCGGGTTTCCTCGATGACAGAGTGTTCGCCGGCGCCGTGCCCGCCGTGGGTATGGGAGGTGATCTTCAGCGCGGTCCAACGGGCTTCGGGAAGCGCTTTGATAAGAGCGGCGACGACGGAGCTTTTGCCGATTTTCCGGCTTTGCCCGCCGACGACGAGAATCACGACGCCCCCGCGTTCTCGAGTTCGGCGATCCGCTGCTCAAGCCGGGCCACTTGCTCCCGCAGCGCGGCGAGCTTCCGAAGTTGCGCCAGTTGCTCCAGGTGTTCCCGAATGGGGCGGGCGGGCGTCCCCCAGTAGGTTTCTCCGGCGGGAATCGTCTTTTGGGGCAGCAGGCCGCATTGGCCTCCAGCCACGGCGCGATCCTCGATCACGGCTCTTTCACCGAGGCCGACCTGGCCGCCGACGACGACGTAGTTGCCCAGCTTCGCGCCGCCCGAGAAGCCGGCCTGCGCCGCGCTGACGACATGATCGCCGATCTCGCAATTGTGGGCCACGTGGATCAGATTGTCGAGCTTCACGCCGTTGCCGATACGGGTAACGCCGAGAGCAGCGCGATCAACGCAGGAGTTCGCCCCGATCTCAACATGTTCGCCGATTTCGACGCGGCCAACCTGGGGAAACTTCTCATAGTGGTCATCAACGAACACGAATCCGAATCCATCGGCGCCAATCACGGCGCCGCTGTGAATCACGGCATTGGAACCAATGGAAACATCATGATGGATGCTGACATTGTCGTGGATTCGTCCGTTGGCCCCGAGAGACACGTTGTCGCCGATGTGGCAGGACGCCCCGATGACCGTACCGGGGCCGACCTTCGACCCGGCTCCGACGGTGGAGTAAGGGCCAATGGATGCTGTGGCGGCAATTTCGGCATCTTCGGACACGATAGCCGAGGGATGGATCCCGGGCGGGACCGGGCGGGGAGGGTGGAAGCGCCGGATCAGCCGCGCGAATGCGCCGCGCGGATCGCGGCAGCGGATAACGGTCTTGCCGGGAGGGGCGGGGCAGTCAGGGGGCGCCATCACACAGCCCGCATTCGAGGCGGAAAGCTGCCGGGCCGCCTTCCGACCCGACGCGAAGGCGACCTCCGTAGGGCCGGCGGCAGCGATCTCGGCCACACCCGTGATCCGTACGGCGCCGTCCCCTTCAAACTCCGCTTCCAGCCAGTTGGCAATCTCTCGAACTGTCAAGTCCGACTCTCCTTTGCGTCATCGAGGTTGGCTCTTCGCCGCGCGGGCAACCGTTCCAAGTGTAGCTGGATATTTCCGCGGAACGCCGCTCATCATCCGCTTGGATGGCCATGCGCGGGAAGCTCTTATTGCCTGTATCATACAAGGTTATGCCGGTCGATCCTTCCGCCAGAGTGTCCCGTACCGCCGTTGTCCATCCGGATGCCGGGGTCGGCCCACGGACCATAATCGGGGAGTTCTGCGTGGTAGAGAGCGACGTCACCATCGGAGCGGAGTGCCGGCTGGAACCCTACGTTTTCGTGAAGCGGTGGACCACGATGGGAGACCGCAATGAGATATCCGCCGGGACGGTTCTCGGGACCGATCCCCTGGACAAAGGCTTCACCGGAGAGCGGAGCCACTTACGGATCGGCGATGACAACCGGGTACGCGAGCATTACACGATATCGCGCGGCACCGAGCCGGAGTCAGAAACGGTGATCGGCGACGGCAACTACATCATGACGTCCGGACACGTTGCGCACAATTGCCGGATCGGGAACGGAGTGGTGATCGCGAGTTGCGCGCTGGTGGCGGGCTACGTGGAGATTGGGGATCAGGCGTTCGTATCCGGCGGCGTGGTGGTTCACCAGTTCTCCAAGGTGGGCCGTCTGGCCATGGTGGCCGGCAATACGCGGGTCAACCTCGATCTCCCGCCTTTCTTCATGTACGCCGGCTACAATGCCCGTCCGGTGGGGCTGAACACCGTCGGTCTGAGGCGCGCCGGGTTCGGCGCGGATGACGTCACCCAGGTCAAAAGAGCCTACCGGATACTCTACCAAGAGGGGCTAAAGCAGAGCGAGGCGCTGATCCGGATCGAGCGCGAGTTGTGTGGCGAAGCGGTCGAGGAGTTGGTCCGATTTGTCAAATCTAGCACTCGTGGTATCTGCCGTCCTGAAGCAGTGCGGCCGGTGTGGAAACCCTAGATGCCGTTTGTTACCAAAGTGTTATTCACAATTTCCACCGTGTTTTCCACAGGAGTACGGCTTCCATGTCAGAGAGTTGCTACACTTTGGACCATGCGAAATACGGTGTTTCTGCTATTGCTCGCGATGCCCGTTTGGGCAGGTACGTGGGCGCGCCATGTGATCGACGATTCCTCGCGCGGGGCGGACGGCGTCCGGCTCATGGACATTGACGGTGACGGTTTGGTGGATATCGCCACAGGGTGGGAAGAGGGCGGGACGGTCCGCGTCTACCGGAATCCAGGTCCTCTGCGAGCGAAGAAGCCGTGGCCGAGGGTGACGGTTGGTACGGTAGACAGTCCCGAGGACGCCGTTTTTGCGGACCTGGACGGCGACGGAACTATAGATGTAGTTAGTAGCTGCGAAGGGGAGGAGCGGACCATCTTCATCCATTGGGCTGCCGGGACAGGGGAAGAATATATGGAAACCGAGCGTTGGGAGACGGGGGCGCTGGGCGTGTCGCGAGGAATGATGCAGTGGATGTACTCGCTGCCGCTGGAGGTGGATTTTCGGCGGGGCATCGATTTGGTGGCTGGGGCAAAGGGTCCAGGGGCCCAGATCGGGTGGTTCGAGTCACCCGCGAATCCGCGCGCGCTGGCGGAATGGCGCTGGCATCCAATTCGCGAGGCTGGTTGGGTTATGTCTTTGATTTCCAGTGACATGGACGGGGACGGCGATCGGGATATACTGTTTTCGGACCGCAGGGGCGAGAGCTCCGGCGTGTGGTGGGTCGAAAATCCCGGGTCCGGGCCGCAACAGTTTCGCCGATGGGCGCAGAGGCCAGTTGGCGCTTTGGGTGAAGAGGTGATGTTCCTTGCGGAGGGGGACCTCGACGGAGATGGACTTCTTGATGTGGTTTCGGCTGTCCGGCCAAGTTGGATAGTTGTACACCGCCGCCTGGACCGGCGGGGACGGTCATGGGAGGACTTGCGCCTGGATTTGCCGGAGGATGCGGGTACCGCGAAGGCGGTGGCTGTGGGTGATATCGATCTCAACGGGAGTCCGGACGTGGTGTTTAGCTGCGAACAGGCGAAGGGGGAGCTATCTGGGGTATGGTGGTTTTCCTACAAGAATAGTAGCAAGGGTACAATGAACGCCCGGAACATCAGCGGCCCCCAGGGCATCAAGTATGACCGCATTGAGCTGGTCGATATGGATGGGGATGGAGACCTGGATGTGTTGACTTGCGAGGAGACGGCCAACCTGGGTGTGATCTGGTACGAGAATCCGGCGCGCTAGGCGCCGGGGCCGGCTAGGTGAACAGTGAACCGATTTCCTCGGCGGTGCTACGGGCTTCGAGGTGAATCAGGCCAGCGTTTCCGCCCTGTGGGCTGAGGACGGCAAGAACCGCCCGGTCGGCGATGGAATACACGAAAACGTCGCCGTCGGAACCACGAACGCTCACCTCGTGGACCGCGCCCGTGGAGATCGCGTTGGTAATTCGCTTCCCGAGGTTGGCGGCGGCGGCGGCCATGGCCGCGATACGGGTGGGGTCAGCTCCCTCGTTGAGGGAGTGAGCAATTGGCAGTCCGTCGGCGGAGGCGAGGAGGACACCGTTAAGTTCCGGTATGGCGGTGCAGAGATTTTCGATGTGCTGAGTCAAGATCTGTTGTTTCGACATTGGAGGCGATCTCCCCGGCTAAATCTGTCAGCCGGTCCACTTAGGTAATCGGCTGCTGGGGGCCGAAGTTTATACCCTTTGTTACCTACCTCACTACGGTTTCCCCCGGCGGCGGCCGATGAAGTAGTTATGGCGTGCCTGTATTGCGGGAAAGATGTCCCCTTTCGAATGCGGCTCACCGGAGAAGAGCATTTCTGCTGCCCCGCTCACAAGCGTCTGTACAACGAGGAGCACAGCCGGATGGGGCTGGCGCGTCTACTCGAGGAAGTGGCCCAGCCGGAGGAGCCCAGACAGCCGGTGAAGCGCGCGGAGGAGGGGGCCGCGGATTCCACTGCCGCGGAAGCGACGCCGGCGCCGGACGGGAATGCAATTCCCGAGCCCGAACTGGTCTATTCGGGGCAGGGCTTGAGACTATGGACCTTTTCCTATCGGCCGCACCGGCTCGAAGCCCAGTTTGAAAGTTTTCTGAAGCCGCCCGTCAAGGTGGCGGGCTACGTCCCCGGCGCAAGGAAGCCGGCGGAGGTGAAGCCCACGGCGGTGAAGCCGTCGGATTTCTCGAAGTGGCCGGAGGAGGGGCGTTTATACGTCGCCAGCGAAAGCCCCAGCGGGAAGGCTCAGGTCCCCTCGTCCGCTTCCGGACGTCCGGTGGCGGTGCGGCGTCCCGCTCCGGAAGAAAGATCGCCGGAGTCGCCGAAGGCGAGGCTCCAGCCGGCGCCGGCGAAGAGGTCCCCGGCACCCGCGGAAGCCGCAGTGCGGAGGACGGACCGGCGGGAAGATGCTTCGCATATCGAGGCAAAGGCGGAGCGGCCCGCGATGAGCGCCGGGAGGCGGGAGGAAACTCCGCGCCAGGAGAAGAGGGCGGAGCCCGCCGCGGTCCCACCGGCAGGCAGAGATGGCTCTCCAAAGGCATCGTCGGGGATCCCGGCCGAGAAGCAACCGGTGGAGATCCCGTTTCATTTCGGAGGTGCAGTCGAGGACTCCGCGCAGGATTCGGGGCGGTCGGGAGGCATGAAGATCGCCGCCGGAGTGGTACTGGCGCTCTGTCTCGGCGCGGGGGGCTACATTGGTCTTGGCATCGGTGGAGGGGCCGGCAGCGAGAAGCCGGC
This sequence comes from uncultured Solibacteraceae bacterium, assembly GCA_964468205.1. Taxonomy (GTDB): domain Bacteria; phylum Acidobacteriota; class Terriglobia; order Bryobacterales; family Bryobacteraceae; genus CAWELS01. The sequence goes on along the minus strand of CAYXVG010000003.1, from coordinate 199,066 downwards.
CACCGCCACGGTTGACTCGCCGAGTTGGGACCAATGGATTCCGAACTGGTCCGCGACCCGGGAAGCGGGGCAAGAAGGCGAAATCGCCCTCTTCGGCCCGTCCCAGGAGTGGTCCGATTACCGGGTTCAGTTCACGGCGGCCGGCAACGATGAACTGGAGTGGGTGTTTCGCGCGTCGGACCCGAGGAACTACTACGCTCTGCAGATCACAAAAGCCGATAGCGGTTCCTTGCAACTAGTGCGTTATGCGGTAGTAGCGGGCGTCCGTACCGACGAAGTGAAAGCGCCGCTCAAACTTCCGTCCGGATTGAGTCGCGGCGTTGCACTGGAGCTTGAAGTTCGCGGATCGCACTTCGTGCTGTTCGTGGAAGGCCACAATGTCGCGGAGTGGTCTGACGAGCGAATCCCGGTAGGAGGGTTTGGCGTGGTGCGGCCCGACTTTGGGTTGGCGGGGGTCGACGACGTGAAAGTGACCCAATTGAACGGGCAGTCGGCGAACCGGGGCCACTTCTGGAAAGGGATGCCTCCTGACAGCCTGCCGGAAGTAACAATGCTGCCCGAGTCTCACAAATCGAAGCAGGAGTCCGAGAAGCTATGAAACGACCGAACGACGGCGGCCGGATCGTGATTGACGAATCCGTTCTGGACCATTTGTTCGGCGGCGCTGGTGATAGCGGGAAGCCGGAGACACAGGCGCCTGCCGGGGCGCCGGACACGAAGGTCCCGAAGCAAGAGATCAAGGACGACGGCGAACCGGATGCGAAGATCACTCCCAGGACTGGCGGTGCAATTGCCAAGGCTGGCGGGGCGGCAAATCCGACACGCATTCCTGAGGGCGCCCAGCGGAAACCAGAAGCCCGGCCCAAAGCGCCGCCGGCCCAAGCCGGTTTTCTCACACCGCAGGTCGCGTGGGCGCGGACCGCGGCGGAGGTTGAAGCGCCCCGGCAACCAGAGGCCCGGACTCCGAAACCGGTTGTCATCAACTTTAACGCGCCGCTGGCGAATCCGCTTCCCGAGAAGCCCGCTCCGCCACTGCCTTACCCGGTGGCGCCGACGCCGGCGCCGCTTGTCGAGGCAGAAGAGGCCAGCGACGATCCGGCCGCGCTGCATCAAAGCGGAGAACGACTGTTCTTGAAGGGCGACTTCGACGCCGCGGCCGAGGCCTACAGGGCGGCGGCAGCCCTCGACCGGACAAGCTGGCCGGCGCACTTCAACCTCGGACTTTGCCTGGAGTCCGCAGGGGAGTTCGAGGCTGCCGTGCAGGCATTCGAGGAAGCGCACGGCCTGGATGAGGGCCGGACCGAAGCCCGGCTGCGGGCCGCGGTCAACCATCTGCGAACCGGCCAGCCGGAAAAGGCGCTGCACTACTTCGAGGGCGTTCTCGATCGCGATCCAGAAAACAGTCTCGCGACATTTGGGAAAGGGGTCGCCACACAGCAGCTTGGGCAGTGGAGCGCGGCGAAGGATTGCTACAAGGCCCTGCTTCGCGACCATTCCGAGAGCGAGGATCTGATGGCCAATCTCGCGGTGGTGTCATTGGCTCTGAAGGACTATGCGCGAGCGAAGGAATACGCCGAGACGCTCGACGAGAACGCGGGAAAGCGCGACTTCGCGATCCGGCTAAAGGCGGAGTGCGCTATCGCGCAAGCGGACGAGGAGACAGCCGCTCAATGCTCCGCTCAGTTGGTGGAGATGGCGGAGGACTCATACGACGCCTGGTTTAATCTCGGAGTGGCCTGCCAGCGAACCGGGCGCCTGGAAGTCGCCGTTGACGCTTACAAGCAGGCCATGCTTGTGGATCCGAAGCGAACAGACGCGAGGGTGAATCTTGGAGCAGTCCTCCAAGAATCGGAGAACCTGCAGGAAGCGCGCCAACTGTACGAAGCCGCGTTGCAGGTTGAGTCCGGCCACCCCGGCATCCGTTGGAATCTGGGGCTGATCGCGGAGACCCAGGGGATGTTTGAGGAGGCGGAACGGCACTACGCGGCGGTGACGGCAAGCCAACCGCATTGGAAAGAAGCCGCTGGAAGGCTGTCCCGGCTGAACCCCGCGGCCGGCTAGCTCCGCGCCTTGACGATGGGCGGTTTCCCCAACACCGGCGGAGACGCCACTACGTTGAACCGTGCTCTGGTCCTCGTCGAAATGGTACGCTGAGGGCCTGGGAGGATGGCGTGAGCTTTACTGACCGGCGCCATTTCAGCGCCATGCTTTTCGCGATGAATCTTGGGCCTGCCAGCGCAGCCGGTTCGGATGCCGGAGGGAAGCGCGAGCCCGAGGTTTTGCGCCTTTCGAGGAACGGCTGGGTCCCCAACAATGAGTGGCTTCCAGTTCTGGTGTACCGGTCCGTGATTGCCAGTCCCGGCAGCGGATCCGCGGCGGAGTTTGAAGAGTTGTTCGAGCGAAATCAGTGGCCGGCGCAGTGGCGCAACGGCGTTTTCAGCTATCACCACTACCATTCGACGGCTCACGAGGTGCTCGGCATTGCCGCGGGCAAGGCAAAGCTGATGCTGGGAGGAGAGAACGGCGAGGAAGTGACGGTTCGCGCCGGAGACGTCGCCGTCCTGCCAGCCGGTACCGGACACTGCAAGCTGGACAGCAGCCGGGATTTCCTGGTGGTGGGAGCGTATCCGCCACGACAGCGGTGGGATTTGAAGCGTGACGCCCCTTCGGAGGCGGATCTGCAGAACATCCGGAAGACACCGTTTCCACCGTCGGATCCCGTGACTGGCACGGGTGGCCCGCTGACTCGCCTTTGGCTTGCCAAGTAGATCCAAAGGCTGAAGCAGGATCAGGGCGACCAACCGCCCGCCCGAATCCGGGCGGGCGGCTTAAACTCATGCGAAGCGCCCGTCATTGAGGCCGGTCACCGGGGACGGTTATGGCGCGCATCCATGGGGCGCCGAAGCAATTGGGATGGCCGGCCGGGTCGAGGACCGTCCGACAAATATTGGGGGCCGTCTGGCTTGTGAGACCGCTGTACTCGCCCGCCCGGGTTTGCGATAGAGTTATCTGAGGCACTTATGCCGAAAGATCACAACCAGGAGCGAGGAAAGGATTATTATGCGGAAGATCAAGACCGCGGTCATAGGAGCCGGATTCATGGGGAAAGTTCATACCGAGGGGATTCGGCGGTTGGGCAATGTGGAAGTAGCCGGAGTGGCCGGTATCTCCAAGGAGGAGGCCGAGGGTTTCGGCAAGGCCCTGGGCATCGAGCGCACGACCGGGGATTACATGGAGTTGATCGCCGATCCGGAGATTGACGCCGTTCATGTCTGCACTCCGAACGCGCTGCACGCGCCGGTCTCGAAGGCGGCGATGGAGGCGGGCAAGGCGGTGCTTTGCGAAAAGCCGCTGTCGATGTCGGCAGCCGAGGCGCGGGAGATGGTTGCGATGGCGAAGGAGAAGAACATCGTCAATTGCGTCAACCACAATCTGCGCTACTATCCCGTTCTGCAGCACATTCGCCAGATGGTTGCCGCCGGCGATCTGGGCGAAATTTTGATTGCACAGGGCACGTATTCGCAGGACTGGCTGCTCTACGACACCGACTACAACTGGCGGCTCGATTCCAAGGATAACGGTCCGCTGCGCGTGGTGGCGGATGTGGGCTCCCATTGGATGGACCTGTGCCAGCATCTCACCGGCATGAAGATCACGGCGCTCTGCTGTGACATGCAGACTTTTCACAAGACCCGCAAAAAGCCCAACGTCGCAATCGAGACCTTTTCGGGCAAGACGCTGCAGCCCGAGGACTACGATGAGGTTCCGATCGACACCGAAGACTTTGGCAGCGTGTTGATCCAACTCGGCGACCGTGCCCGTGGGGCGTACACCGTAAGCCAGATGTCGGCCGGCTGCAAGAATCGCTTTCAGATGGAGATCTTCGGAACCAAGGCCGGCGTCATGTGGAACCAGGAGTCGCCGGACCAATTGTGGATCGGCCACCGGAACGAGCCGAACGAAATGATCGTGAAGGACCCGGCACTGCTGAAGGGAGCGGCGGCCGGATTCGCGGACCTGCCTGGCGGCCACAGCGAAGGCTACGACGATTCCCACAAGCAGGTGTACAAGCGCTTCTATCAGCGCGTGCTGGATCCGTCGGCGCCGATTGACTATCCGACGTTCGAGGATGGTCTCTGGGGCATGGAGTTGCTTGAGAAGTGCATGGAGAGCAACAAGACCCGGAGCTGGGTCACGACGCTGTAAGGCTTCATCACACTGCGAGACAACGGGGCCGCTGGTAAACGGGGCGAATGATTTGGAGCTTCCGTTTACAAGCGGCCTTTTCATTGCGCTATTCAATTGCCAATAGAACCTTTTGCTGTCATAATGCTTGACACTGGAGAGGCAGAGGATGAGTGGCAAGGGGGAGAAATCCAGCGACACCACCGAAACTGTTATTGGATGCGCGGCGCTGATTGTGATGGCCGTGATCGGATACTTCGTGTTTGCGTTCATCTACGAGAAGGTGAACCCGACTTCCGAAGTGGAGATCGCACTCAGGCTCGAGTTCAACGCTACCGAAGGCATGGTGGTGAGGGGCGACGCCTATCTTCGTGGCAAGCCGGTTAGCGAAGGCATCGTCGCGCTGGATATCAGCCGCATCAAACCTGCCACGCGCCAGACGCTGATCACAAGTATTTCAAAGGGCGGTTTTGAGTCCGGCTGGCTGCCTGGATTTCTACCGTCAGAGCAGATCCGGGTGGAAGCCACGGCCACAGTCCCACAGGAGAGCGAGGAGGAGCCGGCGACCGGGCAAGCGAACGCGATGCAAAATCTCGGCCGGTCGGCGGCGCTGTTCGTCGGCGTGATCGTGGCGATTCTGCTGTGCGGGCTGGCGCTGGTGTTGACGCTGTTTACGGGCAAGTACTCCTACACGAAGCACCGCATTGCGATCAGCGTGAGTTATCTTTGCGCCGCCTTCTTTTTGGTTGCTCCGCTATTAGTTCTGCTGGTGGTTCCACTATTTCCCGGCATTCATCAATGGATGGCCGAATCCCCGGTGGGACTGCTCAAGGTCAACTGCGTCAGCCCGGAGGCTCTCAACGAGGCGTGCATTCACCAGTGGGCTGTTCACATCGGGGGTATTCCCGAGTCGCCGGCGCATGCCGGTTCTATAGAAGGCTCGCCAGGGCAGGCGGCAGAAACAGAAGCGGGTGGACAACAACAGGCGCCGAGCGAGCCCGGAGAAGGCGAATCCGCGCCGCAACCGGCCGACGAAAGCGCGGCTGTAACGCGCGCACAGGCATCGGCTCAGCCGGTCGCATCAGACTTGTATGATATCCGGGGCGGTCTAGTGATCCCGATGTACGTCTTGATCCTCGCCACGTTAGGCGGTGCCGTCAATATGACGCGGAGAATCCCCGACCTCCAACGTCAGATCGCAGCGAAGTTCGAGTTGGAACACTGGTTTGGGATCAAAGGGCTACGAAAGCTGGGGCAAGCGGTAAAGGAGGCTTTTCAGGAGGTTGAGGACCTCGGTGGCGCCCGGCGGATTGACGAGGTACAGCAAGCAGTACTGCCGGAGGAGCGGGAGGATTTTCTCTCTTTCTTGCCGGTTCTCCGGCAGGTCAGCCATCAAGATGCGCTGAACAAGCTGCGGGGGGATCTGATCAACCAGTACATGTATCTGATCACGGCTCCGGTGCTGGCGATTGTGACCTACTATCTTCTGTTCATGATTCAGGTGAAAGTGATCGAGAGCGTCCCGCTCGTGGTGCTGATGTCGTTCTCGTCCGGGCTTATCTCCGAGGCTTTCCTGCGGGCGATCATCAGCCGGGCGGATGGAGTGCTTTCGCGGGCCGCGGCCAGAGAAGAGAGCAAGGCCGGGGCCGCCGCTGCTCCGCCGCCGCCTGCGGCCGCTCCCGAACCGGAAGATCGCGAAGTAGAAGAAGCTCTGGCTGCGGAGGTTCAGGAGCCAGAAGCAGATAAGGACGAAGGAGAACCCGTCCCAGGCAGAGCGGAAGCCGAGTCCGAAGTGGAGGCGGCCCCAGAAGAAGCCGAGCCACCGCCGGCGCAGCCGGATGAGGAACCGGGGGAGGAGCGCAGAGAGTAGGTCAGCCAGCGCCCAGGAGGTGGTCAGCAAGGGAGGGCATTGAGTCGAACAGGAGGTCGGGTGGATTCTCTTCGAGGGATTCGGGCTGAAACCCGTACGTGACGCCCGCGGCCTTGACACCGGCGTTGCGGGCGGTTTTCACATCCACCCCGCTGTCGCCAATAAACAGAGTTTCTTTTTTGGCTGCTCCAGCTTCCTGGAGCAGCTTTTGAACACCGATTGGATGCGGTTTTTTTTCGGGGAAACTGTTGCCGCCGTAGACGCTGAAGAAATGGTCCTCAAGCCCGAGGCCCTTGACAAGGTCGCGGCTGAAATTCACGGGCTTGTTCGTGAGGACGGCCATGTGCAGGCCGGCGTTTCGGAAGCGGTCGAGCGACTCCCGCACGCCGGGGTACAGGTAAGTATTGTCGAGCATGTGTTCCCGGTAGTAGGCCAGGAAATATTCGAGCGTCCGCTCCACCTCGTCGCCGGACGCGGATTGGCCGAGCGCACGCTCGATAAGAACGGGGGCGCCGTTGCCGACGTAGGACTGGATGAGAGCGTCCGGTAGAGGGCTATGCCCCCGGTGTTCGAGGGCCGCGTTGACGGAGTTGGCGAGGTCCTGCTTGGAGTCGATGAGGGTACCGTCGAGATCGAAGATCAGTAAGCGCATATCAAGGAGTGAGCTGCAACAAGACGTTTTTGAACGTCAATGTGTCGTGCTGTCGACTAAGTTCCATTCTACCTTTGGGCGATTGTGGCTGATCAGGTTGCGTTGGCGAGGACTCGCGAGACGGAGAGGTTTTGTGCGCATCTCCTACGCTTGGGGCGAACCGGGAAGTAACATTCCCACCGATCGTTTGACGGCCCGCCGGTATGAGCTGCGTCGAACTAGATTTCTGTTTCGGGGAGGCGTATCGTCTTTTTGGGGATGTGCTTGTTCCAGGCTTCCTTGATCTTGGCGTAGCTTTCGAAAAACGAATCCTTCAGTTCGCGCGGGGCAAACTCGGCGAGGACGTTGGCGGCTCCGATCAGGTATGGGGCCCAGTGGGAACGCTCCACCGAGCGAGGGGGCGGGTTGGGCGTGAAGGCGACCAAGATCAGCACCAGGACGATGGCGGCAATAGCGCCCCGCGCGCAACCAAGGATCGCGCCAAAGAACCGGTCGAGGAAGGTGAGTCCCATCTTGCTGAGCAAGGCCGCGAGGATGGAGCCGATCACAGCGCCGGCGACGAGACAGCTCAGGAAGACCACAACAAAACCGATGAAATTGGCGACACCGGGCGACGTGACGTGGGGGCGGACGTGGTAGGCGACCGTCCCGTAGAACCAGATGCCGAGGATGACGCCGAGGATCGCGGCCGCCAGACCGACACCGGTCCGGGCAAATCCTTTCGTGATTCCTTCCGCGACCGACAGGCCGGCGAGCAGGATTATGACGAAATCTAACCAGTTAAGGTTCACAGTTCCTGGCCACTTAACAGACGGTATGCGTCAACATACTTCTGAGAAGTGTTACGAGTGACATCTTCCGGAAGTTCCGGAGCCGGCGGTTGCTTGTTCCAGTGAATGGATTCGAGATAGTCGCGCACATATTGTTTGTCGAAGGAGTGCTGGGACCGGCCCGGCTCATATTCGTCAGCGGGCCAGAAGCGGGACGAATCCGGCGTGAGGGCTTCATCCGCGAGAATGAGCTCGCCGTCCACGAAGCCAAATTCGAACTTGGTATCCGCAATGATGATCCCGCGTTCGCGGGCGTAGGCGGCAGCGCGGGAGTAGATGTCGAGGGTGAGCGCCCGTACCTTCACGGCGACATCCCGGCCGACAATCTCCGCGGCCTCCTCAAATGAGATATTGATGTCGTGACCGCTGGTCGCCTTCGTGGCCGGAGTGAAGAGCGGCTCAGGGAGCTGATCGCTTTCCCGCAGGCCTTCGGGCAGCTTGATGCCGCACACGGCGCCCGTTTTCTGATAGTCCTTCCAGCCGGAGCCGGAGAGGTAGCCGCGAGCCACACATTCGATCTGTAGCATATCGGCTTTGCTGACGAGCATCGAACGGCGGTCCAATTGGTCACGGTAGTCCGGCAGCGGCGCCGGGTAGGTGTTCACGTTGGCCGTGATGATGTGCGTCGGCAAAACGTCCTGAAAGAAGTCAAACCAGAAGAGGGAGAGCTGAGTGAGCACCTCGCCTTTGCGCGGGATGCCAGTAGGCAGAATGTAATCAAAGGCGGAGATGCGATCGGTGGCGACGATCAACAGTTCGTCGCCAACGGCGTAGATGTCGCGCACTTTACCCCGGGAGACGAGTTCGACGCCGGGAAGGTTGGATTCGAGGAGGACGCTCATAAGAAACCTAGTGTAAGCCGTATAGAAGCGTGTGTGAAACGGTATGCATCAACACGATTCCATACGGCTTCTTTTCGGTCAAGCTTTCTGCATTTCGTTCCAGGTGAACTCGCGGTCATGGACGCAACTGTGGAGAGCCATCACAGCCGTGAGGGTGCTCTCGGCGGCGGCAACTCCGAAGTTCTCAATCTTGCCGGTGCGGGCGCCTTCGACGAATTCGTTCACGCCGTCTTGCGTAATGTCGTACTTGGTTTCGACGAACCTGGGTTCCTTCCGGTCTGCCTGATATATGGTGATGCCCCGGCGCGAGGTGTTGACGGCGCCGTGCTCGCAGATAAAGGTTTCCGAGACGTCAGCGTAGCCGGGCGTGCGGAACTGGTTGGCGGCATAACTGAAGATCAGCCCATTGGCGAATTCGAAGGTGCAGGATAAATTGTCGAAGATGTCGCCGTAGAAACGCATTGCGCGGCCGCCATAGCCGGAGACCTTCACCGGGTAGGAGCCGACGAACCAGTTGACGACGTCGATGTTGTGGCAGTCCTGTTCCACCAGGATGTCCCCGCTGAGTTCGCGGTAGAAGAACCAGTTCCGGACCTTCTCCTGGGCAGGGTCGTGGCCTGTTTTGAGCGGGGGACCACCGCCAAACCAGGACGCCCGTACGCCCTTGATCTCGCCGATCGCGCCGGATTTGATGAAGTGATAGGCCATCCGGTAGTCCTTGCCGTAGCGTTGCTGGTAGTCAACCGAGATCCGCTTGGACGGGTCTGCCCGAAGCGCGGCGGCCTTCACACGATGGCAGCCCTCGGCGTCCACGGCGGCGGGCTTTTCCATGAAGATATGCTTTTTCGCATCGACAGCGGCTTCGAACATTTCCGGGTGCAGGTAGGCCGGGGTGGCGATCAGCACGGCGTCGAGATCAGAGGCGAGCAGTTCCTTGTAGTCCTTGTAGACGGCGGCGCCGGAGTACTTTTCCTGCCCGGCCTGGATGCGGTCGTCGTAAATATCGCAGATGGCGGCAACCCTCGCGTATTCGTTCTTCGCGAAGATCCCGCTGACATACATGCCGCGGTTTCCGCAGCCGATCAATCCCAGCGACAGCGCGGAGTTCGCTTCCGAGCCCCGCACGAGTTGCGGACTCATGATCATGACTCCCGTGGCGCCAAGGCCGGCCTGTTTAACGAAGCTCCGCCGATCGGAGTTTTCAGCCATTGTTCCTCCCGTGTTTAAGTAGTAGATTTCCCTGCGGCTTTAGTCCGTGCAATCCGCCTTTCATTATACTTAGGATTTGAGACTCTCCATCCTGGTTCCTGTCTACAACGAACGCACGGTGGTTGAACGCAGCCTGGGGCAAGTATTGAGGGCTTCTCTTCCTGACGGCATGGAGCGGGAGATCATCCTGGTGGATGATTGCTCGACGGATGGAACGCGCCGGATTCTGGAGCGGATTGTGAAGAACGAGCCGTGCATGAAGCTGGTTCTCCACGAGGTGAACCAGGGGAAAGGAGCGGCGATCCGGACGGCAATCCAGCATGCGACCGGGGATTTCTGCATTGTTCAGGATGCAGATCTCGAGTATGACCCCAGTGAGTATCCGCAGCTACTGAAACCGCTGTTGGAAGGTCACGCGGACGCAGTATTCGGTTCGCGCTATCTGGTGGGAACGCAGACGCGGGTGCTACCCTTCTGGCACTCCCAGATGAACCGCGGGCTAACGTTGCTGTCGAACGTCTTCACGAACCTCAACCTCACCGACATGGAGACCTGTTACAAGGTGTTCCGGACGGATCTGCTGAAGAGCATCCCGATCCGGTCGGACCGGTTCGGTTTTGAACCGGAAATCACCATGAAGTGCGCCAAGCGGCAGTTGCGCATCTACGAGGTGCCGATCAGCTATCACGGGAGGAGCTACGAGGAGGGTAAGAAGATCGGCCCGAAGGACGGGATCCAGGCGCTGGCGACGATTCTGAAGTTCTGGTTGATCGACGATTTGTACACCCATCCGATGGGGCGGGGCGTGCTGAGCACGCACACGGGAACCCCGAACTATATTCGCTGGATCACCCGGCTCATCCGTCCGCATCTGGGCGATACGGTGTTGGAACTCGGCGCGGGCATTGGCACGTTGAGCGGCCGTTTGATGGCCCGACGGCTACGCTACGTCGCGGCGGAGAACGACGCCTTGAGTCTTCACGCTTTGCAGAACCGTTTTCTGAAGACTCCCAGCGTGGAGGTGGTGGAAATCGATCCGGAGAAGGCCGAGGACTACGCGCGAATCGAGGACCGTTTCGACACCGTCCTCTGCCTGAACCTGCTCGAGTATGCCGCCGAACCGGCCCAGATGATCACCATGATGGAATCGGTGCTAAAACCCGGCGGCAGACTCGTGGTGCTAGCGCCGCAGAACACCGGCGTGTACGGCGTACTCGACGAGTCATTGGGATTGCGGCGGCGGTTCAGCGAGCATGGGGTCCGGGAGTTGCTTGCGGCGAATGGTTTGGAACTGGATGAGGTGGTCCAGTTGAACAAAGCGTCGGCCGCGATGTGGTGGATACAGTCGAAGCTGCTGCGGCGCCGGAGTCTCGGGAAGCCGATGCTTAAGGTTTTCGATAAAACGGTGTGGCTGTGGAGGCTGCTGGACAAGTTTTTGCCGTGGGGAGGCCTCTCATTGGTGGCCGTGGCGAGGAAACCCGGAGGCGAGAGCATTGTGGGGGACGCGCCGGCCGCGGTGCGCAGCGCTTCGGGTGTTTAGTAGATTGGAGGATTCATGAGCTACGCATTCCAGTATTCCATTTGTAATGAGGTGTACGAGGGCTGGTCGATCACGAACCAGTGCCGCTCGATGGCCGGTCTCGGTTACGGAGGCATCGAGATCGCCCACTACACGCTCGCCGACGACCCGGTGGACATCACCCCGGAACAACGCCGGGAGTGCCGGGACGTGATCCGCGATGAGGGGCTTTACTTCGTTGGGCTGCATTGGGTGATGGTGACGCCGGCCGGCTTGCACGTGACCACGCCGGACGAGGCGCTGCGGAAGCGGAGTTGGGAGCACATTGACCGATTGATCGACCTGTGCGGCGACCTTGCCGGGGACCGGGAAGACTGCGGCGTGCTGGTGTTCGGTTCGCCGAAGCAGCGCGGCACAACCGGGGGGGCGAGCCGGGAGGAGGCGACGAAGCGGTTCGCGGAGGGTCTCGCCGGAGTGGCGGATCACGCCGCTACCAGGAAGGTGACAGTTCTTGCCGAAGCGCTGCCTTCGAATCAGTGCGACGTTTTGCTATCGCTGGATGAGGCGGTGGAGATGGTAAAGCAGATCAACCACCCGGCGATCCAGACGATGTTCGATACCCATAATGCCGTGGAGGAGACAGAGCCGCACGCTTCGCTTGTGGATCGTCACTTCGAGTTCATCAAACACGTACACGTGAATGAGATGGACGGGCAGCATCCAGGCAAAGGCGACTACAATTTCAAGCCGGTCCTCGAAACACTGGCCCGACGGAAGTATGAAGGGTGGGTTTCGGCCGAGGTGTTCGAGTTCGGGCCAGGCGCCGAGACGATCGCCGACGAGACGATCCGCTACCTAAACAGCGAGGCGGAGAAGTTAGATCTATGAAGCGTTACATTGTGACAGGAGGCGCGGGCTTCATCGGCTCCGCGCTGGTCAGGGGACTATTGTCCCGGGGCGACGGGAGTGTCGCCGTGATTGACAATTTGCTCACGGGCAAGGAGGAGAACCTGGCCGAGGTTGCCGGTGACATCGAGTTCCACCGCGGCGACATCCGGCGCTATGAGGAGATCGCCCCTGTTATCGAGGGCGCAGATACGGTGTTCCACCTGGCGGCGATTCCTTCGGTTCCGCGGTCGATTGCAGAGCCGGTTCCTTCGCACGCGGTGAACATCGACGGAACCTTTGAAGTGTTTCGGGCATGCGCCGAAGGGCGGGTTCGCCGCGTTGTCTACGCCGCTTCCTCGTCCGCCTATGGGGAGACCGAGGTGTTGCCGAAGGTGGAAACGATGCTGCCTAATCCGCTATCTCCGTACGCCGCTCAGAAGCTGATGGGCGAGTATTACGCGACGGTGTTCCACAGGTGCTTCGGGCTGGAAGCGGTATCACTCCGGTTCTTCAATGTGTATGGCCCGCGGCAGGATCCGTCGAGCCCCTACTCCGGAGTGATCTCGATTTTTCTCAAGCGCCTGCTGGAGCGGACCTCTCCCACCATATTCGGGGACGGCGAACAGAGCCGCGATTTCACGTATGTGGAAGATGTGGTGGGACTGGTGATCAAAGCCGCCAACGCGGAGGGCGTCGGGGGGAGGGTGTTCAATGCGGGGAACGGTAACCGTTACACGCTGAATCAGATCTGGTCTGTTCTTCAGCAGATCGAGGGTGTCTCAATTCCGGCCGAGTACGCCCCCCCTCGGGCAGGAGATGTCCGGGATTCCCAGGCGGATACGACGGCGGCTGTGCAAGACCTTGGACATGATCCGAAGTACTCGATTGAAGAGGGTCTGCGCCTGACTCTCGAGTGGCAGAAGCAGTTGGCCTGATACGGCTTCACCTTCGTGGCACGGGTTTGCCGTCGACTTCGATCCAGTCGAGCCGCGAGCAGGCGTTGCTTTGGCCTCCGCGCATCAGGTCAGTGAAGCCGATTTCGACGACCCGGCGGAGGTCTGGATTATCAACCCACCGGCCCTCGACCACGGTTTTGATGTCCAATGACCGCCACCGGATGCCGGCCACGTTGAACTCGCGAATGCGCCAGTCCAGCGAGGGCGGATCCGAGACGTCGCTGACGAGCCAGGTTTCATCGGCCAACTTGAGAATGATCCGGAGTTCGCGAAAACCAGCCTGTTTGGAGCGCCAGCGGATCTTCGACTGGCCTGTCAGGTCGACGTCGTTCGATTTGTGCCGCAAGCTGACCGCCCAGTTGCCTTCGGCAAGTCCGGACCAAACATAGAAGGGGTCGTCGGCCGGCTTGTCGTGGTGGCTCTTCTTCAGAGCCTCCTGGCCCGGGCCGTGCAAGGAAAGGAGAAGGTTGTCGTTTGCGACATGGTTCTGGCTGACGGGGATCTCCGCCGGAGTCTCTTTCCAGTCTTCCCGAAAGAACAGGCCAGGGCGGCCCTCGGACCAGACGGCGAGAGGTGATGCGAGGAGCATTATGAGGAGTGTCGTTGGCAAGAGCATAACAACTGTGAATTCTAGCGAATCCAGCGTGCGAATGGAGGGCGGTGATAGACTGAAACGGAGAGCGTTTTTCGATGTCGGTACTCCACAATCGGTTCGACAGGAACTTGATTACCACCTCGGTGGACTACGTCTTCAACTGGGCGCGCGAAGGCTCCATTTGGCCGCTCACATTCGGTCTGGCCTGCTGCGCGATTGAGATGATCACGGCGAGTTGTTCCCGCCATGACATCGCCCGGTTCGGCGCGGAGGTATTTCGGCCAAGTCCGCGCCAATCCGATTTGATGATCGTTTCGGGTACAGTAACCTTGAAGATGGCGCCCGTGTTGAAGCGAATCTACGATCAGATGCCGGAGCCAAAGTGGGTGATGTCGATGGGAGCGTGTTCGAGCGTGGGGGGGCCGTTCAATACCTATGCAGTGTTGCAGGGCGTGGACAAGATCGTTCCCGTTGACGTTTACGTTGCGGGTTGTCCACCGCGGCCCGAGAATCTGTTCTACGGGCTCTTGAAACTGCAGGACAAGATCGATGAGATGAGCACTTTCGTGCGGCGGCCCACCGAAGTTCGGCTCGAGGAGGATATGCTCGAGGAGTTCAAGAAGAAGGTGATGGTGGCGCAGACTCCGAACCCTGTCTGAGTTGCCGGTGTTCTATCAGCATCCGAGAGGCGTATTCCGCTGCCGGCCGTTAGATCGGCACGATTGGTTGCTGCACGGATTCGGCTCCCGCCACTCCGGTAGCTGGCTGCCTGCCAGCCGGGTAGCCAGTCTGAACCAGATTCACTCCACCAAATCCATCGTTGTGCGCAGCGCGGAGGGCTGCGCCGGAGAAGGCGACGGTCTCTTGACGGCCGAGCCTGGTCAGATCGTCGCAGTTCGCACCGCGGATTGTCTGCCGATACTGATGGTGGCCCCCGCGGCGCGGGTTGTCGCGGCGGTACACGCCGGCTGGCGAGGGAGCGCCGAGAATATCGCCGGCGCCGTGGTCGAGCGGTTCGAGAGGGATTTCCAAGTCGATCCGGAGAAACTGGAGGTCGCGATCGGCCCTGGGATCGGAGGATGCTGCTATGAAGTGGGCGAAGAAGTGGCCAAACGGTTTCGTGACCTACTGCCCGGGTTGCCGGCTCGCGGCAAGGCAATGCTGGACTTGGTGGAAGTGAACCGGCGGCAACTTGTTGCGGCCGGCGTCGTAGCGGACCGGGTCTACCGCGGAGCGCCATGCACAGCCTGCTGGATCGATGTTTTCTATTCTTACCGCCGGCAGCCCGGAGAGCAAGGCCGGATGGTCTCGGCGGTAGGAATTCTCCCGGAGACCCATACGGACGATGCGTCCAGAAACACGTTGGGCGCGGGGAGTGGAACCCGCGCCCAACAGAATGACAATCGGAGAAGCGTAACCTAAGCCGCGTTCATCATCAGTTCATCGACGAACTCTTCGCTCTGGCTATCGGCCATCTCCTGGCATTTGATGCAGTAGGGAGTCCACGGTACGGCATTCAGCCGTTTCGGGTTGATCTCTTCCTCACAATGCAAACATGTGCCATAGGCGCCCTCGTCGATTCGACGTAGTGCCAGTTTTACTAGACGAAGAAGATTGGATTCGCGGTCCAGGTTACGAATGGCCAGCTCGCGTTCCGCGGCATGTTGCACCTCATCGAGAGCGTCAGCGCTTTTCTCGATAGCAATCGCGTCGCGGTTGCGGAGCACGTTCGCCAGCTCGGCCTGTTTGGCCTCCAGCGTCTTCTTGTACTTCTTTAGTTCAGTCTTCGTCATGGCCTCTTCTCCTTCCCAGGAGCTAGCCGGTCAGCTAACTCCTAAGTATGGATCAAACTCAATTTGTTGCAGCGTTATTTTTTCCACTCGATCATTCACTCCTCAGCTTCCTTCTCGTTTGACATAGTGTAGACGCTGAATCCGGAAAAAAGTTTCCCGATTCGAGCGGGCTCCACAATGATTTCTAACGAGTGGAACTGGCAGGGAGAGCAACGCCTCTGGAAAACCCTGAGGGCCTCCAGAGACAGAATCATAGCACAAGTAAGATGCAATTCGACTGCCAGAGGTTTCAACTTCTGAAAATCGGGCTGGCGCAGTCATCTTTCGTTCTCTGCAAGTCCTACATCTGAAGGACCTTTACCATATCGGAAGGTTGGCCTTTCTTCAGTAGGGGAAAAGTTGCGAAACAGTGTGACCGGGACGCATCGCCGCCACCGAACGGCCGTTCACGGCTAGCGGCGGGGAAGCGGAAAATCCTCCCTCACCGCGAGCGGGGACGGATTCGGAGCCGCCGGCGACACTATATCCACCGCCGTCACGGCGGATAATGAGACTGCGGCAGGTATCGCAGAAAGAGCGAGTTGCGCGGCGGACGGTAAGCTGCTGATTAGGGGGATTCGAGTTCCACCGAGCTGAAAATCACCGCCAACTCGCGCTGGTCCGCCGCGCTGGGGCCCAACGCCTTATCAATTGTGAATTCGACCGCCACGGAATCCCCGGCAAGCGCCGGCGGCGGAACCTTATGGCTGTAAATATACTCGCCCGGCCGGGTGTAGGATTGAGCCGGCAATGCCGCTCCCCCCACGTTCGCCTCAAGCGTGACTGGACCGAGTTGGGCGATCACGGGTTCGGGTACGGCAAACCGGAGCGTCAAAGTCGCTCCGCCGGTGGCGGCGCCTTCGGGAGGACCGAGCAGGACGACGAATCTCCGTTCGGTCCAGCGCCAGGCATCCTGCTCGACGGTGTGGAAACCTTCTTTCAGTTGGGGAGCGCCCTTTGGGTCGGCGGCGTGGACTGCCGCGGCCAGTCGGGTGGCCGCAGGGGCGGCGTCTGTCTCCACGGGAACAGTGTCGGGTTGGCGGCAGGATGCCGCGATGACGAGCGCGAGAATCAGGAGCGGGTAGGGGGAGTTGATTCGCATTTTTCCAATTGCACCAGGCAACTATAGAAGGTAGCACCACCGCCGGCGTCCGTGAGACGCTCCGAGGTCAAAGCGTTCGCGGTTGGCTCGCCTTTGCGTCCCCAGCGAACCGCGGGGGCAGATACGACGCCAGGCGACACGTCATCACAAACCCTGGCCACGAATGCGCACTCGCCGCGTCCGTTGAACAGGCGGACGACATCGCCCGACCGGAGCCCCCGACGCTCGGCGTCGGTCGGGTTGACGGCCAGAGTGGCGCATTCGCGATCCACTTCTTCACGGTTACCGAATGTCGAGTTCAGCCCGACGCCGGATTTCGGCGAGATGAACTCGAGCGGAAAACGGCCGTGCAGGTCCGGATCACCGAATCTTGACTCCACGGGCGGGAGATACCGAAGACTATCCGCTTCGATCTCACATTTTCCGGACGGGGTCCCAAATCCCCCATTGACGAACGGGAGGAACGGCTCGCCTGGCGGGCTCACATTAAGGCGCAGGAATCCTTCCCGCTCCAGGCGTTCCAAGGTGATTCCTTCGAGAAATGGATGCCCTGACTGCAGGGCCTGGCGAATCATATCGTCCTCAGAATCGAGAAAACACTCATCGTCGAATCCCATGCGGCCGGCGAGTTCACGGAAGACGGCGACATTGGAGCGGCAATCGCCGGGAGGCGGTAAAGCCGGCCGGGCCAGTTGAACGTAGTAGTGGCCGTAGCTGAAGTAGAGGTCGGAGTGTTCGAGAAACGTGGTGGCGGGAAGCAGAATATCGGCGTAGCGCGCCGTTTCCGTCAGAAACTGCTCCAGTACGACGGTGAAAAGGTCCCCGCGAGCCAACCCTCGCAGAACCAGGTTCTGGTTGGGAGCGACGGCGGCGGGGTTCGAATTGTAGACGGCCAGGGCTTTCACGGGCGGGTTATCGAGATCCGCCAGCGCGGCGCCCAGTTGCGACATATTTACGACGCGGGCTTCGCGGCCAAGCGCCTTCCTCTGCAGGTCTGCACGCTCGAGGGCGGAGTAATTGAACCGGAATCCCCCAGAGGTCGTAAGTTGCAGGCCGCCTCCGGCCTGCCGCCACGCACCGGTTAGCGCGGGGAGGATGGAGATAGCACGGACCGCGGCAGCACCGCGTTCACTCCGCTGCACTCCGTAATTCAGGCGAATCACCGAGGGAGTCGCCGTTGCGTAATCGCGGGCAAGCTCGACGACGCCGGCGGCAGGGATTCCGGTGAGGGTGGAGACCCGATCGGGAGGATACTCCTTGACCAGTTCAACCAGTTCATCGAATCCGTTTGTGTACTGCTCAGCGTAGCCGCTATCGCCAAGCTCTTCGGCAATGATCACGTGCATGAGACCGAGGGCGAGGGCCAAATCACTGCCAGGGTTGATGGCGAAGAAGCGGTCGGCGGCCTGTCCGGTGCGGTTCCGAACGGGATCGATCACATAGAGTCGCGCTCCTTTCCGGCGGGCCTCCACGATAAACGGCCAGAGGTGGACATTCGTGCCAAGGATGTTAGCGCCCCAGGCGACAACGAGCCGGGCGTTAGCGAATTGCTCCGGTTCCACGCCGTAGCGGTGGCCAAGTGTGTCGTGTAGTGCGGCGGTTCCGGCCGCGCTGCAGATAGTGCGGTCCAGCCGGCTCGCGCCGAGCCGGTGAAAAAACCGGCGGTCCATGCCGGAACCGTTCAGCAAACCGAGAGTTCCGCCGTAGCTATAGGGCAGGATCGCCTCCGGGCCAAAAGCCGCGCTGATCTCTGCGAAACGCGAGACAATCTCGCCAAGAGCCTCTTCCCAGGAGATCCGCTCAAATCGTCCTTCTCCCTTGGCGCCAGTGCGGCGGAGGGGGTGCAGCAACCGGCCGGGCGAATACTCCCGTTCAAGGTAACGCGTCACTTTTTCGCAGAGGAAGCCGCGGGTGATGGGATGGCCGGGATTGCCCCGCAGCCGGACGCCACGGCCGTCCTCGACGGTGACGAGAAGCGAGCAGGCATCCGGACAATCGAGGGCGCACACGCTGCGCCGGATTTCCGTATCCTGAGCGGGACTCACATCAACATTTTACGGGAACACGACCCAGGCGGTTCAAAGAGGCGCTTTTACCGGGATTTTTCGCCAGGTGTCATCGCACGTCCGCCCAGAATGCGTTACAGTCGGAAATCCAGGTTGGAACCACCGAAAGAACCCTTGCGTCTCAAATAGGCGAAGGATAAGCTCAGAGTAGAGGTGTTCCGTATGCGTTTGCAGTGGATTGTGGTGACGGGGGCGCTCCTGCTGGCCGCACCGGTGATGGCCCAACATGCTCACGGCCATTCCCGAGCCAGTGCCAAGTTCGCCGCAAGATCCCCCAGCGCCGCCTCGGGTTTCGGAAGTATTCTCTTCCCGGGGACGGGCGGGCCTCCGCCGCTCGGGACCAATAGCACGTTCCCCCAGCGTCTGAGCTCCACCATCAGCGGATTCCACGGCAACCTCCACGTCGGCCATGCGGGACTTGGACGAAACCTCACCGGCCATCCGAGGTCCGCGCCCCGCAGCTTCCAGCGCCGGGCAGTACCCGTCGTAGGCTACATTCCCTACTATGCAGGGTACAACTACGCGCCACCGCAGCCCCAGCAGGTACACGTAACGGTACAAAGCGCGCCGGCCCCGCAACAACCGGTAATCATCAATCAGTACTATCAAGCGCCAGCGCCGAACCCGGAGATGCGGGAATACCCGGAAGGGAGCCTCCCGGAAACCCCTTCTAGCGGTATGAAACGCTATCAGGCGCCGATACCCAGCCATCCTACCCCGGAGGCGCGAATCGAGAATGCCGAGGCGGCACAGCCGCAGGCGACGATCTATCTAATCGCTTACGAAGACCATTCGATCTACCCGGCAGTCGGTTACTGGGTGGAGGACGGCACGCTGCACTACATCACGACACAGGGCTCCCATAACAAAGCGTCGCTCGAACTGATCGATGTGGAGTTCTCTCACACTCTCAACGCGGAGCGTGGTATCGTTCTCGATCTGGAAGCGCATTAGGTCCACGCCGGGCGGAAGAGGCGATTAAACTCCCCGCGAGTGAGCCGGCGAATGAAGTCGTAATCGCCATCGAGGAAGTCATACTGCCGAAGCTTTCCCCGTTCCTCCCAGCGGATCTGTTCGAAGACCCGGTTGATGGGGATTCCCTCGTAGCGAACCACCTTGTAAAAGATCAAGAGAATCTTGTTTCGCCGCGGGTAGGTGTATTCGTAGCGGACAATTTCGTTGCCGATTACCGCTTGAATCGCGAGTTCCTCCTCCAACTCGCGTTCCAGGGCCTGGCGAGGAGTTTCCCCCGGCTCCACCTTTCCACCGGGGAATTCCCACTTCATGGCGTGACGGTGGCCTTTCTTGCGCTGGCAGATCAAGATGTGGTCGTTCTTTTCGAGAACACCGGCGGCGACGATGACACTGGGAGGAGTCTCGGACACAAACTTTTCAGCTTACCTCCGCCGCCCGGTATCGTTCCACCTCCCCGAGCCGCAGGGGCGCCGGCGATCGGAAACGCTGCTTCATCCATGCCCAAGGAATGGCGAAGAGCTGGACTCGCGGCGAGAAGTGCGAGCTGTCGTGAATGAAACAACTGTGTGTACACCAGCAGTTGTCTCCAGGGATACGCTTCACCTCCGCGCGCATTGCCGGGGAGCGGAGGGCTTCGCTGACGTCGTAGTCGAAGTCTCTCAAGCGGCCCACGGGTTGGCGAAGCTCACAGGCGCGGAACAGCCCATCATGGTCGATCACGATGGATGTCTCGCCGGCAGTACATGGCATGGGCCAGCGGGACGGGGCTTCGAGACAGCGTTCATGGATGTCGAAGTGGAGGCGGATGTTGCCAAGGTAGTATGCGGTTGCAACGCGCCGGGCTATCGCAGGGAGATGACGAAACAGCTTATGAGCGTAGGCTTGGTGGACCGGCATCAAGCGGCGGTGCAGCACTTGCAGTTCATCCCGCGAGATCGATTTCAGGCTCGGATCCGGTGTCTGCCCGCGGACCGCCTCGAAGTAGTGGCCATCTGTCTGGCCACCGCCGAGGATACTGCCGGCTAACTGCAGAATCTCCCCGTAGTTCTCGCGGTTAACCACCGTCACCACGTTGCGGCGGAGCCGCCTGACGCCTTTGTATCTGTCATGGACCGCGGCCAGCGTCGCCAGCGATCGCTCGAAGTTATTGGGCACGCCCCGGATGGCGTCGTGCGTGCTGGCCAACCCGTCGAAGGAGAAATTCAGGTCGATTGTGAGTTCGTGGTTCTCGTTCAGTAGAGCGTCGACCACCTCCACAGTTTTCGCCGGCAGCAGACCATTGGTAGGGAGATTCACGCTGCGAACGCCGTTGTTGCGCACGAACAACGCGATGATCTTGTCGAGATCCTGCCGCAAGAATGGTTCGCCGCCGGAGATCCAAAGTTTGCGAAACGGAGGAGCGGTCCGCGAAAGTTGCTCGATCTGGCTAAAGGAGAGGTCGTCTTTGCGGTTCAGCTTATCGAAGTAGAAACAGGTGCGGCAGCGGGAGTTGCATCGAGAGGTGACGAAAAGGAAGAGGGAGTGAAACCGGCGCGGCTGCACACGGTCACGCACAATCGGAAGGAACCTTCCCAAGCCCCCCATTCCCTCATTGAAGCACAGTTGCGGTTATGGGGCGCAGAGCGGATGCGCAGAACGCCGCGAGCAGCCCTACGGCAGGTTACTCGCGATCGCGCGGACGCGTGCAACGAGATCGGCGCCAGCGCTACGTGTGGCGAACCCGACGACAAAATGGCCTTTTCGCGCAACACACATTTGGCCGAGGTAGCGATCCTTCCCGCTGATGGAGCCGTCAGCAATGCCGGATTCGACCGGGTCGCTAAAGCGTTCCTGAAGAGCGGCAATCACCTTTCCGGCGGCATCGGGTGATTCTTCTGGGACGATGAATGCGCGGCCGTCTTCATACGTTGCCAGGTATCCACGCTTGAGCAACCGGAGTCCCATCACACTTTGGGGCACGAGCCGTATCGACTCCACATCCAACCCGTCCCGCGGGAACCATCCGAGGGCGTCCGGCTTGCCGGCCGGGCCGGGGACCTTCGGCTCGAGCGCCCGGGCGAACGCCTCGAGCGTCTCCTGGTCGTCCTGGTTTGCGGCGAGTTCGACGTAGTACTCGCCCTTGGCGAATGCGGCGCGGCGCGGCATCACCTGCCCAATAGTCCCGATGGCGGACACGTCATGGCGCGGGTGCCGGTTAGCGGTGAAGATTCCCCAGGACATCTCAGGCGACGCCATTTTGAAGTAGTCGATGTGGATCGTCTTTTCGCCGGAGGTGCAGGTGACACCGGTCATCTTCTTGAAGTCGTAAATGATATAGCCCTCGGCGTTGCCGTCCATGTAGTCGAACAGGTTGTCGGGAACGTGCACGCGGACTTCACCCTTTTGGCTCCACCCGCCGACGGCGGAGCAGTCCGGTACGAGATCCGCCGCCATTACGGTCATGGTGGCGAGGAGAACGATGGAGAGGATGAAGTAAGCTGATTTCATGCGAAGAGTTCCTGGGCCCGGCGGACCCGTTCCGCAATGCGAACTCCATTCGGGCACTGGATCGGACATTCCTCGCAATCCGCGCAACGGACGTCTTGCAGTGGTTGCGGCAGACGCAGAAAGTTTTCGCGGCCGAGCTGGAACTGGCCATAGCCTTCCGCGTAGGAGACGTAGCGGATGATGTCGGAAACGGGAAGGCCGCTGGGGCATTTGCCGGCGCAGTCACCGCACATGCTGCAATAGAGCGGCCGGATGTATTCAAGCTGCCGGGCAAGAAGATCTTGCTCCTGGGACGAAAGGCCGCTCTCCATCGCGCGCAGATTCTCCTCGAGCTGTTCCATGTCGGTGATGCTCGGGATCGCGGTGTCGACGTTTTTGTCACGCAACACCCACTTGAGCGCGGCGAGAAGGGCTCCGCCTTTCTGGAGCTTTTCATGCAGCGGGTCGCCGGGCGTGACTTTCCGGAATCCGCCGGCCATCACCTTCATGCCCACGATGCCCTTGCCAGCTTTGCGGGCGGTGGCGACGGCGGCGGCCATCTCGGCATCCATCGTGAAGTTGTAGGCGGTGAGGATGACGTCCACCTGCGGCAGGGTCGCGCCAAAGCGAAGTAGATCTTTCTCATTGCTGTGGGTGCTGAAGCCGCCGAAGCGAATTTTGCCTTGCTGCCTGGCGTTTTCGAGGGCGGATAACACGTCCTCGTTCAGCTCGCTGCGCTGGCTGCGGGAATGGAGGTACCAAATGTCCAGGTAATCCGTGCCCAGTTCGCGAAGACTGGTTTCCAGGTTCTCCATGGCTTCGGCCTTCGTAACGCCTTTTGCCTTGGAACACAGGACGACGTCTTTCCGGCGGGAGCCGAGAGCCGTTCCCACCATGCGTTCGTTATTGCCACCGCCGTAGACCCGGGCGGTGTCATAGAAATTAATGCCGAGATCGAGGGCGGCCTCGATGACCGTCGGGTCCGAGGTGAGCATACACCCGAAGCCGACCTCTGTAACTTTGAGTCCGGTGTTGCCTATCGTCCGGTACTTCAGCGCCGGGCTATCGTCGGCAATCCGGCGCAGCGAATTCCTTAGACTCTCATTGCGAGTTGTGGCGGCGGCGCCGGTGGCGGGCAGGGCGAGCCCGGCGGCGAGAAAGTTGCGGCGTGAAGAGTGTGTAGCCATCATTCACAGTATAATCAGGTTTGAATGTCAATTTCGAGGGACTGGTGAAACGGATGAATTGTCTTACTCGTCGCGATTGTTTCCGGCTGGCAGCGGGCGCGGGGCTCGGCGCCGCCCTGCTCCCCGGCCAAGAACCGAAGGTAGCCTACCCAAAGCGGTCCACCGTATCCTTGATTCACGGTGAGGACCGGCGTAAGAACGTCTACGATTCACTCAAGGCAATCGAAGAGCAGATTGCTCCAGCGCTCAAGGCCAAGAAGCACGTTGTCATCAAGCCGAATAACGTTTCCACCCGCAATCCCCTGGCCAGCACGAACGCGGACGCGCTCCGCGGCATACTCGATTTCCTGGAACCTTACAAGAAGCCGGTTGTGATTGCCGAGTCGTCGGCCGGCACCACGACAGATGCGTACGAAGCGTTCTTCTATGACCGTCTACCGAACGAGTATAAGAGCCTCGGCCTGAAGCTCATTGACCTCAATGACGAAGGGCTCTACGAGGTGATCCATATTCTGAATGCGGACCTGCACCCGCAGCCGGTCCGTTTGGCGAAACGCCTGCTCGATCCGGACGCCTTCGTTATCTGCTCGGCGATTCTGAAGACGCACAACACCGTGGTCGCCACCTTGTCGGTGAAGAACATGACACTTGGCGCACCGCTGCGCTCGGGACCAAAGGTACCGAAGGAAGACCGCTGGAACGACAAGCGCCACTACCATGGGGGTGTGCGCCAGACCCACTACGACATGCTGCTGACAGCGCAGAAGATGGTTCCTTTCTGGGGCGCGACGGTCATTGACGGCTACGAGGGCATGGAAGGAAACGGGCCGGCCTCCGGGACGCCCGTCGACCACCGGATCGCTATCGCGTCAACCGACTACATCGCGGCGGACCGGGTGGGGGTCGAGACGATGGGCATCGACGGGGAGTGGATGGGCTACCTCAACTACTGCCACCAGGTCGGGCTTGGGCAGTACGATCTCGCCAAGATCGACGTGGTCGGGACGAAGATCGCCGACGTGCAAAGAAAATACGTCCATCATCGGGACATCGACCGCGAATTGCAGTGGATGGGGCCGATGGAAGAGCTTCCGCCGAAACTCGGATAGCTTCTCTACCGGGGATGCAGCCGCCGCACCTGGATGTTGTCCCACCATAACTCGGTTCGCCACGTGCGCAGCCCGATCGATCCCCGCTGGTGTGCGGGGTTGAACTTGTCGTCCACACGGTCGCACAGTAGCCGGCCGTCCACAGAGTAGAGGAACCTGGGACCGATCTTCCGGACCGTAACGTGGTAGGTCTTCCCTTGCGCCACCTCGTAAGCGTATGTCTCGTAGAGGAGGTTGTCGAATCCCGGGAGGTCCCGGAACCGGAGGCGCGCCGGCGCTTCGCGGCCGGATCCGGGAGCTCCATTGGCAAGGTACGTGAAGATGTAGCCGTTCATTCCGTGATAGCTCCGGTAGGCCGCGGCCTTGCGCTCCGGGCTGGTGGAACGGAGGGCCGCACCCGAGGGATCCGAGAAGAGGAAGAACAGGTTGACGTTGTTTTCGAGGTTTTCCGCCGACACTACATGCACGTCGAAGTCGAGTTGAAGATCGCCGGAGAACTCGCGGTCCAGCCAGAGCGTCGCCTGAGGCGCCGGCTCAGCGCCGTGTCGCGGAGTGGCGTTCACGTAGAGCCGGCCCTCGCGGATGCCGCACTGGGTGGAACCCTCTCCCCACCACTCCGCCGGCAAGCCGCCATCCGGCAAGTCGAATGACTCCTCGAAGAGCGTTTCGCTGGTTTCGAACAGCCTCTCTGGATCATTTTCCGCGTATCGCCAACCTCCGCCTGACTTGGGATGCCCGGGCGGGAAGTCGGACCAGATCTCGAGATCGTCCACCCACTGCCCCGTGGGCCCCTTTTCGAGCCAATCCCGGCCGTGATAGTTTTTGAAGACCGACCAGAACTTGAGTGGAAGCGGATTGGCCGCATGCTCGGTTCGGCCCTGGTAATCGCAGATTTCTTCTCCGTTCACGGCGAAGTAGAGTCTTCCTCGCACCGGATGCTTCCGCCAGAAAACCTCGACCAGAAACCACTCGCCCTGCGGCACCGGAGTGCGCCTGTCCTCGAAAGTCCACTCGTTTTGCCGCAGCGGCTGGACCTGCTGGCCTTGCACCATCCAATATGGCTGACCGAACACTTTGTCCCAGCGAAGATTGATATTCATCCTCCAGTTATTGGTTCCACCGTGCTCAGTTCGGCCAGTGCCCCTATCAGGCTCCTTCCATTCCATTAGCATGCGCCAGGACCCCGGTGGATAGTGATCAACAAGGTCTGCCGGATACTTCATCCAATAGCGCGCGTATCCTTGGCTGCTCGAGATCGGCCCGAAGATACTGAATTCGTTCCGCGTGGTGGCCTTGTCGCCGGGGTAGTCACCGGTCACGGACATATAAAGCGCGCGAGTGGGCTGCCCGTGGCGATCGGTCACTTGCTCGATGTGGGTGGCGGTGTAGTTGTCCGGATTCTCCTTGCCAGTGAGGTAAACGAAGTATGCGTTGGAGCCGGGTAGATCACTGGTCCAGTCGGATTCACCCTCGGCGCCGCCCGCCAGCGTCACCCGGCCCTCGCTGTTGGCCTCGACCCGGACGCCATGCTCGAACCCGGACCGGAACAGCAGTCTGCCCGCCTCCCCGGCGGCCTGCGCGGAGAGGGCCAACATCATTCCAGCCAACAAGGCGTTTTTCATGCCGCCTCAATTCTACTCGATACGTCTCCGGCGCGGCGCCACGCTACAATAGAGAACTTCACCGCAGCATCTCACTGGGAGAAAAATCATGTCAGAACCTTCAGAACAGCACCAGCCAAGTCCCGCGCTATTTTTCCAGATTGCGGGAGCGTACCAGGCGACCGCCTGCTTGCGAACCGCGATTGAATTGGATCTGTTTTCGATGATGGCCGCCGGAGCGAAAACCCCAGCCGAGATAGGAAAGCGCTGCCGTGCGTCAGAGCGCGGAATGCGCGCGCTCTGCCTCGCACTGGTGACGCTTGGCTTTCTGACCAAGAACGGCGACAGTTTCGGATTAACTCAAGATTCGGAGAGCTTTTTGGATCGGGCAAAGCCGAGCTTCGTGGGCGGCGCGCTAAAGTTTCTGCTCTCGCCGACGCTCACCTTCGGATGGGAGAGGCTAACGGACGCGGTCGTCTCTGGGCGCACAGCAATCGGAGAATTTGGAACCGTCGGGATGGAGCACCCGGTGTGGGAGACCTTTGCCCGCGAGATGGCCCCACTGACGACGCCGGCGCGCAAGTTCATTGCCGGCCTAGCCGCGAACGGTACCGAGAACCCACGGGTTCTCGATATCGCAGCCGGACATGGCATGTACGGAATTGAGATCGCCGTACAGCTACCCGGGAGCCGCGTTACCGCACTCGATTGGGAACCTGTCCTGAAGGTAGCCCGGAAGAACGCCGAACAACACGGCGTCGCGGAACGGTGGGAGACGATTGCAGGCAGCGTTTTCGAAGAAGACCTTCGCGGGCCCTACGATATCGTGTTGCTGACCAACTTCCTTCACCACTTCAACGAAGAGACTTGCACCGGCCTGCTCCAGAAGATTCAGGGAGCCCTCGCCGAAGGCGGCCGGGTGATGACGCTCGAATTCGTGCCGAACGAGGACCGTGTCTCGCCTCCTGGACAGGCGATGTTCAACATGATGATGCTGGCGACGACGCCCGAGGGCGCCGCGTACACCTTCGGCGACCTGGACCGGATGTTCACGGCTGCAGGGTATTCGCGCAGCGAACTCCATGACGTGCCGGCTTACGAGGAACGCGTGGTGGTTTCC
This sequence comes from uncultured Solibacteraceae bacterium, assembly GCA_964468205.1. Taxonomy (GTDB): domain Bacteria; phylum Acidobacteriota; class Terriglobia; order Bryobacterales; family Bryobacteraceae; genus CAWELS01. The sequence continues at coordinate 172,062 of CAYXVG010000003.1, read as the reverse complement.
TGGAAGTGACGGGGCGGGTCAGAGGATGAGCGTAGACTATGCATGATCATGTTTGAACGTTGTAAGCCACAGGACTCGTGAGGTTCACGATAACGGATTGCAAAAAGGATCTATTCCTGCTTGTTGATCGAGCCCAGGCCGCTGAGCCGCTCGAGTTCACCTACAAAGGAAAGTGTTTTCCGGATCGTGCCCGAGATTGAGTGTTCCATGCTAGAGAACATCAAGACAGAGATGGTTCTCGCCGGTGATTTCGATTGGGCCGAACAGGGTAGGGCCTCGTGAAAGAGATGCTAGACGAGCGGGAGAAGGACTGGTCAGAGCTTTGACTTCTTCCCTCGATGCTCAGAGCGTCGTCCGGGTATAGGAAGGCGGGTTTGCCAAGCTTGCAGAGGTCGATCGCATTCTGAGGCCGCGTTGTTTGAGGATTGGACGCGGGACCTGTCTAATCGGGTGATCGTGGCCCACGCCAAGGTGAACGGATACGCCCCGCTTGTAACCTCGGATACAAAGATCTATGATCACTACACGGCAAGCGTCTGGTGTAGGACTACCCGACGGACTGCTTCGCGGTGTGGATTTCCTGCAGGCTCCAGACGCGGATGGGGTCGCGGCGACGGCTGGCGATGGCCTCGGCGGCGGCCTTGGCGGCGCTCATCGTTGTAATGCAGGGGATGCCGTAGAAGACGGCGCTGCGCCGGATGACGCGCTCATCGCTGAACGAGTGGGCGCCGGCGGAGGTGTAGATTATGAGTTGCACGTTTCCGCCCTTGATGAGATCGACGACGTTGGGCCGGCCTTCGTTTACCTTGAAGATGCGCTTATGCGGTAGTCCCGCGGCGCCAAGCGCGGCCGCCGTGCCCCGGGTTGCCACGAGTTCGAAACCGAATTCGACAAACTGGCGGGCCGCCTTGACCACATCGGGCTTGTGCCGGTCATTCACGCTGATGAAGATCTTGCCTTTGCCCGGCAAGGGCGTGCCGGCGCTGAGCTGGGCCTTGGCGAACGCCTCGCCGAAGTTCTTGCCGACACCCATAACTTCACCGGTGGAACGCATCTCCGGCCCGAGCGCCGGGTCCACTCCGGGGAACTTGGAGAACGGGAATACGGGGCTCTTGACGAAGAACTGTGGAACCGGCAGCACCCCGGACGCGGGAGCGCCGGTGAGTTCCCGGAAATCTTCCAGCTTCTTGCCAAGCATCAAGCCAACGGCGATCTTCGGTAGAGGCACGCCGGTCGCCTTGCTGACATAAGGTACGGTGCGGGAAGCCCGCGGGTTCACTTCGAGCACGAAGACGGTCCCGTTCTTGATTGCATACTGGATGTTCATGAGGCCGATCACGTTGAGGGCGCGCGCCAGCCGGGTTGTATAGTCCCTGACAACTGCGAGTTCCCTTTCCTCGAGCGAGATGGGCGGGAGAACGCAAGAGCTGTCACCGGAGTGCACGCCGGCCTCTTCGATGTGCTCCATGATGCCGGAGATCAGCACCTCTTGACCGTCGCAAAGAGCGTCGACGTCGACTTCGATTGCGTCTTCGAGGAAGCGGTCAATCAGCACGGGACGCTCTTGCGAAAAGACGGTGGCTTCGCGCATGTAACGGCGCACGGTTTCCTCGTCGTAGGCGATTACCATAGCGCGCCCGCCGAGCACATAGCTGGGCCGGACGAGGACCGGGTAGCCGATCTTGCGGGCGACGTCGCACGCCTCATCGATGCTCGTGGCGGCGCCGTTCGGGGGGCTGGGGATCTTGAGATCCTCGAGCAGCTTGCCGAACAGCTTGCGGTCTTCAGCGAGGTCGATATTCTCCGGGTCGGTGCCGATGATGGGCACACCGGCCGCCTTAAGGGGCAAGGCAAGCGTAAGAGGCGTCTGCCCGCCGAACTGGACGATCACGCCGTCGGGCCTCTCGGTATCATAGATGTTCAGCACCTCTTCGAGCGCGAGCGGTTCGAAATAGAGGCGGTCGCTGGTGTCGTAGTCGGTGGAAACAGTCTCCGGGTTGCAGTTGACCATGATGGACTCATAGCCGAAATCCTGCAGCGCGTAGGAGGCGTGGCAGCAGGCGTAGTCGAACTCGATTCCCTGGCCGATGCGGTTGGGTCCGCTGCCCAGAATCATGATCTTCTTGCGGTCCGCCGGTTCCGCCTCGCACTCGAACTCGTAGCTGGAGTAAAGATAGGGCGTGAAGCTCTCGAACTCGGCGGCGCAGGTGTCTACCCGGTTGAAGACGGCTTTGATGCCCATGTCGAGCCGCTTTTTCCGGACATCGAGGTGTTCGCAGTTCCAGAAGCGGGCGAGGTTCTTGTCGGAGATGCCGTAGCGTTTGGCGCGAGAGAGAGTCGCCTTTGATATAGTTTCGAGCGACTCCTGCTTCATCTCGTCTTCGAGATCGATCGAGTCCCGGAGCTGACGCAGGAACCAGGGGTCTATTTTGGTCATCTCGAAGATTTCCTCGATGCTGCGTCCTCGCCGGAATGCGTACAGAACGTACTTCAAGCGGTCCGGATTCGGAGTGATGAGGCGCTGCGGGATGAGGCTGTCTTCGTAGACATCGGTGGCGGAAGACTTTCCGGCCTCGAGACTGCGCATTCCCTTCGCGAGGGCTTGCCGGAAATTGCGGCCGATCGCCATCACCTCGCCCACCGATTTCATCTGGGTGCCAAGGACCGACTCCGCGCCGGGGAATTTCTCGAACTGCCACCGCGGAATCTTCACCACCACGTAGTCCAGCGTCGGCTCGAAGCAGGCGGGAGTTTTGCGCGTGATGTCGTTCTTGATCTCGTCCAACCGGTAACCAACGGCGAGCTTGGCAGCGATCTTGGCGATGGGGAATCCGGTTGCCTTCGAGGCCAGAGCCGAGCTGCGGGAGACGCGAGGGTTCATCTCGATGATAACCATCTCGCCGTTCTCGGGATTAATAGCGAACTGGACGTTGGAGCCGCCGGTGTCCACGCCGATTTCCCGTAGGCAGGCGAGCGCGGCGTCGCGCATCATCTGGTACTCGCGATCCGTGAGCGTCTGGGCGGGAGCAACGGTGATGGAATCGCCCGTATGGACGCCCATCGGGTCGAAATTCTCGATGGAGCACACGATGATGGCGTTGTCGGCGAGGTCGCGCATCACCTCCAGCTCGAACTCTTTCCAGCCGAGGACACTCTGCTCGATCAACACTTCATGCACGGGCGAAAGATCCAGACCCTTTTGCAGTATGCCGGTGAGCTCTTCGAGGTTATATGCGATGCCACCGCCGGTCCCCCCCAAGGTGAAGCTGGGACGAAGAATAACAGGATATCCATTCTTGGCAGCGAAAGCGACGGCGCCTTCGACATTGTTGACAAGTTGCGACTTGGGCGAAGCAAGGCCGATCTTCGACATCGCGTCCTTGAAAAGGAGCCTATCCTCGGCTTTCTTGATGGCGTCGATTTTGGCGCCGATTAGTTCGACACTGTATTTCTCGAGAATTCCCGCTTCGGCCAAGGCCACCGAGAGGTTGAGACCGGTCTGCCCGCCGACGGTGGAAAGCAGCGCGTCCGGCCTCTCCTTTCTGATGACCTCCTCGGCGAACTCGACGCTCAGTGGCTCCACATAGGTTGCATTCGCCATGTTCGGATCGGTCATGATCGTGGCCGGGTTCGAGTTGATGAGAATCACCTCGTAGCCGTCGCCACGGAGCGCCTTACACGCCTGCGCGCCCGAGTAGTCGAACTCGCAGGCCTGGCCGATTACGATGGGGCCGGAGCCTATGATGAGGATGCGGTGGATGTCGGTTCTTCTCGGCATCCTAGTTGTCCCCCTTCTTGCTATCTTCCATTAGTTTGATGAAGTCGTCGAAGAGGTATCGTGAGTCATGCGGCCCAGGGGCCGCCTCGGGATGGTACTGCACGCAGAAGAGCGGGTGGTTCCGGTGACGGAATCCTTCGAGAGTCTGGTCATTCAGGTTGACGTGGGTGAGTTCGATCTCGCTCGCATTCAGCGAATCTGGATCGACCGCGAAACCATGATTCTGTGAGGTGATCTCGACTTTGTTAGTGAGGCGGTTCAGCACCGGGTGATTCGCACCCCGGTGGCCGAACTTGAGCTTGAAGGTCTTGCCGCCGACGGCCAGTCCGAGCACTTGGTGGCCGAGGCAGATGCCAAACATCGGCTTCCTGCCAATCAGCTTGCGGACCTCGGCAGCCTGCGACTGCAGGGGTTCCGGGTCGCCCGGACCATTCGAGAGGAAGATCCCGTCGGGGTTGAGCGCCAGGACGTCCTCAGCCGTGGTTCTTGCCGGGACGACGGTGATTTGGCAGCCGTTCTGAACCAGCCGGCGAAGGATATTTCGCTTCACGCCGTAGTCGAAGGTCACCACGTGAAACTTTGGCGGGGCGGGCGGCGGGAGAGCCTCCGATGGCGAGCAGGCTTGCACCGCTTCGGTCCATTCGTACGATTTCTGCGTGGTGACGCGAGTGGCGAGGTCGAGACCTGCCATTGAAGGAACAAGACGGGCTTTCTCCACGAGTTCTTCAGCAAGGGCGCCCGCGGTGGAAATGACGCCGCGCATCACGCCTTGGTTGCGAAGCTTGCGAACGAGCGCACGCGTGTCGATTTCGCTGATGATGGGAATGCCATTCCGGGATAAGAACTCGTCGGCCGTTTGGTCCGCGCGCCAGTTGCTGGCCACCGGAGAGAAATCGCGGACAACGAGGCCCTCGATATAGGGCCTTGCCGATTCGGGATCAGCCAGGTTCGCGCCGTAATTCCCGATTTGAGGGTAACAGAGGACGACGATCTGGCCGGCGTAGGAAGGGTCGGTGAAGATCTCCTGATAGCCGGTCATCGATGTATTGAAGACTACCTCGCCGGCCGATTCTCCAGGCGCACCAACGCCTCTTCCCTCGAAGATCGTGCCATCTTCCAGGGCGAGCAATGCTTTACTCAAACCTTTAGCTCCTCTTCTGTTGCCGGCCTCCGCGGCTGCCCGGGACGTTCTCGGTAGAGTTTACCGCACTCGGCCCGCGGTCATCCTGCGCGAGTGGCTGATTGACTGGGAAGGTGTAACTACTATTGCAGCACGGAGGCGCCAGGGAGGGCAACTCTTCGCGGGCGGCGCCGTGAAGGGCGGACCTGAAGACGTATACACTGTCACCCTGCGGGTGCTATTCTCCGCCGGATCCAAGGTAGTACCAGGACGAACTAGGACTTTTACCTTACGTTTCCTATTGACCGAACCTCGGCAGATGTTTAGATTGAGTAAGTGATGAATGTTGCGGACCAGCGCCGAAGCAAGAGATTCGACTTGCGACTCCCGTTCGAATTGATCCGGGAAGGTTCCCGTGCCCGGCACGAAGCAGGCGAGACGATGAATCTGAGTTCGGCCGGTGTATTGTTCACATCCGGCGTGGAACTCGAGGTCGGCGCTCCGATCGAATACTTCATCACTCTTCCTCCCGACTCAAAGAACTCGGAGGGGGTGCGGCTACGCTGCCTGGGGAAGGTGGTGCGGCGTCATCGCACGGACACGCCGGACGCAGGGGAGGAAGGAATCGCCATGGCGGCCACCCTGGAGCGCTACGAGTTTATCCGTCCGGAAGAAAAGCGCTAGCCGCCCGGCGGATTTCCGCCTTGTAACTGGAAGAGATTTTCCCGTATCCTGGCAAAGAAAAGGCGAAGGGGCACGATTAGCGTGCATCCCAAGCCGCCGTAGGAACTGCCATGGAAAACCTCTCATTCGGATTCAGTGATTCCACGCCGGAAAAGGCCTTGGCCCGCCGCGCCGATCTCGAAGGAGCAATGGCGCGTTTTGAAGAGTGGCGCAGAGACCCGGACTCCCCGGTTCGGGAGATCCGGCATCAGCCGGCGCAAGAAGCCAGTTTCGCGCCGGTACCGGATTCCGTCGCCCCGCGCCTCCGGCAGGCGCTGGAGCGCGGCGGGATTGGCCAGCTTTACACACATCAGGCTGAAGCGTACCGGCATGTGGAAGCCGGCCGTAATGTGGTGGTGGTGACGCCGACGGCCAGCGGAAAGACGCTGTGCTACAACGTCCCGGTGCTCAACCGACTTCTCCGGGAACCGGATACCCGGGCGATGTATCTGTTCCCCACGAAGGCGCTTGCCATGGATCAGCTACACGAGTTCCAGTCATCGGTGGAGGCGCTGGGAGCCGGAATCCGCGCTTTCACCTATGACGGCGATACTCCTCAGGACGCCCGGCGGGCCATTCGTGAGCGGGCGAACGTTGTTCTGACAAACCCGGACATGCTCCATGCGGGCATTCTGCCGCATCACACGCGCTGGGCGAAATGCTTCGAGCGTCTGCGCTATGTCGTGCTCGACGAGTTGCACTATTACCGTGGCGTGTACGGCAGCCATCTGGCGAACCTGCTGCGGAGGCTGCACCGCGTTTGCAAATTCTACGGCTCGACCCCGCAGTTCATATGCTCCTCGGCGACCATCGCCAACCCGAAGGAGCTGGCGGAAGCTGTCACTGAACAGCCCTTCGAACTGGTGGACCGCAGCGGCGCCCCAAGCGGTGAGAAGTACTTCGTCTTCTACAATCCGCCGGTGGTCAACCGCCAACTCGGCATCCGACGGAGCTATCTGCACGAAGCGCGCCGGATGGCGATTGAGTTTCTTGACCGCAACCAGCAAACACTCGTTTTTGCTAACAACCGGCTGGCCACCGAGGTGCTGGTGACGTATCTCAAAGACGCCTCGGCCAAGCTGAACATGCCGCCCGGCAGCGTCCGCGGCTACCGCGGAGGATATCTGCCCAAGGAGCGGCGTGAGATCGAGCGCGGCCTGCGCGAGGGCCGGATCCGGGCCGTTGTCTCGACGAATGCCCTGGAACTCGGCATTGACATCGGGTCTTTGGACGTTGTGGTGATGGCCGGCTATCCGGGCGCCATTGCCTCCACGTGGCAGCGCGCAGGCCGGGCCGGACGAAGGCAAACGACCTCGGTTGCCGTACTGGTCGCCTCCAGTGCACCGCTGGACCAGTACATTGTGGAACACTCGGAGTACTTCTTCGGCCAGAGCCCGGAACACGCATACATCAACCCGGACAACCTGGAACTGCTGCTCAGCCATCTGAAGTGCGCTGCCTTCGAACTGCCCATTCGCGACGGCGAGAAATTCGGGCCTCACGAGACCGGCGACATGTGCAAGTTTCTTGAGGATCTCGGCTTTCTCCACCAATCGGCCGGTTCCTGGCACTGGACGTCGGATAGCTACCCGGCCGACGCGATCAGCCTCCGCGCGGTAACCAGCGACAATTTCGTCGTCATTGACACCACCGCCGAGCACAAGGTGATCGCCGAAGTCTCTTTCCCCGCCGCGCTCACTACGCTGCACGAGAAGGCCATCTACCTTCATGAGGCAAGGCAGTACCAAGTGGAGCGGATGGACTACGACAATCGCAAGGCTTATGTCCGCCATGTGGACTGCGACTACTTCACCGATGCCATCGACTACACACAGGTGAAAGAGCTGGACCGGTTTGAAGCATCGCCTCTCAACGGCGCGCTAGCGGCCCATGGCGAGGTCCGGGTCAATACCCAGGTGGTGGGCTTCAAAAAGGTGAAGTTTTACACACTCGAGAACGTCGGCGCCGGTAACCTCTCCATGCCAGAGCAGGAGATGCACACCACTTCCTTCTGGCTCCATTTCCCCGAACCTTTCCTGGCGGCATTCCCCGATGCGGGCCCGACGGAGAAGCAGGCCGGGCTGGCGGGTCTCGGAAACGCTCTCCGCACCGTCGCCGCATTGCTGCTGATGTGCGATCCTCGCGACCTCGGCGTGGCCATCACCGAGGACATTTCCGAAGCCGCTACCAGCTACGAACCCAATATGTTCCTTTACGACAACTATCCGGGCGGCGCCGGCCTCAGCGCGCCTCTCCACAAGATGACCCGGCGGCTGCTCAGCGGCGCGGCGGAACTGATTGCCGCCTGCGCCTGCGAATCCGGCTGTCCTAGTTGCGTCGGTCCCGCCGGCGAGACCGGCTCGCGCGGGAAGGAGATGGCTTCGCGAATACTTGCCAAGTTGATGGGCAGCGAATCGCAAGCGCCGACGAACGAAGTGATCCAGACGCCCTGACGGTATGCTTCGTCAACCAAGCTGAAAGCGTTCACACGCCTGGCGCATTTTCAGCCTTTTCTCGCCGTTGTGCGGAACTCTTGTCCAGCTCTTGGGTTTAACTCATCGTACGGCCCGCTCCTCCCAGCGCTTCGCTGGAAGCAATCTGAATCGTTTGAAGCCTTGGGGGTGAAGTGTTGCCGGACCTTGGCTCCGGACATCGTTTGCCTTGGTGTGGAGCCGAACTACAAACTCAGGAGGAAAATCGAAATGGGCAGGAAGAAGATGTCTCTCAACTCTGTCATCGTGCGAATGATGATCCTTGTTCTGGCGGTGGCTGCGCCGATCGCCGCCCAAGAAGAAGGAGTGGATCCCAACCGAACTTTTGTGTATTCCGCAAAATATGTCTGCAAGGACGCCGGCGTACCGGCTACCGACGCCGGGAGGGCTTTCACGCCTGCGGTTTACCGGACGGTGGTGAACCTTCACAACCTGCATGCTGAGCCAGTCACTGTAGTCTTCCGGGCGGTGGAAGCGCATCACGTGGACAACCCGGTTCCCGGGGCGTCCGGACGTATCGAGAAAACAATCGAGCCCGGCCAGGCCGTCTTCATCGGCTGCGCGAAGATCCAGGAGATTCTCGGAGACTCGCCGGATAACCCGGACAAGATCGATGGTTTTGTCACCGTGGCCAGCCGGCGGCGTCTGGATGCCGCTGTTGTCTACACCGCGGTGAACCGCTCGCCAATTGACCCGAACGACGGCGTTACCATCGACGTCGAACGGATGCGGCCGAAGATCGTCCACCGCGACGGCCGCGTGGAGGAGGAGTAGCAGGCGTCCGGGCCGGAGAACCTTCCGGCCCGGCTTTTCCCAGGGCCCGGTTTCGGTGAGAATGGAGCGAGGGAATCCACCATGCTCACCCGCCGCGAAGCTTTACTCCAGACCTCCACCGCCCTGATGGGGCTCACCGCCGCCAGCGCCTTCGCCCAATCCCGCGGCGAACGGCCGCCCGCGAGCGGGACAGTGGAGGTACTCAACCCCCGCGCCCGCGTTCCGGTCTCACTGATCATTGACGACTCCACCTGCCTCGTGAACCTCAATCGCTTCGCGATCCCGCAGTTTGCCGCCGCCTGGAACCACGAACGGTATCACCACGACTGGCGGAGCATGCCGGTTGAGATCCCCGACAGCTTCGTCCGCCGATTCGGCGAATGGTGCGAAGGACACGGTGTGAAGGGCAAGTACAGCATCGTTCCCTTCCCCGCCTGCGTCGGCCGTCTGGACGGGGAACTCCCCGGTTGGACTTCCCGCGAGTTGAGAGACAGCATCAAGCTAGTCCGCGATCTCATGACCCGTAACTGGGATATCCACCCGGAGATGGTCACCCATACCCGAGTGATCGATCTGCGGACCGGTCATCCTTGGCCCGAGCGCTCACCGTACTTCATGGAAAACTGGCGGTGGACGGATGGCAAATCGGCCGACGAGATCGCCGCCTATATGCGCTATGCGCTCCAGATCCTTCACAACATCGACCTGCCATGCGAGGGGATCACTACTCCCGGCGGGTTCGGCAACCGGGTCCTTCCCGAACTGGCGGTGGCGACGATGGAAGCCTGCCGGGATGTCTACCGGACCGAGATTCCACATTACTTCCGGCATCTGTATTCCGAGGGAGAGCAGAGCGTTGCGCCCCGGGTGGAGTACGCCAGCGGCCTCGAAAGCGAAGACCCGAAGTGTGTTGTCTCGATCATCGGCTGCACCGGCGACTGGACCGGCGGCTGGGACTGTTCGGGGCCGCCCGAGCCGGACCGTTTCATCACTCCGGACCTCACCAGCGGACGCTTGGTCGATGTCATTGATCGCGGCGAGCCTGCCTGTCTCGTCTGCCACTGGACCGGGATTCACTTCAACGGCCGCGAGCTCGGCTTCGAGGCTTTTCAGGAGGTCGTGCGCCGGCTGCACGAACGATACAACCATCTCGTCTGGATGAAAAACAGCGAGATCGCCCGGTACTGGGCGGCGCGTGAGCTCACCCGGATCGAGAGCACCGACTCCGCGCTGGCGCTTCAGGCCCCGTTTGCCTGTCCCGACTTCACGCTCCGTTCCAGGGGAGGCCGCAAGCCACCGGTTCTGGCCGCCGGTGGAGAGCGAACCGAACTGCGGCACGTCGACTCGCCTCTCCGGCTCGAGAGCGGATGCTACACGGCCACCGGCGAGACCACCACGGTTTGCGTGAATCTTCCGACGGGACAGTCGAGAATCGAGATCTAGCTGCCCACGGCCTGTCGGCAGGAATGGTCCGTGGGTGTGATATGAAGGTTCCGGTATGAAGTCCGTTTTATTGGCATTGGCGTGCGCCGTGGCGCTGCAAGCGAGTAATCTGTCGCTCTGGTACAAGCAGCCCGCAAAGGAGTGGGTGGAGGCGCTGCCGGTTGGCAACGGGCGCCTGGGCGCGATGGTGTTCGGCGGTGTGTCCGAGGAGCGGATTCAGTTGAACGAGGACTCGGTTTGGGCCGGGTATCCGCTGGACCGGGATAGGGCGGGGGCTTACCGCCATCTGCCGGAGATCCGCAGGCTGCTGTTCGAGGGCAAGTATGTCGAGGCCGAGCGAATGGTGGAGCGGGAAATCATGGGCGAGCGGATCTTTCCCCGGAGCTATCAGACGCTGGGAGATCTGCGGCTGCTGTTCCCCAGCGCTGGCGAGGTGACGGAGTACCGTCGGGAGCTGGATCTGGATACGGGCGTCGCGCGGACCGAATACCAGCTAGACGGGGCGAGGTACGAGCGCGAAGTGTTCGCGAGCTTCCCGCATCAGGTGCTGGCCGTGCGCTTGACCTGCAGCCAGCCGGGTAGGCTGCAGTTGGACGTGAAGCTCAGCCGTCCGGCGAACGCGGTGGCGAGCATCGAGTCAGTGGACACAATGAGCCTGCATGGTCAGGCGGCCCACGACGGCGCTCACGCCGGGGTACGGTTCGATGCGCGGCTGCGGGTCCTCAATGAGGGAGGGACGGTGCGGCCGCTGGCAGGAGGTTTCCGGGTGGAGGGAGCGGATGCGGTGACGCTGATTCTGGCGGCGCGGACGGACTACCGGAGAGGCTCTCTCGCGCGCGGCGCGGTGGAGGATCTGATTGCGGTCAATGGCCTGCGCTACGACGAGTTGCGGGAAGCGCACATTCAGGATCACCAGCGTTTGTTCCGCCGCGTGTCGCTGAATCTTGGGCCGGGTCCCGAGTCCAACCTTCCGACGGACAAGCGGCTCGAGGCGATGAAGACAGGCGTGGAAGATCCGCACTTGATCGCAACCTATTTCCAGTACGGCCGCTATCTGCTGATGGGGTCTTCGCGGCCCGGGGACCTGGCAGCAAACCTGCAAGGCGTCTGGAACGAAGAGATCATCGCGCCGTGGAACTCTGACTACCACATAAATATCAATATTCAAATGAACTACTGGCCGGCGGAGGTAACCAACCTTTCCGAGTTGCACGAGCCGTTCTTCGATCTAATCGAGAATCTGATTCCCCGCGGGCGCAAGACGGCGCGGAACGTGTATGGATGCCGCGGATTCGTGGCGCACCACACAACCGATGCCTGGTATTGGACCTCGCCTATCGGTAGTCCACAATACGGGATGTGGGTAACGGGGGCGGCGTGGTCCGCGCGTCACTTCTGGGAGCATTACCTCTTCACCGGCGACACCGCTTTCCTTTCCTCCCGCGCTTGGCCGGTACTCCGGGAGGCTTCTCTATTCTTCCTCGACTGGCTGGTGGAGAATCCGAAGACGGGAAAGCTGGTGAGCGGTCCGGCGACCTCGCCGGAGAACCGCTTTGTGACGGCGGAGGGAGCCGCGCGGCTGACGATGGGTCCGGCCATGGACCAGCAAATTATCCGGGAGCTTTTCACGCACACGCTCGAAGCGGCGAAGGTCCTGGGGGTGGATAACGAGTTCACAGCCGAAGTCGAGCAGAAGCTGGCGCGTTTGGAAAGCGGTGTCCGGATCGGTCCGGACGGGAGGCTGCTCGAATGGCCGGAGCCGCTCGAAGAAGGCGAGCCGGGGCACCGGCACATTTCGCACGTATACGCGCTGCACCCAGGGGAAGAGATCACTTCGCACGGGACACCGGCTCTCGCCGCCGCGGCGCGCAAGACCCTCGAGTATCGCCTGTCCCATGGGGGAGGCCACACGGGTTGGAGCCGGGCATGGCTAATTAATCTCTGGGCACGGTTGCGTGACGGAGAGAGGGCATACGAGAACGTCCTCGCGCTGCTGCGGAAGTCGACGCTCTCCAATCTGTTCGATACTCATCCGCCGTTTCAAATCGACGGCAACTTCGGCGGGACGGCGGCCATCACGGAGATGCTGTTGCAGTCGCACGGAGGGGAGATATCGCTGCTCCCGGCGCTGCCTCAGGCTTGGATGAAAGGCTCGGTGAAGGGTCTGCGCGCCCGCGGCGGGTTCGAGGTGGATATGGAGTGGGACGGCGGGAAGCTTCAACGGGCGATGATTCGGTCGGATCTGGGGCGTATCGCGCGTCTGCGGACCAGGCGCGAAGTCGGAGTCACATTGGACGGAGAGGCTGTCGCTGTGCGAACGGCAGGCGACGGAATTGTAGAGTTCGAGACAAAGATAGGCCAGTCCTACGTGGTCGAGTAGGGGAATCATGAGATTGACGTTGGTGCACTGGAACGAGGCGGAGGCTGAAGAGCGGGCGGTACGCATAAGATCCGGAGGTCACACTGTCGCTGTCTATTGGGACGGAAAGAAGGGGCCGGCGGGCTTGCGAAGGTTGTTCAATGTTCCGCCCAACGCATTCGTGATCAGCCTGGACAGGTTGCCGTCGCAGTCAGTGGCGGTGGCCACTTGGCTGCGCCAGCAGAAGGCGACGCGCCCCACGCCACTAGTTTTCGCCGGTGGCGCACCGGAGAAGGTGAAACGGGCGCGCGAGCTACTGCCCGATGCGGGGTTTGCAGAGTGGAGCAACCTGGAGGAAGTCCTCCGGGAAGCGTTGCGGGCCGCGCCACGGGATCCGGTCGTGCCAAGGACCATGCAAGGCTACTCGGGAACGCCGCTCGTCAAGAAGCTCGGCTTGAAACCGGGGCAGCGGGTGTTGCTATTGGGTTCGCCCGGAAAATTTGAAGAATCGTTGGCGCCCCTGCCGGAAGGCACCATCCTGCGGAAACAGGCACGTGGGACAGCGGCTGTCGTCCTGCTGTTCGTGCGCTCCGTCGCGGAACTCACGAAGCGATTTGACGCTGCGGCAGCTACGGTGGCTCAAGCGGGCCGCCTGTGGATCATCTGGCCGAAGAAGGTTTCCGCGATGGCGGCGGATGTTGGGCAAAACGATGTCCGGCGCTTAGGCCTGGAAAGGAATTGGGTGGATTTCAAAATCGCGGCGATCGACGAAACCTGGTCCGGACTTGCTTTCGCCAGGGGGAAAACGAAATGATGCGCCTCAGGATTATCGCCGGCCTCCTTCTACTGGCAGTTGGGTGTGCGCGCCAGGAGCCCACGCAAAAGCCGAACGTTCTGTTTCTGTCCATTGATGACTTGAATGATTGGACAGGTTGTCTGCGGGGCCACCCGCAAGCGAGGACGCCGAACATTGACCGGCTGGCGGCGATAGGTGTCCTGTTTACGAACGCGCATTGCCCGTCGCCGCTCTGCAATCCTTCGCGGACAGCAGTATTCACGGGCGTGCGTCCCGAAACAACGGAAGTCTATTCGAATTCGGACCGGGCAAATCAGCTCGCCCCCGGCTTGACCAGCCTGCCTGCCCATTTCCGGGCCAACGGCTACTGGACGCTGACGGCCGGAAAGACGTTCGCCGTGGGAGGCGCGTATGAAGAGGCAGCATGGGACCTGCAGGGACCTGGCAGCAGTTCGGGGGGCCCGCAAGGCGGCCCGTTTTCGAGAGAGGAGTACGACCGGACAGGCAAACCGCGCGAATATCTGGTAGAGCGGCTGGGAATCAAGCGCCCGCTGAGCGGGATGTACGATCGCCGGACTCACCATAGCGGCGGGTCATTTGACTGGGGACCGTTCGATCTGCCCGATAATGCCTTCTCCGACGGCAAGGTCACGGATTGGGCGGTGGAGCAATTGCAGAATATCGGTGAGAAGCCGTTCTTCTTCGCGGTCGGCTTCTACCGGCCGCACACACCGCTTTACGCCCCCCGGCAATACTTCGAACCGTTCCCCGCCGATGCCACCCAAGTGCCGGAGACCAAAGAAGACGACCTGGATGACGTTCCAGAGCCAGGCCGGTCGCTGGCTTTGGTTGCGGCGACGGCAGGAGCTCATTCCTGGGTGCTCGAAGCCAGCCAATGGCCGCATGCCGTAGCTGCCTATCTGGCCTGTGTGAATTTCGTGGACGCACAGGTGGGCAGGGTGATCGAGGCTCTCGAGGTGAGCGGCCAAGCAGACAACACGATCGTCGTGCTGTGGAGTGACCACGGATGGCACCTCGGCGAGAAGAGGCACTGGGGGAAGTTCACCGGCTGGGAAGATTCAACGCGGGTGCCGCTGGTGATCCTGCTGCCGGAGTCGATGCTCGGCTCGGAGCACGCAGAGGCGTTCCGGGCAGGACGCGAGTATGGAGGCGCGGTAAATCTGATCGACCTATATCCGACGCTAATCGAATTGGCGGAGCTGCCGCCGGTAGCGGGCCTCGATGGCCGGAGCCTGGTCCCGCGGCTGCGGTCAGGCGATGCAGGCGACGGCACGAGCACGCTGGTGACATTCGGCCGCGGCAACTACACGGTGGTCGAAGGAACATGGCGCTATATCCATTACTTCGATGGAACCGAGGAGTTGTACGATTTGGCCGCCGACCCGAATCAGTACGAAAACCTCGCCGGCCGCGAGGCGCACAGCGCAGAACTCGTACGGCTGAAAGCCAAGCTGCCCGAAACGCCGGAAATCAAGTGGATTGCGCGTTGGCGGCACTACAAGATGGTGGAGTTCCACGACCCGGAGCGGCCGCCCCTGCTCTTCGACTGGAACATCGCGGACGCAGTGACCGACCGAGTCGATGTGGCCGGAGAAAGTCCAGAGATTGTTGAGAAGGTCCGGCGGGCCGTGGCAAAGGCCGGCGGCTCGCGCAAGTTCATCGCGCTACCGGACACACTGTAAGGGCTGGCGACCCAAGGCATGCGAATAGTTCCGGCAGTGATTGCGATCGGCGGCTGCTCCGGGTCCGGCAAATCGACGTTGGCGCGGGCGGTCGGGACGAAGCTTGGCGCGGAAGTCATCCCACTCGACTCATATTATCGGGACCTGTCGCAGTTGCCGGTGACGGAACGGGATCGGGTCAACTTCGATGCTCCCGACGCGATTGAGCACGAACTCCTGCTGCGCCATATGCAATCGTGGATTCAGGGGGAGGCATTCGCACGGCCTGTATACGA
Source organism: uncultured Solibacteraceae bacterium (assembly GCA_964468205.1). Taxonomy (GTDB): domain Bacteria; phylum Acidobacteriota; class Terriglobia; order Bryobacterales; family Bryobacteraceae; genus CAWELS01. The sequence goes on along the minus strand of CAYXVG010000003.1, from coordinate 156,599 downwards.
ATTCATAACGCACACGCGCCGGACGGAAAAGGTGCTCGTGCAGCCGAAGCGGAATCTCATCCTGGAAGGACTGTTAGCGCTCTATTGGGACGAAATCCGGAAGCTATGCGCGGTAAAGGTTTACGTCGACCTGGACGACGCAGAGTGTTACCGCCGCCGACTGGAACGGGACACGCACGACCGGGGGCGGACAGCCGCCTCGGTCGAGCGGCAGTACCACGAATCGGTGCTGCCAATGGCCAAACTGAACGTCATGCCGACCAGAAGGTGGGCGGACGTGGTGGTGTCCGGTGCGGAAGACGTCGCGACCGGGGTTCGTAAGGTACTGGAGCGGCTGGGTTTACCTGGGTAATGGGTTCGTTCCGCAGATTTTCAATCCTGCGCGCCGCAATCACGGTCAAGGCGTTGCGGGAACACGCAGTCCGCCGCTAATCTGGAACCTGATGCCCCAACTTTCGGCCGGCTTGCTCATGTATAGATGGCGGCGAGGAGCGCTGGAAGTTCTCCTGGTGCATCCAGGAGGTCCATTCTGGGCTCGAAAGGATGCGGGTGTGTGGTCGATTCCGAAAGGCGAGTATGAAGAAAATGAGCCACCACTCGAGGCGGCCCGGCGGGAGTTTGTCGAGGAGACAGGATTCCCGGCGGAGGGCGATTTTATACCCTTGGGGGAAATCCGGCAAAGCTCGAAAAAGACTATCACGGCCTGGGCCTTTGCCGGTGATTGTGATGTAAATGAACTCCGGAGCAATCGGTTCGAGATGGAGTGGCCGCCCCGCTCAGGCCGGATTTCATTGTTTCCCGAGGCGGACCGGGCGGCTTGGTTCACTATCCCGGAGGCTCGGAAGAAGTTGCTCAAAGGGCAGGCGCCTTTTCTCGATCGTTTGCAGTCGCTGTTGGAAAAGCCGGAGAAATGAAGGAACAATCGGTCGTCTATCAGGACATCGTGGAAGCGGCGGCGCGGGTGCGGGATCGCGTGCATCGGACACCGCTGCTTACCTGCCGCAGCTTCGACCAGGAGGCCGGCGTTGAGGCGGTGTTCAAATGTGAGAACTTCCAGAAAGGCGGAGCGTTCAAAATCCGTGGCGCCACGAACTGGATCGAGTCGCTTATAGATGAGCAGCGCAGCCTGGGGGTGGTGACCTATTCCTCCGGAAACCATGCCCAGGCTGTCGCCATCGCCACCGAGGCGGCTGGGATTCAGGCGACCATAGTTATGCCCGAGGACGCGCCACGCTCCAAAGTGGAAGCCACTCGCGCCCACGGCGCGAAGATTGTCTTCTATGACCGGCTGATGGAAAGGCGGGAAGCAATTGGAGAACGGATCGCCAGCGAAAGCGGCGCGGTCATCGTCCCCCCGTACGACCATCCACTGACGGTCGCCGGCCAGGGTACCGCCGCGCTGGAACTGCTCGAGGATGAACTTGAGCTCGAGGCGCTGGTGGTTTGTGTCGGCGGTGGCGGACTGCTCTCGGGCTGCTCGGTGGCGGCTAAGACGATCCGGCCGGAGATTCGGATATTTGGCGTCGAGCCGGAGATCGCCAACGATACTTACCTCTCAATGGAGGCGGGGCGGCGGATCAGTATCCCGGCTCCTGCGACCATTGCTGACGGCTTGCGGGCGCCCTGTCCGGGGGAGATTACCTTCCCCATCATCCAGCGAAATGTGGAGAAGATCATCCTGGTATCCGAGCGGGAGATCAAGGAGGCGGTGAAGTATCTGCTTTCGCGGATGAAGATTCTCGCCGAGCCGAGCGGGGCGGTTGCGGCGGCGGCGGTGCTGTTCGGCAAACTGCCGCCTGAGATTCGGCGGGCCGGTATCATTGTAAGTGGTGGCAATGTCGATTTCGAGACATTGGCGGCCCTCTAACCGTCCCTCAACGGCTGCTGTTGGAACTACGGAGACCGGTCCGCCGTGCTAGGGTAGTTCGAGGAAGCTTTTCCCCAAAGATCCATGGCTTGGTTTACCCGCAAGAAGCCCAGAGTGGCTGAACAACAGGGCTCCGAAAAGACAGTCAAGACGGAGGGTTTGTGGCAGAAGTGCGCCGGCTGCGGCCAGATCATCTGGGCCAAGACGCTGGAGGAAAACCAGAGGATCTGCCCCAAGTGTGGTTACCACTTCAAGATTGGGGCCAAGAGCCGCGTGGATTTGCTGCTCGATCCTGGCTGGACCGAGCAAGACGCCGGAATTCGTTCTGCCGACCCGCTGGAATTCAGCGACTCCAAGGCTTACACCGAGCGGCTCGCGGGGATGCAGAAGAAGACTGAACTCCAGGACGCTATCGTCTGCGCCTCGGGGAACATCAATGGCCGCAAAGTTAGTGTTTGCGCTCTTGAACTTGCTTTCATCGGCGGGAGCATGGGATGCGTGGTGGGCGAAAAGATCGCCCGAGCGATCGACCGCAGCCTTGAGGGACGCCTGCCGCTCGTCATCGTCTCCGCCTCGGGTGGAGCGCGGATGCAGGAGGGCGCCGTGAGCCTGATGCAGATGGCGAAGATTTCCGCCGGGCTGATGAAGCTCGATGAAGAAAAGATCCCGTACATCAGCATTCTGACCGACCCGACCACCGGCGGTGTGACCGCCAGCTTCGCGATGCTGGGCGACCTCAACATTGCCGAGCCGGGCGCGTTGATCGGCTTCGCCGGCCCGCGTGTGATCGAACAGACGATCCGGCAGAAACTCCCGGAAGGGTTCCAGCGCAGTGAATTCCTTCTGGAACACGGTTTCCTGGACGCAGTGGTGAAGCGCCAAGACTTGAAGGCCTACATCGCCAAGGCGCTCGAGTTCTTCTGCGGACCGGTGCAATGAGCGCTTCTCCCGGCGGCTGCGATACATCCCACCCGCGGCTCATTCGATAGACTCGAAACTAATGAGACTACTGCTTCTCCTCCTGGTGGCGGCCTCCTCGTGGGCGGCGGACTACGACTGGTTATTTCGCAACGCCCGGGTCGTAGATGGAACGGGTAATCCCTGGTTCCTGGCTGACGTGGCGGTCGCGGACGGACGCATTGCGGCGGTCGGGCGTTTCCCGAACGCCGACGCCAGCCGGATCGTCGATGCATCCGGGCTGGTGCTCGCACCTGGATTCATCGACATCCACACCCACATCGAACAGACCATCGCTGCAGTTCCGCTTGGGGACAACTTCGTTTTCGACGGCGTTACCACGGTGGTGACCGGGAATTGCGGCGGTTCGAAGGTCGAACTCAGCCAATGGTTTGCCGAGTTGGAGGAGGCGGGAATCGGGTTGAACATAGCCTCGCTCATCGGGCACAACTCGGTGCGGGCGCACGTTGTCGGAGGAGAGGCGCGGGCGGCCACGCCGGAAGAACTGGAGGAGATGGCGGCGCTGGTGGGTGAGGGCATGAAAGATGGCGCCGTCGGCTTCTCCACCGGGCTAATCTACGTGCCAGGAACCTATGCGGAAACTGCTGAGGTGATCGCTCTCGCAAAGGTCGCATCACAGGCCGGAGGCATTTACGCTTCCCACATTCGGAACGAAGAGAACGGAGTCTTGGACGCGATCTCCGAGGCGGTGGAAATTGGCCGCGAGGCGGATATCCCGGTACAGATCGCCCATTTCAAGATCAGTAGCAGGAAACTTTGGGGAAAGAGCGACCAGACGCTTGGGTTGATCGAAAAGGCCCGCCGGGAAGGAATCGACATCCGGGTGGATCAGTACCCTTACGACCGTTCCTCCACCAGCATTAACGTGCTGCTACCCACTTGGGTCTTTGATGGCGGTCGCGAGGCGGCGCTCGCCCGGCTCCGGGACGCGGAGACACGCGCAAAGATCGCCGCCGAAATGGAAGAGATGCTCGTTTCCTGGGGGTTCGAGGATTATTCCTACAGCCTGGTGGCCGAATGCCGGGCGGATCCAAGTCTGGAAGGCAGGAACATCAGTGAAATCAACCGTATGCGTGGCCGGGAAGCGAGTGTCGCGAATGAAATCCTCACCATTATGGAGATTCTAAATCAAGGCGGCGCCTCGATGATCTACCACAAGATGTCGAGCCAGGACGTGGAGCGCATTCTCAGTCATCCCTTTACGGCGGTGGCGAGCGACGGCGGTACGCGCATCTTCGGCAAGGGGAAGCCGCATCCGCGCTCCTACGGCACGAACGCGCGTGTACTCGCCACCTATGTCCGGGAGAAGAAGCTGCTGACTCTCGAGGATGCCATTCGCCGCATGACGTCGTTGCCGGCGAGCACGATGGGATTTCATGACCGGGGGATCATTCGGCCGGGTTTCGCCGCGGATCTGGCGCTGTTCGATCCGGAACGGGTCCGGGACAACGCGACGTTTCAGGACCCGCATCGCTTTTCTGACGGCTTCGAACTGGTGCTGGTGAATGGCGAGGCGGTGGTGGAAGACCGAAAGCTAACCGGCAAGCGCCCCGGCCGGATTCTGCGGCGCATCCCCCGATGATCCAGCTCAGCGACGCGGGCAAGCACTTCGGTGCGAAGACGCTATTCGAGGGTATCAACTGGCTGATCGGCCCGAAGGACCGCATCGGGCTGGTGGGGGCCAACGGGACAGGGAAAACGACTCTGCTGAAAATCCTGTGTGGCACGGAGACGACCGACACCGGTTCCGTCTCCAAGACGCGCGGGATCAGCGCCGGCTATCTGCCCCAAGAGGGTTTGCGGCTCTCCGGGCGCAGCGTTTTCGCCGAGTGCGTGAGCGTCTTCGACCGTCTCCTCGCGATGGAGACGGAAATGCGGACGCTGACGCGGCGTATGGCTGAGTTGGATCCAGAATCTGAGGAGTACGGACAAGTTGCCGCCCGCTACCATGATCTGGAAACCGCCTTCCGCGGGCACGATGGCTACGCTCTGGACGCGCAGGTGGGAGCGGTCCTCACCGGACTCGGTTTCAGCAAGGACGACTGGCCGCGTCTGACCGACGAGTTCTCAGGCGGTTGGCAGATGCGGATAGCTCTGGCCAAGCTGCTGCTCGAAAAGCCCAATCTCCTATTGCTCGACGAGCCCACCAACCACCTAGACCTGGAGGCGCGAAACTGGCTGGAGGATTATCTCGCGAACTATCCGCACGCCTACGTTCTGGTGTCCCATGACCGCTACTTCCTCGATGTCACGGTGAAGAAGGTGGTCGAGCTGTGGAACCACCGGTCTCACTTCTACACCGGCAACTATTCCAAATTCCTGGCCGAGAAGACCCTGCGCCGCGAACAACTACGGGCAGCGCACAAGAACCAGCAGGAGCGCATCCAGCAGCTCGAGGCATTCATCAACCGCTTCCGGGCTAAGGCGACGAAGGCCAAGCAGGTACAGAGCCGGATCAAAGAACTTGAGAAGATCGAGCGGATCGAAATCCCGCCGGATGAGAAGACAATCCACTTCCAGTTCCCCCAGCCAAAGCCGAGCGGGCGGATTGTGGCCGAGTTCGAGAAGGTGTCGAAAAGCTATGGCGAGAAGCTGGTGTTCGCGGACGTAGATTTCCTGGTGGAGCGCGGAGACCGGATTGCGCTGGTGGGCGTCAACGGAGCAGGAAAGTCCACCTTGATGAAACTGCTGGCCGGTGTGGAACCGCTGTCGTCCGGCGAGTACCGGTTGGGACACAACGCGGAGCCGAACTACTTCGCCCAAGATCAATACAAGGAGCTCGATCAAGAGACGACTCTGCTCAATGATCTCTCCGCCGTCGCTCCAAAGTGGACGCAGACGCAGTTGCGCACTCTGCTTGGCTGCTTCCTGTTCACCGAAGACGAGGTCGAAAAGCGGATCGGAGTGCTTTCCGGCGGAGAGCGAAACCGCTACGCGCTGGCCAGGCTGCTGGTGTCGCCGTCGAACTTCCTCCTGCTCGACGAGCCGACCAATCACCTGGACATGCGGGCCAAGGATGTGCTGCTGTCGGCGCTCGAGAACTACAACGGCACGGTGATCTTCGTCTCCCACGACCGTTACTTCATCGACAGTCTGGCCAGCCGGGTTTTCGAAGTGGCGGATGGTGCGGTTACGGCCTTCACTGGCAACTACGAAGACTACTTGCGGCAGAAGGAAGGGGCGGAGTTTGCGGCCGGACCAGAGGAGAGCGCGGCCCCCGTCCCGACGCTCAGCGACGTGCCGATGCCAGACAAAGCCGGGCGGCGCCGGCGTATCAACCCGCAGCGTGTGGAACAGATGGAGAGCCGGTGCGTCGAGATCGAGGAAACCGTGGCGCGCCTTGAGGCTGAAATCGCCGAGGCGGAGACCCAAATAGCGGTGTTCCGAAATGCGGACGAAACCCGGCAGGTCACGGAAAAGCTGGACAAATACCGCCGCCAGATCGACAAGCTAACCGCCGAGTGGGAGGAACTGACCGCGGCGATTGAGCAGAACTCTTGATGAGCGGTGCCGCGTCAGCCTTTGGATCGTTTTCTTCTCTTCTTCTCCGCCTTGCCGGGTTTTTCAACCACCGTTTGTGGATCCGCCGGAGCCCCGAGCAAAAGAGCCACGCAGAACAATAGAGACGGCCAAACCTGGGTATACAGCCGGTGCAGCGACGTGTCGATGCGCCAGGCAAGGTCATCGGGCGTCACTAGGTAAACGCCCCAATAGGCCAGTATCATCAGCCCGAGCGTCAAGGCTGCCGTTATCAAGGCCGTCTTCAGCCGGGGATCAACCGTAAAACGCAGAATCCCCGCCAGAATCACCAGCAGGAGCACCGGGTGCGAGAGTCCGTTGCCGAGGGCGATGACGCGCTCGACAGAGCCGCCGATGATGAGTCCGTACCGCTCCGGTTCCATTAGCTTCTCGATCACCTGGCTCGCACTTTGACCGCGCAGGACGCCACCGATGCCCGGAGCTAAGAGGAGTTTGAAGCCCATCAGCATGAGAGTTCCAGGAAGAGCTCCGAGAGCCAGCCAGCGGCCAGCGGCCGTGGCCGGCGCTTTGCCTTCGCGGACGATGGAGACAATTAGGAACACAGAGAGGGCGAATATCAGGAACGGCAGGCCCTCGTCCTTGAGCAACGAGGCCGCGGATGCCAGAGCGCCGGCTAGAGCTAGCACCGCAGGCCGCGGTTTCGCCTCGGTGGAAGCGAACGCCAAGAGCGAGAGCGTCCCGAGGAAGAAAAGGCCTAGCGGGATATCCGCATATTGCCAGGTGCTCTGCCGCAAATAGGAGCCGGTAGCCGCGAGCACCAGGCATGCCAGTACCCCGAGCGCAGCGCCGCGCAGTAGGGCGACCGAGGAAGCAAGCACGGCGAAGACCGCCCAAAAGAAAACAACGCTGACCGCGTTCGGAGCTAACGGCGTACCGTTCACTCCGCCCCACACCCAGAGCTTGGCAACATAAGCAGAAAGCAGCGGGGGGTACTCCGGATGCGTCCTTTCGAGGAGCGGTGAGATAGCGAATTTCCAGGTATCGCCAGGACCGGCGAGGAACTTGGCGCGGAGATTCCAGATGGAGAATGCGTCCCACTCGCCGTATGGGCTGGCCTGCATTGTACTCACCTGCATCGCGAGGATGATCACGAAGCCGACCGCGAGAAACCCGGCCGCCAACTTGGTCCAGCGCCAGGACGGCGGAGTTCCGGCCTCGGCTAATTGGGAACTGGTCACCGCCCGCCGCCGCCATGCGAGCGCCGCCAGCGCTGTGAGCAGGGCGATATCAAGTGTGATCACGCTGCCGCGGGAAGCGAGGTCCGGGATGCGTAGCAGAAAGAATAAGGTTCCGCCCAGCATGGCAGCGGCTGCCGTGGCAAGTCCTGCTTCGTACAGATATGACGCCCATCGCGGACGCCTGTCCCCGGCGGGGCGGAGCAAACGAATTGCCAGCCAGCCGGTAACCAGGGAAACGAGAAGCCCGATGGCGTCCACTACTGATCTCCTAATCGCCGGTAAAGGACGACACCGGTGTCAAGTTGCTGCACCGGCTCCAACGAGAAGTCCCGGGCGGCGCTTATGATCATGTCTCGGGTTTCCACCTCGGCGGTATAGTTGCCGACGGCATATTCACCGTAGTCTCCGTTTTCGACGCGGCGCAGCAGCCGCGGGGCGAATGCATATTGCGCGCCGCGGAACGCCACGTCGTCGCGGAGGCTGCCGGATTCAAGATTGGTATGGTAGCCAACTATGGCATCGGGAGGGATGCCGGCCATCACGGCGCGAAAACGCGGCTCTTGGTAGCTAACGCGATAGATATCCGCCTGCTGTTCGTTGCTGATGGCTGCAATGCGGTAGTAGTCCATCGTTGCAAAAACGGACAACACCGCCACGAGCATCGCGCCGGCGGTGACGAGTGTGGGTGGAAGCGGCTTCATATAAATAAACTGTCAGGTTACCCGCTGGCACGGAAGGAAACAAGCGGTTGCGGTTGCCGCTGCCGATCTCTATAGTGGAGAATAAACGGCGAAACATGGCGGACATCCAGGAACAACTGACGGAACTGCGAAAGCGAGTGCGGCGCATCGAGAAGAAATATGCCGGTGGGCCACCGGCGGCCGCAACATCGCCCGACCCGAGGCGGCCCGAGCGCTACTTCGTCGACGAGTACCTCCAGGGAGAAGAAAAGGAGACGCCGCGCGGCAAGCATTTCGAAACCGAGCGCCTCTATGAACGCCACCGCTGCCACGGCAGCCTGGAGATTTCGTCTCTCGAAGCGTTACCGCAGGACTTGCTCGGCCCGATCTCGAAAGATGAAATTCCGCCCTCGCCGCCCGGGAAGTGGGCGTTCCTCGATACCGAGACGACCGGCTTGGCCGGGGGGTCGGGCACCTACGCGTTTCTGGTTGGCGTCGGCCGGATCACACCGGAGGGGTTCAAGGTGCGGCAGTTCTTCATGCGGGACTATGCCGAGGAGCCAAGCCTGGTCCACGGCCTCGCCGACCATCTGAAGGAGTTCGATGTGCTGGTAACGTACAACGGGAAGACCTATGACGTGCCGTTGCTGGAGACGCGCTACCGCATGAACCGCATGAAGCCGCCTTTCAGCCGCATGGGGCATCTCGACCTGCTCTACGGCGCGCGGCGGCTGTGGAAACTGCGCTTCGATTCCTGCCGGCTCGTGGAACTGGAGAACCAGATCTTCGGCGTCGAACGCGAGGGTGATCTGCCGGGAGAACTGATCCCCTATGTCTATTTCGAATATCTCAAGAAGCGCGAAGCATTCCGGCTGGTACCGGTTTTCCATCACAACGCGGTCGATATTCTAACGCTGGCCTGCCTGACAGGGGTAGTTCCATTCGCCTTTCGATCGCCGTCTGACGTTCGGCTGCGGCACGGCGCTGAACTGGTGGGCCTTGCCCGCTGGCTGCGGCAGGCCGGGCAGCTCGAGGATGCGCTTTGCCTCTTTCGCCAAGCCGTTGCGTTGGACCTACCCGATGAACTGCTGTTCCGTACTCTCTGGGATCTCGGCCTGCTCGAAAAGAAGCTTGGCAACCAGTCCGCAGCGCTCACGGTCTTCACTGACCTGGGTGCGTGCCGGAACACCTTCCGCGGCGCGGCTTTGGAGGAGTTGGCGAAGCATTACGAGCACCGCGAAAAGAACTATGGCATGGCGCTCGAATTCACGCGTGCGGCCATCGAGATTGCGGTCACACCGGAACTACTCCATCGGGAAGGGCGGTTGAAACGCCGGGTCGCTGGTCCGCGCAACGGGAGGTTGCTCTAGCGGGAGTTTCCAGACCGGCCGGACCGTCATGCCGCTCTGCTGATGCGGAGTCACGTACTAGTCATACCGTAACGCCTCCACTGGGTCGAGCGGAGCGGCCCGGGGAGTGGTACCGGTCTCGGCGGATTTTAGCAGCTTGTACAGAATGTCGTGTTTCGGGATGTGAGTCTCGACATAGTCCACTCCGTCCACCGTGATCGCGTAGTCGCTGCCCTCGGCCTGCATGAGCAACTTGCGGTCCTTGAGGTACCACAAAGTGAACACCAAGTGCTCGCGGGGAAATGACATCAGCGTTTCGAAGTCGAGGAGCGAGAGGCCCGGATTATCGGGGTTCGCGCGGCGCCGGTTATAGAGCAGGCAGAGTACCCCGAGGCGGCGGTTTGCCTCCCCGTCGATACCCTGGGCGAATTCCTTAAGGTTGAAAACGCTGAGGGGCTCGATATGCCGCGCGCGATACACCAGATCGTAGCTGGCGCGGCGCTCGGGATCGCGTAGCGTTTCGTAGGCTTCGTGCAGCAGCACGAAAATGTCCTTGTCGCCGGTTTCCGGGTTATCCGGGTGGAAGCGGGCCGCCAGCATACGATAAACACGCTGGACGGTCTCGGATTCCGCATTAGGACTGATCTGCAGCAGCTCGTAGTAGTCAACAAAAGTGTCGCTACGCTCGGTCACACTCATTTGCCGTTTCCTCCAGGCGCCTGGGGCAGGTGGAATTGATGTTCCGGATGCGATAGTCTCAGAAGTCTCCGCTGGGAGGCGGAGAGTCCGATGGAATCAGTTGCTTTGCACCCGGTGCAGGAAATTGCGATGGCAGTGCTGGCCATCACGGCGGCGGTGTTCGACATCCGGAGTCGCAGGATCCCGAACCGGCTGGTCTTGGCTGGTCTGGTCGCCGGAATTGGCATCCACCTCTGGTTGGACGGCTGGGCTGGCCTGAAGACGGCCGGGATTGGACTCGCAGTCGGCTTCGGAGTATATTTCCTGCTGTATCTGGTACGGGCGATGGGAGCAGGAGACGTGAAGTTGATGGGAGCGCTGGGAGCAATAGCGGGTTGGTGGCACTGGTTCTGGGTGTTCTGCTTCTCGGCAGTCATCGGCGCCGTGTTTGCGCTCCTGCTGACGGTTTCCCGGGGAAGATTGCGCCAGACTTTCTGGAACATCGGCTTCATCGTCTACTCACTGATTCGGTTCCGGGCCCCGTACGCTGACCGCGAAGAGCTTGACGTTCGCAGCGAAAAGGCTTTGCGCATGCCGCATGGCCTCGCGATCGGACTAGGAGTAATCGCCTACCTGAGTGCAAGAAAAATAGGACTTGTGAATTAACCATAGTTAGTAGTACCTTGGTACTGACGACTGCTCGTAGCCTCGGTCTTATTGTCTTACTGCTCTTGGAGCATAATGATTCTCCCCGCTCCAGCCGATCATCTCAGAGAAGGACCGTAGACACGGCTAGCACCTTAGACACATGGCACTGCAAATTCAGGCTTTCCTATATCTCCAGATTCTGGATTTTCTTACCACGGTGGTCGGCTTCCGCCTTGGAGCGGGCGAGGCGAGCCCCTTCATCCGGCTGCTCATGAATGCGGGACCTGAAGTTGGAGTCATCCTCTCCAAGCTCGTCGCCGTCGCCCTGGTGGCCGCATGCCTCTGGCTAAAGCGTCATCGCGTGATCCGATGGATCAACTACTGGTACGCCGGGTTGGTGATTTGGAATCTCGGAGTAATTCTCTTTGAACTCAACCGGCTTGCAGCCGCCTGAGGAGCATCACTCAGAGATCTTGCGTTTCCGGCGGCGCATCAAGTAGAGCACGAGACAGACTCCCGCGCCAATCCAAAGCAGTGTGTTAATCAGGGTGCTATCCATAACTGTTATCTTCTCCTTCAAAAATTGCTGTATGACCCTTCCCGCTCTCTTATCGCTGGGTTGATTGCAGTAATGGACCGAGATCCTTGACAAGTTTGAGGATCGCGGGACCAGCCCCGACAACAAGGATGGCGGGAAGTATAAAGAAGAAGATCGGGAAGATCAGCTTCACCGAAACCTTCCCGGCCTTCTCTTCAGCCTCTTGGCGCCGGCGCACTCGCATAAAATCCGAGTGGGTGCGCAACGCATCCGCCATGCTGGTCCCGAACCGGTCCGTCTGAATGAGCACCGCCACCAGCTTCCGCAGCTCTTTCTCTCCGGTTCGTTCCCCCAGGTTCGTGAGCGCCTCGGTGCGGGACTTCCCCGCGCGCATCTCGAGGTTGACCAGTCGAAATTCATCCGTGATTTCCTTGTGCGTCCATTGCAGTTCCCGGGCTACGTACTCCAGAGCTTGGTCAAGGCCGATACCAGCTTCCACGCACACTACCATCAGATCCAGAGCGTCCGGGAGACTGAGACGGAGCCTCTTGCGGCGGCGGTCAACCAACTGTTCGAGCACCAGGTTCGGCAGATAGAACCCCGCGAAGGCGATCGCCACCACCAGGACTTTGCTCAGCGTCGGATCCTGGACGATTTTGCCGTAGAACACGATGGCCGGGACGAGGAAGACCGCGGTGGAGAGAAGCTTCAGTCCGTAGAAGACACCGAGGGCCCGGTCCGAACGGTAGCCGGCGGCAAGAAGATAGCGGCGCGTAACCGATGCGTCTTTTGGAGACAGCGGAACTTGTTCGCCGGCCCACTGAAGGGCGTGGATAACGGTCTGCGACACACCGAAATCGTCCTTCTCCGTCATCACGGTTCCGTGAGTCGACGGCGTGTAACCGACCTGCTCATACACGCGCCCCGGCCGCGCGAAATGATAGTACCCGTAGATGGTGATTGCCGCCATCAGAAAAACGAACAATGCCGCGGATATGAGTAGTGCCATAACGGTTATACCTTGATGTCGATAATCTTCCGCATGATCAGGTAGCCAACCACCTGCCCGGCCAGTGCGTAGGCGATCATCCATCTTCCATGCTCGTCCTGCGCCATGTCCGTCAGGTAGTTTGGAGCGATGATGGACAACCCGATCAGGACTGCGAGCGGGATGAGAGTGATCACCAGCGCCGTGATCCGCCCGTGCGCGGAGAGCGCCCGCACCTGCCCTTTCAGCCGAAACCGTTCGCGAATTACATAGGAGAGCTTTACGAGGATCTCCGCCAGGTTTCCGCCGGTATTCCTCTGCATGAGCACGGAGGAGACAAAGAAGCGAACATCGAGCAGAGGAATTCGGACCATCAGGCTCTTGAGCGCACCTTCGACGGACGCGCCGAGGTTCATCTCGCTGTAGACTTTCCGGAACTCGGATCGAACAGGCTCGGGGGCCTCTCTGGCGAGCATTTCGACGGCGATGGAGAAGGCGTGTCCCGCCCGCACCGCACGGGCAAGGAAGTCAAGAGCTTCCGGGAACTGCTCCTCGAATTCCTGCATTCTCCGGTTGCGCCGGTGCCGGACGAACAGCCATGGAAGGGCGCCGAACAGAATCGCGAGAAGCAGAATGCTCCAATCCGTAAAGACGAAGACCCGAAAATGGTAACCGAGCAGCGCGCCAATCGCGGCGAAAACCACCATCATCACCAGCAGCCCCTCGATGCTCCAACCGAGGCCCGCGCCATCGATCATTACTTTCAGTTTCCGGAATCCCTTGACGCGGGCCAGCGGGGATTCACTGGGAGCGCGGTATTCGAGCAGGATGTTGTGCTCAGTGTACGCTTTTTCCGGAGCGACGGTCTTGAGAGTCTTGGTGATCGTCCGTTTGCGCTGGGATTCGAGAATGCGGAAACCGAGCGCGACAGCGAACATGATGAATCCGAAAAGGACGAGAAAGATCGTGGCCCATAGGATGTTCATCTGATACCTCTCATTGAATCTCCACGATGGTCTGGAAAATGTTCGGGGGCAACTGGTGCCCGGCGGCCCTCAGTTTGTCATAGAACTTCGGGCGTATACCCGTGGCGCGAAAGCGTCCCAGGACCCGGCCGTCCGGGGTGACGCCGGTCTTCTCGAATAGAAAGACATCCTGCGTCGTCACCGCGTCTCCCTCCATCCCGACGCACTCGGTGACGTGGGTGACCCGGCGGCTGCCGTCGCTGAATCGCGCGATGTGGACAAACAGGTCCACCGCGGAACTTACTTGCTGGCGGATGGAATGGATCCCCATATTCGCGTTTGCCATGCCCACCATCACCTCGAGCCGGGAGATGGCGTCACGCGGGCTGTTGCAGTGCACCGTAGTCAGCGATCCGTCGTGGCCGGTATTCATGGCTTGCATCATGTCAAGGGCCTCCTCGCCGCGAACCTCGCCGACGATGATACGGTCGGGCCGCATACGAAGAGCGTTGATGACGAGTTGGCGCATCTTGATGGCGCCCCGGCCCTCGATATTCGGGGGGCGCGTCTCCATACGTCCCACGTGAATCTGCCGCATCTGCAGTTCGGCGGCGTCCTCGATGGTGACGATTCTCTCGTTCTCCGAGATGTGAGAGGAGAGCACGTTCAGGAGCGTGGTTTTTCCAGCTCCCGTTCCGCCCGAGATCACGATGTTCAGGCGGGCCGCGACACACGCTTTCAAGAGGTCGAGCATTGGATCGGTAAGAGTGAGACTCCGCCTCAGATCGTCGGATGTGAGGGGGGAGCGGCCGAAACGGCGGATGGAAAGCATCGGCCCGTCAACCGCCACGGGATGGATCACGGCGTTGACGCGGGATCCATCCGGCAATCGGGCGTCGACCATGGGGGAGGACTCGTCAATCCGCCGGCCAACCTGAGATACGATCTTCTCGATGATCCGGATGAGATGCCCGTCGTCCTTGAACTCCACCGGAGTACGGTAAAGGCGGCCGTTCCGTTCGACATAGACCAGCCGCGGCGTTGTGACCAGAATGTCCGAGATCGTCTGATCTTGAAGCAGCGGCTCGAGCGGACCGAGACCAAAGACCTCGTGCATCACTTCCTCGATGATGCGATCCCGTTCCGCGATATTCAGCGGAGTGTCTTCCTCGTCAAGAAGAGTGGCTACCGCGGAGCGGATTTCTTCCCGGATACGCTCGTCGGGCAGGATAGAGACCGCCTCCAGGTTCACCCGGTCGAGCAACTTGCGGTGCAGGGTGAATTTCAGTTCCTGATACTCGCTCGAAATCGGCTGATCCTCGAACAGCCGGCTTACCCAGCCGGGATCCATTCTAACCGGCGATCTTGACGGTTCTGGTGCGCTAGCCATTGCGGTTCACCTTTCTTTCACGATCCGAACAACGAGAGCCACGCCTTCTTGGGTTTGGCCGGGACTCCAGCGACCTTTTCCGCCAAGCCGGCCAGACGCCGGCACAACGGACTGTTCCCGGTGAGCAGCCGCCCCTCCGAATACGCCTCGCTCAAGGAGCGGTAGTCGTTGGGGATCGTGGCGTAGACGCTCATTCCAAGGATGTTTTGTAACTCCTCCATGGAAATCTCCGGGGTCTTGGTCACACGGTTGACCACCAGGCGCAAGCTCTTCTTGGCGTGGAACGACCCCGAAAGGCACTTGATAATTCGCTTGGCTTGGTGGAGAGAAGGAACGTCCATCGTCGTAACGAGCAGCGTTTCGTCCACCTCCTCGATCACCGCCACGGTTTCGGAAGCCAGTCCCCGGCCGATGTCTATGACGCTCCAATCGTATTGCGAGCGCACGAAGCGCAAAACCTGGCGAAGCGATTGGGCGCTCGGACGGGCAAGGACGAGCGGCTCCACCGGACCGGCCAACACCTCGACTCCGTGCGAACCATTCGAAACGAGGGCGCGCCAGTAGGTGGCGTCCAGCCGCTGGACATTACTGGTCGCGTCCACGATCGAGTACCGGGAGCCGGGTTGCAGAAGCTTGCGAATAATTCCCGCGGTGAGGTCAAGATCCGCAAGCAAGACGTGCTGTTTGTTGATCTGGTGGAGGTTGACAGCGAGGTGGCAGGAAATCGTGGTTGCGCCGCAGCCACCCTTGGCCGAGAGGACGGCGACCGCTTTGCCGCCGGGTGTATCCTTCCCGGCCGACTGTTCGCTTTTCTCCTTCGCGCCGGCAATTCTCTCGAGCGCGGCCTTCAGCGGCTCGGCGAACGGGGGGTGCAGATACTCCGCCGCGCCGGCACGAACCGCGGAAAGAATCAATTCGGCGTCCGCTTCGCGGTGGACCGCAATCACCTCCGGTTCGCCCGGCACCTTGCGGATCTGCCAGATGAACTCCGAGACCTCGGTGCGGCTCAGGTCTTGAATATCGAGCAGGACAACATCCGGACGGGCGTTGACCAGGCGTTCACGAAGATCCTGGACGGCCGCGACGCCGGGTAGCTCGAGCACGACGCGAATCGTGCTCTGGCGCAGCAACTCCTGCACCTCGTCCCAGGTGTCGCTGTTTGAGATGATCACCGCCGCGGTGAGTGGATACAATGCAATCTCCTTTCGCTAGGGCTGAACCGGTACCGGCGCGGGGCCCATCGCCGGCGCCTGTCCCGGCTGGACCTGCAGGTTCGGCGAATAACCCGAGAAGGTCGGGGCCTCTTCCACGGCCAGCGTCTCCTGCGCCTGACGAAGAGCGTCCACGGGCATCGTCTCCCGCACGGGAGTAGCCACCACCCGGCCCGTCGACTCAATCCCTGGAGTTCGCGGCATCGTTTGTCCGCCTTCCTCAATGAAGGGCTGCGGAAACTCGAGCTCGGGATGTGGATGACCCGCTGGAATGGGATATACGACTTCTGGCGTTACCAGCACCAGGAGTTCGGCCTTTTCCTTTTGTAATTCCTGAGACTGGAAAATCTTGCCGATGTAAGGGATGTCGCCGAGCCCGGGGATCTTTTTCAGGTTGTTCCGCATGCGGTTATCCATGAGCCCGGCGATGGCGAAACTCTGGCCGTCCTCCAGCTCGATCTCGGTGGAAATCTTGCGGCTGTCGAGGCTCGGTATAATAAAGCCCTGCACCTGGAGCCCGTTGGCGAAGTCGAGCGCGCTCACCTCGGGCGCCACCATCAGCCGGATAGTGCCCTGGGGTGTAATCCGCGGCCGAAAATCGAGCCGGATGCCGAACTCGCGCCATTGGATGGTCACCGCTCCAACGCCGCCAAACGCCGAACCTTGCACCACCGGGAACGGGAACTCCCCGCCAGCCAGGAAGCTGGCTTTCTTGCCATTGATCGCCAGCACGTTCGGCTCGGCGAGCACCTCGAGTAGACCTTTCTCCTGGAGGAGCTTGAGCGTCATTCCGAAGTCCCAATCCGGACGGAAAAGGAAAATGTTCAGTGCATCTGAGAGAGTCCACTCCTGAGTGCCAGTGTTATCCAGACTATCAAGGTTTGGGGGAGAGAACTGTCCGGTGGTCGTTCGTCCAATTGTCCGTCCCGCACCGGTCGAGAAGAAGTTCGCTCCGAGTTCGCGCCCCGCGTTTCGCTCGACGCTTGCGAATTTCACCTTGAGCAGGATTTGCTGCTCCTGCCCCGGCACCCTCACCTGCAGCAGGTTGACCGGTTCGCCCAGAGTTGCGGCTATCGCCTCGGCCCGGTTCGAGGCGCCAAGGTCGTCCACGGTTCCCTGCAGAAATACCCGGCCGTCTTTCACTCGTAACTGCACGTCCTGACCGGCCATCTCCTCCTTGAGCTCCTCTCGAATCGCCTCGAGGAGATGAGGCGGCTCCTTCACGGTGACATCGAAAAGCAGCCGGCCTCCTCCCTCTTGCCAGAGGATCACGCTGGTCTCGCCGGGCAGGCGGCCGTTGAGCACTACCTCTGTCGGCGTCACTCCAACCGCCTCGACAATCTCGGGATCGGCGACCGACACGCGATTGATCGCCACCGGGCTGTCGATCACGATCGACTTGCTCTTGGTGAGGGCGAGTTCCCGCGGATTGGCGCCAGACTGGCCGGTGAGATGGACAGCCTGGGCCGCCAGCAGGCACACGCAGGCCGGGACGATCCATTGTCGCTTCATTTCTTGGTCTCCTTGGGCCGCAATTCTTTCTTCTCTCCCACCGTCACATCCTCTTTCTTCGCGCCGTGGATTACCTGCATTTGAATCGGGATGCTCACCTCTTCCATCACCGGTTTCGGCGGATCCCTTCGAATCGGCCGTGAATAGGTGGTGTTCTTCGGCTTGGGCTTCTCGGTGAACAGGTAGGCCACGGCCGTTCCCGGCGGCTCTTCCTTGTCAGTGTCCAGGGGATTCCGCAGAACCAGTTGGATCTTGGTTTCGGTTCCGGCCAGGCTGAGCACTTCAGCCTCCTTCGGGTCAACCAGGAGATTCACCACTGGCACCGTTACCGGGTTGCCCTCTGGATCTTTCTCGATGTTGTGCCCGGCGGAAAGGACCTCGATGTTCTGGAGGATCGTCCGGGTCTGCGTGCCTTCCTGTTTAACCCTTGGATTGGGCGACTTGCCGGATGCCAGGACATCGACGCGCATTCCCGGCACGGCGAAGCCGCCGACGCCCACAACATCGTTCACGCGGACGGCAACGGCCCGCTTGCCCTTGGGAATGGTGGCTGCAAGCCCGGCTCCCGCTCCTCGCGGCGCCAGCCGGGATTCGAATATCGGCTCCCCTTGCATGATATCGGCGAGCACTCCCCGGCCGACGAGTTCACTCCGCTCGGCAATCCACTTCTCGGAAATCTCGCCGGACCACGCGGCCTCTTTGATGTCATCTTCCTTGATCAACGTTCCGAGCGGAAGGTCCCGGGAAGCGACCAAAATCGTATTCGTCTTCGTGCTCGCGAGCGAAGTCATCCGGCCGACGATCAGTTGGTAAACCAGATAGCTCGCGGCAAATGCGACGACGAAAGCAAACGCAACCACTGCCAGAAACCGTTTGTTCATCTCCGTCCTCCTATGCGCCGTCGGCCAGCCTCGTGGCTATCGTTTGCCAGATCTGGTCGATGACGTTACTCGTTTCGATGTAGAGGGCTGCACTGGTGAGCACGAGAAAACCCAACAACAGAGCATATTCCACGATGTCCTGGCCCTCCGTGTCTGCTGCTTGCCGAGTGGTCAGTTTCGGAAGTGTCATCTCGCGTCTCGTCTCATCTATCCCTGTCGGCCTCCGGGAAGCACGCTGCCGAAACTAGTCAGCATCGTGCCTCCCGGTCCGCACACTTGGCCGGATTAACGTTAAGGCAGTGCGTCTCCGAGGTCGGTCTCGGTCTGCTCCCAGATCGCCCCAATCGCAGTGGCAACTTGGGGAAGGATCGCCGCGCTGGCCAGAGCGACGAAGCCGAGCAGCAGAGCGTACTCCACCATGTCCTGGCCTTGCTCGTCCTTGAGAAAGTTCTTAATGAACGTCATGTTTCTTACTCCTTTCGAAAATGATGGCGACCTGGGGCCATGGCGTACGCCATGCCCAAGCCGCCGCTTCCCCCGAGTTGCAGAGAGTTTTCGGGGAAACTCGTGCGCCGGCGGCCTACTTGGCCGTGCCCCCGGCAGAACTTAACGGAACCCTGATGGACGGCGGCGCTCCTCATGCCTCCAGTCCTCCCCGCTCCGGCAAGCCGCTGGAGCGCTTCGCCCGCCGCACGGCGGGGCTCTGTTCCTGAAATCCGATCGACTCAGCGCGCAACGTAACCTTCGTCGAGGTTTCGTTGACCGGCGCAATCCTGATCACGTGGCCGCGGCAATGAATACAGCGCGGTGCGAACTGATGGGTGTTCGGGAGGTCTACATCGACGTAGAGAGGGTCGCCGGCGTGGATCGATCCGTTCACTTCCGGCCCGCTTTCCAATAGGAACTCCACCTTCTGTCTCCCGATCAGGGAGGTGAGCCCGGTCAGCAGCTTCCCGCCCACAAGGGGCAGTGTTATGTAACAACGAAGGCTAACCGGGGCAATCATCAGCGTTCTCGTGATCTCAGTCGTGACAGAGGCGAGTATAGGGGGATTCACTTAAACACTCAATACTGCTTTTGGTTGATACAACTTTGGTTAGTCTCGTTTCGGGCGGTTGGATCGGCGCCGGAACCCGGTGGGTGAAACTTGAGTCAAAACCTCTTTCTACAAAGGGTTAGCTTTGATTTCCGATATGGATATCTGGATAATCACCTGGACCGGTAATATCGCCGTAAGAACTACGTAAGCATCTTGGGGACTATTAGTACTAGTCCGTTTAGGCAAGGAAACATAGGTCCAATCCCCTAGAAATTGTATTGACATATCTGCCGCCGGATGTTAGTTTTGTTCTTCAGATACCGGCATATCTGTTGCAATAGCGCGGGTTATGCCGGCCGGCCGAGGAGAACAACGCGGACCGAAGCGTTAGGGCCGGGTTACGGAGGAGAGATGAAAAGGTTGTTGTTGTGCTCGGATCAGCCGGTTTTGGCTGTTGGGCTCCGCAAAATTCTGGAAAAAGGTAGCGATTGGCAATTGATCGGCATTGTGCGCCGCATTGACCAACTCGCGGCGTTGCTTCACTTTCGCCCGGCGGATATCGTTCTCATCGACATGTCCGAAGATGTATCCGCCGAGCGCCTGTCCGATCTCCGTGAGACCTGCGGCGAGGCAAGAATCGTTTTGATGGGCCGGAGCCTGTCACCGGAGCTCGCTTACTACGCGCAGGAGATCCGGGTCGCCGCATTTGTCGCCACCACGGTTGATCCCGAGGAACTCCTACTTTCATTGGAGATGGTTGCCGAGGGTAAGTCGCCGCCAAACGAAGCGCTGCGGCATGTCTCGGACCGGACCATGAGAATCTCGCTGAGCAATCGGGAGGGTCAACTCGTCACACTGCTGGCGCAGGGATTGAAGAACAAGGAAATCGCCGAATGTCTGGGCATCGCCGAGGGGACGGTCAAAGTCTACCTCTCCAAGCTCTACCAGAAGGTGGGGGCGAAGGACCGCCTCGAGTTGGCGCTCTTCGGGCTGCGCAACGAGAAATCGTCGCATGCGGAACATGATCGTGAGGCTCTCCGCTCGAGTTCCGCGGGCGGGACGGTATGCCCGATGCGGAGCTTGGTACTACCGCGAATTCCAGCGCGGGAGGCGGAGGATGGGGAAGCTCTGCGGTGGAGGAAGGCCATCTAATTCGCGATGACTCAAGGATTGCAGCGATGGCGGGCGGGTGACGGGCGGCGGGGCTCGCAAATTGTCGAAGCTTCGTTCATTTTTCTGTTGTTTCTCGGCATTTTCTGGCTGCTCTTTGACACGGCATGGGCGGTCTTCGTGAAGGCGACGCTGCAGCATGCCGTGCGCGAAGGCTGCCGCTATGCGATCACGAGCCAAACCGACGTCGCGCAGGGTCTTGGGCACGTGGATTCGATCAAATCTGTCGTCCTGGACCACTCTCTGAATCTTCTCGCCGGACAGCAGGAGAAAATCCACGTCCGCTTCTTTCAGGCCGACAGCCTCGAACAGGTGCAGAGCAATATGGGCGGGCTTCTGGTGGTGGTCTCGGTGGAAGAATTCGCCATCAACCCAATGGTGGCCGTTTTGAAGAGCGGAGATCCCATCTTGTTGAGTGTCCGGGCGGGAGACCGGATGGAGGCGTCTCCATCCGGGATCCCACCGCCTATGTAGGAGGAAAAATGCGCAGACGTGGAAGCACTATTGTCGAGTTTGTCTTGACGACGTCGCTCATCTTCGTCCCGCTTCTGCTGGGCACCGCCGCGATTGGCCTGAACTTGATCCGGGCCATCCAGGTGGCGCAGGTGAATCGCGACGCCGGGCACATGCACGCCCGTGGCATCGACTTCTCGGCGGCGGGGAACCGGGCGATGTTGCTGCACCTGGCCCAGGGATTGGACATCACGTCCGACGGCGGCGAGGGAGTCATTATCCTGTCGACCATTTTGCACGTGGGAGAGGATGAGTGTCCCAGCGGGTGCGCGAACCTCGGACACGACGTCTTCACCAGGCGGCTGATCATCGGCAACGCAGGTATCCACACCAGCCGGTACGGGACGCCTGCAGTCGGCTCCCAGGGAGTGGTTCCGGATTACTTGACGGACCCGAGCGCGAGGGCCAGCGGGTTCGGTGCGGTCCTTGCGCTCGAGGGCGGAGACACCGCTTACGTCGCGGAGGCGTATTTCAACTCGCCGGATTTCGACATTCCCGGAGTCTGGGAAGGGACCGGCGTAACCGCACATGCGGTCTTCTAGCGGGAGGAGGAATTAGGTATGCGGCCATTCAGAAAATACCGGCAGCGCAGCGGGGTGGCCATCATTCTGACGACGCTCACGCTGCTGGTATTCATACCGATGGTCGGCCTCGCAATCGACGGGGCGATCATGTATTACTTGAAGCTGCGGATGTCGCAGGCCGTCGACGCGGGGGTGCTGGCCGGCGCGCGCTCATTGAGCCGCGGCGAGAGCATTGAGGCGCAAGCGGCGAATGCCAAAGCAATCGCCGAACGCTTCTTCGACGCAAACTTTCCCAGTACGGGATTCTGGGGGACCTTTAACGTTCAGCGCGACGCTCAAATCTTCGAGGAAACAAGCCGCCTGCGCCGCGTGAACATGACCGCCAGCGCTGACGCCCCGCTCTATTTCATGCGGGTGTTGGGGCATGACAGCGCGGAGATCGGCGTGAGCGGCGAGGCGCACCGCCGGGACGTCAACATCATGATGGTGCTGGACCGCTCGGGCTCGCTCAACCAGGCCGGAGCGTGCGATGATCTGCGCGACGCGGCGCGAAGCTTCGCGAACAAATTCTCGGTGGGGCGTGACCGCCTGGGTCTGCTGACCTTCAACGGGGCAACAACCTTGGACACGGCTCCCTCCATGACCTTCAAGCCGGACCTGATTGACGAGGTCGACAGCATCCGCTGCGGGGGCTGGACCAACATGTCCCAGGCCCTTTGGAACGGCTATCAGGAGTTGGTGTCGATCGACGATCAAGGCGCCCTCAACGTCATCCTTTTCTTCACCGACGGGCGCCCAACCGCGTTGACCGCATTGTGGGACGTGAAACAGGCCTACGATACTCGTATGGAGCCGTGGAGCCCTTACCAGAACCGCTGGTTCGACCCCAGCGCATGCCAGGATGCGGCAGGTAACGATTTCCGCGACCCCGGGTGGTGGCCCCAACCTAAAATCGGTTTCATCGCGGCCAATGCGTTAGGTTTCGCCGGCCCGACTGTCGGCCTCTATAATCATCTGGCCGATGCGACAGGTCCGGTTTTCATCAATCAAATCGACCGGCTTGGATGTAATTTCAACTCTTCGGAAAGGTACGTCCGGCTTGATATTTCACACATTCCAGAGACCGATCTTTTTGGGAATATTACGGCGAACGACAGCTACAAGACAGTCCCTCGATTTCCCGGCGGTCACCCGTATGCCGGCATGATCCGGGTGGACTCGCCGGGCGGGCTTCGTAACGCCGCGTACAACGCCACGGACAACGCGGCGTTGCGAGTTCGCCAGGACGAGGCTCTGAAGCCGGTCATCTACGTCATCGGACTTGGCGATCCGACCGGTACCCTGGCCGAGACACCAGACGCGGAACTCATGAACCGCATGGCAAATACACCGGAAAGCGCGATCTACGACCGCACCAAGCAAACCGGCCTCTATATTTTCGCTCCTGGGCCGGAACAACTTACCGAAGCTTTCCTCCGCGTGGCGTCGGAGATTCTGAGACTGGCATTCTGAGCCGTGATCAAGCTATCTGTCAAGGTGAGACTTTCTCGTCCCCAGGGGGCCGCTCCCCGGGACGGCACGGACATACTTTCGTCAGCCTTGCTGCCCCAGCACGTTGCGGGCAGCGGTTTGCTGGCTTCGATCTTCCTGCACATCGCGGGGATCCTCTTCCTGCCACCCTTCATCGCCGCGGGGTTCTTGTCGTCGCGTGACGTGCATGCAGTCGAACTGGACGTCGAGACACTTACTCTGCGGGTGCCGGATCGGCTGTATTACACCCAGCCGGATCCGCAACCCGCCCCGGCCGCCCCGGCGGCCGGGCAGAACCAGAACAAGAGCGGCATCTCAGAGGCGGCGTCCGGTCTTCCCCGCCGGCAGCGGTTTCGTGTCCCGGAGATCCCAAGGAGCGAAGACATTGAACAAACGCTGCTTCAGCCGCTCAGCCCGCCAGATCTGAAACCAGTCAACCCGCCCAAGCTGCCGGAGTTCTTGCTCTGGTCTTCCCTGGCAGCGCCCCCGCCGCCACTGCGGAAGTTCGTAGCTCCCGCCCCCGCGCGCCCCGCTTCGCCGACCCCGATCCTTTCCAGCCCACCACGTCTGGATCTGCCGAACGAGGAATTGCCACTGTTGGACCTACGAATGGACTTTGCACCGGAACCTGACGGACCCGAATTGCCGGTTCCCCTTTCTAACATCGCACCGATTCAGGATATTGCGGCCCTAGGCCAGGAACCGACGGACGTCCAGGCGGCTCTCGCCAAGGAAGGCGATAGCGGGCTCACTATCGCATCCCTCTCGCCGCATCCAGGGCGCTGGTCCGACGAGATCAGCATTCCGGCCGGCAACCTTGTGCCGAAGCTGGTGCTCTCGGCGTGGCTTGATGCCCAGGATGGAGCAAGCGACGAAGGAGGGGGCGGCAGTTCGGAGCTGATTGAGGATGCCGGAAAGGGAACGGTTGGCGATACAGCCGCTGAGAGTGGCGTAGCTGGATCGGCATCCGGTTCAACGGATACCAGCGGCGCGGCCCCTGGCGCAGGGGAATCGAATGCTGGAGTGGAGGCCGCGCCGGGCAGTGGATCGCTTGGCGGCCAGGGGAATGAGGCGGTAGCCGATGCTTCCGGAGCCTCGTCATCCGGCGGAGAAGCAGCGGCCCTGGAATCCGCGAACGGAGAAGAATTGGTCGCCGCGGGTGCGGCGGCAACAGGTGGTCAACTCTTGACCGGTGCTGATACCTCCCACGCGCCAGGCCTGCGCACAGTCCATGCGAGTGATGGGGTTTTCGACTTCGTTGTGATGCAGGCTTCGACTGATGATACTTTTCTGCTCAAATCTGGAGTTCTGTCAGGCACCCCGGTCTTTACTGTCTATCTGCCGGTGGCGGATGGCATCGAATGGGTGATGCAGTATTGCCTTCCGGCGGAGGCCGAGGAAGCAGGCGAAGCCGGTACCCGGGTGGTTACGCTCTCGAGTCCCGCGCCTCTGGTCGCGCCGTACCCTCAGATTACCGTGGTTCCCCCACCTGGGAAGTTACCCAGCGCGCACAGCGTGCCCGCGCATGGTGTGCTTGACGCGGGCGGGCGCCTACGGGAAATGAGAATTCTGAGTGAGCGCGACCCGGAAATCCGGGAATTATTGCTCGAAACCTTCGCTGAGTGGAAGTTCAGGCCGGCGACCCGCGATGGAGTGCCCGTGCGGATCGAGGTTCTGGTTGTGATCCCTCCCCAAGAGTTCTGAAACCCCGGCTACTTGACAGCCACAGTGATCCCGCCGGGAGATTCGTACGCACCGACGCGCAGCTTCAGCGAATGATTCCCGGAGGCTAGACTGGCAGGAATCTCCACGTTGACCTGCAACACGCCGGCCACCATGAGAGGAGCGGCCCCATAGTAGTGCACCACGGCGGGCAGTCCTCCGACTTCCGCGGTCACGGGAAGCCCGGGTTTGGGGTACACGGGTCCCTCCGCAAGCATCCCGTCGACACCCGCCGGCACAGTCTGGCCCTCGCCGGTGCAATAGGCGGCGACAATCGAGCCCGGTTCGGCCGGCTTAGCCTGGGAGTTGGGTGTAATGCCGTCCTGATTGAGGATGGCGCCTTGGCCGGTTCCCGAGAAGTTCGTCGAGAACACGGCGGGAGCGGCCGCAACGACGGGAAGCGTAACCGGGTTGGACAGCTTTCCGGCGTACTCGATTTGCAGCGTCGTCTCGACGCGGCCAGCAACCGAGTACGGCACAATACCGCTCACCTGGTTGGCCGAAACATAGACCAGCGGCGCGGCCACGCCGTCAAACAGCGCCCGGACGCCGCCGAGTTGAGCGGCGACCCGGCCCTCATCATCCAACTGCAGCGTGGTGAGCTCTGCCGGTCCAATCTCACCGCCCCAAATGACAACGATTTCTCCGGGCGCTACAGCGCCGCCGAGGTTGCTGGCGGCATTGACCACTCCCGCGGCCGAGATTCGCGGCCCGCCGGGCTCCAGCACCAGAAGGAACGCGTCATCTCCTCCTGAAAGCGCCGGCTGTATCGGCTTGACCAGATTCAGGTCAGTGCTCCGAGTGTAGCCGGCCACGGCGACCTGATCGTCCGGTCCGAAAGCCACCGCGAGGCCCAAATCGCCGGAGGCGCCGCCAAAGTAGCTGGCGTAGTTGATTCCGGTTCCCCGGGGAAACAGCCGCAGCAAAAATGCGTCTCCGGCCAAGCCACCCTTCCCGCCGTAAACTTCCTGGATGGGATCCTTCAGGGGGAACTCGGGAGACTGCGTTTCACCGGTGATCATTAGGCTGCCGTCCGCTCCGATGGCGATCGCCTCCGCGACATCGACTCCGGAGCCTCCGTAGAAGGTGGAAAATTCGACCGGACGGCCGGATGGATGAAATCGTGTCACAAACGCATCCCAACTGCCCGCCAGATTGCGCTGGAGCGACTTCACCTGCGGAAAATCGAAGGCCTCCGTGCCCCCACAGATCACAAACGAACCATCCGGACCAACGGTAATTCCCTGGGGACTGTCATTGCCGTTTCCGCCCCAGTAGGTCGAGTAGAGCAGTTCTCCCGAAGGGCCGAGCTTGACGACAACCGCATCACCGAATCCGCTGTCGAACGGACGGTCCCGTAGAGGGTTTGCCGTTGGGAAGTTGCTGGAGAGAGTCCTGCCCGTCACGTAAGCGTTGCCTTCGGCGTCGGCCGCAATTGCAGCGGCGGTATCTTGTTGTGTCCCGCCGAGGTACGTAGCATAGATCAGAGCGCCCGATGGTGAGACTTTCAGCACGTAGAAGTCTCGCAAACCGGCGTTCGCCGGTTGGTGGGCGTTTCGCGTCTCCTGGTTGGAGGATTCCGTGGAGCCGGCAAAGTAGGCATTGCCTTGCGGATCGGCCGCGACCGCCATTCTGCCAATGGTCTCGCCAAGACTAACGTGGTAGGAAGGGATGCCGTCCGGGCCGTACCGGGTGAGAATGCCGCGGCTGGCGACAAGCGTACTCCCGCTCCCGTCTGTCGCCATGGCCTCCGCACCGTCGTTTACAGGTATGGTGGCAAGACGCTCAGAACCGTCCGGACTGATTTTCACCACCTGGGCGCCGGCGGCGATAACCAAATTGCCGTCCACATCATAGGCAACAGCCTTGCCGCGGTCATCCGCACGGGTCCCAAGATAGGTGGAAAAAACGGTGCGGGGCGTTTCCGCCATTGCGAGAGGGCCAAACTGAATGCTTCCGGAAAGGAGCAGCCAGGATAGCGACCGGACAAGACTGGTAGAGCCTTTAAGTTCTCTCACTGTTCCTTTCATACATTGGTACGAAACGAGGCGTCTGTCAAGCAGCAAGAACGGTGGAATTCTGAAGTTTCACTCGTATCGCAAAGCTTCCGACGGATCCAGCGACGCCGCGCGGGAGGCCGGGATGAGGCCGCTGGCGACACCGACGAGCATGAGGACTCCGGCCGAGATTGCGACGGTCACGGGCGCAATCACCAAGTGGATGTCAGAGTTGCCGCTCTCGTCGTTGAAGAGCGGGCCCAGAAGCGGGAGCGGGCCAATAATGGACGAGAGCGCGTAGGCGATGACCATTCCGATGGCGCCTCCAATGATGGTCATCACCAGCGCCTCGCACAGGAACTGAGCGCGAATGTGCCAGCGCTTCGCTCCGAGGGCGCGGCGGAGGCCGATTTCACGCACGCGTTCGTCAACGGACACCAGCATGATATTCATCACTCCAACACCGCCGATTCCCAAGGTCAGCATGCCGATGAAAAGCAAGAGCCCTTGCATCCCAACGGCAATCCCTTCGATGACCGGACGAAACTGCTGCCGTCCAAACATCGGGACGGCGCGCTCGTCGGTCGGCGAGAACCTCTGCCGTTTGGCGATGGAAGAGCGAATTTGGCGGATCGTTTCTTCTTCTCGGGAGGGGTCGCGGGTCTCCATCACCATCACCGAGCCGTAGCGGTTATCCCACAAGTCTCCGGCCGCGGTGTAGGGAATGAACACACTCGCGTCGTCGCTCGAGAAATAGTTACTGAACTGTACTTTTTTGTCCATCGCGCCGATGACTGTAAAGCGCATGCCGGCGATGCGAATCGTCTCGCCGAGGCAGGGACGCCCAGCGAAAAGCTTCTTGCGAACCTCGTGGCCGATGAACGCCACGCGGCGCCTTTCCATGAGGTCTTCCGGCGTGATGAAGCGTCCCTCGCCGGGGGCCTCGTTCCGCATCCGGCCGTATTCCGGGCAGACACCACGGACAGCGCTGTTGGTCAAGCGCTCCATGTAGGTGATGGAGCGCCACTGGGTGGACTCGAGACAAGCGCTGCGGAGTTCCGTGACGTCGGCCAGAACCGCATCCACGTCCTCTTGGGCCAGCCGGATCCGGCGGCCGGCCCGTTCGCCGCCAGCCTGTTCGCTGGTTTGCCCCGGCCAGGCGATGATGACGCTTTTGCCGAAAGCGTCGAAGGCGTTCATCATTACGCCACGAAAGCTCGACCCGTAGGCTACCAGCAGCGCCACGGTCACGATGCCCCATACAATACCCAGCATCGTCAGGAAACTGCGCGCCGGGCTACGCAACAAAGCTTGCACGGACTGCTTGAAGATCTCCCCTAGCATGGGACTTCTATCCTCCCGCCTCGAAGCGTAGCGCTTCAATCGGGTCCACCGATGCGGCGCGGCTGGCCGGGTAAATTGCGCTGCAGACGGCCACAAGTCCGAGTAGGGCGAACGAAACTGCTGTGCTCTCCCAGGTCGGGATGAGGCCGGCGAAGTAGGCGGGCATGGGAAACGAATTGACGGCAGCGCAGAGTCCGTGGGCCACCGCCATCCCGATGCCGCCGCTAAGCAGGACGACAATTGAGGTTTCGACGAAGAACTGGCGGACGATGCTGCCGCGGGTGGCGCCGACTGCCTTTCGAACCCCGATCTCCCGGGTGCGCTCCCGAACGGCCACCAGCATCACGTTCATAACGCCAATGCCGCCAAGGAATAAAGTGACAATGCCGACCGCGCCGAGGAAGTAGCTGATTCCGTCCGTCATGATTTGAAACTGCTTGGCGTTTTCGACGGTGTCCCAGATCCCAGCAGCCTCTGTGTCGGCAGGATCGAAGCCGTGCAGGCGGCCGAGTGACCGGCGCACCTGCCACTTGCATTCCTCGTGTTGCGAGAGGTCCTTCGGCGTAGCGATGAGCCGGTCGACCGCGTCGGCCGGACCGTAGTTGTTCGGGAAGTCCCGCATAATGGCCGTAAATGGGATAAAGACTTTGCTCACGTCTTGGCCGTCGTAGTTCGAGTCCTGGTCTTTCTCCTGCATCACACCGATGACCGTGTAGGGGACGCCGCGGATTTGAATCGTTTCGCCCACGGCGGCACGGCCGGCAAAAAGTTGCTTGTAAACGTCGCTCCCAACAACGGCTACCCGATCTGCCCGCTCCACGTCCGCGTCGTTATAGAAACGCCCATGGGCGATGTCGATTGTGCGGATATAGGCGAATGGCGGTAGAGAACCCACTACGAGCCGCGTGGCGCTGTTGTAGCGGCTCTTCACCATGTGGTTGTTGCCTAACTCCGGGAGTACGTGCGCGCAGGCTGTGGCCTCGGCCCCCACGATCTTGTAATCGTCGGCGTCGAAGCGAATCAGCCGCCCCGAGCGCATGCCACCGGCCTGCAAACTGGTCCGGCCAGCATTGATAATCATTATGTTCCGGCCGAACTGCTCGGCCACCTTGAGTTGGCCCACGCGGAAGCCCTCGCCCGAGCCCACCATCAGGGTGATAGAGATGATCCCCCAGGTGATTCCGAACATCGTCAATCCGGTGCGGACCTTGTGGGCCCAAAGCGTCCGAACCGTGTCAATTAGCAGATCCCGAAAGCTCATTCCCCTTCGCCCGTGGTCAGGTTCACTACTGGAGGATGACTCGGTCGCCTTCGTCCACACCATTCAGAACTTCGGTCCGGATTCCGTTCGAGATACCGAGTGCCACGGCAACCTTCCGTTTCCCGCTCTCCACAGTCGGATCCGGCACTTCGAGGGCAGCGTTCCGCTCCTTGTCATAGATGATGGCCGCTTCGCGCACCAGCAGTACACCCTTGCGTTCCTCGAGGATGATCTCGGCATTAGCAGTCATGTTGGCTTTGAGCTCGCCGGTGGGGTTGGCGATGGAGACGCGCACTTCGAACGTAGTTACGTTGTCTTTCTCGACGCCGAGTGGGGAGATCTTTGTGACCTTGCCGTCGAACTGCTTGTCCTTGAAGCTTTCGACAACAATGCGGGCGGGTTGGCCGATATAGACCTTGCCGATGTCGGCTTCGTCAACCTTACCGAGCACGTAGACGTCGCCCACTTCACCTAGCGTCATTAGCAGAGTGGCCTGGGATCCAAGCACCAAGATCGAACTGACTGCGTCACCGATTTCGACGTCCCGGGACAACACGAGACCCTCCATCGGGCTCTTGATCGTGGAGTTGCGCAGGTCCTCCTCGGCCCGGTCCAAAGCGGCTTGAGCTTGTGCGACTTGAGCTCTGGCGCGGCCGGCCTCGGCACGAGCCACGGAGACGTTGCGCAGGGCGGCCATCTGCCGGTTCAGTGCGATCTTGTAGGCCTGTTCCGCCTCTTCGAGCACGGCCTGGGCAATGAGCCCGTCCTGATGAAGCTTCCGCGCCCGTTCCATCGCCGACTTCAGGAACGGCAGATCGGGGCCTTCCGCCTCGACTTTGTTGCGTTCGAAGGAGGCGAGGGCGGCCTGTTCAGCGGCCTCCGCAGCCATGAGGTTGGCCTTCGCCTCGCGGACGCGCGCCTGCAATTCTTCCTTGTCCAGTTCGGCCAGAATCTGCCCCCGGCCGACATGGTCGCCATAATCCACGAAAAGCTCCTTGACGATGCCACTCGCCTTGGATTTCACCTCCACCTTCGCCCGGGGTTCGATCTTCCCAGTGGCGACCACGCTGCGGGCAATATCGCCGCGTTCCACCTCGGCGAGCCGGGAGGGATCGATTGAGTTGTCGGGCTTGAGTGATGCCTGTATTGCCACACCCGCGCCAGCGAGGATGACAATCAGCCCGGCGATCCAAACCCAGCGCCGCCGCTTCTTTCCGTTTCTACCATTCGATGCCATAGGAATACGCCTCATTAGCCGTATACGAAGAATCCGGCTCGGAGTTCCGTCAAATGGCGCTTAACCGGGAAGCGAACCGGGGTGAGAGCTTGCCCGCGCCGCCGGCACATTCTTTGTAGTAACCACAGGCGCTGGCCGCGAATCTTTGTTGGAATTCAAACGGCGGCCGATAAGACCAATGTCGTGGTCCTTGATGGACCATTAGGTCCAATATGAGTGTGCTCAATCCAAGAAACCGTCTCGTCAATTTCCGGCTCAGTGAAGCGGAATTGAGCGAGTTGAAGGCGGCGTGTCACGAGCGGGGCGCGCGCAGCATTTCCGAATTTGCCCGGGAGGCCGTTCTGGGCGCATTAAAAAGCTCGCCGGGCGGTGGTGAAACCGGCGCCGAGCGGGTAGGGAATATAGAGCGAAAGATAGACGACCTGGAATTCCGCGTCGACCAATTGCTGCGGCTGATGGCGCTAACCGGCACAGCCTCGGGTGAAAGGCGCTATTCCACGCAGAGCCGGCCGGCCGGTGGTGAGCTCTCGCGCCTCTAGCGGATCGAGCAACGGCCGCGGAATCCCAGCAGGGATATCCCCTGGGAGGAAACAGTCTCTACTTCTTGATTGCGGCCAGATCCAGTTCGTCACCCGGCACCAATTGGCGGGTCGGGTCAATGCGAAGCCACAAGAGTGCGCTGACAGCCATCAGGATTGCCATCGGATACAGCGGGGCGTCATAGTTTCCACCAGTCGCGGCTACTATTCGTCCAAAAGCGAATGCCACTAGGAATGAGCCCAACTGACCTGCAGTGTTCATCGCGCCGGTAACGGTTCCCGCATATTTTCTGCCCACATCCAGGCAAACGGCCCAGGCGACCGGAAGCATGAAGTCCGAACCGGCGAATCCGATCGCTAGGAAAACGACTACGAGAAATTTCTCCTGTGTCACAACGACTGCAAGGATAAAGGCGGCGGCCACTCCCAAGCCAATCAGAGCCACCACCCGGCGTCCCCAGCGCAAGCCGATCTTCTGTACGAGGTGGTCACTCACATAGCCGCCAGCCATATTCGCTATGGCGCCCAGGACGAATGGCATCCAGGAGTAGCGCAGTAGTTCATCGTCCGTGAAGCCCCGGCCGTTTACCAGGTAAGGGAAGTACCACGACAAGAAAAAGAATGCACCGTAGCAGTAGAAGTGGTACATCAGCAGAATCGTCCAGAAATTCGCGCTTTTGAACACCTGCGCCCACGGAAGGCTGATATGCTTGGGCGGTTCCTTGCCCGCTCCGATTTCTTCGAGTTCCGCTTCCGTGACGCCCGGCTTCTCGCTTGGATGGTCCCGGAACCAGATATACCAGGCCACCGCCCAAATAATGCCGAGGATACCAAACACATAGAACGAGGCCCGCCAACCGAATTTGGCCTGAATCGGGACGACAAGGAACGGAGTGAGCGCCCCTCCCACGCGGCTGGCCATCCAAACGATACCTTGAGCGCGGCCGCGCTCTTCCGCCGGGAACCAGCGAGAAATGGCTCCTGATGCGTTAGGATACGCCCCAGCCTCACCGGCGCCGAACAGGAACCGCACGATCAACAGCCACACGTAACTCACCGCCGCGCCCGTCAGACTGGTGAAAACAGACCACCACACCACGATCCGGGTCAACAACTTGCGCGGCCCGGCCTTGTCGCCCCACGCCCCGCTCGGGATCTCGAAGATCATATAGGCGAGAGCGAACGCGCTAAGGACATCTCCCAACTGCTCCGGCGTCATGCCGAGGTCTTCCTGCAGGTGCGAACCGGCGACGCTGATACATACCCGGTCAATGTAGGTGATCATCGACAGTAGAAATAGGAAGATGAGTACGATGTGGCGGCGCTTCATAAGCGGAAAGTATATCAGGTTGCGCCATCTTGTTAACAGTACTGGTTGGGAAAATGAGCAGGAAGTTTGTGACGGGTCGGCGCCGTCCGGGTTGGGCCGTTCGCCGGTGACCGCAACCGAAGCCCCCCGGCGCGGTCACACATGGTTGCAGTTACCGCTGGTGGCCTCTCTGCTCGGGGCCGTCGCGGGAAACTTGCCGCCTTCCGCCGGGTGCAATGGAGGTATGGGCTGCCTCGCCGCGGCGTGAGCCTTGCGGCTGGCCCTATCTCATCGCGCCCATAACGTGCGATAAAGGAAAGCGCACCAAGTGATCCAGCCATCGACAATAGCCGCCATGGCCGTGCTCATCGCCGGCTGCGGCGTAGAGGGAACGCACCAAGAAGCGCCGGTACGACTGGTCTCCGAGGTCGAAGCCGCTGGCCGGCGAGCAGTGGCTCTATACGCGGACAAGGAACTCGCCGCGCTCGGATTCCTGGATGTCACCAAACGGCCATATAGGGCTGATCCCACCGGCCGGACTGACGCAACCAACGCTATCCAGCAAGCGCTCCGCGACGCCCGCGACGCCCGCCTGGTGACCTATCTGCCCCCCGGCCGCTACCTTGTCTCCGACACCATCGAAGGCGTCGTCGGAGTCGTGCAATGGGACGATTGGCCTTATCAGGGCTGGGCCGACCCGTGGGAAGCCGAGGCTTCCTTCGAATACCCCTGTGTGTTGCTGGGCTCCGCTAAAGGCACGCGGTCAGTGCTGGTGCTGGCAGACAACGCCTCTGGGTTCGATGATCCGGAAAACCCAAAGCCGGTTCTCTATTTCTGGGCGCGTTCGATGCAAGTGCCGGGACGGGAACTAAGGCCGCCGGCGGAGCCGCAGCCGAACATCAGCTTCAACCAGAAGATTCATCACATCGACATCGAACTCGGCGGCGGGAACCCCGGGGCGGTTGGCATCGACCATCGAGGCGCGGAAGGGTCGACGGTAGAGGACGTCACGGTGCACGCCGGGGGAGCGTTCGCAGGGTTCCGTCACGCGCCTGGTTCGGGCGGCGCGATGCACGGCATCCAGGTCCGCGGCGGGCGTTACGGCCTGTACCTGGATGGGACACAGCCTTCGCCGCTGATTTCGGACCTGAAGCTCACCGGCCAGACGGAAGCCTCGGTGCTTGCCATCCCGCGCGGCCCACTGACCATCGCCGGCGCGGAGATTGAAGGGGCGGGCATCCGGTGCCATTGGAACAACATGCACTTCGATGGCGCCCTGAGTATCGTTGATTCCGTGATCCGCGTTCGTGACGGACAGCCGGCGATCTCGACTCCGCGCTCCGTGGCGTTGGCCGATGTCTGGATTGAGGATGCCGCTATCGCCGTTGAGGCTGCAGATTATCCACCGGTCGCAGGGCGGGCGGACGGTTGGATCCACGTGGCCCGGTATGCGGCCGGTAGCGAGGTGACGCTGCCTTCGCCACCCGGCGAGAACAAGTGGCGCGACTCGGTCTGGGTAGACCGGCAACGCCAATCAGACCCGGTCGTTGACGTGCGCTATCCGGAATCCGGTCCCGATGCGGCACTAACGGCGAGACACGATCTGCCGCCGATGCCGGACGTCGAGACACTGCTAGCCGCCTCCGTGAGAGCCCCGAATTGGGGCGCCCAGGGAGACGGGACGGCAGATGACACTGAGGCGATCCAACGAGCGATTGACGCGAACGAACTGGTGTTCCTTCCCAAGGGACGCTATGCAATCTCGCAGCCGCTCAGGCTTGGGGCGCGGACGAAGCTGTACGGTGTCAGCAACCTGCTTTCGTCGGTCGAGGATATCGGGCCGGAAGGCGGATTCTCCGACCCGAACGCACCGGCTCCGCTGATTGATACCGTGGACGACGCCACGGCCGAGACTACGATGGCGATGATCCGCATCCACATGGACGTCCTCAACCCTTCCGTTTACGCTTTCCGCTGGCGCGCCGGACGGCGGTCGGTTATACGGAATGTCTATCCGAGCCGCACGCTGTGGCATCCGAACGCAACCGCGATGAACCATCCGATGGCCCGCATCGAAGGTAACGGCGGCGGGCGCTGGTACACACAGACGTTCCTCGGCGGTTGGTCTCAGGGACCGGACTTCCGCTTTCTGCACGTCGAAGGCACACAAGAGCCGCTGATTTTCTACCATTTGCAGGTCCAGTTTGGCCGCGGGACCGCGATGGTTGAGATGCGGGACGTCAGAGACGTCGACATCTTCTCGATGAAGTCCGAGGGCGACTTCACGATGCTGTGGCTCCGCGAGAGCGAGACAGTTCGCCTCTTTGGCCATAATGGCCTGCACATGGCGGCCCCGGGTTGGTCTGTCATCCGGCTGGAGGAATGCACTAATGTCACCCTGACGCATCTGCAGCCGATGGTGACACGGGTCGGCCATTACATCGGCCACCTGGTGAACTATGATCCCCGGCGCTGGTTCATCCTATCGGACGGTGATCCGGTCGCCACAGGCTTGGAACAAGTAGCCTACTATCACTTGGGGAAGTAGCTCACCTGCGACGGTAGAGCTTCCAGTTCGGCGAAGCGGCCGCTTCCAGGTATTCCCTGTCCAGCAGATCCGGATCGCTCCGCAGCGCGATCCACATTGCTTTCCGCTGTGTCGATCCAAACCGCGGGACCAGAAGGACATCGGGGTTCCCAATCAGCAGTTCGCGTGGCGGCGCCACCGAATCGCTCACATTCGATTCGTGGATCGAAACCGCACCGCCCTCCGGCGGTGGGCGCATCAGGCCATAGGAGAAAGGATTGACGAAGCCGGCTCCTAGTACGGTCTCGCTTGGGTCGCTGTTGGCGGTGATCAACTCGAAGCCCTCGCTGGTTTTCTCCACAAAGCTTCTGCCGTTGTCGTTGGGCGCCCAGTCGAGATCGTAGAACTCGAGCGCGGCGAGATGAGGCGGTTTCAAACGGTAACCGGTTTTTGGGCGAATAAGGGGATCACCGGCGGCTAGGAGGACGCCGCCACCATCCATTGCGAGCGGGATTCCCACGCACAGCAGCCCGAGCCCGATGAGCGCTAGGGCATGGTGCGAAACAAGCTGGTTCCGCCTGCTTAGGCGCGTCACTTCGTTCAGAGCAAGCAGTGCGACCGCGGTGGTGAGCGGGTGCCGGCCCCACTGCAGATTCGTCAACCCGAGAAGAACACCTCCGACGGCCGCCATCGCGCCGGCAATCACCAGGATCGAGGAGCGTCGCCGTCCAAGTCCAGGAAGGGTAGCCACGAGAAGCAGCAGCAGAATAACCGGCATGATTTCCCAGGCGTTCTCGTAAACTCGAATCACCACCGCCGGAAAACTCACGCCTGGAGCGCGAATTTTGGCCAGCATGGAATACTCGCGAATGACAGAGCTGGCGTCGAAACGCAAATAGACGAGCATTGGCAGAAGCACCGCAACGAAGCCGGCCGCCAGTCCCGCGGCGCGGCGCTGTTCGGCTCTACGAACAAGCAGTGATACCCAGGCCAGCGTCAACGCCACGAGCCCGAAGCTGACTTTCAGGAACAGGAGCAGTGAACACGCCAGCCCCGTGGACAAACCTCCGAAGAATGACCTCCGGCCGGCCGGTGCGCGCTCAAGCGGTAGAAAGCACTCCAGCAGCACCAGGGCGGTTAAGGCATAACCGTAACGGTTGTAGCCCATCGCGAAGCCGGTTGCCCACGGATACTCGCCTAGTGGAAACGGCGCCACGGCGAGTAGGACAATCGTTGCACAGGCGAGTTGCAGCGGCGCCGCCTCCATGCGCCGGCGCAGAAGCAGCCAACTCCAGAGGGAAAGCGCAACGGCGGTGAAAGTCGTGGCGTAACCGAGCCCCCGGGCGGCGTTCCGGGCCACAGCGAGGCCGCCGGCATGGAGGAGGTACCATGCCGGGCCGGTCATCGCGTGAAAGTCGGCAGCCGGGCGCTGGCCGTTGAGCACCCGCCACGCGCCGTCGAGACACATGAAGACGTCGTGGCCATAGATACGAAGGCGAGGCACGCCGGTGAGCAGCGTGGCAAAGCAGATCACCCCAAGAACCGCGGCCAGCACGCGGGTCTGTCGAACGCTGCCGGCGTCCTCCCCGCTCCACCGGCGCACGAGGCGATCAATCATGGGACTCTCCATTGTAGCCGGACCGGGGCCAACCCACCGGCCAGCGGTACGGCCTGGCGAATGTCCGCCCGCAGCCCCGAGAGAACGTATTTGCCTACGGAAAGAGCAGTCGTCCTTTGCGTTTCGTTCGTGCGCGGAATAACTCGCCGTCGATGGAAGTGACGTAGAGCGTCTGCAGGTCCTCGTCACCAAACGAGCAGTTGGTCGGTTTGGTGCAGGGTACAGGATGCTGCTCCAAGACCTCTCCCGCCGGCGAAAAAACATAGATCATCGGTCCCGGGCCGGAAGCCGTCGCACCCGCAGTGGCGACAATGTATCCGTCCGTGTCGAGCACCATGCCGTCGATTCCGCGATGCGCCCCGAAATCGTGCAGGACCTTCGGGGCGCCCAAGGAACCGTCGTCCTTCACGGGATAGGCCCGCAACTCCCGCTTTTCCTCTGGCAGCCGGCCACTCTGCGCGACATACAGAACACTGTGGTCAAGCGAAAAAAGCAGACCGTTTGGACGGGTCGTGTCGAAGGTGACGCGAGTGATGGACCAGCCGCCATCGGGTTGCGGATCAAGCCGGTAGATCGAGTCATGGTCGAGTTCCTTCAGGTCTTGTGTCTTGCTCCACTCACCCGCGGCGCCCTCGTACCAGGGATCACTAAACCAGATGCGCCCTAGGAGATCGATGGCGAGGTCGTTGGGAAGGTTTAGTCTCTTGCCCTCGTAATTATCCGCCAGAGTGGTCATGGATCCGTCCGGCTCGAAGCGGACTACGCTTCGCCCGCCGCCGCAGCAGCCATAGAGCTTACCTTCGGGATCGAACATCAGCCCGTTGGAATAGTGGGTTTTTTCGCGAAAAATCGAAGAGGAGCGGGAGGCAGGATCCCACCGCATGATGCGGCAGTTGTGGATCTGCGTGTAGAGTAACCCGCTACCGTCCCACGCAGGCCCCTCGGCAACACCTCCGTACGCTTCCATCAGTTCCTCGAATTCCCAGGGCATCTTGTCTCTCCTCTTGATGGCGATCTTCGCCGCGGGGCGCGCCCGATCAAGGACGCGCGGCCTCATAGAGTAGGATACTCAGGTTATGAAGACATTCGCAGTCGTCATGCTGGGAGGCCTCCTGTTGAGTTGTTCGCAATCCGGGCCGAATATACGGCCAGCCATCGAGTCGATCACCGCCGGCCGCCTGATGGAGCATATTCAAGTCCTCTCCTCAGATGAGTTCGAAGGCAGATTGCCGGGTAGCAAGGGGGAGGAACTGACGGTGAACTATCTCGTCAACCAGTTGGAG
Organism: uncultured Solibacteraceae bacterium; assembly: GCA_964468205.1. GTDB lineage: Bacteria > Acidobacteriota > Terriglobia > Bryobacterales > Bryobacteraceae > CAWELS01. The sequence continues at coordinate 118,583 of CAYXVG010000003.1, read as the reverse complement.
GCGCTCGGACTTCAGCCGGGAAACCCGGATGGGACGTTCATTCAGGATGTCCCGCTTGCTGGCTACAAATCCACGCCGAACGTGCGGATAACGGCGGCCGGCAGAAATATCCCCATGTCGTGGAAGGATGACTATGTCGCAGTTTCCCGGCGGCTGGTTCCAGAAACTGTCGTGAATGATTCAGACTTGGTGTTCGTGGGTTATGGGGTTGTTGCTCCCGAGTTCGGATGGGACGACTACAAGGGAATGGACGTAACTGGCAAAACGGTGGTGATGCTGATCAACGACCCGGCCGTGCCGGACCCCGACGACCCATCGAAGCTGGATGACAACATGTTCAAGGGTCGAGCCATGACCTACTACGGAAGGTGGACCTACAAGTACGAAATCGGCGCTGCGAAAGGCGCTGCGGCGGTGGTCATCGTTCACGAAACCGAGCCCGCCGGCTATCCCTGGGATGTGGTCCGCAACGGCTGGAGCGGCGAAAGCTTTGACCTTCAGACTCCCGGCAACAACATGAGCCGCGCCGCGATGGAAGGCTGGATAACGGTTGACAAGGCGAAAGAGTTGCTAGCGGTCTGCGGCAAGGATTTCGAGCAGTTGAAGCAGGCCGCCGTGAGAAGAGAGTTTGAGCCGGTCGCACTGCAAGCCGCGGCGTCGTTCGAAATCAAGAACGAGATTCGCCGCGTGCAATCGAAAAACGTGATCGCGAAACTCGAAGGAAGCGATCCCGCGCATAAGGACGAGTACGTCGTCTACACTGCTCACTGGGATCACCTCGGCAAAGACGAGAGTCTCGAGGGAGACCAGATCTACAACGGCGCGTACGACAATGCCTCGGGAACCGCCGGAGTGATCGAGATTGCCCGCGCCTTCACCGTGCTGGACCCCAAGCCGAAGCGCAGTATTCTCTTCATGCTAGTGACCGCCGAGGAACAAGGACTGCTCGGAGCAAGATTCTATGGCGAGAACCCGTTCTACCCGCACGCGAAAACCGTTGCCAATATAAATGTGGACGGCCTCAATCCTTGGGGGCGCACCAAAGATCTGGAGGTGGTCGGATGGGGCAACTCTACGCTAGACGAAGTTGCCGAGGCGGTGGCTAAGGCCCACGGACGGGTGATTGTACCCGACACCTCGCCCGAAAAGGGCTACTTTTACCGCGCCGATCACTTCGAATTCGCCAAACAGGGTGTACCAGCGTTCTACACACACTCCGGAGTCCAGTTCGTCGACAAACCGGAGGGTTGGGGAGAGGAAAACCGGAAGCGGTTCATTGCCGAGGACTACCACAAACCAAGTGACGAGGTTGGGGAGAATTGGGATCTAGCGGGAGCCGTCACCGACGCGCAGTTTATGCTCGAGATGGGCTTTGTGGTCGCCGAAACCGATCCGTGGCCCGAGTGGAAGGAAGGAACCGAGTTCAAGGCGAAGCGGGAGGCTATGCTGAAGTAGGATGCTGCGCCGCCAGTTTCTGGGACATACCTTGCCGTCCCTGCTTGTTGGTCACAGCCGGCTGCGGTCCCAATCGAAGCGGCCGCCGAACGTGGTCCTGCTGATCGCGAGGCGGTGGCGTGGACAGGCCTTGCCGTTCGCCGGCGATGATTACATCGATGCCTCGAACCTCCTGCGCCTGCGGGCGGGCAGCACTTGGTTGCGCCGGGCCTACTCTGCCAATCCGTCGGCAGAGCCGGGCAAGGCAGCTATTCTGACGGGCCGCTATCCCCACATGACCGGAGTGATCGGGAATGATGATGCGCTGGCGGTGGACGAACCCGCGCTGGCAGGCTGGCTGGCCAACGTCGGCTATACAACTGCGCACGTTGGACCCGGCCCGCTCGATTTTTGGGGCCCCGCCGGGAATATCGGCGAAGCCGTCGATTTCATCCACGAAAGCTGGAACCGGCCATTCTTCCTCACCATCGAGTTTGAGCTTACTCCCAAGGCGGGATGGGACCGCCGGGAAACCGAGTTCCGCATGCCCCAAAACGTGCCGGCCGCCAGGGCGGCCGAACTGCAGCGGGCGTGGCGGCGCTACTACAGTGGCTGTGAACGGGTGGACGAGGAATTGGGTCAGGTTCTGGAAACACTGGAGGAGACCGGCGCCACCGGCCAATCCATGATTGTTTTCACCGCGGACCGCGGTGAACTGCTGGGAGCGCACGGCCTGACGGGCGACGGCGAGCCATATGAGGAAGCCGTTCGTGTTCCCCTCCTGATTCGCTACCGAAATCGCCTGGCGCGGGGCACAATCGAAACTCCCGTTTCCACTGTCGATATCGCCCCGACCCTTCTCGCGCTAGCAGGGGCGCGGGCTCCGATGGAGGTGCAGGGACGGGATCTGTCAGAGTGGCTTTCGGGAGGCGGCGGTGAGCGGCCCGAGACGGTCTACAGCCAGGGACGTCTTGGTACGGAGCGCGAATGGCGAATGGTAGTTCGTGGCTTTGACAAGCTGGTGGTAGACCGCAATTTGCAGGTCACCCATCTGTACAACTTGGCCCAAGACCCTCACGAATTGGAAAACCTGGCCGACGATAAGAGTTCCCGGCGCAGGCATGATGAGATGCTCGCCATTCTGGAACACAGTATGCGCCGCGCCAGAGACAAGATTTTGCCTTCGGGACTGAGGTTACGTGACTGAGTACATCATAAGACCTATCGGCGTTGTGCGCTCCGCCTTTCATAAGCGCAAGCAGGTGCCGCGGTTGGGAGCAGCTGCCACGGTGGAAATCTATCCGCAGCACCGTGAAGGCCTGCTGCGGCTGGAAAAGCACTCCCATTTGTGGGTGTTCGTATGGTTGGATCAGGCGGAGCGCGATGTGCTGCAGGTGATCCCGCGCGGCATTACCGAGCGCACGGAAGAGAATCTTCACGGAGTCTTTGCCGTCCGCTCCCCAGTACGCCCCAATCCGATCGGGCTGACGCTGGCGAAGATACGGGGTCTCGCGGATGGCCGCATCGAGTTCGACCGGCTCGACTTCATGGACGGCACGCCTGTGATCGACCTGAAGCCCTACTTCCTTTCCCGCGACGCCGTCTACGCAGCAAAAAACGAGCAAATTGGCAAACCGGTGGACCACGGCGCTCTCCGGGAATCGCTTAGAATGCAGGCGCTTAACTTCGCCGGCCGTGAGAGCCGCGACATAGAAACCGCCATCGAGATATTCACCGACTTCCGGGCCGGCATCATGGAGATGCGCGAGCCGGACATCCTGACGGTGCATTTGCCGATCAGCCGCCCGCAACTCGCCGACGCCTTTATTGGCATGGCCCGTGTCAGTCCCGGCCGGGGAACGCTGCGCTTCGGAATGGAAGAAGTGGTCCGGCTTGTCTGGGAGAGTGGAATGGTCGAATACGAACTGCTGGCTGAAGGCGGCTACCGCCGCCGGCCATCAAGCGATGACGATTCCGTCCAGTAGGCAGCCCGGCCCGCTAAACCGCCCCATTCTTACAGGGCATCCGCAAACGCCGCCAGGATCTTCCGATCCCCAGGATTCGTGAAGATGCTCTCCTCCGGGTGCCACTGGCATCCGAGGGCAAACCGGCGGTCGGGGCGTTCGATCGCTTCAACTACGCCGTCCGGCGCCCGGCCGGACACCTCGAGATGACTTCCGAGGCGCGCCACGGCCTGATGATGCCGGGAGTTCACGGGATGTTCTTCAACCCCGAGAATCGAATGCAGGCGGCTGCCCGGCTCCACCTGGATCGTGTGGACGATCTCGTGTCGCTTGCCGGGCGGCGGTTTCACGCGATGGAGTGCGTACTGCGGAATGTGCTGATCGAGGTCGCCGCCATGAACGATATTGAGCAACTGCATCCCGCGGCAAATACAAAGGACTGGCAAATCCTCCCCGAGAGCGGAGTTGATCAGATTAACCTCCATCATGTCGCGCTCTTCATCGGGAGGCCCGTCGGTTTCGGGAAGCGGTTGTTGGCCGTAGAGCGCGGGGTTCACATCGGCGCCGCCACCGGTCACCAGCAACCCGGCCAGCCCTTCCGTGGTCCTCGGCTCTTCTGGCGTCAGCTCAATGTACTTGAGGCCAAGTTCGCGCAATGCCGCCAAATATGGCTCCGCTTTCTCCGGCGCCCGGAACGTTACCCCTACAAACTTCTCACCGCTCATCGCTGATTCGCTTTGAGTATCCTCTTTCTCAGCCTAATCGATTTGGGCGTCACTTCCACCACTTCACCTTCCCGGACGAACTCGATGGCCTGCTCGAGGTTCAGGTTGCGCGGCGGTACCAGCCGGATTCCCTCGTCGGCAGTGGATGCGCGCATATTCGTGAGCTTCTTCTCCTTGACGATATTCACGTCAAGATCGGCGTCGCGGGAGTTCTCTCCAACGATCATGCCTTCGTAGACCTCCACGCCCGGCCGGACAAACATCTCGCCACGCTCTTGCAGGTTATAAATCGCATATCCGGTGCACCTCCCGGAGCGGTCGGCCACCAGCGATCCGGTCGGCCGCATCGGGATCTCGCCTTGCCAATCCACGTGGCCCTTGAAGATTGAATTCATGATCGCCGTGCCCTTGGTGTCGGTAAGCAGCTCGCTGCGGAGACCAATAAGCCCGCGTGATGGCACATCGAACTCCAGCCGCACCCGTCCGGAGCCGTGGTTAACCATTTTCGTCATGGCTCCCTTGCGGATGCCGAGCTTTTCCATAACCTCGCCGATGAACTCCTCGGGGCAATCGACGGTGAGATGCTCCAGCGGTTCCTGCATCTTTCCGTCCACCTCACGAGTGATGATCTCCGGCTTCCCGACGGTAAGCTCGTAACCCTCGCGCCTCATCATCTCCACCAGAATGGCTAGTTGCAGCTCTCCGCGGCCCATTACCTTGAAGGTGTCGGCACTGCCAGTATCCTCCACCTTGATGGCGACATTCGTAAGCAGCTCTTTGTCCAGCCTCCCCCGGATGTTCCGTGAGGTAACGTAGGTTCCCTCCCGCCCCGCAAACGGAGACGTGTTCACGCCGATGGTCATCGCGATCGTCGGCTGATCGATCTGGATCTGCGGCATCGGCTTCGGCGTGTCGGGATCGCTGATGGTTTCTCCGATGGTAATTCCCTCGACCCCGGCAATGGCGAGAATCTCGCCCGGACCGGCGTGCTTTTGCTCGACGCGGTCGAGGCCGCGGAACGTGTAGAGCTTCGTGATCTTTGTCTTTTCAATATTGCCGCCAAGCTTGCAGATCGACACCTGGTCGCCGAGGTTGATCTGTCCGGAGAAGACCCGGCCGATGGCGATTCGGCCGAGATAATCGGAGTAATCGAGATTCGCAACCTGAAGTTGCAATACTCCCTGAGGGTTCCCTAACGGCGGTGGAACGTATTCGATGATCTTCTCAAACAGCGGCCGGAGGTCGGCGCAGTCATCGTCGAGGCGGTTCTTCGCGATTCCAGCACGGGCATTGGCGTAAAGAATCGGAAACTCGAGCTGATCCTCGGCCGCATCCAGGTCGATGAACAGGTCGAAGACCTCGTTGATCACCTCTTCGCATCGCGCGTCCGCGCGGTCGATCTTGTTGACTACGAGAATCGGCGGCAACTTAGCCTCCAACGCCTTCTGCAGCACATATCTCGTCTGGGGTAGTGGTCCCTCGCTCGCGTCTACCAGAAGCATGACCCCGTCGACGAGCTTCAGCGCCCGCTCCACCTCGCCCCCGAAGTCGGCGTGGCCCGGGGTATCCACGATGTTGATCTTGACACCCCCGTAACGGACACCGGTGAGCTTGGAAAGAATCGTGATTCCGCGTTCCCGCTCGAGTTCGTTCGAGTCCATCACGCGTTCGGCCACGTTTTGGTGTTTGCCGAAGATGCCGCTCTGATGAAGCATGGCATCGACGAGCGTGGTCTTGCCGTGGTCCACGTGGGCGATGATCGCGATATTGCGCAGCGATTGCTGCCGGTCGTTCGTCATGGGGTCTCTGAAATCATGGTCGCACGGAACAGTTGTTGCGGACGCGCCGCTCTCGTCATGCTCATGCAGATGTCATGCCGAGGAAGCCAGGCCGAACGGGCGGATTCGATATACTCGATTTCGTTATGCGCCTCGTACTCCTTCTGGCTGGACTTGTGACTCTGGCTTGCACACCAGAGCCCGCAATTGACGGCTCTCGAGAAGATCCGAACGCCGCCCGAATCCAACCGTGGGCCGAGAACCCCAAGTACTGGCAGATTGACGGCGAGCCGGTGCTGCTACTTGGCGGTACCAAGGACGATAGTCTCTTCCAGATTCCCGACCTCGAAGAGCACCTCGATCTGCTCGCGAGTGTGGGCGGCAATTACATCCGAAATACCATGAGCGACCGCATCGACAAGGGATTCGAGGTACACGCATTTTACCGGCTGGATAACGGAAAATATGACCTCGATCGCTGGAACGACGAGTACTGGCGGCGCTTCGAGAACCTCATCCGATTCACGGCCGAACGCGGTATTGTGGTGCAGATCGAGGTCTGGGATCGCTTCGATCATGCCAGGGAACACTGGGAGGCCGATCCCTTCCGGCCCTCGAACAACATCAATTACACAGGCGAGGAGACAGGCTTCGCGGAAGAGTACAAACGCCACCCCTCGAGCGATGATCAGCCTTTCTTCCATACGGTCCCCGGTATGGATCGATATGAGGAGCGTTTCAAACGGATTCGCCATTACCAGGAACGGTTCGTCGAAAAGATGCTCTCTTACACCCTCGATGAGAAGCACGTGCTCTACTGCATGAACAACGAGACTTCCACACCTCCGGAGTGGGGCCGTTACTGGATGGAGTTCATCCGGGGTAAGGCAGCCGATGCCGGTGTAAAGGTCTATGCCACGGACATGTTCGACGACGGTTGGAAAGCCGAGGAGTCCGAGAAGATCAAGCAGGCGCTGGCCGATCCGGAGACGTATCCGTTCGTCGACATCTCCCAAGTCAATAGTCGCAATTTCGGCCAACGTCATTGGGAACGGGTAATGTGGTTGCACCGGATGGTGGCCGCGCAGCCACGCCCCCTGAACAACGTCAAGATATATGGCGATGGCGAAACCGCCTGGGGCTCGGGCCTGCCGAAGGATGGAGTCGAGCGCTTTTGGCGCCACCTGATCGCAGGTAGCGCCACGGCTCGCTTTCACCGTGACGGAGCCGGGACGGGCCTGCAACCGGTGTCACAGGCGGCAATCCGGTCGGCGCGCGCCGTGGAGTCCCTGGTGAAGTTCTGGGATGTGGAACCATCTATGGACTTGCTCGGCGACCGCGAAGAGAACGAGGCCTACCTTGCCGCCTCACCTGGCGAGCAGTATGTGCTCTACTTCACTGACGGCGGACAGGTTTCGCTCGACCTTGGAGTTGCTTCGGGCGACTTGCGGCTGCGCTGGGTGGATGTTGGAACGGGCGACTGGAAGGGCGATCCCAGCGTCTTGACCGGGGGGCAGGCTGTAGCAGTCGAGGCTCCCGGCCCCGGAGGTTGGGTTGCGGTGCTTCTGCGGTAGTGCTTCCCCGGCACGAAAGCCTTTCCGTCCGGATCATGTGACCACGGAGCGGAGATATTTAACGCTCTCCTCCGCCCACGCACTCTCTTTCTGGATAGTGTCTTCGATTTCCGCTTCCGGGTAGGGCCACTGTTCGAGAATGGCGTTTGGGTTCCGGCCGTAAGAGCAGATCTGGTCAAGCAGCCAGGGAATGTTGAGGCGGCCCTGGCCGGCGGGCTTGCCGGTAATGAAGAAGCCCGTGATGAAATCGGCCCGGCGCACCTCGAATTCCTTTATGTGCAGGTTAACAGTATAAGGGCCGAGCGTCTTCACCACGATCTCCGGGCCTTCAAGCGCGCCGAAAGAGTTGACAGTGTCCAGGCAGATACCGATCGAGTCGCTCTCAACCCCCCCCACGATCCGCTCGAATTCGGCAGAGGAGAAGCGGTCATGATTCTCAATGGCGAGCACGACGCCGGCCCGTTCGAATTCTGGAATAATGCCCCGGATCGTCTCGACAACCTCCGCGACCGATGGTTCCTGACCGCCGGCATCGGTGATAGTCCGGAGGATCGGGGAGCCAAATCGTTTACAGAGAGCAAGGTAGCTACGCAGCAGCGCGTGATCGATTCCTCGCGTACCCAGTTCAACCGAAAGTCCGAGGCGCCGCGTCTCGGACTCGAATGCGTCTAACTGTACAGGAGATAGCCCGTCTAGTGGTAGATTATCGGCAATCTGGACAAGGGGGACGCCGAGTTCGGCGGCAGTGCGGATGAACTGCAGGTGATTCATCGGTTCCGGCGGATCGTAGCCCGGAACGCCTATCGCCCAGGCATAGGCCCAGGTGGAAATGCCGAGTTTCACGCTGGTTCTCCTCCCAAGAAGGAAGCGTATCAGAGGGGGATGGAACACCACAAACTAGCACGTCCCACGGTACGACCAACCGGTGTAGCGTAAGGAATAAGAGGCTTACAGCGCTGGGTAGCACCGTCTGAAGTCTAGCGGCTCAGGTACCCCCAGCCCTCCCAAATCAGCCAAGCGCCGAAGATCAACAGCACGACACCAAGCGCTTGCAACGTCCGCAGATACGCCGTGCCAACTAGCAACGCCCGGGACCGGTTGACCAAGACAGCCAACAGCATCTTCGATCCGCAAAGCAGAATATAGAAGGATGTCACGAATGCGGCAGGGGCTGCGGGATTTTCCTGAGCCGCCCGCAGCACGGTCGGCGCGCCGACCGTTGCCCAGAAGAGATAGACGTGAGGATTGAGTACGTTGATCGCCATGGCTTTGCGGATCGAATGCGGAGCGGACTCCATTTCCCGAAAGTCTACCTGCCGGGTGCCGAAACTCCCAATTCCCAGCCAGATGACGTACAGTCCTCCGGCGAGGGAAATCGCGCCGAGAACGGCGCCGACTTCGGTGATTTCGGACAGTATCAGCAGCGTTACGGCAACGATCGGCGCATCAGTCAGTATTGGCGCAAGAGCGGTTTTCAGACCCTCACGGAGCCCGTGGCGGACAGTTTGAGCGACAAGCAGGGCCATTAGCGGGCCGGGCGAGAGACCCGCCGCAAGGCCGAAAGAGAGACCGGAGATCAGGTACGGAAGCAACTCTCAGGATAAGCCCAGGCGCCTGAAACAGGCCGGGATGAGAAGACCGTGACCACCACTACAAAAACCGGAAGCTATGCCACATCATGGCGCGATGCGGTAGCAGGCCATCTCTTCCGTGCTGCGCACAAGCAGGTGGCCGGCGGCAAGAGCTGGAGTATTCCACGTCTTACCCTTCACGGCCTGGAACCGGGAGACTTCGCGGTGTTGCACGGGCGTAGCTTCCACGAGGACGGCTTCGCCGCTCTCCGCGGTGATGATAAGATGATCCCCGGCGAGCAGAACTTGGCCGAATCCGTAGCGTCCTCCTTTCCATTTCCGCGCCCCGGTCTCCGCCTCCACGCACGTAAGAATACCTCCGTCAAGGCCGTAGAAATGACCATCGTGATAGACGGAAGTGTTGAACTTGTTCTTCAGGTTCTTGTTTGCCCAGATAGTCTCGGTCTGAAATCGCCCCGGCCCCCCGGACAATTTCACCAACGCGGCGCCCGTTCCGTAACCTGAAGAGATAAGGAATCGCTCCTCGTCCACAATCACCGGCTGTGCCGCATTCACGTCATAGGAGGTCGTCCAAGGATAGTGCCAGAGTTCCTCCCCCTGTTGCAAGGTGAGCCCGAACACCCCATCCGCATTTACCACTATCAGTTGTTCGACACCGTTAAGCTTGGCAATCATCGGAGAAGCGTAGGCGGGCTTGCCATCGAGCACGCTCCAGACCGGTTCGCCTGTCAACTTGTCGAAAGCGGCCACGGACTTGCCGCCCGGCGCTCCTGGCACAGTAACGAGCAAGTTCCCCGCCACCAGCGGCGAGACGGATACGCCCCATCGCGCCCGCTTCCCGCCCGCTTCAGTAACGATATCCCGTGACCAGACCTCCGAACCATCCTCCACATTCAGGCACTTCAGTAAGCCCTGAGCTCCCTGGGCGTATAACCGGCCGTCATCCCAAACCGGAGTGGCCCGGGGCCCCCTTCCGCCGAGAAACGAGCTGTACTTGTGGCTCCAAGTTACTGACCAGTCTTCCTTTCCGGTGGCGAAGTCGTATGCAGCGACCGTTTCACCGCCTTTACGCTGCTCGATGGTGAACACCTTGCCGGCCGCGACTGTGATTCCGGAGTAGGCAACGCCAACGTCGACCTTCCACACCTGTTCCAAACCATCGGCGGGCCACTCGGTCATGATCGCCGTTTCGCTGTAGATTCCGGCGCGGCTCGGGCCCCGGTAGTCCTTCCAGTGCGTCGAACCGGCCAGATCGGCCCCGAGGACCCCTCCTCCCCAAAACAAGATCGCAATGGCGTAAAGGCGCATCCAACCCTCCTTGAAGACCATTCGCCCGAAGCTCCTCATCCGTTACAGAAAGCTTGTCACGTCTCCCATCGCCCGGGCCAGATTCGCCCGCGCGAGATGGTAGCGGAAAAGGCTTTCAAATGCGAAGTTCTCGGCTTCTGCCCTAGACTCCTGCGCCTGCACGACGTCGAGATTGTTCGTCAAGCCAGCCCCGAAACGAGCTTGCGCCAGGTCCAGCGCCTCCCGTGCGGCAGAGGCAGCTTTGGTGGCAGCGTGGGCCGACGTCCAGGCCGCATTGAGTTTTACCAGGGCCGTGCGTACTTCCGATTGAATCCGCAGCCGAAGTTCCTGGCGCTCCTGGTCAACCTGACGGAGCCAGAGAGCGTTCTCTGCTACCTCCGCCCCGATGCGCCCACCTGTGATGAGAGGCATCTCCAGCCTGGCGCCATAAGACCAGGTAGAGACACCGCGCGTAAGGCTTTCCGCGGAGATGCCATAGTCGGCCCGGAAGCCAAGCCGAGGAGCCCGCTGCAATTTCACTGCGGCCAGGTCCTTCTCCGCTGCCTCGAACTTCGCATCGAGCGCTTCTACCTCAGGCCGCGTTGCCATCGCCCGGCGAATCGCATCGTCCGCGCGGGGCGACTCGTAACGGTCGAGTTCAAAGCTCGCGGTGAGTTCCAGATCACCGTCAACCTGCACTCCGATCGTCTGCTGGAGCAGAAAGCGATTGCTTTCGACCGCTTGTCCCGCCTCCGCCAGAGCCGCCGTTTCCCGCTGGAACTGCACGGCGGCGCGGGAATAGTCCAGCCGGTTCGCCGTTCCTGCTTCCAGGTAGTCCTTTGACTGCTCCAGCAACGTCCTTGCAGTCTCGAGTCGCGCTTCGGTTGCCTTGAACCGTGAGTCGGCTTCGAGCGTCGCAAGATAGAGTTGAACGACAGCTAGAATGGTGGCCTCACGCAGCGACGCCGCGTCCCATTGAGCCTGACGAATCCGGTGCCGCGCAGCCTCCATCCGGCGGACCAAGGCCAGGTCGAGAATTGTCTGTTCGAAAACCGGTCTCGCGTCGAAGCTCTCATACGGACCAATGCGGCGGGGAATGCCCGGGAACTGAAGTCCGGCCGAACCCAAGTTTGCCGTCTGCGAACTCATACCGGACTGGATCGAGACCTGGGGGAGGTAACCGGCCCGAACCTGCCCGTAGACACCCTGGGATTCGAGCACCCGGAGATTCGCAATCTGAATTCCGGGGTTGAGCTTCATAGCCAATTCGACGGCATCCCGTAAAGTGAGCCGGCGGCGTTGCGAATCACCGGTATCCTCCGTAGCCGGTGCATTGCCCGCCGATTGGTGCAACGCCAGTCCGCCGGACTCTAGCCGCCCCGGCTCGCTCTCCGCCGCCCCGTCCCCCTGCGCGCCGGACGCGGCAAGGGCCAAGAGTAGAACGAGGCCGGCGGCCGCGGCCACTGGCGCCACCTCCCTAAGCGCCGGACGCCGGACCCGCTGTTCCTGGCTCACGAGTAAGTAAACCGACGGAACAAAGACAAGCGCGAGCAGTGTTCCGCCGACGACCCCACCGGAGATGGCCACCACAAGCGGCGGCCAGAGACCGCCACCTCCGAGCAGCAGCGGTGTAAAGCCGGCGATGGTTGTCAGCGTGGTGGAGAAAACGTGGCGGCTCGACCGAATGACAACCTCGCCGGCCGCCCTCGGAGACTGCGGTTTTCGTTCTCGTAGCTGGGCCAGAACGACAATTGAATCGTTAATCGATATGCCGATCAGTCCCATGATGCCCATGATGGCGACGAAGCCGAATGGGTAGTTGAACAGCCAGAGAACGGTGAGTCCGCTACCGACCGCGAGCCCGCCAACGCTCAGGATGATAAGGGCCATGCGAAACGAATTGAAGGTCAGGACTACAGCAGAGATCGCCAGCAGTACCAGTACCCCAACCGAGGCCATCAACTGGCTTACCGCGGAGTTTCGTTCGGACGCCTCGCCGCCAAGTTCCCAGGCGTAGCCGGGAGGAAGAGTAATGTCGGCGAGCCGGTCCTCAAATTGCTCCAGCACGACCGATGGCAAGGTGCCCGCCGTCAGGAAACCCTGCACAGTGTTTGTCCGGAGACCGTTCCGGTGGGGAATGTTCGAAAGCTCCGGCACGAGCTGCAATCGGCCGAGGCTGTCCAGCGGCGCGGCCTCCGGTTCTGCACCTTCGGCGGTCGGGAGCAAAACGTCGAGGGAAGCGAGCGTGGAGAAATTGCCGCGCGATCCCCGGGCGACGCGAATCCGAACCGGAAGTTCCTCGGTTCCCTCGATCAAGGAACCGGCCAGGACCCCTTCAAACATACCCTGCATCTGCCCTGCGATCGTAACCTTGTCGAGCCCCGCCAGACGCACCTCCTCGTCGTCAGTCTCCAACCAGAGCTTGGGGCGGCCGTCCGCCAGGGTGGCACGCGTATGGACCACCTCCGGCACGGAAGCAAGCTCCGCGCGGAGACGGTCGCCGATTTCTCGCAGCCGTTCCAGATCTGGCCCTTGGACATGCACTTCGATGGGAGCGTCGAACGGAGGCCCTTGTTCAAGCTGCCGGGCAATGAACTGCGCTTCCGGGAACCGGCGGTCCAGGGTGTCTTGAATCTCGCGGATTGTCTCGAAGTAGTTCTCCCGACCCCGAAGCTGGACAAGCGCCTGCGCATAAAACGCGGAGCCATCATCGCCGCCCAACATGTTGTAGTAGAATTTCGGTGCGTTGCTGCCGGCGAACCAGTGAACTTCTGTCACATTGGGATGCGCCAGCATTGTCTCGCGAGCCTCGCTAGCGGCCTGCCGCGTGCGATCGAGGGAGGTTTGCTGAGGGAGCCGGAGCTGCACCTGGAACTGATCCCGGTCAGATGGCGGGAAGAACTGTTCATCCAGTTGGCTGAAGGTCAGAAATCCGGCGAGGGGTAGAGCCGCTGCCAGCGCCACTCCGCGCCCCGGTTTGGCGAACAGCCACGCAAGACTTTGGCCATATAGCTTGCGGGCCCGTTCATTTTGGATACCGTTTCGCCACCAGGCATCTCTCCTTTCGGAGGACTCTCCGGGCTTCACACGCGCGGTAATGGCGGGAATAATGGTGAGGGAGATAGCCAGCGAACTGATCACGGCCAGGATGACACTTACGGCGATGGGACCGATAAACTCGCCTGCTCCTCCCGGAACCATGACGATCGGCATAAAGGCAAGCACCGTCGTAAAGGTCGAACTCGCCAGCGGAATCGCCAAATGATTGATGCTCCCCTGTACTGCCTTCAGCGGCGGCCCACCCTGCCGCAACCGCCACGTCACCTCGTCTACTATCACGATGGCGTTGTCGATCAGCAGGCCAAGTGCAATCACAAGCCCAGTGATCGACATCTGATGCAACGGAACCCCCAAAGCCTGCAACAGCCACAACACCGCGAGGCTGACCAGGGGGAGTGCGCTGCCAATCAACAGAGCGGAACGCCAACCCATGGTGAAAAGGATCACGGCCATCACCAGGCCCATTCCAATCAGGAGGTTGGTCTGCAGCGAGCCAATACGCTCCTCGACGTAGCCGCTTTGGTCAAAGATGGTTCTCAATTCCACGCCGCGTGGCAGCAGAGCGGCGTAGTCGTCAAGTGCCGCCCGAATCTCTGACGCCCAGCGGTCGATGCGGAGTCCCGGTTCCATGCGCACAGCGACAACCACGCCCGGCCGGCCACTAATGGATGCGATTTCGGCGGGCGGATCGGCAGCCATCTTCCTGAGCGTTGCGATGTCGCGCAGGAGAAGGAGTTGGCCGTCGTCACCGGCTGCCACCGGAGTCCGGCCAATCCGCTCCAAGGTATCGAATTTACCTTCCACCTCGACCAGAAGTTCCGCACTGGATCCCCGCAGTTGCCCAGCAGGTACCTTGGAGTCCTGACTTGCAACCAGCCGGGCGACTTCGGGCGCGCTTAAGCCCAATTGAACAAGTGCGGCCGCGTCTACCTCGGCCACAACCTCCTCGCTTGGCGCGCCAAATAGCGCCACCTGCTTTGTTCCATTCATGGACCGGAGGCGGGCAGCCAGCGTGTCCGCGTGCCGCCGCAAGACCGCATACGGAATTCCCGAAGCTTCCGGATCCACAACCGGGCCGGCGCTTCGAACCTCGCCATTCCAAACCAGGGAGACGATAATCGTGTAAGCGTCCACCTCAGTATCCGTTTCGTTGATCACGGGAGAGAGGGCGCCTTCGGGAAGCTTAGCTTCCGCGTCGCCGGCTTTGTCGCGGATCTTCGACAGGGCTTTTCGCGTTTCCTCGGGCGAAATATACTCGGATACTTCCACCGCGATGACAGAGATACCCGTGCGCGAACTGGACTTGATGAGGAAGATCTCCTCGATCTCCTCCAATTCCTCTTCGATCTTCTCGGTGACGAGCGACTCCACCTGCTCGGCGCCGGCGCCGGGGTATTCGGTCAGGATGAACATCGCCCGTTTGGTCAGGCGGGGATCTTCCTGCCGGGGGAGAACCTGATAGGCCGAGACACCTGCCAAAGCGATGGTCGCCAGCGTCAGGATCAACAGACGGGGATTGCGAAAGAAAATACTCAACATGGTGTCTTCCCCGTTAGCGCTCTGACGGCCGCACCAACTGGCCGGGCGATACGCGGTTCACGCCGCTTTCGACGATGATGTCTCCAGGCTGAACGGTTCCCCGCACCAGAACGCGGTGTTTCTCGGTGTGCATAATCTCGACGTCGCGGCGGGCAAGCCGGTATGCTTCTTTGGTGCCGTCTTCTAGCGTTTCTAGGGCGTAACAAGCCCAGAGCCCGCGAATCCCCTTCGTCAGCGCTGTGGTAGGGAGCCAGTAGCCGTCAAGATTTAGCTCCTGCCGCAAGTGAAGGCGGGCTACTTCGCCGGGAATCACGGAACTGGCCGCTTCCGGCGGCAGTCGGAGAACCAAGGTGGCTGACCTTGTTTTGCTGTTCAGCTCGGGCAGGATGGAGAGCGACTCGGCATTGTACAGAGTGCCGTTAACTTCGACCGGCAACCGGTCACCGGGCGACAACTCTCTGGATAAGTCAACTGGAATACCGGCCCGAACCTCGGGATTGTCCACCTCAACTACGGCGAGTACCGGATCCCCGGCGGCAATGACCGTACCCTCGTCCACGAATCGCCTGCTTACGCGGCCACGGAACGGCGATCGCAGGACGCTCTTGTCGATATCGAGCTGGATAGCCTCCAACCGTGCCGCGAGTTGATCTACCACCGCTTGCTGGGAGACGATCCTTTCCGGGCGAGTCCCTGCAAGCAACTCGTCAAGCTCGTGCCGGGCGGCTTCCTCAGCGGCGGCGAGGGTCTGCACCTGGAACTCCACCGATTCGAATTCTTCCTTCGATACGGCCTGGCGTGCAAGTAGTTCCAGTCTTCTTTCCCGCTGCAGCTCCGCTAACCGGCGGCGCTGTCGAAACTCTCTCCATCGGGCGTCCGCTGCGTTGATCGCTTCCCGTCTCGGTCCAGCTTCGAGCTCTTCAAGCCGGGCTTGCGCCTCGGCGAGCTGAGCGAAAACCTGCTTCTTCACAAGCTCCAGACCACGCGTGTCGAGAGCTGCCAGAGGCTGCCCCGCACGCACTGGATCGCCCTCATCCACCGAGATGGAGACGATATTCGCCCCCCGCTCGAAGCCGAGATCGCTCGACCGGCGGGCGCTTACCGTCCCGGTATAGAAACGGTTGGAGGTTACTGACTCCGCTTCCCGAATTTCCATTATCGGTACCGGGAGAATACGGGGTTCCCCAGCATTGACTCCGGCGGCGCTCCGACGCCCGGTCGCCGCCATCAGAAGGGACGCCGCGGCAATTGCCGCCACACCGACAAACCATAGGCGCCGGCCCCTGAAGATCGCTCTGACTCGTTCGGACACCATACCTTGCTCCCCCTTTCGATTCCGTTCGCATCCCTATTGATTGTTTACAACGTGTTCTAGATTTACAGCGTTAACCAAGCGCGCAAAAAATATCACGGACGCAGCCCGTCGATCATGAGATCCAAACTCCTTTCGATAAGACGATCTTTGGTGATCCACATCAGTTGTTTGCCGGACAGCAACAACATGGTGATGCCGTGCAACATGGCCCAAAACGATGTCGCGGTTTCCCGTACAGCGGTTTTCCGCAAGGCGCCGGCAGAGATGCAATCCTGAATTGCCTGTTCCAGAAGCTGGAATGCCTGCCCTCCCTTCGAGTTCTCAAAATGCTCCAGATCCTCCCTCTCGGAATACGCCGGATGTAGAAACACCATGCGGTAATGATGCGGGAACGCCACCCCGAATTCGATATAGGCTCGGCAGCCGGCTCGCAGCCCCTCAATCGGACCGTCCGCACTCTGAACGGCCCGCTGAATCCGCTGGATCAGCCGGCCGAAGGTCTCTTCGCATATCTGCTGCAGCAGGTCGTCTTTGTCCTTGAAATACAGGTAGATCGTAGTCGGTGAGTACTCGATCTTATCCGCGATCTTGCGCATTGAGACGTGCTCATATCCCTCCTCGGCGAACAGCTCTCGGGCAGCCTCCAGGATCTCCTGCCTGAGTTGCTCACGATGTCTCTCTTTGCGTTCTGCGATTCCCATCTTGAGATAACAATAGTATGTTACTTAACAGTGTTCAGAATACCCGGACCTGGGTTCTCTGTCAAGACCCAAACCGAGGGCGCCGCCCCGCCGGCAGAAGTACGCTCCGGTCGAGTATTCTGGCAGTTGGTCCCTGAATGGTGCGCTACTAGCAGGTTGTTCCGCGGCGCATCCACTCCATGAGCAAGAAGAAAAGACGCAAAACTTCGATTCCCCGCCCCGGGAAGGCGTCGAGCCACGAGGCTGGTCCGCCGAAACTCAAGGCTTCACCGCCGGAGCAGCCACTCGATCCGCCGCCTCCTCTCTACTCGGAGGTCCCCGCGGGCTACTCCATCAGGCCGGCGCTGTTCTGGTGCGGTGTGGCGCTGCTGCTCGTGTTGATGGCGGGCACGATGTTCTACTCCGCCTCACTCGAAACAATCACGATGGATGAGGGCGTTTATCTGTTGGGCGGCTATGGCCAGGTAGTCCTGGGTGATTTCCGTTTCAACAAAGAGCACCCGCCGCTTGCCAAATGGATCGCGGGACTTGCGCTCTGGCCGCTGGATCCGCGGTTACCCGCCGAAGGAACGCGCTGGACCATCGGCGATCTCAGCCTTGGCGGGAACTTCGTCTATCAGAACAGGGTTCCTCCTGAGCGGCTGCTTCTCCAGGGACGGGCGCCGTTTATCGCCGCGACGGTCCTGTTTGGTCTCGTGTTGGCGATCTGGTGCCGACGGCGCTTCGGCGCCTCTGCCGCCCTGCTCGCACTATTCTTCTTCGCACTGGATCCGTCCGTCATCGCCCACGGCCGCTACGCTGCCACCGATGCGCTCACAATGATCTTCTTCTTTCTGAGTTGCGCAGCCTGGACCCGGTTCCTCTCCACCAAACGGTGGCTTGATTTGGTACTCGCCGGGACTATGGTAGCGCTCGCGGTGGGGTCCAAGTTCTCCGGCCTCGTTCTCTTCGGAATATTGCCGTTGCTCTACCTGCTGCGCTGGTGGCAGGCCCCGCGCGGCTACTCGGCCCGCCACTTCGTGACAAGCGTACTCCTTTTGTTCATCGTGGCCCTGTCGCTATTGGCTCTGCTGTACTGGCCGGAAACCGTCCGCGCTGTCCAAGGAGACCTTTATCCGCTCGAAGGAATGGTGAATCATACCACCCGCCCTGGAAAATTGTTCGCCTGGATCGGCAAGACTTTCCACCTGCCGGCCCACTCGTTCCTTCGTGGAATCTACGACCAGATGGAGCACAACGAGCTTGGGCACTCCGCCTTCTTGATGGGTGAGTGGGCCTTGACAGGTTTCTGGAATTACTTTCCGGCCGCCTTCGCTGTCAAGACTCCGGTGGCCTTGCTGTTCGGTCTCGGAGCGTGCATCTTCCTGCTCGTCCGGCGTATCCGCCAATCCGGCTGGCCATTATTGCGAAACGAACCCTATGCCTGGCTGCTGCTGCTGATCCCTCCGGTTTTGTTCTTCCTGTTGGCAATGAAGGCACAGATCAACATCGGGCACCGGTACCTCTTGCCGATCTACCCGTTCCTGTTCGTCCTCGTGGGGGTCGTTCTCACCCGGCACAGAATGACCAAGACCATCCTCGCGGCAGGGGCCCTTCTGGTGGCTGAGCATGCGTTCGTCGCTCCACACTATCTCGCTTTCTTCAATGTCCTGGCCGGCGGACCTGGCAACGGAGCGGCTATCCTGATCGATTCCAACCTGGATTGGGGCCAGGACGTCAAAAAACTGGCCCGATACTTTGAAGAAAATAAAACGGATAGACGATGTACCGTGGTGTTCGGCGCCGGGGCTTCGGGCCGTTACTATGGTATTCGTGGCCACGGACTTCCCTCGTCAGACAAGGTCAATCCAGGGAGCCGGTTTGACTGTGTCGCCGCAGTAAGCGCCTCAATGTTGATGGGGATGTGGAGCAATACGGCCGAAACCTTCGCTTGGCTGCGGGAGCTCGAACCGGTGGAGAAGGTGGGTTATTCCATCTATATTTATGACCTCCGGGACTTTATCTATCGCGGCGGCCCGGAATAGCGCCCGCCCGCTGGAAGCGGTTTCGGAAGGGCATGTTACGATAAAGAATTGTCAGGCTCCGGGCTTCGTGCAACGGGCGGCCGCGAACTCCGCCAGGTCCGGAAGGAAGCAACGGCAGTGGTGCAGTCCGTGTGCCGCGGATTACCCGGGGCCTGGCAATTGCTACTCCGGCCGTATCTCCATGTATCAGGTACTCGCCCGCAAATATCGCCCTCAGACCTTCGCGGACTTGATTGGGCAGGAACACGTCCGCACCACTCTGAATAACGCGATTTCCCAGTCCCGCATTGCGCACGGCTACATCTTCGCCGGCCAGCGCGGAACGGGCAAAACGACGGTCGCCCGCATTCTTGCTCGCTGTCTCAATTGTGATGAGGGACCGACCGCGACACCCTGCGGCAAATGCGTGAGTTGCATCGAGGTTGCCGCCGGCCATTCCGTCGATGTCATCGAGATTGACGCGGCCTCCAACCGGGGCATCAACGAGATGCGGGAATTGCGTGAGAGCATCAGGTATCGGCCGGCGCGAGACCGCTACAAAGTCTTCATTATCGACGAGGCCCACCAGATCACCAACGAGGCCTTCAACGCGCTGTTGAAGACGCTCGAAGAGCCCCCCGAGTGGGTGGTATTCGTGCTTTGCACGACAGAAGCGCACAAAATTCCAACCACCATCGCCTCGCGCTGCCAGCAGTTCTCCTTTCGCTCGGTCGATTTCGCGGAGATCATCGGCCGCATGAAATGGATCTGTGCGCAGGAACAGGTAGAGGCCAGCGACGAAACCTATTCAGTGCTTGCACAAGCCGGTGAGGGCAGTGTGCGCGATTCCCTCTCGGCGCTCGACCAGGCGATCGCCTGTTGTGGAGAGAAGCTGGACGCTTCAGAAGTGCGACGCCTGCTCGGCATGTTTTCGCTGGGGTCGCTGCATCGGGTTACGGACGCGCTCGAGCGGGATGACTCCCGCCGGATGCTCGAAATCGTCCAGGAATTGGAGAGCAACGGGCGGAATCTGCAGCACTTCAGCCGCGAACTCTCGCGCTATTTCCGGAACCTGCTGGTAACCAAGGTAGCCGGTGCGGGAACGCGCCTCGTGGCGGCATCCGAGGCCGAGCAAGAACGCCTGGCAAAGATCTCAGCCTCGTTCAGCGAAGAGGATCTTACCCGCTACCTGCAATTGTCGCTCGACCTTTTTCGCGATTTGCAGTTCTCTCTCCAACCGCGGCTCCATCTGGAAATCGGACTCCTCAGACTCGTTCACGCCGGGCGACTGATGCCGATCGAAGAGGCAATCGCTCAGACTGGCGGAGCGGCGCCGGCCGATGCTTCGGGTGATCGGGGCAGGTCTGGAGCAACCCAAACGCCGCTGCGTGCCAAGTCTCCCGATGCGCCGGTAGCAGAGAGCCGCCAACCAGCCCCCGACGCAAGGGTGTCACAGACAGCGGGAAACGTTTCGGCTTCCGCGGCAGAGTTGCCTTCCGCGCCGTATTGCGAGCCCGATCCGGCAACGGCCGCGCCGGAGTCGTCTTCCAGGCCGCCCGTCAACGGCGGACAGAAAAATGCGGCGTCCGCGGCCGCGGGCGAAACGGACTGGAAATCTCGCTTGCATGCGGAAGCTCTGGAGCAGGACCTGGCTTTTATTGCCGACGCGATCGAAAACGCGGATGTCTCCGAGCGGGATGGAGAGCTCAAGCTGACCGCTACCCGGGAATTCATGTTGGCCCTCCGTTCGGCGGACCTGCAGAAGGTGATCCGGAAGGTCGCCGGACGTCCGATCAAGGTGAGCGTCGTCATTGGCGAGGCCGCCTCGGCTCCTCCGCCGTCACAATCCAGCGCCGAGGTGGACGAGGAGGCTTCGCGGCGGGCGCTCGAAAACGCCGGGGTGAAGCGGTTCCGGGAACTGTTTCCCGGTAGTCAGATCCGCACCATTCGAAATCTGAAACAATAAAGTCGGCGGGCCGGCTTTCGAGGAGACTCATGAAACCAGGCAACATGCAGAATATGATTAAGCAGGCGCAGCAAATGCAGCAGCGCTTGCAAGAAGAGATCGCCCAGATCAAGGTCGAGGCGTCAGCCGGCGGCGGCATGGTCACCGTGAAGATGGACGGCCAGAAGAATTGTCTCGGCGTTGTCATCGATGAAGAGGTGGCCGGCGACGTGGAGATGCTGCAGGACATGATGATGGCCGCGTTCAACGAAGCCGCCAAGAAAGTGGACGAGGAAGCCAAGTCCAAGATGGGCGGGATGCTAGGCGGTATGGGGCTGCCTCCGGGACTTTTCTAGCCGGTCGGCGGAAATCGCGGAATGCCTGATTTTGCGGAGCCTCTGGCGAACTTGATCGAGGAGTTTAAGCGCCTGCCGGGCATTGGCCAGAAGTCCGCCCAACGGCTGGCCTTTCATGTCCTGCGGACGGCGCGGGAGGACGCCGAGCGGCTGGCACAAGCGCTGCTGGACGTCAAAGACAAGCTGGGTTTATGCTCGAACTGCTTCAATATCAGCGATTCGGAGTTATGCCCTTACTGCCGCGATCCGCATCGCGACCGCGGCTTGCTATGTGTTGTGGAAGAGCCCCATAATATCCTCCCCATCGAAACTACCCGCACCTACGCGGGACTCTATCATGTGCTGCACGGAGCCGTTTCGCCACTCCGTGGCATCGGACCGGAGCAGCTTCGCATCAAGGAGCTGCTGGAACGGCTGCAATCAGTGGACGTGGAAGAGATCATTCTGGCGACGAACCCCACCGTGGAGGGCGAAGCAACGGCGGCCTATCTTTCCCGTCTACTGAAGCCTCTCGGGCTGAAGGTGACACGCATCGCCCTTGGCATCCCAGTCGGAAGCGATCTGGATTTCGCCGACGAGGTCACCATGTCAAAATCCCTCGAAAACCGGCGCGAGGTCTAGCCCTGACCTGAGCGTATGTATCAGTACCGGCCGCAGGCTCCCATCTTCTGGATCGCGGTTGTCGGCTTGCTCGGTTGGATGGGCATTGCGATGATTCATGCCGCCCGTCTGGAGAGTGCAACCTATGACGAGCCCACCTATCTTGCGGCGGGCTATGACCACCTCACCAATGGAAGCTACTGGTTCAACTATGAGCACCCCCCTCTCGCAAAGCTTCTGGCGGCGCTACCCTTGCTCGAAATGGATCTGCGGGCGCCGCTGGAGTACGATGCTTACCGCAACGGTCATCCCCGGGACGGCGCTGTACCGTTTCTCTACGGGAACCGGGAGCGTCCTGCCGGTATCTTATTTCGCTCCCGGCTCGTATTCACAGGCCTGGCACTTGCCTTCGGGCTTATACTTGCGCTGTGGACGCGCCGGCGGTTCGGGGCGCTGGCCGGAGGTCTCGCGCTGGCGTTCTTCTCGCTTGATCCGAACATGGTGGCCCACGGGCATTATGCCGCAACCGACCTCATAGCGACGATCTTCGTCTTCCTTACATGTATCGCTTGGGATCACTACATGCGCATCCGGAAATGGTGGCCACTGCTACTTACCGGCGTCCTCCTCGGACTGGTGATAACATCGAAGTTCTCCGCACTCATCCTTCTGGTCATTCTTCCGCTTCTGTACATTCTGCGGGGGATTGTCGCCAGGCGCCAATCCTTCGCCCGCCTTGGGCCTGCAATGTATGTTGCCGTTCTCCTGGCGGGAGGCATTGTGGCGCTCACCTATTTCGAGGAAACCCGGCGGTCGCTCGGGGAGTATGCTCCCCGGTTGGACAAATTCGTTGACAGGAGCCTCATCAGCGGGCGGGTGTTTGCGTGGGCCGGAGAACGGCTTTCCATACCCGGCCACATTTATCTCCTCGGGATTACGACGCTCGAAGACCATAATCGGCGGGGGCATTCGGCCTATCTCATGGGCGAAAGCTCACTGGAAGGTTGGTGGTACTACTTTCCACTGGTATTTCTGTGGAAGACCCCGACCGCGATACTGCTTGGCCTCGGGGCGCTCGTGGTTTTAGCGGCGATGCGGCTAGCCCGCGAAGGGGTGGGAAAACTGAGGAGATTGGATTTCCTCTGGTGGCTCCTCGCATTCGTTCCGGTCCTGATCATGGCCGTATCCATGACCGCCAGCATCAACATCGGCCACCGCCATCTTCTCCCGCTCTACCCTTTTCTCGCCGTCCTGGTTGCGGCCGGCCTGGTTCGGCTTCGGGCCCGATGCCTCGGATTGGCGCTGGCTGGGCTTCTCGCGGTGGAACATGCCTGGATTGCCCCCGACTATCTGGCGTACTTTAGCCCGGTCGCCGGCGGACCCGATCAAGCGCCCCGCTACCTCGTAGACTCGAACATCGACTGGGGTCAGGACTTCTTGAAGCTCAAGTCCTACCTCAGCCCAGAAGAGAGGAGCAATGCCTTTCTCGCCTACTTTGGTGTATCCGACCGGCTCTATCATGGATCCCGATTACGGTTGGTTCCCGGCACCAAAGACAGTGAAGGCCGATTGCATAGCCGCCGTGAGCGTAACGTATCTTTTCTCGCTCGGCGGCGGTCAGACATTCGCATGGCTCCGCGAGAGGGAACCGGAAGCGAAGAGCGGCCATACCATCTACGTTTATGACCTCCGGAACTAAGCCACGTCCGCCCCGCGGCAGCGCGTTTTCTCTCGCGAAGCCAGTCGTATTCTGGGGCGTGACCGCCGCCCTGCTGACGTTTCTTGCCGTCGCTCTTCTCTACACAGCCACGATAGAAAGCGTTACCTTCGACGAGCCGACCTACATCACCGCCGGCTACAACTACTTCGTGCAAGGCGACTACTGGTTCAACGCGGAGCACCCTCCGTTAGCCAAGCTGATTGCCGCCGCGCCGCTCCTGCCTTTTGATTTACGGCTACCGGCCGAACACCCCGACTTTCAAAGCAAACACCCGCAGACCGGCGCCCGGCCCTTTGTTTTCGGAAACCGCTTACCGCCGGACCGGATCGTCTTCCTCGCCCGCTTGCCGTTCGCCATGCTGACGGTGGCGTTCGGTATGGTCCTGGCCATCTGGACCCGGCGTGTCTTTGGACCAGCGGCCGCCATCCTTGCCCTGCTTTTCTATGCGCTCGATCCGACGGTCATATCCCATGGCCACTATGCGGCCACGGATTTTGTCACCGCCGTCTTCTTCTTCCTGACTTGTATCGCCTGGGTCTGGTATCTCGAGACGAGAGGATGGGGCGCGCTTCTGCTGGCCGGCCTCGCCCTCGGACTGGCACTGGCGAGCAAGTTCTCGAGTCTCCTGCTGCTCGGAATCCTTCCGCTATTGGCCGTCGTCCGCTGGTGGCAGGTTCCTCGACGTTTCCCGGCACTTCGAACCGCGGGAGCGCTTCTCGTGGTGCTCGCCATGGCAATCGGTACGGTTGGATTGACATATTTGCCAATGCAGGAAGATGTGTTCAATCCTTGGTATCCGAGGCTCCATGAATTGGCGGATAAGTCCGTCGCCGCCGGCCGGACGCTTGGGTGGCTCGGAGAGCGGCTTGACCTTCCCTACCATCCCTATGCGCACGGGATTATTTACCAGGCCCGACACAATCAGGGCGGACACCTGACATATCTCGCCGGCCAGAGATCCGCGACCGGTTGGTGGTACTACTTCCCGGCAACGTTCCTGCTGAAGACCCCGCTCGCCATCCAACTTGGTCTGCTGGCCGCCCTCGTTTGGGCCCTGGCCGGCTGGCGGCGGGACCGGCTGGCTCTGATCGAAGCGGCGCCATTGCCCTGGATGGTGTTGGTTCTGACGCCCCTTCTCTACATGGGCTTCGCCATGAACTCCAACATCAACATCGGCCAGCGCTACTTGCTTCCTATCTATCCGTTTCTTTACGTGCTCGCCGGCGCCTCGCTGGCCAGGATTCGAATTCGCTGGCTTGCCCCGGCGCTTGCCCTGCTGGTCATGGTGGAACACGCGCTCATCGCGCCGCACTATCTCGCATATTTCAATCCGCTCGCCGGCGGCGCCGCAAAGGCTCCCCAATACCTTCTCGATTCGAACATCGATTGGGGGCAAGATCTCCTGAAGCTGCGCAATTACATGCAAGAGCGCGGCCTGCGGCGAATTTGTGCCGCGTACTTTGGGACGGCCGACCTCAAATACTACGGAGTGAACTTTGACCTGCCTCCTACTTGGCGCCAACTGGAATCGAAGGGCACGCCAAACTGCGTTGCCGCGTTGAGCGTCACCTATCTCTATGGCGCCTATAGCGAGGAAGACCACTACCGCTGGCTGCGGGAGTTCGAGCCTGATGAAAGAATTGGTTACTCGATCTATGTCTACGATCTACGTGCGAAAACGGAATAGTCGCGGTGGCGCTTTCATTTGCCACCTCGGTTAAGATCGAAGCATGGGTTTTCGAGTGGGGGTAGCGGGCATCCTGATGGCCGGGGTTCTGACTGCACAGATTTCACCGGCGGTTGCCGCACGGCAGTGGCGCGAGGCGCATGAACGCACGATTCTCGACGAGTTCGTAGAACTCTTGCGTCTCCCAAACACCGGGCAGGATCAGGCCAACATGCAGCGGAACGCCGAGTTGATCGAGCGAATGTTCCGGCGCCGGGGCGTGGCCACGCATCTCCTCGAGGTCGAAGGCGCCCCCCCGGCGGTTTACGGAGAACTTCTAACACCGGGCGCCAGCCAGACCATCGTCTTCTATGCCCACTACGACGGCCAGCCCGTTGACCCGAGCAAGTGGCACACGGGAGACCCCTTTAAGCCGACTCTCATGAGCGGGCCATTGGAGACCGGTGGGCAGCCGATACCTCTGCCACGTCCCGGTTGGCCATCCGATCCCGATTGGCGTCTCTATGCGCGGTCGGCCGGAGACGACAAGGCTGCCGTCGTCGCCATCACCACGGCGTTGGAGGCGCTGCGGCGGGCCGAGGTTCCTATCCACTCCAATCTGAAGTTCTTCATCGACGGTGAAGAGGAGAGAGGATCCCCGAATTTGGTTCCGCTTCTGAAGCAGCATCGCGATCTGTTGGCTGCGGACGCCTGGTTCATGGTGGACGGTCCGGTCCACCAGAATCGGCAGCAGCGGATCATTTTCGGAGTAAGAGGCGTGGTCGGTCTGGAACTCACCGTTTATGGGCCGCGCCGCGACCTCCACAGCGGTCACTTCGGGAATTGGGCGCCGAATCCAGCCTTCCATCTCGCCCAGCTACTGGAATCGTTTCAGGATGAGGATGGCCGCGTGCTCGTCGAGAACTTCTACGAAGAAGTCGTTCCGTTGTCCGAGGTCGAGGAACAGGCGATCTCCGAAGCTCCGGATTACAGCGTCTCCCTGCGCCGCGAACTCTGGCTCGCGACGGCGCCCAGAGATCGTCCCCGGCGCCTGGAGGCGGCAACGAACGAGCCCTCCATCAATATTCGCGGCCTGGAGGCGGGCGCGGTTGGAGAGGCCGCACGGAACATTATTCCCGCTACCGCTCGCGCCTCGCTAGATGTCCGGCTGGTGAAGGGAATGGACTACAAAGTGACCGTGAACCGCATCATAAACCACATTCGCGATCAAGGATTCCATGTGACCGAAACCGAGCCTGGCGAAGAAGTGCGTCTGACCAATCCGAAGGTCTGCAAGGTAAGCGTGCGAGGAGGATATAACGCTACCCGAACGCCGATGGATTCCGAGTTCGCCACTCGCGTGGTTGCCGCCGTGGAGCGGGCGCGCGGGCCGGTGATCCGGCTTCCTTCCATGGGCGGCAGCCTGCCTCTATATGCAATAGAGGAGATTCTGGGAGCCCGCACAATCATCGTCCCGATCGCCAATCATGACAGCAACGAGCACAGTCACAACGAAAACATCCGCCTGCAGAATCTCTGGGACGGGATCGAAACGATGGCTGCGCTCATCGCTTTGCCGCCGCCAGAGGATTCTCGAGCCGACAACTGAACTGCGCTAGCGATCCTTCACCTGCCCGACGATCCGGCGCGCCGAAGAAAGGAAAATCGCGGCGTCGACGCTGACCGTGAGATAGGTGACACCGAGCCTCTTCCACTCTGCCGCCACTCGAACATCGTCGCAAAACGTTCCGACGGCGATATCCTTGGGTTTCGCCTTTTCGAGGATCTGCTGCATCTTCTCCTTCACCAGGGGGCTTTGTACCATCCCGGGAATACCGAGAGATTGCGAGAGGTCATAAGGGCCCACAAAGGCGACGTCAATGCCTTCTACCTTGGCGATCTCGTCAAAAGACGCCACGCCTTCCTTGCCTTCGATGTGCAAAACCACCACCGAGTCCTCGTTCGCTTCCAGAAGATACTCGGCCGTGGGATAGGATCGGTAGCTTGCTCCCCGTACGAAGGGCTGCATCCCACGGTCGCCCCGGGGGTAGAATGACGCGGAGCGAACGGCCAATCTGGCCATCTCAGCCGAGTTGATCTGTGGCACGTGAATGCCGGCCGCGCCCATGTCCAGCGGTTGGCGCACGGCAACCGGGTCACACTGTGGAACGCGGACCATCGGGCAAATGCCGCTCACATTCGCCGCCCGAATGAGATCTTCGGTGCGCTCCAGGCCGATCGAGCCGTGCTCGCGGTCGATTACCACGAAATCGAATCCGGCCAGCCCGAGCAGCTCCACCAATTGCGGGGACGGAATCTCGAGAAAAGTTCCCACCACGTAACCCTGGCGTTCGAACTTCTCGGAAAGAACGTTGCGATGGAGGCCCTTGCGGCCTTCGGGCGGAACGATAAGATCACTCATAGAGCCTGCCAAACTGTGGGATACTCAATGGCGCAGTATATCAAAGGCCTTCCAATGCGAATTTCTCCCTTGTCCCGACGCTCATTTCTCACCAGTGCCGCTGGCGGCGCGCTTGCCGCCTGCTCGCGGCCCGCCTCCCACCGGCAGCCGAACATAGTCTTGCTCCTCGCCGACGATATGGGCCACGGCGATCTGACATCCTATGGCTGTCCGGACATCCGAACCCCTCATACCGGCTCCATTGGCGCCAGCGGCGTGCGCTTCACGCACTGCTACGCAAACGCCCCCGAGTGTACGCCCACCAGAACGGCTCTTCTTACCGGCCGGTACCAGCAGCGGGCTGGCGGGCTCGAGTGCGCCATCGGCGTTGGCAATGTCGGACGGTATGATGAGGCCGTCTGGCTCCAGGAGCGGGATGAATTGGGCCTGCCGGCCAGCGAACTCACCCTTTCCCGCATCCTCAAGAACAGCGGTTACGACACTGCTCTCTTTGGCAAATGGCACTTGGGCTACCTGGACAAATTCTCGCCCAACCGCCACGGATTCGATGAGTTCTTCGGCGTCATCGGCGGCAATGCCAATTACTTCACCCACCGCGAAGCCGGCGGATGGCCAGTGCTCTATCACAACGGGGAGCGGGTCGATCGCGAAGGATACCTGACCGATCTTTTTGTGGACGGCGCTCTGAACTGGCTTGACCAGCGTTCCGGTAATCCGTTCTTTCTCTATCTGCCCTTCACCACTCCCCACACCCCGCTCCAGGGGCCTGAGGACAAAGACAAGGTGATTACGGACGAGAACTTCAACAGCGGTACGCGAGAAACCTATGTGAAGATGGTCGAAAACATGGACGACGGCGTAGGACGGGTGCTTCAGAAGCTGGAAGAAATCGGAGCCGCGGACAACACACTGGTCGTCTTCAAGAGCGACAACGGCGGCTATCGCGTCAGCCGCAACGATCCTTTCCAGGGAAGAAAGGGAACTCTATGGGAGGGCGGCCTGCGCGTCCCCTGCATGATGCGCTGGCCCGGCGTTCTGCCAGAGGGAGCCACCACGAGCCAGGTGGGTCTGACGATGGACCTATTACCGACATTCCTTTCCGCCGCCGGCATCCCCTTGCCATCCGGACGGAAGTTTGACGGGGTGGACCTGATGCCCGTGCTCAAAGGCGAACAGGAGCGCTTCGTGCGCACTGTGTTCTTCCGCTACAAACGGCTCGAAAACCGTCGCAAAGCAGTCCTCCACGGGAGCATGAAGTACATGTGGGACAACGATGACGAGTACATGTTTAACGTTGACGAAGATCCTGGTGAGACAGAGAATCTCCTCGCGGATTTCCCCGGTGTGGCCACCGAGCTAAAGGATAAGCTAGCGGCATGGGAGGTAGAGGTTCGCTCCCCTCGGCTGGCTGACTTCGCCTGAATCCCCGAGAAAGTCAACTCCGATGCACCACGTTGAGGAGTTCCTCACCGGCGGCCAGCCGGTTGATGTTCTCCGCGATGTCCCGCATGCGGCCGTCGACCGTTCGCTTGGTCCATCCGGAAACGTGGGGAGTCATGAGAATGTTGTCCAGCTTCTCGAACGGGTACTCGGAAGGCGGGCACGCCTCGCACGGGCCGGCCGGATAGCGATACCAGACATCAATCGCAGCCCCGGCGATCACGCGGTCTCGCAGCGCCTCGTAGAGAGAGCGTTCCTCGACGATACGGCCGCGCGCCGTATTGATCAGGTAAGCCGAACTTTTCATTCGCGCAAACTGCGCAGCGCCAATAAGACCTTCCGTCTCTTCCGTAAGCGGACAGCAGGGCGCCACGAAGTCGGCGGCGGCAAGCTGTTCCTCCCAGCGGTCAAAACCCACCCGCAAGTCGATATCCGGGACGTTTTCCGCCGGGTCGCGGGACACTCCGGTGTTGCGCATCCCAAAAGCGCTCGTTCGCTGCGCCACTGCCCGGCCGATATGGCCGAGACCGATTATCAATACGGTCTTGCCCGCAATCACTTCCAGATTCGGAGCCTCGCCCCAAATGCAGCTATCCCACCAGTTGCCTTTGCGCAGGCGCTGATCATATTCCTCGGGCCGGCGCGCAAGCACCAGCATCGCCATTACCATGTGCTCGGCGATCGAGGTTTCGTGGTGAAAGGTATTGGCAACGGCCACTCCCGGTCTTAGGCGCTGAAACGGAATCTGCTCGACTCCGGCTCCAGCCGCTTGGAGCAGCTTGGCGCTCGCGGCCGCCTCAACTATGTCAGCGGTTATGGGCCAACCCACGACGACGTCCGCCGCCGCAATCTCATCGCGCCACCCGTCGGCGTCAGCCGTGTCGCGAACCAAACTGAGCCTGTAGTCGCACTGCAGGTCACGCTCGATCTGCTCCCGGCCCAGGACGGCCATGCCGCCAATTAGGACGATTCGAATCATCGCTTCGCTCCCTGAATCCCAGGTCCCACGGGTCTACTGAAGCAGTTCCTCGAGCAGATCCGCCAGGAACTCTTCGTCGAACAGACCAGACCGGTGGGTATGCGGATTGAAGAACCGCCACTCCACCTTGTCGTTTTCGAGACAGAGAAATAGCTGCCTTTCCTGAATGCCGAGTCCTTCGAGCGATTCCTGGTTGAAGCTTCGCACCGCCCCCTCGATAGTGTATGGGGTCCGGTACTCGTCGGTGGACATCAGCGGCCCGGTGGCCTCGAATGCGATCTGGATAATCCGGCCGGACGCGTTGATCTGGAAAAGATTCGCTTTAGTCTCGTCGAACGCCTCGCGGGAGTAAATCTCCGGCGACAGGTCGAGACGGATGCTGTGGGTCAGCGCGTTCACGCTCCTGACGAAATTTGAACAGATCGCGTAAAGATCAAATGCATATTCCCGTCGCAGAGCAGCTATCTTCTTTTCCTGCCGGATGCGTTCGGCGTCTTTCTTTGCAGTCTCTTCGAGCAATCCCGCGAGCCGCATTAACCTGTCTTCATCAATCACTTCAACCGCCAAGTATATCCGCAACGGCTGGCGGGCTGCGGGGGACCGGACGCCCATCGTTATACTGGTTCTCATGTCCGCCTCGAAACCAGTCCGTGTGCGCTACGCCCCAAGTCCGACGGGAGATTTTCACGTTGGCGGCGCCCGCACTGCCCTGTTCAATTATCTTTTCGCCCGGCGTCACGGCGGCAGCTTCATTCTACGGATTGAGGACACTGATCAGAAGCGATACAACCCGGAGGCCCTCGGCTGGCTAATGGACGGTCTCCGGTATCTCGGCCTGGACTGGGACGAAGGTCCGGAAGTAGGCGGCGCCTACGGGCCCTACACCCAGACCGAGCGCCTCGCGGTCTACCAGAGGTATTGTGAGCAACTCCTATCCGAAGGCCGCGCCTATCGTTGCTTCTGCTCCGCCGAGCGAATCCAGGAAGCCTCGAAGGCTCGGGAGAAGCAGGGTCTCCGTCCTGGCTATGACCGGCATTGCCGCACCCTTGATCCGGCCGAAGCCACGCAGCGCGCAAGCGAGGCGCACACGGTTCGCTTCAAGGCTCCCATCGAGGGAGAAATCACGGTTCATGACCTCATTCGCGGAGAGATCACTTTCGGCAACGAGATCATTCAGGATGCAGTGCTGATGAAATCCGACGGCATTCCCACCTACCACATGGCCAACGTGATTGACGATCACCTGATGGAGATTTCGCACGTACTGCGCGGCGATGAGTGGGTGAACAG
Source organism: uncultured Solibacteraceae bacterium (assembly GCA_964468205.1). Taxonomy (GTDB): domain Bacteria; phylum Acidobacteriota; class Terriglobia; order Bryobacterales; family Bryobacteraceae; genus CAWELS01. Next base: position 87,193 of record CAYXVG010000003.1, on the reverse strand, counting down.
TCTCCCGCTTCACAAACATCTCTACGATTCTTTCGGCTGGGAGCCGCCATTGATGGCGCATCTGCCGCTCATCCTCAACCCGACCGGCAAGGGCAAGATGAGCAAGCGGGAAGGGCGCGCTCCCGACGGCCAGCTGCTGCCGGTTTTCACCCGCGGCTTCCAGGAACTAGGCTACCTGCCCGAGGCGATGATCAATTTCATGGCGTTGCTCGGATGGAGCTACGACGACAAGACCGAGATCATGTCCCGCGACGAACTCATCGAGCGGTTCACGCTTGAGCGGGTCAACGCATCGCCAGCCGTCTGGAACTACGAGAAGCTTGATCACATCAACGGCGCCTACATCCGGCGGCTGCCGGTCGATGAGCTTAGCGCCCGTCTGGCTCCGTTCGTGAAGAAGGCAGGGTTCGAGATTGCGGCGGACAAACTGCGCGCGGTCGCCCCGCTGATCCAGGAGCGCATCTCCAAGCTGTCCGACATCGCAACTGTCGCCGACTTCTTCTTCGTCAAAGAACTGCCCGAATACGAGGCAGGCGAACTCATACCAAGGAATAGCGACGTAGCCAGCACTCGCAAGATCCTCGAGCACGCGGGAGAGAAGCTCGCGGACAATGATTTCACCGTGGAGTCGCTCGAATCCGCATTGCGCTCCGCCGCTGATGAACTCGGCGTGAAACCGGGCCAGATGTTTCAACCAATTCGAGTCGCAGCCTGCGGCCGCAAGAACGCTCCGCCTTTATTTGAAACTCTGGCGGTTCTCGGCAAGGAAACGACGCTCGCGCGAATCGGCAAAGCCGTCCAGAAGCTGTCCTGAGAACCGGACAGCCCTATTCCTTGTCTTTCTTGCTGGTCTCGAGCGGGTCGGCCGGAACATGGTCGAGCTCGCGCGACAGCACCTCCACTGCGGTCTCCAGAGCCCTCACCCGCGCCCAGTACTTATCTTCGCCCTCGACGACGGTCCACGGCGCCGTCACCGTGCTGGTTTTGAGCAGCATATCCTCAACCGCCAACTCGTATTCCGGCCACTTCTCCCGATTCCTCCAATCCTCGGCGGTCAGCTTCCAGGACTTATAGCCGATAGCCTGCCGCTGCTCGAACCGCCGGAGTTGCTCTTCGCGGCTGATGTGGATCCAGAATTTGATAATGATGGCCCCGAAGTCGCGTAGCTGTCGCTCGAAGGAGTTGATCTCCCGGTAGGCGCGCTTCCACTCGTCCTCGGTGGCGAAGCCTTCCACGCGCTCCACCAGGACGCGTCCGTACCAGCTCCGGTCAAAGAGGGCAATCTGCCCGCGTTCCGGAAGCCGCCGCCAGAAGCGAAAGAGATAATGGTGTTCCTTGTCCTCTCCCTTCGGCGCGCTGATTGGATAAACCACGTAGCCCCGCGGATCCATCTTCTCCGTCAGCCGCTTGATGGAGCCGCCCTTGCCGGCCGCGTCCCAGCCTTCGTAGAGGATCACTACCGGCCGCTTGTGAACGTAGACCTGGTAGCCAAGCTCGCGAAGCTGAATCTGGCGCCGGTTGAGCTGTAACCGGTATTCTTCCTTGTCGAGCGCGAGGGAGAGGTCAGTGTTCTCGAGCATCATTTGCCTCCCGTCACGTCGTCGCGGGCTGGCGGCGCCTCGTCGCCAAGACGTTCCTCCAGAGCGGCAATGAGCGTCTGAAAAATCTTTTGCCGGGCCCACCAGCGGTCCGTCGCCTCGACAATCGTCCACGGTCCCCACTCGGTATCAGTGCGCTCGAACATCTCCTCCGCCGCCAGTGCATAGTGGTCATACTTCTTGTGCCGATTCCAATCTTCCTTCGTGACACGCCAGCATTCGAGCGGATCTTTCTCGAGCGCCCGGAAGCGCTTCCGCTGCTCCTTCTTGCTGATATGCATCCAGAACTTGACGATGACGGCTCCGTCATCCGCAAGCATCCGTTCGAAGTCGACAATATCCCGGTAGGCGCGCCGCCACTGCTTCTTGGGGACGAGCTTCTGCACCCGTTCCGCCAGGACTCGCTGATACCAGCTCAGGTCGTAGATCGCCATCTCTCCATAGCCCGGAATCCGCTGCCAAAACCGCCACAACCAGGGATACTGCTGCTCGAAGGTTCGCGGGGGCTGAGACTTATTGAGCTTGAATCCGCGCGGGTCCAACCGCTCGGTCAGCTTCGAGATCGCCGATCCTTTACCCGCCGCGTCCCAGCCTGAAAAGATCACCACTGATGGCACTCCATGGTCCCAACACGCTTTCTCGAGATCATAGAGCCGCCGCTGAAGAACAGGGAGATTCTTCTTGTACTCCCGCTTGGGTAGCTTCCGGTCGAGATTGATCTGCTCCAGCATCCGATTCTCCTTAAGGAATCATAGGTATGGTGCATCCAAGCGGAGCGGATTTGCAACTTAAAATGATGAGTCGCCTGTACGGAGTACTCTCCGGCTACGCCCCGGAAGCGTGGCTCGACTACCTTGGATCGCGGTGATACTCGTAGACAGCGTCGCCGTCTTCGCCGTGGTGGCGAAACGTGATCCCGCCCGCGCTCGCGGCTACTGACAGAAATCCGCCCTTCACGCGGTGAAAGCGATGGTAGATCTTGTTCAATCCCGGGGTGCCGGCCGAATGTGCGTCGCTGGCGGCCCCGGTGCTGAACTCGTGGACGCCGGTTCCAGGATCCACGGAATGGTACTGCCAGTGGCGGTCACCGCAGATCACGAAAAAATTGTCCGGTAGATTTTGCGAGAACCACACGCGCATCTCCCGGCCTTCATGGGCAAACGCGCTGTTGGAGTGGTTGTCGGATTTCTTCATCCGATCCGGTCCCACCAGCGGCGTGGGACTCATGAGAATCTTCCATTCCGCGTCGCTTTCCATCAGCGTGCGCTTCAGCCATGCTTTCTGCCTGGCTCCCCAGATCGTCTTCTCCGGGCCGTCCGCCATTGAGTTGGGCGACCTGAAGTCACGGCCCTCGACCAGCCACAGTTCAAGCCGCTTTCCCCACCGGACCCGCCGGTAGATATTTTCGCCCATCGGGACCTGCTGCAGAAAGATTCGCTGGCCTTTCTCAAAGGTCATGGGCAGCATGTTCTTCGGGGAACGGCCCGGCCAGCAGTCGTCGCTAAGTGTATCGTGGTCGTCCTTCTGCCAATAGGTGGGAACCCGTAACAGGTAGTTAATATGCTCGGGAAAGCTGTACATGCGATCCCAGTGGTATCGTGCGACGGCTTCCGTGGTAGCGCGTGGATCCTCGTTGTCGTAGTAGACGTTGTCGCCCGTGAAGACGGTGAAGTCCGGATTCATTCCAGGCATGGACTCGAATATACGAAGCCCTCTGGGTGCGCCTCGCTCACAGTACATCAGGCACGTAATTGCCGTGAAAGTGACATCTCTAGCCTCATCCGGGTGCGGAGCCGTCCGGAAGCGGCCTCGCAACGAGCCGTGCCGCGGTGTCCCGCCCGGTCCCGCGGTATCGGCCGCGTAATAGTAGAGAGTGTCCGGTGAAAGTCCTCTGATGCGGAACTGGTGGGCAAAGTCGCTGACAGCGCTGACGCTGGCCCAGGGCGTGGAGAGAGCGTCACGAAGGTCCTCGCGAGTGCTGTAACGAAACCGCACCTGACCCGGCGCGCCCGGCGCCGCCCCCTCCAATTCGGCGATCGCGACATCTGGTGGAACGGTCTTTGAACCGCCCTTCCCGCTTAAATCCAGTCCGCCCCAGTTGCGTTCGGCGTCGCGAGTGACGCGCATCCATACGATTGCGGAATCCGGCGTCACTTCGCCTACCTTCACTCCAGTCGCCTGGCGGGTCTCCTGAGCCGTCGCACTCCAGTTTGGAACCAACTGGATTAGCAGCAGGACTAGCGGTAACCTTCGCATAGACATTCGATTATATCGGGCGCCGGCTCACTCCAACAGCGCGGCGTCCTCGCGCAGCATGCGGATCAACTCCTCAGTGTCAACGTCATGCACCGAGGATCCGGAGTCGATGCATATTCCCGCCGCGGCGCCCGCGGCCTGGCCAAGCGCCATCGCGGAGGCCGGCTGGCGCAGTTCCCGGGAAATGGCCGGCCCAGCGGAAGGACAGCCAACCACGAGCAGGTTTTCTACTCGCTTGCGAGGCGGCAGCAAGACACGGAACGGCGCCTGAAACCGCTCTTCGCGAAACTGCCCCCAACCAATCCCGTCCCGCACATCCGCCGAGATGGTCTCCCAGGTGAGTAGAAAATCACCTCGCATCTGCCGGCCCACGCGAATATGTAGCTGGTGCGGCCATCGATTCGAATAGAGAAACTCGTCCGGACAAAGTCCATAACTCAGAAACTGCCGGCGCAGATTTTCCGGTACACGCTGGTCGTGCGACAGAAAATAGTAGAGTCCGGCGGTGTAGGTCAGGTGGGATTGCCAGATCGTTGCCCGCTGCCTGTAGGTCGCCTCGGGATAAGCAGCGCCGGTGCTGCCGCTCGCCATGATGAAGACCTGCTTCGCGTTCGGTAATTCCGTCACGGTGACGAGGTCGCCGAGAGACGGCTCCCGGCCTTGTGCGTCGTTCAAAGCGGCAATACGTTCCAGCCATGGATCGTAACCCTCCGCGTCATACTCGTCCGGACGGGGAAAGGGCACGAACCTCTCCACGGTGGAGACACAGACGGCAAAACTGAAGTTGTCCGCTGCCGGTACATCCTCCTGAACGAGAATCTCATAGGGAACCTTCGCGGCGGCCATGAGATCGCCTTCGTAACTCGCATCGATAAATACACCGGCGTCGAACACCTCTCCGCTGTCGGTGACAATACGCCGGATGCGGCCACCCTTGAGCCGGGCTCCTTTCACGTCGCGGAGCCGTTCTTCGCGAAAAACCGTAACGCCGGCTGCTTCCAGCATCTGCCGCAGATAGCCGCCGATCACGTGCGGTTCAGCCTGCCACCTAAGTTCTTCGTTATAGTGCTTGGCTGTGCGCTCGAATAACTCCCGCGCGAGTCCGCCGGCCAGCGATTGCTGGCGGCGGTCCAGGTACGGTCTGCCGCCCGCAAGCAGGCCGCCAACGAATCTTCCCGGCTCCACAAGGGCCACCGACGCTCCCGATCGCCCCGCCGCCACTGCCGCCGCGACACCACCCTCCGTAGCGCCGTAAACCACGACATCGAACTCGTGCCCCCACACGCCGCACGCAAACGAAATCGTCAACAGAAAAGCAACCAGGAGGGTTCGCATCAGTGGGCTACGACTTAGAATGTAGGGGATGCGCTACATGATTATCAACTGGCTGATTAGCGCCGTCGCCGTCTTGGCTGCCGGCAAGCTCATTCCGGGCGTTCATGTTAGTGGTTTTGCCGCCGCATTGATTGCGGCTATCGTGATCGGATTGATCAACGCTACACTCGGCTGGATGCTCACGATCCTCACAATTCCGGTAACTATTCTTACCTTTGGCCTGTTCTTACTGGTGCTGAACGCGTTCCTGTTCTGGCTGGCCGCCGCTTTGGTCCCTGGGCTAAGGATAGACAGTTTCTGGTCAGCGCTGTTCGGAGCGCTGGTGCTTACGATCGTCGGCTCCATCCTGCGCGGCATCTTTCTCTAGCCGGATACAGCGCCGGCGCTTTGGCCACCGCGGTCTACCGCGCCGCACGGCTCCCGGGCCGCTGACCTCTGGAACTATGCCTTCTCCCGTGCCAACGCCTCGTCCTCCCGCCCATATTTCGGAAGTAGACCGATTGCAAAAGCTCCAAGCATGGCCACTACGAAAACGAACATCAACCCGGCGAAGTAGTTGGGATTGGCCTCCGTACCCATCCATGATTCGGCAACCAGCGCGACGAAAAACGGGAACCAAGTCTGTCCTATTGTGTCAGTCGGGAGAATGATCGACATCGCCCGGGCCAAACTGTTGACTCCAAACTGCTCGGCCGCCATCAGCGGAATCAGCATGTAGTCGGCGCCCATCGCGAATCCGAAAACGACGGCGAAAACGTAGAGGGCGCCCATCGAATCCGGCGTGACCTTCAGAAGCAAAGGAATCGAACCCGCGACCACCAGGTAGGTGACGAACATCACATACTTTTTCGGGAAGCGATCGGCCAGCCAACCCATCATGAGGCGCCCGGCGATGCTAGAGAAGAGGATGATCTTGCTCATCTCGGCGTGCGCGGCGTCGCGGGCGGTCTGGTCAAGAAATCCCTGGTCTTCGAGGATGAACTTCATGTTCGCGAAAATCGCTCCGATCGCGCCGATGGAAGCGAATGATCCGATAGCGAGAAGCCAGAATGCCGGCCGCCGCAGCATATCCCGGAACGGAGATGGCAGGATCTTCGTGGCGGCTTCGTTCGAAGCGTCGCCATCGGGGTACTGGCCGACATCGCTCGGACGATCCTTCATGATGAAAAGCACAACCGGCCACGTAATGAGTACCATGGGCCCCATGGCGAGCAGCACGGCGGGGAATCCCATCGAATCGGTAAGCGGTTTTGCTACATAGGGAACCACCAGCGCGCCAATGACGCCGACGCCCACGTACGTGATACCCATCGCAGTGCCACGCTTCTTGCGAAACCACTGGGAAATGATCACCTGGTGCGGGATCGGTCCGGAGAATATGTAGCCCGCGACAAAGAAGAACCAGATCGCGTAGTAAACCCACAGGCTATTGGCAAGGGTTCCGAATAACACATAGCAAACGGCGATCAGGCCCGTGCCGATAAGAATCATCCACCGGGGCGAAAAACGATGCACCAGCACCGGGCCCACCCACAAGGTGAGCAATGCCCCGAGCGGGAATCCAAGAATGATGTCAGACCGCGTCGCCCCTTCGATGTTATCCCGGTAATAGTCGAAGAAGAACGGTGTCGCGTAAAAAAAGAAAGCGATCTCTACGCCAAAGGTGACGAAGGCCGCGGCGACAATGCGCCAGCCATAGAACTTGTTGATCGTGGGCATCCTGAGTTATCTCCTGGCCGAAGTGCCGGAAGGCAAATGACTACTTATATCACAGGCCGCTCAGCCAGTCGCCGGCAGTCCCTCCCGCGCGGTTCTCGAAAAAGGATTCGCACGGCCGTGGCTCGAATCTGAACCAGCCCGGTTCAAAGACTCCGCAGGTGAAACCCGCCGTCCGCATCGATAACCTGGCCGGCGCAGTAGTCCAGAAGTCCGTCGGCTATCGCCCGGATCGTCTTCGCGATGTCCTCCGGCGTACCCATTCGCCGCTGCGGCAGCAGGCCGCCGGCTATCTTGTCTTCGTACTTCTGCTTCACCTTCGCGATCATGTCGGTGGCGATGATGCCGGGGCGCACCTCGAAGACAAGAATGCCTTCGGGAGCCAGACGGTCCGCATACACCATGGCGCTCATGCTGAGCCCGGCTTTGGATATGCAGTACTCCGCCCGGTTCACCGATGACGTGTAGGAGGATATCGACGTAACGAAGACGATCCGCCCCGAACCCTGGCTCATCATCTGATTGGCCGCCAGTTGCGTCAGGAAGTGCGGACCCTTGAGGTTGGTGAAGAGAACTTCGTCGAAACTCTCCTCGGTGGCCTCAAGGACATCTCTGCGTTCGCGAGGCGCGATTCCCGCGTTATTTACCAGCAAGTCGAGACGTCCGAACTTCTGTAGTGCAAACTCCATCAGGGCGCGGCGCGAGTCGCCGGAGCCGATATCGCACTGGCAGACCTCGCAGCCGGTTTCGGCCTGAAGGGATTCGGCGGCATCTTTGCGCCCGCGGTAGGTGCCGATCACCTGATGAGTCCGGGCAAGATCGGCCGCAATGCCGCGGCCGATTCCACGGCTGGCTCCGGTAACAATGGCTACGGGTTTCTCACTCATGCTCTTCTCTACAATAGCCGCCGGAGCCTGCTTGGCGCAGTGAGGCGCCCGCTGGTAAACCGGCCTACTCGGTGAAGCGCCCGGCATCCACAACCTGTGGACGCACCTCGTCTTCCAATCTGAACTGCAATTTCGTGCCCCGCGAGATCTGGCCCCGCCTGGCAATATCGGTGGTATCTTCAGCCGTGCTCCCCGCGGTTCGGCCGGTCTGGCCGCCGAGTATCGTTCCGAGTTCGCGCCCGGCCCGGCCGAGAGTGTCCAGCGCCCGGTCGCGCCGGTTGCCCGAGAGCGGTAGTGTCACTTGATTCGTGCGAACGGGGATGCGCTGGCCGCCGGCCACCACCGAGGTCAACTCGAGTGCCAGCACATCGTGGCTCTCGTTTCGATAGTCCGGTTCCCGCTCCTCGGACGCTCGCACAGTCGCCAGGGCGCCTCTCTCCACCATTGTTCGGCCCCCAACCACGATCGGGTTGATCAACTCCGCGTTGAAAGTGCGGCCGGAAACGCTGGCGCTTGAGTCAATCTCTTCGGTCAGCCGGACATCGATCAGGGTGCCGAAAGGTAAGACGAAGTCTTCGGTAATCGCAGCGGTTTCCCTTGACGGATCGGACGTGGAATCTTCATTCGCTCCGGTATCCGCCGCGGTGCGGGGCGCAGACGTTTCTCCCGCTGTCGGGCGCCGGTTCTTTCGAATGGACGGCCGCCCGGAAGAGGTTGACTCATCGCTGGCCACGCCGGACGGAACATCCGGATCGGTTGGCGCGGTGGACTCGCCCCGGGCTGATGGGGGCTTCGCGGCAGGGGCTCGCTCCATTTCGCCGGCCGGAGCGGGAGACTCTTCCGGAAGGTCCCCAAATTCAATCGTCCGCACCTCGTTCACAGGGAAGAGTCTTAGCTTCTCATCAACTACGAACCGGATCTCTTGCGAAGTGGCTCCGAAGAAGTGGCCGTGGAAGATGTCCCCATTCTTCAGGGTGATCCGGTCGGCAAACGCGGGCTGCAGCAACAGGATCGTTGCAAGGGAAAGAAAGTAACGCATCAGAAGCCTCCCTGGCTAGCTACATCCGGGACGGCGCGATCCGTCAAAGCGTTCCGTCTTTCTAGACTGATGCAGGTTTTTGACGGTCCAAAAATGACTTGGCGATCTCCTTGCCCCGGGCGAATGCTTCTTCGTACGCTAGCCGCCGCTCATCCCGCGTATAGCTATAGCCGACCCGGTACAAGCGCTCTGTCGATTTGCCAACTACGTAGGTACCCGCAAACGCCACGGCGGCTTTTGGAATCAGCCCTCCTCCCAGCGGAATCTTCCCGACGAGTTGGCGAGCCAGGGCGCGCCAGCCGAAAGCCCCGGCGATTACGGAAGCCACTTCAGTGCGCTGCTCGCGGTAGCCGATCGGGCGGTCGCTTGCCCCGGCCAGCAGGAACATCATGCGGACTTGGTTTCCTGTCAGAAAAGCGGTATCTGATCCAATCTCCGCCACGCCCCAGGGCAGTTGAAGTATGCCCGGCGCAATATTTGGCAGTGCGGTCACGAGAGAGAAGATGGCGTTTTCCTTAGCAATTCCGAAAATAACGCGTTCGGTCACCGGAGCCCGAAACGGAGCGAAGCTGCGTGCGAGCGGCAGCCCGAACTCTTCTTTACGAGCAAGAATCTCGCGCACCATTCGCTCCGGCTCATGGTGAGAGTACACAAACCCTTCCACCGGACAGGGCAATCCCTCTTCGTAGATCTCGATGTCGGCTGTTCGAGAGGACGCTTCGGCTTGAAACAAGGTCTGCTTCAAATCGTGGCGCTTCCGCCGGGAGAAGTGCGGCGGCAAAAGATATTCTTCAATCTCTCGATAACTCTCCTCACTCGACGTTGCCAACCGGATCGCCAGGCGTCGCTCCGCGGTGTCGCGAACCTCTTGCGGATTCAAGTTGCCAATCGCTTGGCGAACCTGCTGGAGTATCTGGGTGACCATGTGAGAAAGAGAGTATCCAAAATCGTTCTTTATTCAACGCCCGTAGCTTCTGCTTCCAGCGGCTGCACCTTCGCCTGGTCCTGCAGATAGCGTTCCACGTTATCCCGGGTCACGATCGAAGAACCGGTATTGACGAAGTACGGAAGTGTCGCCAGAGAACTCGTCCTCTCAATGCGTTCCGGTTTGTACTTGTACAAATCGGCCAACATGCGAACCCCCGAATAAGCCATTGTGTATGGCTTCTGCGCGATCGTCGCCTGAATCAGGCCATGCTGGACCCAGTCGAGCGTACGCACCGGTGTATCCATCGCGATAACGATCTTGTCACGAGCATTACTACGGTTCAGAACCTCGGCAACCTCTGGACAGGCGATCGATTCCAGGCACACGAACGCGTCAACCGAACTGCGGCGTTCTGCGAGTATTTCCTTCGTCAAGTCAAACGCTGCGGCGCCCTCTCCCTTGATATCAACGACGTCGATAATCCGGATGGCGGGGAATTGGGCGAAGATGTCCTTGTACCCCCGCAGGCGGTCCTCCAGATTCGCCTGGCCTTCGATCGTGAAGACAATGACGTTTCCGGCGTTTTGAAGCTGTTCGGCCGTGATCTCGGCAGACTGAACGCCAACCGAGTAGTTGTCTGTTCCGACGAACGTCAGCCGGTCGCTCTCTGGAGCGTCGGAGTCAATCGTAATCACATTGATGCCTTTGGCGACGGCGCTGTTGATTACGGGCGTCAACACGTCGGGATCGGACGGAGATATCAGGATGCCGGCGGGCAGATCCTCATCCGGTACCGCGAGCAGATCATCGAACGCTTGCTTCTGGGCGGCCGGGTCATACGTATCCGGTCCGACCATCTCCGCGGCGACGCCGATTTCCACTGCGGCGCTCACCAAGCCCGCTTTCGCTGCCTGCCAGTAGGGTAGATCGGTATTCGTGGCAACAAGATAGTACTTCTCGGTTTTTCTGAACTCTGATCCGCCACAACCGGCGAGGGCGATCATGAAGAGGGCGAGGACGAGTAGACAAGACGCGCGTTGATACCTGAGCATAATCGTAACTTCTCCTAGATCTGCAGTATAAATCAAGAACGGGCCGTAGGGCGAATCACAAGCCGGGCTTGTGGCAACCGCTGGCACGGAACACTACTTTGAGGCCCGCCCTCCATTCCGCCGAAAGGCCTACCCGCTCGACCGGTATGGACCGGTCGAAATAGCGCAGAATGATTTCGGTGGACGGATGGAACTCCAGCGCGGGCGCCACCAGATAGAGCCTTGGAGCTTCCCGCGACAGAGCCACTTGAGGGAAATAGCCCGCCGCACCAAAAGTTCCCGCCGCGGCATGATGTCGAACTCGCATCCAGTAGTCCAGCGCCTGGATAGGCAGGTGAGGGTCGGCGAACGCTTTCAACTCGAGCACTGCCAGTCTCCCTGATTCGCTCGCCGCCAGAAGATCCAGCACGCTACGGTCGCAGCCGGTAATCTCCGGAACCTGTCCGTATATCGGCTCCAGAGCCAAATCCGCGGCGATCTGCCGGGGCGCCGCCCGGACCCGCGATTCCAGCCACGCTTCCGGAAAGCGCGTGTAGAGTGGGTTTGTTTTGTCCACCGCATCCGCGGAGCGGAACCGGCTTACGCCGGCGGCCAGCGCGCGGATGGTTTCCGCAACGTTGGTGTTCAAACGGCGTTTCTGGTCGATGCCCCCAAGGATGACGCCGTTGCCGCATCGCGCGATCTCGAGGCCGTGCACGCGGATACTCTGCCCGCCATCAACCGTGGAAACAAATTCCACCCCAGAGACGCCCTGAAGGGTTGTGGGCAGACTTGGGCTGTATGCTTTCTGACTGCCGGAGCCCGGATGGGGAGGCAAACGCAAGTCCAAATTTCCGTGGTCCGCCGGGTCAATCTGCTCCTCAAAGCCATCCTCCGAAAAGACAAAGACGACGGTTTTGCAGATCTGCGGGTTGAGACACCCGATCCGCAGGCAAGTGGTCTGTTCAAGCCCGGCGGGAACGAAAACGGCCAGACCTTGGACCGTGATGCGGCGTTCCAGCCGGCGAAGATAGTCCAGCCAGATCAGGCCGAACGTCAGAACGCCGTTGGCGCTGCCGCTTTCGCGGGGTGAGCCGATGGCGGCCCAACCGGCCCCCCCTTTCCGAACCAGCGCCCGCGGGTATGTTGGAGAGAGAGTGTGCTCCAGATCCGCCTCAGTGCTGATCTTTCCCAAGCTCCATCCCGGAAACTGGCGCGTCAGAAAACGCCGGAATTCCTCCCGGAAAACCTGACGGCGCCCGCGTGCCGGCAAGCATGAATTCGCCGGCCGCGACTGGTCTACCAGCGTCAAGATCCCCTTCCGGCGGCCGAACCGCTCGATCTCCAGTTCCATCCGCGCCCGCGTCGCTTTACCCCGCCCGGTCACCAGCCGGGAGATGTTCCGCCTGTCGTCCCAGGCCTCAATGCGGACACGTCCCGACCGGTCAACGATCGTGAATTGTCCGTTCTGCAGGTCGATCGGTTCTTCGCCGGCCTCAAACAGCGCGGGGGCCTGGCACGAGGCGACAAACCGCTCCACTTCGCGGATCAATGCCTGAGGATTGTCAGTCTTCGAGCCCAAGGGGATTAGTCCGCGGGACGGGGACCGAATCTCACCGAATCCACCTGGACCCGCAGACTGGCCGCCGAAGCGGGCCCCCCCCGGGCCCTCGCAGTTAGCCACCTACAAAACCGACTGGATTTCCTTCCACTCTCTCCCCTGTGATTCGGCGACCGCCGGATAGGTGATGTGTCCCGCGTGGATGTTGACCCCCTCGGCAATCGGAGCGCTGTCTTCGCACGCCTTTTCGATGCCCTTGTTGACAATCTCCAGCAGATAGCGGAACGTTGCGTTGGTGAGACCGAGAGTCGAGGTGTGTGGAACCGCCGCGGGCATGTTAGAGACACAATAGTGAAGTACTTCGTCCACGAAATAGATGGGATCGGTATGCGTGGTCGGTTTCGAGGTCTCGAAGCAGCCTCCCTGGTCGATCGAGACATCCACCAGCACCGAACCCCGCTTCATCGGCTTCAGCATTTCCCGGCGAACAAGCTTTGGGGTCGAAGCGCCCGGGATCAGCACTGTCCCGATGACGAGGTCGGCTAGAGCGACAGCCTCGCGGATGGTCCAGAGGCTCGAATGCATGGTCTCCACATCGCCGTTGAAAATATCGTCAATCTCGCGCAAGCGATCCAGGTTGATGTCCACCACTGTCACCCTCGCCCCGAGTCCGCGCGCGATCTTGGCGGCGTTATGCCCCGCCACCCCTCCGCCGAGGATCACTACGTTCGCCGGCCGGACGCCGGGAATGCCGCCGAGTAGAATGCCCCGTCCTCCAGAAGGGGCTTCGAGGTACTTGGCCCCAATCTGGACTGCCATACGGCCCGCGACCTCGCTCATCGGGGTCAGCAAGGGGAGGGATCCGTCCTTCTCGCGAATCGTCTCGTAGGCGACTGCCGTGGCGCCGGAAGCGATTAAGGCGCTGGTGAGTTCGGGCAGCGGCGCCAGATGCAAATAGGTGAACAGGATAAGTCCCGGGCGCAAGTGATTGTACTCGGAAGGCTGCGGCTCCTTCACCTTGACGATAATTTCCGCACCTTTCCATACTTCGCCCGGAGTGCTGACGATCCGCGCTCCGGCAGCGACGTATTCGTCATCCGAAATCGTGCTTCCAGTGCCAGCGCGGCTCTGAACCAGAACCTGGTGGCCTGCCTCAACAAGCGCGGAAACGCCGCTGGGAACAAGGCCCACTCGCGTTTCCTGATCCTTGATTTCGCGAGGTACACCAATAGTCATTTGTCTTCTTCCGTGGTGGTCGATTCACTATCCGTATTACGGCCGCCGGCGACGCGCTGCGGACCCAGGCCGAGAGTGATCAGCGCCAACGAGTCAAGTTTCCCATCGGCTGGAAGGCCGTGATCTCTTTCGAATCGCTTCAGAGCGGCGGAGGTCTTCGAGCCCCATTGTCCATCTATCGGCCCTGGGTCATAGCCACGTTCCTTGAGCGCTACTTGTATCTGCTTGTACCGTTCCCTCGAAGGTGCGCGCTGCGGGCTGCGCCAAGTCCGGCTACTCGATGAAGCCTGAGCTCCGGCGGCATTAGCCGGGTAGGCTGAGACCGGCCAAGCGGCCGCAATCGATGCCAGAAAGGTGCAGGAAGTGAAAGCGATGGAGCGTTTCACAATCCCGAGTCTAGCAGAAGATGTTTTGACGGTCGCTGCGAGAGAGGACGCCGCAAATGCCGCCCTCTCTCGCTAATAGCCGGTGTCCAAAACCCCGGAAAATCACGGCAGCTTTCCAGCCACATAGAATGGCCGCCATTCGATCTCCCTGTTCCGTCCGGACGGGAAGGGGCGCGCGACGCGAAAGGCGACTGGGTCGCCAGGTGATAGTTCGCCCTGAATCTGCCGGATGTCGTTCACCGACAGAATCGGCTTGCGGTTTATGGAGAGAAGAACGTCCTTCTCACGGAGTCCCACTTCGTCGGCAAAGGATCCAGCTTCGACACGAGTAACCTCGACTGCTCCCTCCGCTTCAAGACTCATCTCGTCAAGTTCGAGCGGGGCGAGGTTCCTCACATAGATGCCGAACTTTGCCTCGATCCCCTCTTGAGGCGTCTCGGACTCCTTATCTTGGTAGAAGGAGAACCGGGGGTCGTCCTTCCAAACGCGGGCTCTGTCCGCAACCGTCACATCGAGATCGAGCCGTTCGCCGCCTCGGTCCACGGTCAGCGTCAGCACTTCTCCAACTGGAGTGTCAGCGACTTTGGCAACCAAGTCGTCGCCGTCCGTTACCGGCTCTCCATCGATCGCGAGGATGATGTCGTCAGGCTTCACTCCGGCTTTGTCTGACGGACCTCCCGGTTGCACGGTGCTGACAACCACTCCGTGGTCCACCCCGAGAGCGGGCAGAAGGTCCGGATCGTCGGTCCGGTTGAAACTAACACCGATGGAGCCGCGTGTCATCCGGCCAGTCTTGATAAGCTGGTTGTACACCTTGACCGCCGTATTCACGGGCAGCGCGAAACCGACCCCCTGGTAGCCGCCGGAACTCGTGGCGATCATGGTATTCACCCCAATCAGTTCACCACGAATGTTGACGAGCGGCCCGCCGCTGTTGCCGCGATTGATGGCCGCATCGGTCTGGATAAACCGTTGAAATTGTTGAGCTCCAATGTCCCGGCCTTTGGCGCTCACGATGCCGGCCGTAACGGTTGATTCCAAGCCGAACGGAGATCCGATGGCAACCGCCCAATCACCCACCTGAACAGCCTCGGAGTTGCCAACGGCGATCGCGTCTAATTCCCGTCCGGTATCGATTTTGATGACC
Source organism: uncultured Solibacteraceae bacterium (assembly GCA_964468205.1). Classification (GTDB taxonomy): domain Bacteria; phylum Acidobacteriota; class Terriglobia; order Bryobacterales; family Bryobacteraceae; genus CAWELS01. The sequence goes on along the minus strand of CAYXVG010000003.1, from coordinate 72,073 downwards.
GCCAGATCCGTCTCCACGTCGAAGCCGATAAGCTTCGCCTTGTGCTCGGACTGGTCGTCCATGAGCTTCACCTTGATGGCGTCGGCATCCTGAACGACGTGGTGATTGGTGATGATATAGCCTTTTGGATCAACGATGAAACCGGAACCCGTCGCTGACCTCCTAAACTGGCGCTGCGGAGGAAGTTGGTCTCCAAAGAAACGCCGGAACAACTCCATCTCTTCATCACCACGTTGGGACGTTTCCTCCTCCTTGGGAATGTAATCGGTAGTGATATTCACCACCGCTGGCGCCAGGCGGATGGCCAGTTTCGAAAATTCGTTCTCTAACAGAACGGGATTCGGGAGTTGAAGGGGCGTCGCATCCGGCGCCACAGGACCCCGTTCTGCCTTGACGCCGCTATTGATGACCGTGCCGATCAGGATGCCAACCGCCAGCGTCAGCAGCAAAAGGGCTAACGGGAGCTTCTTCTGCTCTGTTAAGTTACTGAGAATACTCATTGTCTATTTGCCTCCCCAGGGCCAATCGCGAAGTGATGATCTCCAATTATAGAGGATCGGCAGTTCCGCGGGAATTCCTATCTGTCTGATGTCGTGCGTTCGGCACAGGTTTCAACTCCACAACCAGGATCCCGACAAGAATCAAGGCGCCACCCGCCATTCCCCGCCCGCTGAGCATCTCGCCAAGCGCCATCAGAGATGTCAGAGCCGCGAACACCGGTTCGAGCGCGAAAATGAGCGCTGTCCGGTTTGGCGTGGTGTGCTGTTGCGCCCACGCCTGAATCGTGAATGCCGCCGCCGTCGCGAACAAACCGGTTACTCCAAGGGCGAATAGGACCGTCGGACTCCACTGCACATATGGCTTCTCCACCCACCAGCATGTGCTCATCGCCAAAGCCGCGGCTGTCGCGATCTGCAGAACGCTGAGCCGTTCGAATCCCTGCCGGGGCGCATAATGCCCCAGCACAATCACGTGCGCCGCGAAAAAAACGGCGCCCGCCAGGGTAAGCAAATCTCCGCTGTTCGCGGAAAGATCGCCGCCATCCAGGGTCATCAAACCCATTCCGGCGGCCGCAATCCCCACTCCTGCGATTTCCGAAACTCGAGGCGCTGTCCAATAGACGGCCGCACCGAGCAAAGGTACCAGTACAATCGCCATGCCGGTGAGGAAGGCCGATTTCGACGGCGTGGTGTACCGCAGCCCAAAGGTCTGAAACATGTATCCGCCGAAAATGCAGATGCCAGCGAGGACCCCGCCTCTCCAACCTGGCGACCGGCCCTCGAAGACGCCCGAAAGCTTGCGGCGGTAGGCGGCGGCGAGCACCGTTCCAGCCAGCGCGAAGCGCAGCGCGAGGAACACTAGCGTGGATACGTCGTCGAGCGCGGACTTCACCAAAACGAAGGTCGAGCCCCACACGAAGGCAACGAACACCAGGGCGAACTCCGCCCTCAGGCTGTAAAACAAACGTCTCGTCAACGGACACAATACCTTTAGTCAGGTGAGCCGGCCGCCTTTGCCAGCAAATACAATAGGAGTAGTACCCTCTGCAGTCCGATCTCCCGGCTCTCCGGATCGTACCACTCGCCCGGCGTGTGAGCGCCTCCGCCCGAACCGCCCGCGCCAATCGACACAGCCTGCCGGCCTAAAGAGAGCGGAATGTTGGCGTCAGTCGAGGCGCAGTCCTCAATCGACCGGATGCCAAGGTGCGCGTCCACCGCGCGAAGAAACTGGAGAATTGGCGCGCAAGGCGAAAGGGCCCCTCCTGGCCGGGAGCCGATCTCGCGGACTCTGGCGTTGAGCCGGGGGCCGTCACATTGCGAATGCTCCGTGCCCAAAGCGCGCTCCAACGCCGACGTCAACAGCGATACCATCTTTTCGATCTCGTCAAGATTTTCGCTCCGAAGATCGAGTTTGGCGCTTGCCCGGGATGGAATTGCGTTTACACTGGCGCCCCCTTCAATCACTCCAAAATTGAAGGTAGTGCGATTCGAGCTTGGCTCTATGCGGCCGTTTCTCACGTCGTCGGTAAAGATGGTAACAGCCCGGCTGAGGGCGTGAACCGGGTTGGCAATTCCGAAGTCGCTCCAACTGTGGCCACCGGGGCCGTCTACTCTGATCTCGAACCGGCGGCTTGCGACGGCGCGGGCGGTGATGCGGTCGGTCGCAGGCCCGTCAAGGACAAGAAACGTCTGAATGCGCTCGCCCATCTCGGATCTGCGGCATAGGAAGCGCATCCCGCTCAGGTTCCCTTCGCCTTCCTCACCAACGTTGGCGACGAAGAGGATGCGCGCGAGCTCTTCGCCGAGCAGATCGTGGTGGCGAAGCACCCGCGCCAGCGCAAGCAGACCCACCAAGCCGCAGCCGTTGTCAGCCACGCCCGGCCCTTCTAACCGTCCGGTTCCGTTTACGCTGATGTCTTCGGGTTTCCTCGGTGCGAGGACCGTGTCGAGATGAGCCGACACGGCGATGAATGGCCCGGTGGATGACGGGGCATTCCCTGCGATCACGTTCCCGGCCCTGTCAATTCGCACGGAATAACCCATCTCCCGGAAGCGGTCCGCCATCCACGCGGCGCGCTCATCTTCCTGGAACGTCGGGGCGGGAATCCGGCAGAGTTCCAGATGAATCTGGTCAGTCCAACGCTTTTCCGCGCCAAACCACTGCAAGCACTCGTGAATAGCCGGATCCTCGACGAGTCTCGCGATCGACGCCACGCCGGCCAGTTCGAGTATGTTATTCTTTGTAGCCCCGGACACTGATCTCAGTGTACCTCTCTGCCCGTCCTGATCCGCAGGGACTTCACGCCATCAGATCTGGCATTCGGCGACGGGTTTGCAGGTGTCACCCTGACACCGGTTGGAGCATCTTTGGCGGTATACTGGAATTACTATTTAATAAGAGGGTGCGATGAAGACCAATATCAAGTTCGCCGTGATCATCACAGCGATCCTCGGAACGCTTGTCTGGCTCGCGGCTGGCGGCATCAACGAAACGAAGACCTATTACAAAACTGTCGCCGAGATCGAGGAGATGGGCGACGGCGCTCATGGTAAACGCCTGCGTGTTGCCGGCGACGTGGCGGAAGGCTCCATAACCCGGCAAGGCCGGGAGGTGCGCTTCCTGCTCACGCAGGAGCATTTGACTTTGCCGGTCGTCTACGATGGCGCCGAGCCGCTTCCGGATACGTTCCGCGACGGAGCCCAGGCGCTGGCCGATGGGGAAATCGACGAACACGGTGTCTTCCACGCGAGCAAGATTCAGGCGAAGTGCGCATCAAAGTACGAGGCCGAACCGGGCAAAGCCGCGGCGCCCGGCAAAGCGCAGGCCTCGATGTAACTGGACTTTCATATGGAAAACCTGGGATCCCTTGCCATCATTCTGGCGTTCTGCCTTGCTATCTACTCGTTGCTTGGGTCGGTGGTCGGCAAGCTGCGGCGAAAACCTTTCCTGATAGTCAGCGCCGAGCGTGCGGTATATGCCATTTGGTTCCTGCTAACCTTCGCATCGTCCTTGCTTGTCTATGCCCTGCTGACCAGCGATTTCCGGTTGGCCTATGTCGCTTCCCACAGCAACCGCGACATGCCCGCCCTGTACAAGTTTGCGGCATGGTGGGGCGGCCAGGAAGGTTCTCTCCTTCTCTGGGCATGGATTCTCTCCTGCTACGCGGCCGTCGTGGTCTACATGAACCGGCGCCGATTCCGCAACATGATGCCGTGGGTGACCGCCACTCTGATGTTGACGCAAGGCTTCTTCCTGCTTCTCATCGCCTTCGTGGCCATGCCGTTTCAGGTGCTGGCGGTGGGCCGCGAAGTGGTAGCCGCGCCGGATGGCAGCGGTCTCAATCCGCTGCTCCAATATTGGGCGATGGCGATTCATCCGCCCACCCTTTATCTCGGCTACGTGGGCTTTGTCGTTCCCTTCGCGTTCGCCATGGGCAGTCTGATCACCCGACAGCAAGGCGATAGCTGGATTCATACCACCCGCCGCTGGACGCTCATCACATGGGGATTTCAGAGTATCGGCATTCTGCTCGGGGCTGGTTGGGCCTATGCCGTGCTCGGATGGGGCGGGTATTGGGCCTGGGATCCGGTGGAGAACGCCTCGCTGTTGCCGTGGATCACTGCCACCGCCTTCCTCCACTCGGTCATGATGCAGGAAAAGAAAGGGATGATGAAGGTGTGGAACATGGTGCTGGTGTCAGCCACGTTCCTCCTCTGCATCTTCGGTACGTTCCTTACGCGGTCCGGCATTGTCAGTTCCGTCCACGCCTTTGCGCAATCGCCGATCGGAGGGTATTTTGTCGCCTTCCTCGTCGTATTGATCGCGGCGGTCGTATACCTGATACTCGACCGCTTGGATTACCTCAAGAGCGAAACTCAACTCGAAAGTGTTGTCTCCCGCGAGTCCACATTCCTTTTCAACAACCTGCTGCTGGTGGCAAGCTGCTTTGCGGTGTTGTGGGGTACGCTGTTTCCCGTCATTTCCGAGGCGTTTACCGGCGAGAAGATCAGCGTCGACGCCCCGTTCTTCAACCGTGTGAATGTACCCATCGGCCTGTTTTTGCTTTTCCTAACCGGCGTCGGGCCGCTCATTGCGTGGCGACGGAGTTCTCTTGAGAGCCTGAAGCGGAACTTCATGGGGCCCACCCTCGGCGGTCTTACCACGATGGTGATTCTACTGGCGCTCGGCGTGCGCCACTTCTATGCCACAATATCGCTCGGCCTCTGCGTGTTTGTGACGTGGACGATTCTACAGGAGTTTTGGAAAGGGTCCCGCGCCATCCGCGCCCGGACCGGCGCCAATTGGCTCGCCGCCGCCGTCGAATTGACGCATCGCAACACGAGGCGTTACGGCGGATATGTCGTCCACATGGGCGTTGTGTTCATGTTTATCGGATTCACTGGCGCGGCCTTCAACAAGGACACGACCGTTGAGGTCAACGTTGGAGACAGATTCGATATCGGCCGCTACGAACTCAGAGTCACCGATATCAATTCCGGAGAAACGCCAAACTACTCCTGGTCGACGGCGGAGGTGGAAGTTTACGCCGGTGACCACCGTATCGACACGCTCTACCCGGAGAAGCGCTTCTTCACGGCCAGCCGCCAGGGGACGTCGGAAGTCGACATCCGGCGGCGATTGAACGAAGACCTCTATTTGAACTTCGCCGGAATGTCAAACGACAACGAAAAAGCGGTTATCCAGGCTTATGTTTTTCCGCTGGTCTCCTGGATCTGGCTCGGTTTCTGGGTCATGATGGTTGGCACCGTGATCTGCCTGATTCCGAGCAAATTACGGCTTCAATATGCCCGTACTGAGGTCCTTGGCATGGTGGCGGAAAAGGAGGCGGTAAAGAAATAGCCGCTTCCGGCTGTTATGCTGAGAACCAGTTGAAAACTCGATAAGGAATTGTAAGAACTCCCTTGACCATTTTAGTTGTGGCCGCCCTGATTACCGTCGGGGCCGTTGTTTACACTCTCTTTGTACGCCCGCGGGACATCGCGGAAGAGGCCGTGGCCTCTCCCACTGAACCGCTCGAAGAACGCAAGGCTCAGATCTATGACAACTTGCGCGACCTGCAGGACGAGTTCCTCGTGGGAAAGGTCTCCGAGGGCGACTACCAGAAGTCGAAGGCCGAGTTGCAGAAAGAACTCGATCGCGTCACCACGCAAATCGAGGCGGCCGCGGCGGAGGTTCCGGCCAGGGTTGAAGTCGCCAGCGAGCCCCACTACGTGTGTCCGCACTGCAAGGCCGTATCGGCCCGCAAACTCAAGTTCTGCGGTGAGTGCGGAGGCAAGATACCGGATCCGGATGAACCCGCCGCAACCACCTGCTCACACTGCGGCGCCAACTTCGAGCAGCCGATGAAGTTCTGCGGCGAGTGCGGCAAGCCGATGGCAGATGGAGGTGCGGCATGATGCGCCACTGGCGCCGCGTGGCGATTCTTCTTCTGGCCGGCAGCACGGGTTTCGCCGCCGTCTCCGGTACCGTCGTCAACAAAACATCCGATACGGCGCAGCCGGACGCCTTGGTGACTCTCTATCAGTTGGGCCAGCAGGGCATGCAGCCGGTAACGGCAGTCAAAACCGGTCCGGACGGGGCGTTCCGCATCGACCAGACTATTCAAGGCCCGCACCTTCTGCAGACCATTTATGATGGCGTTATCTACAACAGGATGATTCAGCCCGGCGCCCCGACGACGGACCTCGAGCTCGACGTGTTCGATTCCACATCCAACCGCACAGGCGTCGGCATCGATCAGCACATGATTCTGGTAGAGCCAATGGGCGGTATCCTCCATATCAACGAAAGTATCGTCGTGCGGAACACCGGCAATACGACCTTCGACGACACGAAAAGCGGGGTCCTCCGGGTCTACCTTCCGCCCGAGAAACAAGGCGGGGTGCGCATGATGGCCACCGCGCCGCAAGGGATGCCGGTTGAGCGCGAGCCGTCAGCGACCGGCGAAGAGGGCGTCTACCAGGTCGACTTTCCCATTAAGCCGGGCGAGACCCGCTTCGATCTGACCTACGTCCTGCCGCAGGCCGACCCGCTTGTCTTCTCCGGCAAGGTCCTGCATAGCGGCGAGGCGGTGAGGCTGGTTACGCCCGCCGGCGTAACGCTCTCGGGCGACGAGGTCACGCCGGTCGGCCAAGAGCCGCAAACGCAGGCCACGGTCTACGACCTGACCAGCCGGGAGTACTCGGTGACGGTGGAGGGAAGTGGTTCGCTACGCGCCCCGCCGGAGGCAGCCGCCCCCAGCGGCGGGGGAGCCGGCATCCAGCAGATCGACGCACAGATCTACGAGCGCGTCGAGGTGATCGTCGGGCTTGCGTTGCTGGTCCTTCTGGCCGGCTTCCTTCTCCTGTATCGCCGGTCGTCCGGCGAGATTCCGCCCGACGGCGCGCCGAAGGGAAAGCGCGCCTGATGCCGGTTGTCGCCGTTGAGGATCTTTGGAAATACTTCGGCGACTATCCCGCCTTGCGGAAGATCTCACTCTCGGTTGAGCCTGGCTGCTGCATGGCCGTTCTGGGGCGAAATGGAGCGGGTAAAACCACTTTGCTGCGGATTCTCTCCGGCCTCTCGTCACCTGCCCAAGGCGCGGTCAACATTCTCGGCCGTCCTTCGCGAGACCCTGAAACCCGGGCGCGCGTGGGTATCATCGGTCACGGGATCGGCATCTACGATGAACTGACCGCCATCGAGAACCTGCGCCTGTTCGGCGAACTCTACGGAGTGCCCGATCCCGGCGCCGCCGCCCGGGAGTGGCTCGAAAAAACCGGCCTCGGCCACGTGATGGACGGAACGGCTCGCGAGTTCTCGCGCGGGATGAGACAACGGCTGGCCGTGGCCCGGGCGTTCCTCCACAATCCGCAGGTCTTCCTGATGGACGAGCCGTTCACGTCTCTGGATGACCGCGCCATCGACATGCTCCAGTCCCTGCTCCGCGAAGCTCTGGCCGAAGGCCGCTCCATCCTCATGTCCACCCATCAATTGCGCGAAGCGCTCGAACTCGCTACCCACGTCGCGCTCTTGAACCGCGGACGCCTGGTCTACACCGGCGAGCGTTCCGATGCCATGCTGGCAGACCCCGGCTGGCTGTACCGGAACTACGGAGAGGCCTGAATGCAGTTTCTCCGCCACACGCTCTTCATCGCACGTAAGGATTTGCGTTCGGAACTGCGCACCAAGGAAGCCATCAATGCATCGCTTTCTTTCGCGCTCGTGATCCTGCTGCTCTTCAGCTTCGCATTCGATCCGACCGCCGAGCAGACTCGGGAGATTTCCGGCGGGCTCCTCTGGCTGGTCTTCTCCTTTGCCGGAACGCTGGTGCTGAACCGGAGCTTCGCCCGCGAGCAGGCCAATGACTGCCTCGATGTACTCGTCGCGTCGCCCGTCTCCGGCGCGGCCTTGTTCCTCGGCAAGGCGCTGGCCAACTGGGTATTGCTGCTCGCCATCGAGGCCGTCTGCATGCCGGTCTTCGGCATCTTCTACAATATCCGGTGGACCGGACAACTCGGCTGGCTTGCCCTGGTGTTCCTGCTCACCACCTGGGGCTTGTCCGTAATCGGCACCATGTTCAGCGGCTTAACCGTGAACCTGCGGCTCCGGGAACTCATGCTGCCGGTGTTGGTCTATCCGATGATTATTCCGGCGCTGATGGGGGCGATGCAGTTGACCACCGTCCTCCTGGCGGGCGAGCCCGTGGCGGGCGACAACATGATATGGCTTCGGCTGCTCATCGGTTTCGATATCATTTTTACAGCACTGGCTCTAGGGCTCGTGGAAACGGTTCTGGTGGGATAGCCGGGAGGATCAGACAACAGAAATGCGTCAAAAGATCATCTTTGGACTCGTGATCGCCGGGCTCGCGCTACTGATTCGGAACTTGAACGTCATTCTGCTCCACTTCCCTGACGAAGCCGAGCAGGGAGCCATCTATCGCATCATCTTCTTTCATGTTCCCTGCTGGTTCATCTGCTTTTCGGCCTTTTTCTTGGCCGGCGCGTCCAGTGGAATGTACCTGTGGAAACGAAAGACCATCTACGACAACTTCGCCGTTTCAGCCGTGGAGATCGGCGTGGTCTTTACCGCCATCGGCCTGGCGACCGGCTCCATCTGGGCTCGCATCATCTGGGGCATCTGGTGGACCTGGGACCAGCGGCTGACATGGGCCTTCATCTCCCTGCTGGTCTATCTCGGCTACCTGATGCTCCGCCGCGCCATCGAGGATCCGACCGAACGCGCCAAGAACTCCGCCGTTCTCTGCATCTTCGCTTTTACCAGCGTCGTCATCACTTACAAAGCCATCGACTGGTGGCGGACCCAGCACCCGCAGGCTGTGCTGAGCTTCCGCACCGGCGGCGGCAACATGGAACCCACCTGGGAGCTGATGCTCCTTTGGAACTTTCTGGCCATGGGCCTCATCGCGGCCGCGGCGCTCTTGATCCGCCTGAGGCAGGAAAGCATGCAGCGCGAAATCGATGCCCTGCGCCGCAGAACACACGAATTGTAGGAGGCCGAACATGAACGCGCGAGAACTCATATGCCCCGGAATCCGGGTTCCCGCGCGGGCAATCGCGGCTTGAGCATCTGCTATGGACGAACGGAACTTCACTTTCATGTTTTTCGGCTTCGCTGCCGTCTGGGCGATACTGGCGGGGTACATCCTCTACCTCGGCGCTCGCGAGGGCAAGCTGCAACGGCAATTGGACAATCTGAAACGAATGCTCGAACAACGGGAGAAATAGCATGAATCGTCGAAATCTTCTGCAACTCGCCGGCGCCTCGGCTGCCGGCTTCATGACTGCCCGGGAAGCCGCGGCCCAGGAACAGGTGGCGCGGGCGACGCGGGCGATGCCCTCGCCGAAGATCAAGGACGTGCAGGTAATCCAGACCGCGCCCCAGGGCCTGCGGCTGCCCGTCGTGAAGATCATCACGGACCAGGATGGTCTTTACGGCTACGGCTGCGCCTGCTTCACCCAGCGCGCCGACCTGGTTGTGCCGGCGGTGGAGCGTTATCTGCGGCCGTTCCTGCTTGGCAAGCCGGCCGACCGTATCGACGACACCTGGCAGGCCATGTACAACAGCTCTTACTGGCGCAACGGCCCTGTCCTCAACAACGCCATGAGCGGCGTGGACCAGGCGCTCTGGGACATCAAGGGCCGCCAAGCCGGAATGCCGGTCTACCAGTTGCTCGGCGGCAAGTGCCGGGAGGCCGCGGACTGCTACGGCCATGCCTCCGGCGGCGAAATCTCCGAAGTGATTGAAAGCGCCAAGCGGTACATGGCCATGGGGTTCCGGCATGTGCGCGTCCAGATCGGCGTTCCCGGAATGGCCGGCTACGGAGCCGGCGCTGGTTCGAAGCGGGTGCCGGCGCTCCACGACGGTCCAGTCTACGAGCCCGCTGTCTACATCCGCCGGCTGCTCGCGATGTTAGAAGCCGTCAGACGGGAGCTCGGCGATGAAATCGAGCTGCTCCATGACGTCCACGAACGCGTCACCCCTACCCAGGCCATCCAGCTATGCAAAGACGTTGAGCAGTTCCGCCTGTTCTTCCTGGAGGATCCCGTATCGCCGGAGGACATCGGCTACTTCCGCATCCTCCGCCAGCAGTCATCCGTGCCCATCGCCATGGGCGAGTTGTTCAACAGTCCGCACGAGTGGACTCCGCTGATCTCGGAGCGGCTGATTGACTACATGCGCATGCACGTCTCGCAGATGGGCGGGGTGACTCCGGCGCGCAAGGTAGCCGCCATGGGCGAGATCTTCGGTGTCCGGACCGCTTGGCACGGGCCCGGCGACGTATCTCCCATCGGCCACGCCGCGAACGTGGCTCTTAGCATCGCCTGCTGGAATTTCGGCGTCCAGGAGTATTCGGCGTTCCGCGAGGCAACGCAGGAGGTCTTCGAGGGTTGCCCGGTTATGAAAGACGGCTACCTTTGGGCCAACGAAAAACCCGGCTGGGGCATCGAAGTGAACGAGGCCGAGGCGAAGAAGTACCCCTTCGGATACGGCGAGACCGGATCCAAGAAGGAACTAAACGGCGGCTGGGGCGAGGTGCGACGCCGCGACGGGACCCTGATCAAACAGTGATCCATCGCATTGCAGCAGGAGTCCTATTCGCTGCCGGCGTTTGCCTTTCGCCGGCCTACGCCGAGCTGACCGCCGCCGCTGATTTCGAGGCCGGCTCGATCGGCAAGTGTGAAGCCTCGGGAGTGAACCATCTCCGATGCGCCGTCATCGGCGAGACCGACCAGGATGGCCGGAACCGGCAGGCATCCTGGTTCTACTTCCGTCTCGAAGGCGGAGACGGCGAGGAAGTCACAATCGACTTCGTGGACCTCGCCGGCGAGTACAATTACCAACCCACCAAGGGCCCGATCACCGACAAGACTCCGCCCGTTTTGAGCTACGACCAGAAGGCGTGGCGCCACGTCGAGGCCAGCGCGCTCGAATACGACCCCGAGGAACCGCGACTTCGTCTTCGCTTCAAACCCGAACGGTTTCCCGTCTGGATCGCCCGCATACCTCCGTACACGACCGCGCATCTCGAGCGCCTGATCGAGCGGTACGCGGACTCTCCCTATCTCACCAAGGAAGTGGTGGGGAAGACCGTGGAGGGGCGCGACATGTTGCTTCTCACGATCACGGATCCCGAATCTCCTCCGGAGGGAAAGAAGGTTCTCTGGTTCATGTTCCGCCAACACGCCTGGGAAACGGACACATCCTGGACCGGAGAGGGAGCAATCCGGTTTCTGCTCGGCAGAGAGCTGAAGGCGACCCAGATCCGCCGCAACGCCATCATCAAGATCTTCCCCCTCTGCGACCCGGATGGAGTGGCCCGGGGCGGGGTGCGATTCAACGCCAACGGCTACGACCTGAACCGGAATTGGGACACGATCGATCCCGCAAAGATGCCCGAGATCGCCGCCCAGCACAAAGCTATCGCTTCGTGGCTGGAAGCCGGGAACCGGTTGGACCTGTTCCTGACGCTGCACAATACCGAGACCTCCGAGTACATCGACGGTCCGCCGGAGGACGCTCATCCCTTGCACTTCGACACCTTGAACCGGCTCTACAAGACGTTGCGGGCGTTTACTAAGTTTTCGGCCACCCGGGAGCCGAGGAGGAGCAGGCGCTCAACTTCCGACGACAAGCCGGGGCGGATGAACGTTGTGCAGGGCCTCAGCAAGGACTTCGACATAGCGGCGTTCCTGATGGAGCAGATGATCGCCGCCCCGCTCAAGCTGGGGCGTCCGCCTACGATTGCCGACCGGCTCCAGTTCGGCGCCGACCTGATGATTGTCGCCGAGTGGTCCGCCCCAAAACCGGTCACTCGCGTCACCCGGCCCAGCCGGAGGTAATACTCAACCGCCTGGAGGAAAGCCATGAGCTCTCTGCCGCCCGTCGCCAACCTGGACGAGAAGTTCAGCCTCGTGAGGGATCAGTGGTCTCCCCGCATCGTGGCGCAGGTCAACGATTACCACGTCAAGATCGCAAAGGTGCAGGGAGAGTTCGTCTGGCACTCCCACCCGGAAACCGACGAGCTGTTCTTCGTCCATCGCGGCCGGCTCACGATCGAATTGCGCGACGGCTCGGTCACGCTCGGTCCCGGCGAACTCTTTGTGGCGCCCCGCGGAGTGGAGCACAGACCCGTGGCCGCCGGCGAATGCGAAATCGTTATGTTTGAACCCGCCGGCACCCGAAACACGGGAGACGCCGGGGGCGAGTACACGATCACCGAAACACCCTGGATCTAAGTGCGCCCCGCCGGGCGCCCGGCGAAACAAGTATTGTCCGGGCGCCGCTACTCGGGCTTCTTTACCAGGACGACCCAATCGGCTTCCCGGTCAGCGGGGGCGAACCCGAGGGATTGCATGCCCGGGCCGGCAACGGTCTTCACGCTGCCCGCCAAAACAGCGCCGCCGCGCCGGGGGTTGAACCACCACACTTCGTACTCTTGAGGCTGAACGCCGAGGTCGAGATTGGCCGTCCCGCCGCTGGGAAGGTATGCAGCATAGACTTCGCCGGGCTTCGCCAGCACGTAGTCATCGTCTCGAGGAGTCAATTCATCCATGCAGTCCATTTCCCAAAACGGCAAGTGGGCATGCATGAATTCGAGCGCCCAGCGGGTGATATCCCAGAGGTTGTCGCGGCTGCGCCAATCCTCCAGATTCAGGTCGTGGTGGTCGTACATATACCCGAAGAACCACTCGATACCCCAGCCTCCAGCGAAGAGCGTCGCCCACAGGTGAACGTTGCGGGCGTCATCGTGCCACGGGTCCACGGAATCGGGTTCCACGCCGTCAGCGCCGGTGCGCTGCTCGTCGAAAGCGACAATCCACTGCCGTCCGGCCTCTCCGGAGCGCCGGATCCACTGCCGGATGGCCGCATGCACGATCTCGTCGTCCCGGATCTGCATGGACGCCCCATCAAAGTGTTCATAGCCCAGCAACGGCGCGTATTTCCGTTCGTGCCACTGCGGCGTAGCATTTGTGTGCATCACCACCGGATGATCGTAGGGGTCAATTTCATGGATATATTTCGAAAACGCCTTTATTTGGGCGTCCGTGTTGCGGTTCTCCTCGCCGAGGTTCCAGATGACCGCCAAGTGGTGCCCGAACCGCGCGATCAGTTCGCGGTAGTAGAGCCTCCGCTCGACGCCGAGTTCGCCGCCGTCCAGCAACCGGTCGTTCTCCGTTTCGGCAGTCACCACGTGAAGCATGATGCCGAGCCGGTCCATGTGCGTGAAGACGATCTCCCACTGGGCAAGCTTGCTCACGTCATAGCGGAGGAACTCTTCGGGCGCCGTCCACGGCCAAACGTCATTGCCGTCGCCACTGACGTTCTGGGAGAGGAAATAGACCGAGTTTACCCCCTCGGAAGCGAGGTAGTTCAACCCGCCGATGATCCCCTTGCCCTTGCCCCCTTGCCAGATGGGATCGCCTTCTTTCCAATCCGGAATGTGCGGCTCGTATTTGTGGAGAAATTCATCCGGGAAGACCTTGTTACCTCCGTTGTCCCGAGTGCCATCGAACTCATGGTAGGCGAGAAAATTCTCCGGACTGTCGGTTCCCCCTTTGAGGAAGTAGCGGCCGCTTCCGGCGAACTTCGGGTACCTCTCGCCGACATGGCGCAGCATGCCGTGAGCCCGGAAGTCCGGCAAGCGTTTGTCTGATTCCCCGATATCGATGGCCCCGCCCGCGCCGTGGAAATAGACTTCCTCGGCCGGCGCGTCCGGGTCCACCGACACTGCCGGCCCATGGAGAAAAGAGACATCGAACTCCCAACGTCCGGGCTCATCCGGAACGAAGCGGACCCGCCACTTGTTCCCGCTCTCCGCGCTCGATTCCGCGGCATCTCCATCCGCCGCGTAGAAGCCGGGCACAACGTACTCTTGCCCGCCAGGCCCGCGGAACCGCGCATCCAGCCGGTAGTCGGTGAACGGGTTCGGCTCCGCGGTCTCCGAGGCCTCCGGTCCGGTGAAGGTTAGCGTCACCGCATGCCACACTTTCAGCTCTCCCGAAACCTCGGGCGTTCTCCTCAACCCACAGCCCGGCGCAAGCAGGCAAACAACAGCCGCGGCCAATACCAGTTTGTCTCTATTGGTTTTCATCCGTAACTCACTTGCTCCTGTCCCAGGGAAACGCGAGCGCCGGATCGTTGGCATAGCGTTTCATCGCGAGTTTCAACTGCGCACCGCAACCGGGCTCGAGCTTTACCGAGATCCAGGAGCCTTGCGCCTCGATCGATTCGCCGCCTGCCTGACCGCCCGTGAACTCGTGCTCCGCATAAGCTCCCGCTTGCACGATTACATCGCGGGCCTCCACGGGATTCGTATTCACCAGCGTCAATGTCACCGAATCATCCGCCAACTTCTCGACGAGCGCCCCGACGTCCGGCGGGATTCCGGCGCGGCGGCGGACGGGATCAAAGTACCGCACCCGGCTATGCAGCATCCAGATGCGCCCGCGCGCGAAGTAGCCGCCGAGCATCAGGTTGGTCAGCGCGTCGGTCTGGGCGGGCGTGACCCGCAGCGGCCAGTCGGCGAGGCGGGTCCCCGGCGTGGTCGGGTCATTGCGCATTGCCTCGACGCGGCCTCGCAGCCGCTCGAACTCCGCCTGCAACGCTTTCTCCGGATAGCCGGGATCCTTCCCTTCCAGGAAACCGATCCAGCCCTCGGCGGGAACGCGCTCCAGGTCCGACCGGTTCATGGACCAGAGGTAGATCTCGATCAGCCGGTCGGTGTGCAGGTTGTTCGTCCAGTGATACCACTCCGGTTTGCCGTTGAACCGGTAGCCGCGCGGGTCGCCGTACATCTGGGGCAGCAACGTCCGCCCGTTCTCGACCTTCTTTTCGGCGTAGATCAGGTCTAACTGGTTGCGCAGTACGTCGACGAACCCCTGGTCTCCGGTGAGCAGCAAGGCGTTCGCGAACCCCGGCCAGGTCCCGGCCGTGAAGTAGTTCCGGTGCGCCACTTCCTGCAACTCCCCATCGAAGATGGTGAAGTTCCAGCCGTAGGTTCCTTTCCACCATTGGCCGTTGTGTTCTCCGCCCAGAGTCCCGTCCAGGCCGATGTTGGAGGGAACCATGCCGCCATTCGCCCTGGTTCGGTCCCGCCACGCTCCCACGTATTCCTTCACCCAATCGCGGTACTTTTCCTCGCCGGTCAGCATGAAGGCGTTGGTGTGGAGCAGGGTGGCCGCGAGGTTGAGGAACTGATCCCCGGCGCTGTCGAGATACTCGGTGCAGTGAGCGAGCATCCGCGGGTACCACTTTTCGAGATCGAGCATTGCCGAGCCGCGCGCCGGATTGTGCAACAGGTGGAAACGCCCGGGAACCGGATCGCCGACCCAGTCATAGACCGTGGCTCTTCGCAGCATTGGTCCGTAGGCGCCATTCCAAATGCTGCGGATGATTTTATGCTCCGGATCATAGTTCGGCGCCTCGGGGTCTTCGTTCATATAAAGTCCGGTGAAGCGCTTCATCCGCCGCACCAGCAGTTCGTCATTCGGATCGCCGAGCCCCTGCAGGAAGAAGGCGCGCAGACCCTCCGCCGTGTGGAACCAGTCGGACTGGGTGATGAACTCATTGAAGTAAGCGCCGTTCCGGGCGAGTTCGGTTTTTTCCGTCCGGATCTCGCTGTACTGCAGCAGATGTCCCTCGTACGCCTGCTTCCACATCCTCAGCACCGAGTCGCTGCCGCCCAAGGCGTGCAGCAACGTCCAATTGAAGAAGGTTTCCACCGCGTCATCCGGGCCGTCCAGCGTACCCCACCGCGGGGTATGCAGGAGGTATCCGCGGGAATCCACATACTTTCCGTAAAACCGCTCGCACGCAGCCGAGTTCGCTTGCAGCAACTCTTGTTCGAGAAGCGCCCAGGCGGGCGGAGCCATTGGGGTATCCACCGTAATTTGCCCCGCGGCAGGCGTCAGGGCCAAAATCGCAATCAGAAGTACGTTCCGCATGGCGTCTCGCATCATATCAAGTCCGGCGCAGGCGTCCGCAACGGAATCCGGCCGCATCCATACCAGTTGATGGCGTGGGGTTCGATGCACTGCCCCGCCGGCGGCGCCGGGAGCACCGTCACAAGAAGTGCGTTGATTCCGTTGGGAGCTAACCCGGGTTCGCCTTTCCGTCCCACCAGCCGTCGAGCAGTTGCAGCAGCCGGCGCACGATTTCCTGCTCGGCCCCGGCCCGGTCTTGTTCTTCAAACGGATCGCGGACGACGTTATATAGCTCGGGGTCGCCCCCGGCCGGCATGACGAGCTTCCAATCGCCTTGCCGGACCCAGCGGGCGAACAGGTTCTTCGCCGGGACGTCCAAATCCACGGCGTCATGCAGGAAGATCTCTCCGAAAAGGGCCTCGCGCTCCAGGCTTGGCGCCTGTCCGGAGGCGACGTCCAACAGGGAGAGACCACTCATGCGAGGATGCTTTGCGAGCCCCGCCGCTTCGAGAATGGTGGGAGCCAGGTCGATCGCCGACGCCAGATCCAGATAGCGCCCCGCCTGCGTCCGTCCGGGCCACCGGATCATGATGGGCGTCCGCAATCCGCCGTCGTATGGCGACGCCTTGGACTTCGGGTCGAACACCACGTTCCGTCCCGGCACGGTCGGGTGCGGCTGGCGCTCGGTGTTCTGGATCCAACCGTTATCCACGAGAAAGATGACGATGGTGTTCTCGCGGAGCCCCATCGCATCGATATAGGCGAGGAGGCCGCCGCAGGTTTCGTCGAACCACTCGACCATGGCGTAGTACTTGGCCACCCACTCGTGGCGGCCTTCCTGAGTATATTTCCGCAAGAGGCGCTCCGGCGGATTGTGGGGCGTGTGCGGCATCATCGGCGCGTACCAGAGGAAGAACGGGCGGCCGCGATGCCCGGCGATGAAGTCATAGACTGGCTGCATCGTCTCGCGCCCAATCACGAGTCCCGGCCCGCCGTGCCGGCCTTCGGTGGTCATCCCGTGAGTGAAGCCGGCGTTCGAGTAGTGCCCTTCCCAGAACTTCCCCGTTTGCAGGCTTGCGTATCCCGCTTCGCCGAGAAGGCGCGGCACGGACGGCGCGGCGGCAAGGTATTTGTGCATCACCGCGC
Source organism: uncultured Solibacteraceae bacterium (assembly GCA_964468205.1). Taxonomy (GTDB): domain Bacteria; phylum Acidobacteriota; class Terriglobia; order Bryobacterales; family Bryobacteraceae; genus CAWELS01. The sequence continues at coordinate 54,977 of CAYXVG010000003.1, read as the reverse complement.
GGTCGACGCCGGGCGGCGGGTCGTTTCCGGTGATCTTGTGCTCGTGGCCGTAAAGGCCCGTGAGCAGAGTGGCGAGGCTGGGGCGGCACAGGGCGGTGGGCACATAGCCGTTGGGAAAGACCGCGCTGGTGTCCGCCAGGCGGTCGAGGTGCGGAGTGTGCACCACCCCGCTGCCCATGAAGCCGAAATCCCCCCAACCATGGTCGTCGCTCACGATGAGGACGATATTGGGCGGCTCCGCCGCCGCCAAGCAGCCGCAGATGGCGGCCAGCAACGCAATTTTCCGTATCCAAGTCATCATTCCGTTCCTTTTCGGCACACTACAGTCTACCTTCCGCTGGAGGCATCGCCAACCGGCTGGCCTCTGTAAACTTGACACTCCAGTTCCCCTGAAGCTACCCTGAAAGCGATCCCCCTTGCGCGCCCGTAGCTCAGCTGGATAGAGCGTCTGGCTACGGACCAGAAGGTCGCGTGTTCGAATCGCGCCGGGCGCGCCATTCCTTTTCGAGAGCCACCCGACTTCTCTCGCCGAACTTCACTGTGCCGACGGGTGAATTGCAGCGCGGCGTTGTGGCGTGGCCGGCCGCGAGCGGCGCCGGGTGCGGGAGATGATCCGCAAACGGTTGTGACTCGCGTTTTCCAGGAGCGCCGGCGCGCCGCTGCCCGGCCGGTCCTTTCGCCTGAAGGCGGTGGCCGGAGCGGCTGTGACGCCTCGTTTTAGGCGGTCTTGCGTCACACCGCAGGCTTGCGTCACACCGGGCGGCGCGCCTGGGCGGGCGGCAACCTATTGTTTTCATGAGACTTGCCGTGTCGCCTCAGAGGGCTGTGACGCAAGACCCCGCTTATTTGCATGCCGTGTAAAAAACCGCCCGCTGGTCGAAAATGCAAAACGAAGCCACGGTGGGAAAGTTTCCCCGCGGCAGTATTATACCTGGGGTTCCAAAGGGAACCGGGGGGGCTGGTGGACCTCATCGGCCGCACTTAATGTCTTGCACATGCTTTGCGAGGCGCAAATTCTGCTGCCGGACCTCGCCGAACTCCTTTCTCCTCTTGCCGGTCGTCCTTGGGCCGGAACGCGGTGTGGGTGCGGCCGGATGATCGGCAAACTGTTGTGACTCGCGTTTTCCAGGAGCGCCGGCGCGCCTCTGCCGGGCCGGTCGTTTGGGCCAGAAGAGAGTGGCCGGAGCGGCTGTGACGGCTCGTTTTAGGCGGTCTTGCGTCACACCGCAGTCTTGCGTCACACCGGGCGGCGCACCTGGACGGGCGGCAACCTATTGTTTTCATGAGACTTGCCGTGTCGCTTCAGATGACTGTGACGCAAGACCCCGCTTATTTGCATGCCGTGTAAAAAACGGCCCGCGGGGCAGAAATGCGAAACGAAGCCAAAGCGCGCGGTGCGGGGAAAGCCTCCCCGCGGTAAGTATTATAGCCGGGAGGGTGCAGAGGGAGCCGGGGAGGCGCAGGTTGGGCGGGCGTTCGGCGTCGCAGTCATGTTGGCACGGAGGGGCTCATCTACCAGCCGGGGTTCACGGCGATGTACAGTGGAGTACTTTGAAAGTTTTCAGGCTCAAACACCCATCTTTCTCGCTTCTTCACGAAGGAGAGGACAATGGATTGCAGCGGATCGTCGTCACGTCAGATCGCAGAAAGTCGAAAGAACTCTTGGAGATCGCTGCTGTCGAAATCGCCAACGCCTTCAATCGTGTCGGCAACGATGACGTGGTTGCGATGGACGAAAGGTTCGATGAGGGCAAAGGGGATTGGGCCTTCAGCCGAAGGTAAGCGGCATCGTCCTAAGCCCGTCACCAATCCACAATTGACAAGAGGTATGCTAGTGAGCTATGGCAAAGCGGAAACCGCCATCCGAACCCAAGGAGCGCCGTTACAAGACCACTGGCCTTCACCTGCCAGCCGATCTTTGGGAACTCCTCAACCGAGTCGCATTTGAGAGGGCCAGGACGAAGGGCGGCAGGGCTTCCGTCTCGGCGCTCCTCGTGGACATGATCGAGCGCCACCGGAAAGAACTTGAAAAGGAACTGGCCTCCGCAAGCCGCTAGCCGCCATGCCAGCTAACCATACCGACCTTGAGAAACGCCTCTGGAGCGCCGCCGACGAACTCCGAGCCAATTCCAGATTGAAATCCTCCGAGTACAGTGTCCCTGTGCTCGGCCTCATCTTCCTGCGGTACGCCGACCACAAGTTCACCCAAGCCAAGGCGAAGCTCACCAGCCAGGGCACCGGGCGGCGAACCATTGGCAAGGCTGACTATCAGGCCCGAGGCGTCCTCTACCTGCCAGAGAGCGCCCGGTTCTCGAAGCTCCAGGATCTTCCAGAAGGAGCCGACATCGGCAAGGCCATCAACGAGGCGATGAAGGCAATTGAAGCCGAGAACGAGGACCTGAAAGACGTTCTGCCGAAGACGTACAACCGTTTGGACAAAGAACTCCTGGTCTCACTGCTAAAAAACTTCGCTGCGATTCCGATGAAGATCGAAGGAGATGCGTTCGGGAAGATTTACGAATACTTCCTCGGCAAGTTCGCCATGTCCGAGGGGCAGAAGGGTGGAGAGTTCTTCACACCCACGAGCATCGTCAAGCTGATCGTTGAGATCATCGAACCCTACCACGGACGCATCTACGACCCGGCTTGCGGATCGGGCGGCATGTTCGTCCAGTCAGCGGCTTTCGTGGAACATCACAAGAAGGCCGTCACGGACATTTCCATCTACGGCCAGGAGAAGGTTTCTGAAACCATCCGGCTGTGCAAGATGAATCTCGCCGTTCACGGTCTTGCTGGTGACATCCGGCAGGGCGTGACCTATTACGAAGACCTCCACAAGAGCGTCGGCAAGTTCGATTTCTGCATGGCGAATCCGCCGTTCAACGTGGACAAGGTGGACAAGGAGCGGTTGAAGGACGACCCCCGCTATCCATTCGGTTTGCCAAAGAACGACAACGCCAACTACCTCTGGATTCAGATTTTCTATTCGGCGTTGAACGAGAGCGGACGGGCCGGATTCGTAATGGCGAACTCTGCTGCTGATGCGAGAGGGTCCGAACTTGAGATCCGCAAGAAGATGCTCCAAGACCGGGCCGTGAACGTGATGATCTCGGTCGGCCCGAACTTCTTCTACACTGTCACCCTGCCATGTGCGCTCTGGTTCCTGGATCGAGGGAAGAAGAAAATCGGGCGGAAGGACAAGGTTCTGTTCATCGACGCACGCCACATCTTCCAGCAAGTCGACCGGGCGCACCGGGACTGGACGCCGGAACAGATCGAGTTCATCTCCAACATCGTTCGCCTGTATCGGAGCGAAGATGTTCAGACGGAAGCAGGAAGCCAGAAGTTGATGAAAGAGAGCTTCCCGAAGGGCAAGTACACTGATGTCGCCGGATTGTGTAAGGTCGCCACGCTTGCCGAAATCGAGGCGCAGGGATGGAGCCTGAATCCTGGCCGTTACGTTGGAGTGGCGGAACGGGCAGCGGATGAGTTCGAGTTCGCAGAGCGCCTGGAGGAACTGAACGAGGAACTGGAGACGCTGAACGGTGAGGCGAGGGAGTTGGAAGAGCGGATTGCGGAGAACGTCTCCCGTTTGCTGACTGTGGGCTGAAGAGATGGCACAACTCAGAGAAGTCTGCGAACTGATCGTTGACTGCGAACACAAGACTGCACCTACGCAGGAGACGGGCTATCCGTCCATCCGCACGCCCAACATCGGACGAGGGAGACTCCTTCTCGATGGCGTGAATCGTGTGTCAGAAGAGACGTATCACGCTTGGACACAAAGGGAAGTCCCTCGACCCGGCGACCTGATCCTGGCAAGGGAAGCGCCGATTGGGAATGTCGCAATCATTCCGCCAGGGCTAAAGGTCTGTCTTGGTCAGAGAACCGTTCTTATCCGGCCACATCAGAAGTTCGTGAACCCTCAGTACCTCACGTACCTGCTGCTTGGAGACGAGATCCAGGGCAAGATCCTGTCCATCTCCAACGGTGCAACGGTTCACCACCTGAACATGAAGGACATCAGGGAACTGGATCTTCCTGCCCTGCCTGACCTCGGAGTTCAGCGGCGAATCGCCTCCGTCCTTTCCGCCTACGACGACCTGATCGAGAACAACACCCGGCGCATCAAGGTCCTCGAAGAGATGGCGCAGATGATCTACCGGGAGTGGTTCGTCAACTTCCGCTTCCCCGGCCACGAGAAGGTGCGGATGGTCGAGTCGGAGTTGGGACCGATACCGAAGGGATGGCAACTCAAGCGGGTGTCAGATATTGCCAGGGTGAACGGACTCTCAATCAAGTCCTCCTCCGCACCAGAGCGTATCAACTACATTGACATCGCTTCGGTGTCCACAGGTCGAATTGAAAAGATCGAGCCGTACTGTTACGACGATGCACCCGGCAGGGCACGGCGGATTGTTAAGCACGGCGACACGATATGGTCAACGGTTCGGCCAAACAGACGTTCCTACGCCCTGATCGTCAACCCAGACACGAACTTGATCGTGTCAACGGGATTTGCGGTCCTGACAGCATCCGCAGTTCCGTTCAGCTATCTCCACCTAGCCGTCACGACAGACGAATTCGCTGACTACCTTACGAACCACGCAACTGGTTCGGCGTATCCGGCTGTGACGGGCAAAGAATTTGAGCAAGCTGTTCTGGTGGTTCCACCCGCTGCTTTGCTTGTATGTTTCCACGAGATTGTCGAGCCGATGCTTAGTGTGTGTTGGTGTCACCACCAGCGGAACCGCAACCTCCGCACCACCCGAGACCTGCTGCTCCCGAAACTGATCTCTGGCGAAGTCCCCGTCGAGGCCGCTGAAGAAACTGCCGCCGAACTGATGGAAGCGACAGCATGACCTACAAACCCGACTCCGAAGACGCCGCCATCGAACAACCCACGATTGCCCTCTTCGCAGAGTTGGGGTGGGAAACGCTCAACTGCTACCACGAGAACTTCGGGCCACTCTCACTGCTCGGCAGGGAGACGATGGCTGATGTCATTCTGCCAAGCCGCCTTCGCCCTGCAATCGACAAGCTGAATCCGGGCGTCTCCCCCAACGCCATTGAAATTGCTGTCCAGGAGTTGACCAAGGACCGCAGCGCCATGAGTCCCGCCCGAGCGAATCAGGCCGTATGCAAGCTGCTCAGAGACGGCATCAAGGTCATGTACAAGCGGGGCGACGACGAGGACCAAGAGGAGACCGTGGAGACCATCCGGCTGATCGACTGGAACGATCCCGGCAACAACGATTTCCTCCTGGTATCGCAGTTCTGGATCAGCGGCGATTACGGCAAGAAGCGTGCGGATCTCGTCGGGTTCGTGAATGGCATTCCGCTCGTCTTCATCGAACTCAAGGCGTCCCACAAGAAGCTCGAACTGGCCTACGAAAAGAACCTCTGCGACTACAAGGACACGATTCCGCAGGTGTTCTGGTACAGCGCCTTCATCATCCTGTCGAACGGCTCCAAAGCTCGAATCGGCAGCATGACAGCCGGGTTCGAGCACTTCGCAGAGTGGAAGAAGATTGACGACGAGAGCGAACCCGGTCGAATCAGCCTGGAGACAATGATCCGGGGCACTTGCGACAAGCGGAGGCTGCTGGACCTCGTTGAAAACTTCATGCTTTTCGATGAGCGCAAGGGAGACCTCAACAAGCTCGTCGCCAAGAACCACCAGTTCCTCGGAGTGAACAACGCCATCGCCGCCGTCGAACGGATCAAAGAGAATCAGGGCAAGCTCGGCGTCTTCTGGCACACGCAGGGTTCCGGCAAGTCGTACTCAATGGTGTTCTTCTCACAGAAGGTCTTGCGGAAGATCCCCGGCAACTGGACGTTCGTGATCGTCACCGACCGGGAAGACCTGGACGGCCAAATCTACCGAAACTTCGCCAACACAGGGGCCGTGCTGGAGGACGAGAAACGGGTCCGGGCCGACAGCGGCGAGGGTCTGAAGCGGATGCTCAACCAGGAAGACCACCGCTACGTTTTCACTCTGATCCAGAAGTTCCGCACCGAACACGGCGAACGCTACCCGAAGCTCTCGGATCGCTCGGACATCATCGTCATGACCGACGAAGCGCACCGGAGCCAGTACGACATCTTCGCCGCCAACATGCGGAGCGCCTTGCCGAACGCCGCCTTCATTGGCTTCACCGGAACGCCGCTGATGGCCGGGGAGGAACTGACCAAGGAAGTCTTTGGCGATTACGTTTCGATCTACAACTTTAAGGAATCCGTGGACGACGTGAACACGGTTCCGCTCTACTACGAGAACCGCATCCCCGAACTCCAACTGACCAACGACAACCTGACCGAAGAGATTGCCGACATCTGCGACCGGGCTGACCTGGACGATGACCAGGAACGCAAGCTGGAGCGGGAGTTCGCTAGGGAGTACCATCTCATCACCCGAGAGGACCGCCTGGAGCGAGTTGGCGAGGATATTGTGGCGCACTACATGGGCCGGGGCGTCCTTGCGAAAGCGATGGTCATTTCGATTGATAAGGCGACGGCGGTTCGCACGTTCGACAAGGTGCAGAAATACTGGAAGACGGCGATGGCGAAGCTGAGAAAGGAGCTTGCCGAGGCCGACCCAGAGGACAAGCCCGAACTCGAACGGCGGCTCCAGTTCTTCGAGGAAACTGATATGGCCGTTGTCGTGTCGCAGTCGCAGAACGAAATCGATGAGTTCAAGAAGAAGGGCCTCGACATCACTACTCACCGGAAGCGGATGGTGAAGGAAGACCTGGAAACAAAGTTCAAGAACCCGGACGATCCGCTCCGCATCGTGTTCGTATGCGCCATGTGGATCACCGGGTTTGACGTGCCTTCGTGCTCCACCATCTACCTCGACAAGCCGATGAAGAACCACACGCTCATGCAGACCATTGCAAGAGCGAACAGGGTGTTCCGGGACAAGCAGAACGGCCTGATTGTGGACTACGTGGGCGTCTTCCGAAATCTTCAGAAGGCGCTGGCGATCTACGGGGCATCGCAAGGTGGTGGCATTAGCCCAGGCGAGACGCCGATCCACGACAAGAGCGAACTGGTGAGACAACTCCGGGAAACCATCGCCACTACGACGAACTTCTGCATGGAGCGGGGTGTCAATCCGGCAATGATCCGGGATGCCCGAGGGTGGGAGCGAGAGAAGCTGAAGGACGACGCCGTGGCCGCTCTGGTGGTGAACGATGAAACGAGGCGGCAGTACTTGAATCTGGCGACGGCGGTGGGGGCACTCTTCAAGTCGTTGTTACCTGATGCTTCTGCCTTCGAGTTCAGTCCAATCTGCAATGTGTTCAAAGTGGTGGCCGAGAAGATCCGGTCGGAGCTTCCTGTGGTGAACATCTCGGCGGTGATGAGTGAAGTAGAGGCCCTGCTGAACAGGTCCATCGCAGCGGACGGCTATGTGATGCCTCCTGTTTCGACTGACCCCTCTCGCTACATTGACCTCAGCCAGATCGACTTCGAGGCGTTGAAGGCGCAGTTCGACAAAGGGCGCAAGACCATCGAGGTTCAGAAGCTCCGGGAGAAGATTGCCGTCAAGCTGGCGCAGATGGTGAAGCTCAACCGGACCCGCATCGACTTCCTCGAAGAGTTCCAGCGAATGATTGACGAGTACAATGCCGGGTCGTCCAACGTCGAGGCGTTCTTCGCCAAACTGATGGCGTTCACGAAGAAGCTGAACGAAGAGGAGAAGCGGGGCATAGCCGAGAACCTGACCGAAGAGGAATTGGTGCTCTTCGACCTCCTCACGAAACCTCAGATTTCGCTGACGAAGCAGGAGACGGCGGACGTGAAGAGAGTGGCGAAGAATCTCCTGGAGAAGCTGAAGCAGGAAAAGCTGGTGCTCGACTGGCGGAAGCAACAGACGACCAGGGCAATGGTGTTCACGACCATTCAGGACATTCTGGATCGGCTCCCGAGAGCGTACTCGAAGGAAGTCTACGAGCAGAAGTGCGATGTCGTGTACCAGCACTTCTACGAGTCGTACTCGGGGCCGGGGAAGAGTGTGTATGCGGTGTAGCATTACCTGATCGAGAGGAAGCTGAGTACGTGCTGGGCCTTGCCAAGGCAGTTGCGACGTACTTGACGAAGAAGAAGGCACGCCAACAGGAGAGTTGAGATGAACGGGAGATGTTGTGTGTTTCAGCCCTTTGACAAGGGACCATATGACAAACGGTTCGAAGATACGCTTGCCCCGGCGATCAAATCTGCTGATCTGGAGCCATACCGGGTAGATCGAGATTACGCAGCGGTGATTCCGATAGAGACCCTTCACGATGAGATCAGATCAGCAACTCTTTGCCTTGCGGACATCAGCGAATGCAATCCAAATGTGATGTACGAGCTTGGCTATGCAATCGCGAGTGGCAAGGATGTCGTCATCATCTGCTCGGACCAGCAATCCGGGAAGTTCCCGTTTGACATCCAGCATCGGGGAATCGTCCAGTACGCATCGGACTCGGCAAGCGATTTTGACAAACTAAGGGCCGATATTACAAAACGCATCAAGACGCTTCTGAATAAGCAAGCAACCACTCAATCCATCGCTGCGGCTTCGACTGTCAGGACAACCGAGGGGCTGAGCCCACACGAGGTCGCAAGCCTCGCATTCGTAATGGTGAACGCAGAGGTTGGTGGTTCCGGGGCTATGAGTTATTCGGTCAAGAACGATATGGAAAAGGCCGGGTATACGATGGTTGCGGCTCAACTCGGCCTGATCCGTCTGACCCGGCTTGGCTTCATCGAAACGTTCGAGGATAGTGACTACAACGGCAATTCGTTCACGGCGTATCGCATAACCGATAAGGGTCAGGATTGGCTGCTTGAAAACCAAGACAAGTTGGAGTTTAGGATTTCCGACGAATCACTGAGGAAAAGTGAAACGAAGTTCAATAGAGGCGTTTCAGATGATGACGTGCCGTTTTGACCGTTTGGGAGGTCGCAAACTGCCTGCCTCAACGACGACAAGCGCCCGGTGAAGCCGTTGCACGCCATGCGGAACTGGCGGTGAACATGGGAGGAAGCGTGGCATCATTGCTGCCGGCGACGTTCGAGGCGAAGGAATACAGATGAGACAACTCTGTGGGAGCGAGATGTCATCTTCATTTCGTGCACCTACGGACCTGACTCTCGTGGCAATCAATACCAGCGGTTTGGCCGGAGAGCGCCAAGGGTGTACGTACACTCAAGAGTTACCTTGACTACGCCAGAACGGGCGTCTTGGGGGACTTCGATCCTGGCGGCGGCGAGCCGTCGAATGATTTCGAGCAGTCGGTCGCCGATGAGCTTCGAACTGCTGGCTACGAGGTGCGCTGCCAAGTCGGTGCAGCTAGTTTCTTCATCGATCTTGCAGTAGTGTATCCGAATAATCCCGGTGCGTTCCTCCTCGGAATCGAGTGCGACGGAGCGAGCTATCACTCGGGGCGGTCGGCCAGGGATCGCGATCGGCTGCGGCAGGAGATCCTGGAGAACCATGGCTGGAAGATATACCGGATTTGGTCAACAGACTGGTTCAGGGCGCGCGAGAAGGAGATCAGACGGTTGCTCTCACACTTGGAAGAGTTGCTGGCGAACGATCCCACAGCACAGAAAGCGCACGCAGAAGCTGAGCAAACAGAGGGCTTGAGAGACAAACTGATCGGGTTTCGAAGAGATGTGATCGAGCCTGCTTTCCCTGAGTCACCCGAAGAGAAGTGCCTCCTGCGCGACGAGATGATTGAAGTCTTCGTCGAGCTGCGTCCAACAACCCGACAGGCATGGTTCAATCGTGTAGCAAGCGATCTGCGAGCTGGCACCGAGCCGAAGCAGGTAGGGAGTTTCTTGGATCGCATCCTGGAGATGATCGCTCAAAGTGAGGAGTGACGGGCAGATCGCGCATGCTCTTGGGAGGCATAGCGCAGCGCAATGAGAAGGCAGGTGTATCGTGATCACCGCCTACATCCCGGACCCGCGACAGTGGGCTCCTGAGTATAGGAAACGGAGACATCCGTGAAGTGTGTGATTTGCCGTAACGGAGAGACCGAACCGGGCCGGGTGACCGTAACACTGACCCGGGAAGAGACGACCGTGATCGTCCGCGCCGTCCCGGCCGAGGTCTGCAACAACTGCGGCGAGTACTACTTGTCGGACCAGACGGCCGAGGCCATTGCGCAGCGGGCTGAGATTGCGGTCCGAAACGGCGCCGAGGTGGAGATCCTGCGCTTTGCGGCGTGAGTTGGGACAGGGAACCGCGTGACGGGACGGGTGAAGATGCAGCGGCTCACGGCGCAGTGGCGCAGGCAGATCGCTGAGGCGCACGGACTGGAGGCATTGATCAACGCCGTATAGTCCGGAATTGAACCCCGACGAGCAGGTGTAGGCCGAGGTTATGGCAAGAGGGATTTGGCGGACGGCCATAGCTTCGTCGACTCAGATGTCGCGCTTGCTGCTTGGCCTGCTGAGCTCGCTGCAGCGGAGCCCTGAAAAAGTCCGAGCCTTCTTCCAGCATCCCGAAACGCGCTACATTATCGAGCCAGTTTTGGCATTTACTTATGAGACGGTTGATAAGTCATTGAATATGCACGTATTTGGAAGACACGGAGGCCGCTGTTTCGGGCTACGGACCAGAAGGTCGCGTGTTCGAATCGAGCCGAGCGCGCCGTTTCTTTCAAGTACTTAACGGTGACTGGAGGCTAGGCTGTCCAACTCCCGACAGCCAGATTGACAGCCGCCGAGAGAGTGGTTTCCGACCCAGGCGCCTCTGCGGCGCGCTCCCACCGAAGTCACAATCGGGAGCACCAGGGGCGGTTCACAGGGCCAACGAGACTGGGCAAGAGTTCCCTTGTAAAGCTCACGAAGTCAGTTTACAATACATTCTAGCTATATCTACCTGTAAACTGAAAGAGCTTCCATGATTGCCGATCGAATCAGACTTGCACGCCGAAAGGCGGGCCTTTCGCTTCGTGGTCTCTCCGCCGCAATGGGCGGCAAGGTTACCGCCCAGGCGATAGGGAAGTACGAGCGGGCCGAAAGCATTCCGAGTTCGGGAGTGCTGGTGGCGCTCGCCGAGGCCCTTGGCGTCTCGCTCGCTTATCTGCTCGATGCGCGGGGGATTGAGCTAGAAGGCGTCGAGTTCAGAACGAAGGCTAGCACGAGTGCTCGGGAGCGTGCGCATGTCGAAACCGAGGTCCTCGAATGGATCGAGCGCTACCTACAGATTGAGCTGATTCTGGAACTGGACAGCGCACAGTGGCTGTCACCTTTTGCGAATCCTCGCCGGCTGAAAGAGATATCGGAAGCGGAAAAGCTCGCGGCGGAAGTTCGAGAAAAATGGGCCCTTGGCGTGGATCCGATCCCCAACATGACCGAGCTTCTCGAGGAGAAGGGTCTGAAGGTTCTTACCGTTGCACTTCCCAAGAGGGTTTCGGGTTTCACTTGTGTGGTGAGAAGGCCAAACGACCAGCCTGATCTTCCGGTCATCGTCGTGAACAACCAGTTCCCTTTGGAACGGCGCCGTCTGACCCTGGCGCATGAACTGGCGCACAGGCTGATCGATACTCATAGCCTGTCGAACAAAGATGAGGAGAGAGCGGCCAATCGGTTTGCGGGGGCTTTTCTGGTGCCGGCCGACCATCTTCTGCGTGAGGCCGGGAAACGCCGAAACGCTGTTAGCTACAAGGAGATCATTGATCTGAAAAGGCTCTACCAGGTGAGCGGCGCCGCACTGCTCATGCGCCTGCAACAGCTCGACGTGATTAGCCAGGCCACGATGGTCTATGCGTTCCAGTCGATCGGCCGCGGCTGGCGAACTCATGAACCGGTCGAAATAGAACCGGCAGACCAGCGCGGTGAGCGGGAAAGGGCACTGCGGTTCGAACGCCTTTGCTACCGGGCGCTTGCGGAAGGATTGATCTCACTCACCAAGGCTTCTGAACTCCTGCGGCTTCCGATTCCCGAGGTCGAGGCTGGTTTGAAAGGGCCGCAAGGAGCCGATGAGGGTCATCGTTAGTGACAGTAGTTGTCTTATCGATCTGAGGAAAGCATCGCTGCTGGATGCGTTTCTGAAGCTGCCGTACGAGATTCTAATCCCGAACTCCTTGTTTGAAGACGAGTTGCTGAAGTTCACTGATACTCAACTTCGAACACTTCAGGCCGGCCTGCAGGTAGTTGATCTCCCCGGGGAACGAGTGCTGAGAGCCCGGCAGATCGTGCTTGAAGCGCCGCGGCTATCAATTCATGACGGGCTTGCTTTGGCGTTGGCAGAAAGCCACATCGGGTGCATACTCTTGACTGGCGATGGCTCGCTCCGTGAACTCGCCGGGAGTTCCGGCATCGAAGTGCACGGCATACTCTGGGTGGTTGACCAGATCTACGCTCACAGGCTCCGGACCGCAAAGGCGCTTCGTTCAGCGCTGCGGCTTCTCTCGGAGGATCGGGCCGTGAGGCTGCCGCGGAAGGATCTCGCGACATCGCTCAAGCGCTATGGAGGCGATTGAAACAGATGCTCGCAACCAGCAATGGAAACGAGGTAGAACACCGTGGGTAAGACAAGCGGCTCGAGGCCTGGAAGGTGGCCGATGCGACGGAGCGCCAGTCCGGGGCGGCCGGTGGTAGGCGGGGAGGCGGCTGGTCCCGGGCTCCCGGGCGGGTTGAGGGAAGGTGCGCAGAGCGCCCGGGAGGAACGGGGATTGGTTCGAGATTTGAGCCTGCCGGGCAGGAACGGCGGCTCGGTTAGTGATAGGTTTGGAGGCGAAAGGAAGCGCGTGAAATGAAGCGAAGACAGTTTCTTGGCGGATTGGCGGCGGCGCCGCTGACGGCCGCGTTGGGCAAGGCGCCGGCGGGATTTCCGGATGCGCGGAAGGACGTGTTTGTGGAGCCGGAGTCGATACCGGAATTTTGGATCAACTGGCCGGAGGATGTGTCTGCGTTTCTTAAGGCGAGGGTCAAGCGGGGTGAAGTGCGCACCGTGGGGAAGACGGCGGGCGGGCGGGAGATGCGGGCGGTTTTCTACGGCGGCGGCGGGCCGCGGCGGAAGGGGACGACGACGTATTCGGGGGCGCTGGGCTTCCGGGATGTCCGGGCTTTCCGGGGGCCGGATCACGAGAAGACTGTCTACATGGGGATGGCCTCGGTGCATGGGGGAGAGTTCGAGGGCATCGTGGGCATCGTGAACCTGATCGCGGCGATCGAGACCGGGCGCGACCTGGTTGGCCGGGAGTGGCCGGAGATTCCGGAAGCGGTGGAGCGGCTGGACCGGGTGGCGCTGATTCCCGTTGTGAACGTGGACGGGCGGACGCGGATTCCGCTGCGGATGGTGAAGCACCAGGGCACGGATAATTTCGCGCATGAGTACTTGAACACGGGCGGGAAGAAGGACGGGTCGCTCATCGGCTGGCCGGAGTGCAAGGAGTTTATCCCAATGGACTTTTCGGCGTTCGGTTTCCCGGGCGGCTATCCAAACGACAACGGCGTCAACATCCAGCACGACGATTTCCTCCGGGCGCCACAGCCGGAGACGCGAGCGTTGATGGAGTTGACCGCGCGGGAGCGGCCGGATCTGGTCTTCAATATGCATACGGGGACGCAGTTCATCGAGCTGCTGCGGCCGTTTTCCGAGCCGGAGTTGCAGCCCGCGTTCGACCGCTTGTTCCGGCAGGTGCACACGCGGTTGACGGTGGAGGGTCTGCAGGCGACGAGCGACGTGGAGCGGCAGGCGAACCCGGGCCGGAGAAAGATGTCCACCTACAATATCGACACGGCGCTCAATTTGAACTGCGGCGCGCTGTCGGTGACCGTGGAGACGCCGTCACACAATTTTTCAACCGGAAAGCGCAACGGAGAGCCGTTCCGCCACGAGCCAAAAAATATTGTGAAAGCGCACCTGCTGGCCCACCTCGAGGCAATGCGCTTCGTGGCCGAGAGCGGCGGCCGCGCGGGCTGGCTGTAGCCCGCTGTGTTGGCGGCGGCCCGTCGCGGGCGAGCGGGAGGCGAAGCCGCAAGCCCGAGGCGCAGGCGGTCAGGCGCCGAGCTGGAGGCCGGCGTAGGGATACACGACCACCTTCAGGCCGTCCTCGGAATGGGCCTGCCGCAAGGCTTGGATGACATCGTCCCAGCGGCGCATTCCCTGGGTTTCGGGGGGGACACCGGGATGATCGAGTTCGCGGGCCTGCAGGTACTGTGAGTAGAGCAGAACCTGGCGGGCCTCAGGAAACCGGGGTTTCCTCGAGTCCCGGCGGGCGAAGTAGCTGACAGCTTCGCCGGACCATTCCCCGGTGGAATAGCTCGAGGCACAGAGGCCCAGAGGGTTCTGGTTGACGACCACTATGCTGCCGCCCGTTTTGAGACCGTGCCGAGCCCAGTTGAAACGCTCGTACAGTTCCGCGCCGCAGGGATAGGCGTTGACAACCACAATGCCGGCGTCCGCGGCGTACCCGGTGGAGAAGTGATTGGCGGCGAAGCGGGCGGTTTCCCGGTGGGCGCGAACGATGGCGCCAGAAACCACTTTCACGGGCTGGCGGTCGTGGCCGCAGACAATCTGGACGCTGAAATCGACGCCGGCGCGGCGCACGGCGCTGGTGAAGGCGGGGTCCAACTCTTCCGTATCCGGGCGGGGGGAGCGGGGCGTCCGGCGGCCTTGTGAGCGGATGGACTGGATACCGGAGAGACCGGAAAGTATCATCGCCGGGGCGCCGCCGGAGAGCGATTCGCCATCGCTCTCGAGGCCACTGATCGCGATTTTCACGCCGGCGTTGGCGAAGCCGGCGTTTATGCTGACGCCGGCGCCGAGATCGACGAGGTTCTCCCACGGGTTGTGGTTGATCCACGGATGCCGCTGCACGGTCTCAAGGCCGAGTTTCTTGGCAGCTTCCACACTATTCATCTGGCAGCGGCAGCCGAGGGCGGCGATAAAGAGAATGTTCTCGTCCTTGATGCCCGCGGATCGGAGTTCCTCGATCACGTGCGGGAGGACAGCGTATGCGGGCGTGGGCCGGGTGACATCATCGAAGGCGATGGCGGCGGTCTTCTTGCCCGCGGCGATGTCCTGAAGCCGGGGCGTTCCAACAGGGGTGCGCACGGCCTCGCGGATCTGCTCGCGGGTGAGCGCCGGGGCGGCGTATCCCTTCATCTCATGGCGTTCGATTCGCCACCCCGCGGGGAATTCGAACTGCTCAATTTTGTCGCCGAACCATTCGTGGGTAGGCAGCGGAACGGTCTGCACATCGGGAGAGCTTTGCGCGGCAGCGGCGGAAGCGGCAGCCAGCGCGCCGGAGAGGAATTGTCTGCGGGTAGCCATGAGGAGACTCCTTTCTTTGGCCGGGCGGAAAAACGGACTTTTAGGTCCATTCTACTGTGGAGCGGGAGGTTAAATCCACCCGGAAAGGTACAGTTTGGATAGCAGTTTGCTCAGATATGGAAACAAGAAAGGACCGCATTGGAACACGCGGGAGCGCATAATAGACTTCGTTGCATAAGGTTCTGATAGGTTGGCTGGAGGGGTTATGAATCCGTTCGAGATTATACAGCCGAAGAAGGTGACGGATCCGGTTTGCGGGATGGAGGTGGATCCGGAGAACGCGGCGGGAGAACACACCCACGAGGGAGAAACCTACCATTTCTGTTCGGTGGGCTGCTGGGGGCGGTTCCGGGTGAATCCGCGGAAATACCTGTCCGGCGGGCGAGAGGAGGAGGCGCCGGCGGATGCGGTGTACACGTGCCCGATGGATCCGGAGGTGGAACAGATCGGACCGGGTTCGTGCCCGGTGTGCGGTATGGCGCTGGAGCCCAAAGAAGTGAGCTTCGCGGACCTGGCGGAGCAGAAGAATCCCGAGTTGGAAGAGATGACGCGGCGGCTGCGCGTGAGCCTGATTTTCACGGTTCCGCTGTTTGCGGTGGCGATGTTGTCGATGGGCGAGGGTTCTCCGATGCGGCAGGCGCTCCCGGTGTGGGCGCTGCACTGGGCACAACTAGCGCTGGCGACGCCGGTGGTTCTGTGGTGCGGGAAGCCGTTCTTCGAGCGGGGGTGGGCATCGCTCAAGAATCGCAGCCCGAACATGTTCACCCTGATCGCCATCGGTACGGGTATGGCGTATCTGTTCAGTCTGGTGGCAACGGTGGCGCCGGGCCTCTTGCCGGAGGCTTTCCTCGGCGCGGGGGGGGAGGCGGAGGTCTACTTCGAGGCGGCCGGCGTGATTACGACGCTGGTGCTGGTGGGTCAAGTGCTCGAGTTGCGGGCGCGGGAGCGGACCGGGGACGCGATCCGGGCGCTGGCAGGGCTGGCGCCGAAGACGGCACGGCTGGTGACGGAGAAAGGCGACCGGGACGTTCCGGTTGAATACCTGTTGTCAGGGGACCGGTTGCGCGTTCGTCCGGGCGAGAAGGTTCCGGTGGACGGAGTGGTGGAGGAAGGGTCGAGCACGGTAGACGAGTCGATGGTAACGGGCGAGCCGATCCCGGTTGAGAAGTCAGCGGGCGATCCGGTTACCGGGGCGACCGTGAACAGTGGAGGCAGCTTCGTGATGCGGGCCGAGCGCGTCGGCGCGGAGACTTTACTGGCGCAGATTGTGCGGATGGTGAGCGAGGCGCAGCGGAGCCGGGCTCCAGTGCAGCGGCTGGCGGACAAGGTGGCGGCGTATTTCGTGCCGGCCGTGGTGCTGGCAGCGGTGGCGGCATTCCTGGTGTGGACATTCGCGGGGCCGGGACCGGCGCACGGATTGGTGAATGCGATTGCGGTGCTGATTATCGCGTGCCCGTGCGCGCTGGGGCTGGCGACGCCGATGTCAGTGATGGTAGGCACGGGGCGCGGGGCGCAGTTGGGCGTGCTATTCCGGAATGCGGAGGCGCTGGAGACACTGGAGAAGGTGGATACGCTCGTAGTGGACAAGACCGGGACGCTGACGGAAGGGCGCCCGCGGGTGACCGAAGTGGTGGCGGTGGGAGGGCTAAGGGAAGAGGATGTACTGCGGGTGGCCGCAGCCCTGGAGCAGCCGAGCGAGCATCCGCTGGCGGCGGCGGTGCTGGAAGCGGCACGGGAACGGAAGATCGAGGTTCTGGAGATTGAGGGCTTCGCGGCAAAGGCGGGGCATGGAGTGAGCGGGCGAGTGGAGGGCAAGCCGGCGGCGTTGGGAAACGCGGCGATGCTGGCGGCGGAAGGTATCGAAGTGGGGGAGTTGGAGTCCCGGGCCGAGTCTTTGCGCGCGGAGGGGAGGACGGTGATGTTCCTGGCGGTGGACGGCCGGGGAGCGGGGCTGATCGGAGTGTCGGATCCGGTGCGGGAAACGACGATCGAGGCGCTGGAGCAACTGCGCGGCGAGGGGGTCGAGATTGTGATGGTGACCGGCGACAACCCGGTGACGGCCGGAGCGGTGGGCAAGAGCCTGGGGATTGAGAGAATCGAGGCCGGAGTACTGCCGGAGCGGAAGGTGGACGTGGTGCGCGAGTTGCAGAGCCAGGGACGGCGGGTCGCCATGGCGGGCGACGGGATCAATGACGCTCCCGCGCTGGCGGCGGCAGACGTGGGCATTGCAATGGGAACGGGGACGGATGTGGCGATGGAGAGCGGCGGGGTGACGCTGGTGAAGGGCGATCTGCGGGCCATCGCGCGGGCGCGGGCGCTGAGCCGGGCGGTGATGCGGAACATCCGGCAGAACCTGTTCTTCGCGTTTTTCTATAATTCGGCGGGGATTCCGGTGGCAGCCGGGGTTCTGTATCCGTTCTTCGGGCTCCTACTCAGCCCGATGCTGGCGGCGCTGGCGATGACCTTCAGCTCGTTTTCGGTGATCATGAACGCGTTGCGGCTGCGGAAGGTGGCGAGTTAGGCGGGCGGCGAGGATATAATAGGCAGCCGATGGCCGAGGGGTGGATCCAGAACTACGACCCGCTGAACAATGCGGCGCTCTCGACGGTGGTGGCGGCCGTGCCGGTGACGCTTTTGTTCTATCTGCTGGCGGTGAAGAAAGTGATCGCCTACAAGGCGGCGGTAGCGGCGTTCGTGGTGGCACTGGGATTGGCATGGGCGGTATTCGGGATGCCGGGCGGGATGGTGCTGAGCGCGTCGGCCGCGGGCATCAGCTTCGGCATTATCCGGATCGCTTGGACGCTGCTGGCCGCGGTGTTCGTGTACGAGGTGACGGTGGAGACCGGGCACTTCGAAACGATCAAGGAGTCGATTGGCGGGATTACGGACGACCGGCGGATGCAGGTGCTGCTGATCGCGTTCGCCTTTGGGGCGTTGCTCGAAGGCTCGGGAGGCGGCGGCGCGCCGGTGGCGATCTGCGGGGCGATGATGGTGGGGCTGGGCTTCCGGCCATTCGAGGCGGCGGTGCTGTGCCTGGTGGCGAACACCGCGCCGGTGGCGTTTGGCGGCGTCGGGAATCCGATCCGGACGCTGGTGGCGGTGACGGGGCTGCCGGAGCCGGATCTGAGCGCGACGGTGGGAAGGATTCTGCCGTGGACGGCGCTCATTCTTCCGTTCTGGCTGGTGCGGACACAGGTGAACTGGCGGCAGACGCGGGAGGTGTGGCAGGGCTGCCTGGCCTGCGGAATCGGCTTTGGGGCGATTCAGTTCTTCTGGTCGAACTACATGGACGCGGCGCTGGTGGACATTGTTGGCGGGATGGGCACGATTCTATGGCTGGCGGTGTTTTTCCGGATGTGGCAGCCGAAGAGTATCTGGCGCTACCCGCACGACCCGACCGTGGCAGAGATGAAGAGGAAACGGCATACGGTCAGGCAAGTGCTCCATGCGTGGTCGCCGTTTTTGCTGCTGACGGTATTCGTGGTTCTGTGGGGCGTGCCGGCGGTGAAGAACATGGTGGACGCGGTGACGGTGCGGATCCCGGTACCCGGGCTGCACAACCTGATCACACGCACACCTCCCGTGGTAGCCGTTCCTCACACGGAGCCGGCCTACTTCGACATCGCGTGGCTTTCGGCGGTAGGCACGGCGACCTTCCTTGCGGGGCTGATCTCAGGGCCGATTCTGGGGCTGTCGCTTGGCGGAACGCTGCGCGTCTTCGCGCGGACGATATATCGCATGCGCTTCAGCCTGGTGGCGATCCTGGCGATGCTCGGGCTGGGCTTCATTACGCGCTACTCGGGGATGGACGCGGTGATGGGATTGGCGATGACGCACACGGGCTGGTTCTATCCGTTGTTCGGGACGCTGATCGGCTGGCTCGGGGTCGCGCTGACCGGGACAGACGCGGGTTCGAACGCTTTGTTCGGGGGTTTGCAGGTGATTACGGCGAACAAGCTGGGGCTGAGTCCGGTGCTGATGGCGGCGGCGAATTCGGCGGGCGGCGTGATGGGGAAGATGATCGACGCGCAATCGATCATTGTGGCTTGCGCGGCGGTTGGGATCGAGGGCCGGGAGGGCGACCTATTCCGGGCGGTGTTGAAGCACAGCATCGTGCTGGCGTTGATCGTTGGGGTGATCGTGATGCTGTACGCCTACGTGTTTCCCGGGGCGGTGCCGAGCGGGCATCAGTTTCTGACCGCGGCGGGGTAGGCGGACCCGGAACGTTCAGTGGATCTGGGGAGCCTCTCCGGGTTCGATATCAATTAGCTCAATCTCGAATACGAGGGTCTTTCCGGCCAGCGGGTGGTTTGCGTCGAGGGTGATGAATTCGTCGGAGATGCCGGTGACGGCAACCGGAAACTCGCGGTTATCCGGGGAGCGTAGGGCGAGTTTTTCGCCGACCTCGACCGAGACATCAGATGGGATCTGCGAACGTTCCAGATTAAAAATAAGTTCCTCGCGGGGAGAGCCGTAGGCTTGTTCGGGCGGCACAGTGGCGGATTTCTTCTCCCCCTTTTTCATGCCGAGGATGGCCGCTTCAAGCCCGGGAACCACGTGTCCCTTTCCGAGTACGAGTTCGAGCGGCTCCCTTCCCACGGATGAGTCGAAGACCATTCCGTCTTCGAGGGTTCCGGTGAAATGGACGGTGACGCGGTCGCCTGAGGTGGCAAATTCCATGGGAACCTTCTTTATACAGCACATACTCCTGTTCGCGCTGCCTGGGGCGAGGCTCGGGTTGGTCCGGGCAGGCCATGTTTGCGAGAATGGCTCGAGAGGCGCTCTGGGATGGAGGGAGGCGCATGGCCCACGGTAAGGGCTCGCGCCGGCGGATCAGATGTGACAGCTCAAATCTTAGGACCGATGCGGCGTTGGAAGAGGAGGATGCGCGATCTCTGGCTGGCCGCGATTCCTTATCCCGTGTATGCCGCCGCCTTGCTATGGCGGATGATGCTGATCCGTACGGGGATCGTGGCCATCACCGGCAGCTTCGGCAAAACTTCTTCAAAAGACTGCCTGGCAGCAATTCTTGGCCGGAGCGGCACGACGATGAAAACCCCGGAGAACCGAAACGGGATGTGGGGATGTTCCACGACAATCTTGCGGACACGCCCGTGGCACCGCTACGCGGTCGTCGAAACCGGCACGGACCGGCCGGGAGGACTCCGGAGGTTGTCGTTCTTGCTCCGGCCGGACGTCGTGGTCGAGCTGCGTGTGGACCGGGCGCATTCGCAGGGATTCCGCAACCTTGACAACACCGCGATGGAGAAGGCTCAACTTCTTCGTTTCATGGACAAGCGAGGGGTGGCAGTTCTGAACGGAGATGATGACAGAGTGGCGGCAATGGCGGGCAAGCCGGCTGGAAGGGTGGTGTTGTTCGGAACCGCGGCGTCTCACGATGTGCGGGCTACCAATGTCCGATCACAATGGCCGGACCGGTTGCGCTTCACGGTTCATGCGGGCGGAGCCAACGCCGAGGTCCGCACTAATCTGGTCGGCGAGCATTGGATGTATTCCGTACTCGGAGCGATCGCCGCCGCCTGGGCGTGCGGCGTGCCGATTGAAGAGGCGGCGGAGGCGGTAGCGGAAGTGGAACCGTTCACCGCGCGCATGGATCCCCGGCGCCTGCCGAACGGCGCCGTTATTCTCCGGGACGAATACAATGGCAGCATTGGTTCGTTCGACGCAGCACTCGCGGCGCTTCGCGAAGCCCGGGTAGAGCGGCGGGTGCTGGTGATCGGGGACTGCGCCGATTTTCGGAAAACCCCGCGCCAGCGAGTGAAGTACTACGCAAGCGTGGCGCGCGGGGCGGCGGACCGAGTCGTTTTCGTGGGCGAACGCCACGCCTACGGGGTGCAACGAGCGATGCGAGAAGGGTTTGATCCGGAAGACGCGGTTGGTTTCTTCGGCATTGAAGAAGCCACCGAATGGCTTCGGGAGGAATTGCGGGACGGGGACCTTGCGCTCGTTCGCGGCACCCATGCCCAGCATTTCGAGCGCATCTATTTCGGACTGCTGGGGACGGTGCAATGCACGCGTTCTTCCTGCCGGTTGCGCAGGCCATGTGACGGCTGTTCGCTCCTCGGGTTTGCGCCCGGGAACGGATTGGCGGGCGCAAACACACTTGGCGGCGATTCTTTGCGTTCGGTGACGGATCTCTGAAGGGTTTTTCGCATTTACTGGCGAGGCTGGCCAGCGACCAATTCGAGGGGAGGGAGCAGAAATGGCATTGGTACACGAGATCGGACCGGATCTCTACCGTGTTTCGGTTCACGTAAAAGAATTCGACCTGCAGTTCAATCATTTCGTTGTCTTGGATGACGAGCCGCTGTTGTTCCACGCGGGACTGCGCCACATGTTTCCGGAGGTGCGGGAGGCGGTCGCCTCGGTGGTCCCGCCGGAGCGGCTCCGCTGGATCGCGTTCAGCCACTTCGAATCCGACGAATGCGGAGCATTGAATGAGTGGCTCGACCTGGCGCCGGCGGCGGGGCCGGTGTGCAGCACGGTGGGAGCGCTAGTGAGCGTGAATGACTTCGCCCGCCGTCCGGCGAGGGCGCTCGAAGACGGCGAGGTCTTGACGACCGGGAAGTACCGGTTCCGGCACTGCCGCACACCTCATCTTCCGCATGGCTGGGATGCCTCGGTTCTCTTCGAGGAGAGCGAGGGGACGCTGCTCTGTTCGGATCTGTTCCACCAGGACGGCAATCCAGAACCGCTCACGAAATCGGACGTTGCGGGGCCATCGCGCGAGACCATCCGGAAGATGCAGTCAGGGATTCTCGCCGGGTATGCACCCTACACGCCGCAGACTGATGCGCTGTTCAAGAAGCTGGCTGATCTGCAGCCCCGCCGCCTCGCGATCATGCATGGTTCGAGTTTCGAGGGTGATGGCAAGCGGGCGCTGGAGGATCTTGCGGAGGTCTTCCGGGAGTGCTTTGGCTCGAGGTGAGGATTCCGGACAGGGTCAGGCTCGGCTGGCCGGATCCGCGGGCTTCTCGGCCCGGGCGGCCACGAAACTCGCAGTGAATCGTCTGGATGGCAGATGGTCCAGCAGGCTGAACAGCTTGAGTAGCAGGGCGATGGGACGATCCGCGCGGCGGCCCAGGATTCGCCTGAGTCCGAGGAAGAGCGCGGTGGAAAGCAAGCGCGGGTTGTGGATGAGGTAGGCCGTTCCCGTAACTTTCAAACCCGCCGTTTTGAGTCTCGACACCAAGCCCGGGAGGGATGTAGTGTAGCCCATTGGAAACGGGGCCCATGGTGTTTTCGCCGCCAGCCGGATGAGCCAGTAGAGAGGGTTTTGGCTGTTATCCAGGGTGATGACGAGGACGCCGCCGGGGCGCAGAACCCGGATCAACTCCGCCAGCGAGCGATCAAACTCCTCTTCTGACTCGAAGTGGTCGAGCGTGGAGTTCGAGAAGATGACATCGACACTGCCGGTGGCGATTCCCAACCGGCGCACGTCGGTGACCAGAAACTCGTTCCCTTCGCACAAGCCGCGCGAGCGCGCCCTGGAGGCCACGCTGTGGGAGATATCCATGCCGATGGCGCGGGCGCCGTTGCGGAGTTCAAACAGAACCTGGTCCTCTCCGTTCGCCTCCTCGAAAAGGTCGGTCTTGAGAATCAGCCTGGGTTTGAGCGAGCCAATCCAGCGGCGCAGGAGGTTAAGATTGACATCTTTCTTTTGGCGGGCGACAACGGGGTCGAGGTACCAGGACGGCGATTCGCTTGCGCCCACATCCTCCCAGACATGCCGGCTCGCGGCGGATTCACTTCCCTCATGGCCAGCAACACGAAGCTCGACGGCACGCTGCGCTGTTTCGGAAGTCAATATACGGACCACCTCTGCATCTTCTTATCCTACCGTTTGAGCGGAAGCGGGAGGAGCCGGAAACCGAGAGGGCGAGGTCCGGCGCCCGAACGCAGAAAGGCGATGTGGGACAACGAGGTGTGGGGCGGCGGGTTCGGCCCGTTTCCGCCGGAAGAAGACCAGGTGATAGGGAAGTTCTGGGGAACGACGCTGGGCGGGCGGATGGGTAGAGCGGGGGCGGAATCCTGCCCCCGCGCGGTCTACCATTCGGTGGAGGACTTGCGGCGGATCTCCGCTACCTCGTCCGGGGCGATGTTGAGCCATTCGAGGAAGCTCTGGTGAGCGTGCGGGTGTTTCCGCTCGAAGAGCGCGTGCCATTGGTGCATCTGGGTTTCGTCGAGGCCGATTCCGCGGAAGAGCTCGACCCAATCTTCAACGTGCATTGGTGCTGACATGAAGGTCTCCCTGGTATAACGAAGTGGCGCCGCAAGCGCGGCACGCCTTCATGTTGCAGGGTGAAGCCGTAGACGGGTCAAGAACCGCCGGAAGAAAAGTTCAGATCCCTTCCACGTTGGAGATGGCGGTGAAGGCTCCGCGGGGTGTGAACTGCAGGGAGAAACCCTGGATCTCCCACCCCTCGACAACAAGCTGACCGCGCTTGCCCTCGGTCTCCGGGAAATCGGCTGTCAGGGAAAACCACCACATTTCGCCCTTTTGAAGTTTTCGGGGCTCTTCGTGCAATAGCTCGCCCGTTTCATCGTAGAGCCTGATGGTGAAGTCGACAAAGTTGTGCCGGTCCGTGGGCGGGTTGAGCAGCGCGACACCGGTTAACTTCCCATCCGTGTGGTCGTAATAGATGACGGTATCGGGGCCGAACGTGATGTTGGACAGCGGCGCGGAGGTCATCTGGTCCGGCAGACCTTCGAGTTGGCGGCGGTAGATGGTGTAGGCGTGGAAGAAGTTGCGGACATCCACATCCTCGGGGAATCTGATGCGAGCCCAGCCAAGTTCCTGCGGTGTCTGGAAGACCATTGTTTTTACGGTGAGAGAGCCGTAGACCGGCACGGAAACGGGCACTGTGCTGACCTTTCCGTGGCCCTCCACATCGACCAACCACGGCTCGCCCGAGGCGGTGAAGAATTCGAGCGCCCCCTCAAGGGGCGTACCGCGAAACGGGCCGATATTCTGGATGATGATCTCTTGCGACCAGCCTTCGCCGACGATGACCAGCGGCTGATAGGCCACGTGTGAGAGCGATGGTTCGGATACACGGTTCTTGGAGGATTCAGCCGCACCGAAGACCGGAGAAAGCATGAGAAACGCGCAGAACAACAGACTGAGTTTAGTCATATCCACCTCAATCCCCCCCGTGGTTTGAATTACCTCTCTCTAGAGCTTAGCAGCGCCGGCAGTTCCGTGACGCCGTCCGGCCGCAGCCGACCCGGACCAGGATTGCGGAACAGCGTTCGCCGGCGTCGACTAGAACTGGACGTGCGGGGCGCTCCACTCCATCCGGCGCCGGGCGTACTTCCGGCCACTGCCGCGCGAACCCGGGACCAGACTCAAACCCCAATTATGAGGATCCCGATTGGGTAATACTATTTCATCGGAGTGTCAATCTTCACAATACAGTGAATCTTCAATAACGATCGCCCGAAACACTTGACCGCAGGGTGTTTATCCTTGCATGATCCGAGCTAGACCTACCCGGAGGGATTTCCGGAGGATTCCAAGAGGAGATTGAACAGATGAATAGAATCTCAACCCGCCTTGATGCGGTGAGGGTGATGACTGTCCTTGCAATGGCAAGCTTGGTCATCGCGGTTTCGGCTCCGGCCGCCGAAAATTTCAGTTTCAAGAGGATCGCGACATATCCAGTATTCCTAAACACTTGCGCCGGCGAGCCTGCCGAATGCGTTGATGAAGAGACGGTAGCGGAAATCGCCGCGGTGAGTTCCGACGGCAGAACGGTCGCCTATACTGATGGCGCTACCGAGAAGATAGGATTCGTTGACATCACCGTACCGGACGTACCGGTGGGGATGGGTGTGATAGCGGTGGGCGGCGAGCCGACCGCAGTTGCGATCACCGGCCCTTATGCGCTGGCGGGGGTGAACACGAGCGAGGACTTCGTCAATACTTCCGGCCATCTGAGCGTGATTCACATTCCGACGATGACGGTAGTCCGTACCATCGACCTAGGAGGACAGCCAGACTCGGTCGCGGTGAGCAAGAGCGGGCGATTTGCGGCGGTGGCGATTGAGAATGAGCGGAATGAAGATCTGTGCGTTGGCGGCATGTCCGACGGTCAGGAAGTGGATGAAGATGTGTGTGAAGCGGATGGGGGAAAACTCGGCTGGCTGCCTCAAATGCCCGCTGGTTTTGTTGTGATTGTCGACCTGCTCGGTGATCCGCGGTCATGGTCCACGCGAGACGTTGAGTTGACCGGAGTGGCGGATCTATTCCCGACGGACCCGGAGCCAGAGTTTGTTTCCATCAGCGATAGCAACATCGCGGCCGTTACGCTGCAGGAGAACAATCACGTGGTTTTGATCGACCTTCCTTCAGGGACGGTCGTGGGCGACTTCAGCGCGGGTACAACTGATCTTACCGAGATCGACACCAGCGAAAACGATTTGATCGAGCCGAACTCCGGACTAACCGAGCTCGCCCGCGAGCCGGACGCAGTGACGTGGATCGGCACGCGTTTACTGGCGACGGCCGATGAGGGCGATTTGCTTGGCGGCAGCCGCGGATTCACGATCTTCGACACTCGTGGCGCCGTCGTTTACAGCGCCGGCAATGAAGTTGAACACGTGGTCACGCGGGTGGGCCATTATCCGGAGGACCGGTCGGAAAACAAGGGAAGCGAGCCGGAAGGTGTGGCGTTCGGCACCTACGGCACGCAGAACCTTCTGTTTGTCGGCTCCGAGCGCTCCAGCGTGGTACTCGTATACGAGATTGAGGGCGACGGTTCGGCGACATACCGGCAGGTTCTTCCCGGAGGCGTTGGGCCGGAAGGTTTGCTTCCGATACCGGAGCGCAGCCTGTTCGTCACGGCCAGCGAGGAGGACGACCGAGGCGGCAAGTTCCGCGCTGGCCTGACCATCTATGAATGGTCCCCCGGCGCACCGGCTTATCCAACCATCCTGTCGGGCGACCGGACGGACGGCACTCCGATCCCCTGGGCGGCTCTTTCCGCGCTGGCCGGTGACCCGGATAACCCGTGCCAGGCCTTCACGGTGTATGACAGCTTCTACCGGGAGAGCCGCATTTTCGAGATTGACGCCTGTTCCGAGCCGGCGATGATTACGCGTGAGATCGTGTTGCGGACGGCGGACGGCGGCACGCTGGATCTCGATCCGGAGGGCTTGAACGTTCGCGCCTTGGGTACCGGTTTCTGGGTAGCCTCTGAAGGCAATGCGACGTGCACCGAGGTTGGTGTGTGCGAAGGCAGGTTGAACCTGCTGGTCAAAACCGACCGGCGCGGCAACGTGGTGGAGCAGATCGAACTCCCGGACGCCGTGAACGACCGGCAGATCCGCTTCGGTTTCGAAGGCGTCACTTCCACCGGCGTGGGCGACAGCGAACTGGTTTACGTGGCTTTCCAGCGCGAGTGGCTGGAGGATCCTGCCCGCCATGTCCGCATCGGCCGCTACGAGGTGAAGACCGGCGAATGGACCTTCTTCTACTACCCGCTCGATCCCCGGGAATCGCCGTTCGGCGGATGGGTCGGCCTGTCGGAGATCACGGCGATCGACGACACTACCTTCCTGGTGCTTGAACGTGACAACCAGGCGGGAACCGACGCCCGCATCAAGCGCATCTACAAAGTTTCGATTGACGGCGTCGAGCCGCAGTCCCAGGGCGGGGAGTTCCCGGTGCTGACCAAGACGCTGGTCCGGGATATTCTGCCGGATCTGGCTTCGGCCAATGGTTCCGTGATCGAGAAGGTCGAGGGCCATGCAGTGCTGGCCAATGGGGACTCCATCATCGTGACCGACAATGACGGCGTGGACGACTCGAGCGGTGAAACACAGTATCAAAACCTTGGAGTGATCCACTAGGGATCGGCCGTCACGCTAGAAGCCGCAAGGGCGTTGCCGCGCTGGCAGCGCCCTTTTCTATTCATTCCGCGCGAGCAGGCCGTGGACGCGCGCAACACAGGATTCCTTGAAGCGGTCCGGCATTGCCGAGGTGAGGAATTCGAGGTGGCTGCCGAGGTCGACCAGGGCCGCACGGTACTGCCAGTCTTCGGGTAGACGGACTCCTTCGTCCGAGAGCCCTGTGGCAAGCTCACTCGCGCATTCGGGTAGATGGCGCAGCAGGTTCCCAATATCCATGTAGGGAGTTCCGGAGTGGGCGAACTCCCAATCGAGCACGCCTGTGATGCGCGCGCCGGTGGCCAGCAGATTGGAAGGGTTGTAATCGCCGTGAACCAAACAGGCGGAGTTGGAGATTTCCGCGAGCCTTGTCCTTTCGCGCGTCAGCAGATGTTCGACGGCACGCGCCGTCTCGTGGCCGAGCCACCGCAGCACTTCCGGCCTGGCAAGGCACTCGGAAATAAAACCGCCGGCGGACTCGAACGGCCAAGGCTCGACGATACCGTCGTCGCGGATGCGGCCGGGGCGATCGAAGCGGATGGAGCCGATACGCGCCAGCACTCGTCCGGCATCCCGCACGGCTTCCGCATTGCAGGAGATCAGCCGCCCAGGCATTAGGGGCATCACGGCCCAGCCCTGACCAGCGGCGCAAATCTCAGGGGCCGGGACAATGCCTCGGACGAGATCGAGGAGCCGGCGGTCGCGGGCGGGGGAGCCGCGACTGTAGAACCGGACAACGAAAACCTCGCCGCCTTCCAACCGAACGCGGTAGTTGCTGTTGCATGCGCCACCCGTGAGCAGTGACGCGCTCTCCACGTGACGGCTTTTGAGGAAGCTGGCGATGCGGAGGGCGTCGAAGGGAATCACCGGATTCCGTCTCACGCCAGGCTCTCCCGCGCGGCCACCCTACTCTCGCGTTCGGCCTTCGGCGCAATCGATGCAGACGGGAGCCTCGGGGCGAACCTTGAGGCGGGCTTCCGAGATCTCTTCCTCGCACCGGATGCAGAATCCGTAAGAACCGCCGGCCACTCGCTCAAGGGCCCGTTCGATTTGGGTGAGCCGCGTCTGATTGCGCCGCCTCAGTTCAAGCGCCATTTGCTGGGAGAGGATCGCGTCCTGCCGCGTCAGCCTCCCAATGGCCCGGTCCGGAGCGACCGGCTTGATCTCGTCTGCGCCGGCGCTGACCGCGCGCTTGAGCTCTTCACGAAGCTGTTCCAGATTCGTCCGATATTGTTCCAATCGGTGTTGGTCCATGGCGATCTATTCGAGAACCTGCTCCAGCCGGCGCCGCAGTTCTTCGAAGTCGCGGCGCAAACCGGCCAATTCTTCTTCAAGCTGGTCGACTCGAGCACCAAGGCTGGAGTGGACAGTGGGCGGGGCGGGCATTGCCACCGCTTCATCGGTTTCCGGCAGATCCGCCTCGCCCGCGAGAAGATGAGCGTGACGTGGCTCCTTTTCGCCGGCTCGCCTGGGCAGAGTCGCCACCAGCGGTTCCTCGCGCTCCTTCAGACGGTTCAATGTTGTCTCGACACTCTCCCGGTCGTCGAAGCGGTACATGCGATCAGTGCGGGCGCGTAGTTCGCCTACCGTCTGGGGGCCCCGCAGCATTAGTACGCACAGTACGGACTGTTCGCGGCGATCAAAGTTGAACACCTCGCCTGTCCGATGACGGTATTTCACGACACGATGACCTGCTCCGCTCACCCGCGCGACGAGGCCCTTTTCACGCAAGGAGTCGAGCGCGCCGGCCACATCCGTCTCGTCGAGCGCCATTACCGGATCCCGGCTTGACTTCTGGCTGCACGCACTGACCAGTGCATTCAGTGTCATGGGGTAGTAGTCCGGCGTGGTCGCTTCTTTTTCCATCAGCGCTCCAAGGACCCGGACTTCCACCGCATCGAGTAAGAGACCCATAGCCTCTATCCTCCCATGTCCGGCCCGGGCAATTCCCGCATCTCGCGCACCCGCGCAGCAAGATCCGGAGCGCCGAAAACAAGGGAGCCGGCCACCACCGAGTCCGCACCGGCCGCCCGCAGCAGCGGCACGGTATGCTCTCGAATGCCTCCGTCGGCGGCCAGCAAGACCCGTCGGCCGAGGTTTGCCGCGGCAATGCAGGTCCGGGCCGCCCGGAGCCGGCCGGCGGCCCGGGCATCGAGACCGCAACCTTTGACCCCTATCGGCGTTCCCAGCAGAGTGACAAGCCGGATACGGTGAAGGTGGCGAGCGACGGAGTCGACTGGAGTTTCCAGTTGGAGCACGAGGCCGGGCAGGGCGCCGAGCCCCTCGATCAGGTCAAGCGCCGCGGCGGAACGGGCATTCTCGACATGAACACTGATGACATCGGCTCCCGCGGCTCTGAACTGCCGGATCTGTTCCAGCAGAATATCGCCGGTCACCATCAAGTGAACGTGGATGGGCAAGGCGGTCTGCTCTCGAACCCGGGCCAGGAGATCCGGGAAGAAGAGGAACGCTGGAGCGAAGTGACCGTCGGCGACGTCGATGTGGAGCAGGTCGGCGTGTGTTTCGATGCGGCGTATTTCGTCCGCGAGCCGGTTCAGGTCAGCGGACCAGAGGGAGAACTCGATCAGCAGCCGGCTGGCGGGCAGATCGTCGATCCAAGCGGCAGGCGGGCGTCTCATGCGCACTTCTCGCGAAGGAAGGAATGGAGAGCGGCGCGGAATTCGGCCACATGACGTTCGCGGCCGTCAGCTTTCGGAGCCAGTTCCACGAGTTCCGCCTCCGGGATCAGGGCAGCCAGTCGCTCGGCATGCGACAACGGATGGATGAAGTCGCGACGGTTGGCCAGCACTAGAGCTGGAACCGGGATCGCCGCGATCTGCTCAGCGGTGACAGCCGGTCCATCGGCGGAGATTGCGGATAGTAGGGCCGCCGTCACGGAAACCGGCTCCCGCGAGAAGAAGCCAAGGAGGCTGGAGAGATTGTCCGGGGCGCTCACAGCGAGCATTGCCGCCTCAGGGGCCTGCTCGAAAATCGCCCGCGCCGTTGCCGGATCGTGCCGGGCAAGAAGCGTTCCGGCCATCGCGGGAATCACCATGTTGTCCGGCGCGGGTCCGACGCTCCACGCCGGGCGCGCCAGTACGACCCCGCGGACCAGGTCCGGTCTGGTCGCGGCGAGCCGCAAGGCAATCGCCGCTCCCATAGAGATACCGCCAACGACACACGGCGCGAGCCCCTCCGCTTCGATGAGGGAGATGACGTCATCCGTGAAAACGGCGATCGAGAACCGTGACGGATCGCCCGCTTCCGATAGGCCATGGCCGCGGCATTCGAGTGTAATCCGGCGGAAGCCGGCGTCTTCGGGGAATACCTCGGCCACTTGCGCCGCGTCTCCGCAGAGGCCGTGCTGGAATACGACCGGCGGGCCAGCGCCGCCGGCGGAGACCGCCATCCGGGGAGAACCGGGGCGCTCAAACTGCCAGGTCATAGCGTTTCCTCCAGCACTTTTCCGAGAAAACCCGCGACCGCGGGGGCATCCGCGGCGCTGAGGCCATGGGCGACGAGCGGTCCCTCGAAACCGGTCGAGCGAAGCTTCGCCACGAAGAAGGGGAAGTCGACGACACCTTTGCCGGCGGAGGTGAAGGAGCCGTCCGGCAAGCGGTCCTTCGCATGGGCCAGCACGATGCGCTCGCCGAGGATGCCGATAGCAGAAGAAACGATCTCCCGCTGGCGCTCGAGGGTCGCCACCTCGAAGAGGTTGGCCGGGTCGAGAACGATGCAGATGCGGGGCGAGCCAAGTTCGCCGATGAGGCGACGGGCGGCTTCGGCATTGTGGACCACGTTGCCGAGTTCGGGTTCGACTCCTAGTTCAACGTTGTAATCGTCAGCAATCGTGATTGCCGACTCCATGCTCGTGAGAAGGTCCCGCCAAGCTTCCGGAGTCCGGTTGTCCGGGTGATGCCGCCACTGGTCGGAGGCGTCCCTGGTGCCGGTGCAGAGCGTGATCAGGCGGGCGCCGATGGCGGGACAAGCGGCCGCCAAAACCCGCAGCCGTTCAAGGCCAAGACTCCGGACGGCCGGCTCCGGGTGGATCATGTTAAAGGTTCCGGAGACACCCACGATGCCGACTCCCGCATCGTCCGCGGCCCGGGCGATGGCTCGTGCCACGGCTGGTTCGATGGCATCGGGCATCGCGGCGAGGCCGGAGCAGGCCATGTTGTAGTGCGCCAGAGGGAAACCGGCGGCGCGGACTTGCCGCAAGATCTGCAGGGGGTCCTGTCCGGGGAAGGTTTTCGCGAATATTCCAGGCTTCATGAATTAGACCTCCGCGCTGGCGGCGGCGAGCGCGACTTGCCGCCCGGTGCGCACGGACTCCGAGATGGCGGCCGTTGCGCGGACAGAAGCGACTCCATCCTCGATGCCAGCGCCGCGCATCGGCGCACCGTGAAGAATCACCTCGGCAAAGCCTTCCAACTGGCGGCGGTAAAAATGTCCGTCGGCGCCAAGCGGGCGGCAAGAGGTTTCCTCTCTCTCGCGGAAGATTTCGACGTCACTCGATTTGTAGAACCACGGATTGTAGGTTTTGGCGGTGACGGAGCCGTTCTCGCCGTAGACTTCAAAACCCTCGTGCCAGTCCATGCGGACTCCAATTGTCAGGTCGAGATGGCCGAGCGCTCCATTCGCGAAGGTTGTATCCACGAACCAGCAGTGGGCGCCGAAACGCTTCGAAAAGCGGGCGCGGACGGCAGTGATTTCGCCGGCGAGGTAGCGGGCGGTGTCGACGAGATGGGAACCGTGAGCGAGCATGAAATAGCGGGGGAGGTCGGCCTTGGGATCGGTGGCGGGCTTCCGCGCAAGCTCGCTCTTGATGATGAGCGGCTGCACGGCGTTAGTCATTTCATAGCGGTGCGTGGAATCACAGTACCAGGCCTTGAGAGCAAGTATTTCGCCCATCTCATTGCGAATGAAGTCCCGGGCGGCGGCGATGCCGGCGTCAAACCGCTTCATATGGCCGATCTGGAAGATCCTTCCGGAAACTTCCACGGCCCTTTGGAGATGTTCAGCCTCTTCCACGGAGGTGGCGACCGGCTTTTCGCAAAGAACGTGCTTTCCCGCCTCGAGCGCCTGTATGGATGCGGGAACGTGGAAAGCGTCGGCGGTGGCGACGATGACAGCGTCCAATTCGGGATCGGCCAGCATTTCTTCGTATTCCGCGTAGACCTTTTTCGGAACGTAAATAGCGGCCATACGCTCGAGCAAGTCGGGCGCAACGTCGCAGATTGCGTGTAGTCGGGCGTTCCGCGCTTTCGTGCAGCTTTCGAAATGGGCCGCTTGCGCGATCGGGCCGCATCCAAGCACTCCCACCCGGAGCTTGGGTTCTGGCTTTCTAGGCATCCGCTGGTCTCGGTTCTCAACCAGGATAAACTGGCTGCCGGGAGGAGCGCATTTGTGCCGATTCGAGATAGAATCAGTACGGACAACAGGAGGCCCCTATGAACGACGAATCGCGTCGAGAATTTCTGAAATCATCCGCCGCGGGGATCGCGGCTCTCGCATCCGCGGCGCCCGTTCATGCCGCCGGCAACGATCAAATTCGCGTGGGAGTGATTGGCTCGGGCGGGCGAGGCGTGGCCGCCGCGATCAATGCGATGAACGCCGGTAAAGACATCCGTATCGTGGCGATGGCCGATATGCGGCTGGACCGGATGCAGGAGGCGCGCTCCAAGCTGCGGGTGGAGAAGGGCGACCAGGTTCAGATTCCGGACGGGCATTTCCACACCGGATTCGATGCGTACAAGGAAGTGATCGCCGTTTCCGATGCGGTCATCATCGCCAATGCGGCGAAGTTCCATCCACTCCACATGATGGCGGCGATTGAGGCCGGCAGGCACGTCTTTGTGGAAAAGCCTCACGCGGTGGATCCGGCCGGTGTCAAAGTGGTGCGGGCGGCCTGTGCCAAGGCCAGGGGGAAGGGCCTCAGCGTGGTTTCCGGCCTGCAGAGCCGTTATCATCCCGGCTACCAGGAGACGATGCAGCGGGTCCATGACGGGGCCATTGGCGAAATCGTGGCGATCCAGGAGACCTGGCTGCGTCCGCCTTACGTTCTGCGCGAACGTGTTCCGGGGATGCCCGAAATGCAGCACCAGGCGAGCAACCAATACCATTTCCACTACCTATGTGGCGGCGATATCCCGCAGACACTGATCCATAATCTAGACCGCTCGCGCTGGGCCCTTCACGAGGAGAACCCGGTGAGCGTCTGGGGAATGGGCGGGCGCTCCACGCTGCAGGGGGAAATCTACGGGAACGTTTTCGACCACCACGCGGCCGTGTATGACTTCGCCAGCGGCGTCCGCGTCTACGCCTACTGCCGTACGATCGACAACTGCTACAACGAGAATTCGAGCTTTCTCATTGGGAGCAAGGGCAAGTGCGATCTGCTGAAGCTACGGATCACTGGAGAGACGAACTGGGAAAGCCCTGGTCAGAAGAACAAGAACCCGGCGTATGACCTTGAGCACGTCGCGCTCTTCAATGCCATCCGTTCCGGCAAGCCGGTCAACAACGGCGACTATATGTGCGACAGCACGCAGATGGTCATCATGGGCCAGTTCGCCTGTTACACGGGCCAGGAAATTACCTGGGAGGCCATCTCCGCCTCGGACTATTACCACCGGCCGAAACCGGAAGAGTTTTCGCTTGACATGGAGCCGCCCGTGAAGCCCGGCCCGGACGGGATTTATCCGCTCGCTTTCATGCCCGGAGTTTCCAGGTTGATCTGAGCGCCCTGCCACTGTTGGGTGTAACCAGGAGGACTGTTCCAGGTCTCCTGGTTGGAGCGCCAAGCTCCGCTATTAATCGGATGGGGCGGCAACCATGCAGTCGAAGCGTGCAGAAAGATCCAGCAAAGACAACATTCGAGAGATCCTCGAGTGCGACGCGGGCATGTCGCGGATCGAGGAGATTTATGACCGGTGGGCCGCCGACTATGATCCCGACCTCAGGCGCCGGAACTACTCCGCGCCGGCCTCGCTGCTAGATTGTTTGCTGAGAATGCCGCGTTCGAACGGAGGCATTGACACCACGGACATATACATTGAGATCCTGGATGCCGGCTGTGGTACGGGCTTGATGGGCAAACTACTGCATGACGCGGGTTACCGGGAAATTGACGGGTGCGATCTCTCCGCCAAGATGATTGAGAAGGCGCAGCGCACGGGCGTGTACCAGCAACTGTTCCCGAAGATTGACCTGACCCGACGAAACGAAGCCATTCCCGGCAACCGGTATGCGCTCACAGTGTGTTGCGGGGTTTTTGCCGGCCCGATGCCCCCTGAGGGTTTGCATGAGCTGCTCCGCGTCACACGGACCGGCGGAATCATTCTGATCAGCACCAGGCGCGACTACTGCAAGAAGACGAACTTCAGGTCATTGGTGGGTGAGCTTTGCCACGGAGACCGCATCAGGGTGGAGAGCCTCGTGACCGGCGCCCCCTACATTGACAACGAGACCGGCGATTTCTGGACCCTGCTGAAGCTGTGTTGAGAGATCCGGCGCTACTCTGGACGCGGATCGAGCGACGCCAGGAACTCCGCCGCCACGTCCTTTGCCCGGCGCCCTTTTCCGTCCACCTCATAGTTGAGGCGCCGCATGGTGGCGTCGTCGATCCGGCCTGAAAGTCCGGCCAGGGTCTCACGCAGTCCTGGAAACTCCTCGGTTGCCGCCTGGCGCACCACCGGCGCCGCTTCGTAGGGCGGAAAGATGTTCTTGTCGTCTTCCAAGATTTTCACATCCAGGCGCGCGAGCATTCCGTCGGTTCCGTTGGCGGCCACCATGTCCACCTGGCCTTGCTCCAAGGCCCGGTAGATCAATCCCAAATCCATGATTTGCGGTGACCGGCTCCATTCGAGATCGTAAGCATTCTTCAGCGCCGGCATTCCGTCCGGACGCCCTTCAAACTCGTAGCCGATGCCGAGACTCCACGAGTGATCGAGCGCGGCCGCGCCGCTGATTGTCCCGATCCCATGTTTTTTCGCTATATCCCCAGGGATAACCATGACAAACGAATTATTGAAGCCAAACGGAGGCAGCCACTCGGCCTGAAACTTCTCTTGATAGCGCCGGTCTACGGTCCGGAAAACCGCCTCCGGATCGTGGTCCGGAGGCAGATCCAGAATGGCCATAAGCGCCGTTCCGGTGTACTCGGCGTAAACATCGATTTCGCCGGCCACCAGGGCCTGGTGAACCAGCAGAGTGCCGCCGAGATTCAGCTTCCGGTCTACCTTCAGGCCCAGCCGCTTCTCGATCATCCGCGCCATGACTTCACCAAGCACCAGTTGCTCAGTGAAGTTCTTCGAGCCCACTACGACGGACGTCTTGCTTCCGGAGCATGACGCCAGCAGCGTGCAGATCAGGAGTGCGGCGAGAGCGTTTTTTCGAGCCATCCGAGTCCTCCATCAGCCAGCAGGGCCAGAATCGCCGCCGGAATCGCACCCGCCAGAATCTGGGCCGTATTGACCGTTGCGATGCCGCGAAAGATGAATACACCCAGCCCACCCGCGCCAATGGCGGCGGCGATGGTCGCGGTGCCCACGATAATCACGGTGGACACCCGCACGCCGGCCAGTATTGTTCGGAGGGCCAGTGGCAACTCCACCCTTCTCAGCAACTGGCGAGGCGTCATCCCCATCGCCACGGCCGATTCCCTCACCGCGGGATCCACATTTACAATGCCCACGACGGTGTTGCGCAGGATTGGGAGCACGGCGTAGAGGACCAGCGCGATGATGGCCGTCTGACGGCCGATACCGCCGATCAACGGGATGGGGATCAGGAACCCGAACATGGCCAGGCTGGGGATCGTCTGGGCGGTGTTGGCAAGACCCAGAGCCCAGCGCCGCCAAACAGGCCGGCGCGAGACCACGATGCCTAACGGGATTCCGATTCCCGCGGCGATCACGAGCGTGATTGCCACTAGCACGATGTGTTCCCACGTCAACCGCAGGATGTCTTGCATCAAGGATTCCGACATTAGCTGTTCCTTCCGGGATCGAGACAGGAGCGGAATGCCGCGGCCTCCTCCGAATCGGCCCGAAGGAATTCCCCGGGCTCCCCGAGAAACTCGAGCCGCCCCTGATGCAAAAGGCCGATCCGGTTCGCGATCGCCATCGCTTCATGGATGTCGTGCGTTACGAAGATGGCCGTCTTGCCGAGGCCGCGGCGCAGGTCCAGGAACTGCGCCTGGACCTCCTGGCGGGTCACCGGGTCAAGCGCGCCGAAAGGCTCGTCAAAGAGCAGCAGAGCGGGGTCCGCCGCCAGCGCGCGGGCCACTCCGATGCGCTGGCGCTGCCCGCCGGAGAGTTGCTCGGGATAGCGGTCGCGGAACTCATCCGCCGGCAGTCCGACTAGCTCGAGCATCTCGTCCACCCGTTCCAGGATCCGTTGCCGCGGCCATCCGTCGATCTCGGGCACCACGCCGACGTTCTCTCCCACGGTGTAGTGAGGCAGCAGGCCGATTTCTTGTATCACATAACCGATTTTTCGCCGCAGGCGAATCGGCTCCCACTCCGGAGTCGGACGGCCGTCAACCAGCACCTCCCCGCTCGTCGGCTCGAGCAGGCGGTTGACCATCTTCAGCGCCGTGGTCTTCCCCGATCCGCTCCGTCCCAGCAGGACGAGCGTTTCGCCGGGACGCACCTCGCAGCTCAGATCGCGCAGGACAACCTTCCCGCCAACCTCGTACGTCACACGATCGAAAGCGACCGGGACGCCCATCTAGGCCGTCTCGCTCCGTCCGGCCATGGTCAAGCGTTCAAGTGGGTGTTCATACGCTCGATTGCTTCATCCACCTCGGCGGTACTTTTGAAGCCAATAGTCACCGCATCCACGGTACCAAGCTGTGTCACGAACTTAATGGAGGCGTCGCGCTGCTCCGCCGACTGGAAAGAGCCTTCGCCGATGATCTTCATGCCGAGCACACCGGTACCCTGGCCGTGAATCTTCTTGACATGGGAAACCACTTCGTTGACATCGCCCTTCCCCTCGCCGCGTGGATTCAGCATATCCATCCGGGCGCCGTCATGGTTGATGCGGATCAACGCCACGTCGAGCCACTTATTGCCGGGGAAGGCCCGCAGCGGCAACAGCCCATGGCAGGAAGCCCCCTTGGCCCGGATAATCTGTTTTCCCTTGACCTCGTTGAACTCGCCGGCGAGTTTCTCGTACTCATGCGGCCAGTCCGGCGTGCGGACGCAGTGCATGAGCAGGATGTCGAAGTAGTCCGAGTTCAGTTCCTTGCGAAAACGATCGATGTTGGTTCTGGCGTCGGCGGCATCCCGCAGGCGAAGCTTGGTCATCAGTTTGTAAGAGTCGCGCGGTATGCCCTTGAGGGCGATGGCGAGGCGCTCGTGCATCTCCGCATAGGAGTCGGCCGACTCGAAGAAGCGGACGCCGCGGTCATAGGCGTGCCGCACAATCCGGGTGAACTCTTCCTGCGGCATTTCCCGCTGAATCCGCCCGCCGAAGGTGCCGGTGCCGAGAGCCAGCCGGGTTACCTTAATGCCGGAGTTGCCAAGCGCGACCCAGTCCGTCGCGGATCGCTTGGCTGCTTGGACAGGGACTGCCGTTCCGCCGATTGCCAGTGCCCCCGCCGTTCCCAAGGTGGCTTTCAGGAAATCGCGTCTGGAGTTGTGAGACATTGAATGCCCCTCCTTCTAATGTTCCGATAAGAGAAACGTATCACAGATTCGGGCGGCGCGGGCAGCCAAACACCGGCGGGGCGGAGGATGCAACAACTCCGGCCCCGGGCTAGAGTTCCTTCACGGCGGCAATGATGTCGTTGAGGGCCTTCTTCCCGTCGCCGAAGAACATGAGCGCGTTATCAGCGGCGAAGAGGGGGTTCGGGATGCCGGCGAAACCGGGGCTGAGGCTGCGCTTGATGATGATGACCGTGTTTGCCTTGTCGACGTCGAGGATCGGCATTCCGGCGATCGGAGAGCTCGGGTCTGTGCGAGCCACCGGATTGACGACATCGTTCGCGCCGATTACAATCGCGACATCGGTCTCGGAGAACATCGGATTCACTTCATCCATTTCGATGAGCTTGTCGTAAGGTACTTCGGCTTCGGCCAGCAGCACGTTCATGTGGCCGGGCATGCGGCCTGCAACCGGGTGAATCCCGTAGAGGACCTCAGTACCGCGCGCCTCCAGTAGGTCCGCCAGTTGCCGCACCTGGTGCTGCGCCTGGGATACGGCCAGTCCATAGCCGGGGACGACGACGACGCGCCGGGCAGACTCGAGGATCATGCCGACCTCGTCGCCGCTGGTCGCTTTCACCTTGCCTTCATAGACGGCGTCGGCCGTCGCCCCGCCGGCGGAGGATTCCGCCCCGAACCCGCCGAAGAGGACGTTCGTGAGTGGGCGGTTCATGGCTTTGCACATGATGCCGGTAAGAATGAGCCCCGAGGCGCCGACCAACGACCCGGCGATGATGAGCATGTTGTTGTTGAGAACGAAGCCGGTGGAAGCAGCGGCGATTCCGGAGTAGGAGTTCAGCAATGAGATCACAACCGGCATGTCCGCCCCGCCGATCGGGATCGTCATCAGAACGCCAAGCACGGATGCGACACCGATCAAAGCCCAATAGACCACCGGCTCGTCCGGCTGAATCACAAGCACGGCGCCGGCGGCCAAAGCGATCAGCGCCAGCAGCGCATTCAGGAGATGCTGTCCTTTAAAGAGTACCGGGGCGCCGGGCAGGATTCCCTGCAGTTTTCCGAAGGCGATCAGCGATCCCCAGAATGTGACTCCTCCGACCAGTCCGCTGAAGACCGTGGCAACGGTGAAGTCCGGCGCGACACTTTGTATTGTTGGCTGCGCCTCAAACAAAGCCGCGCCGGCCACGAGAACCGAAGCGCCTCCGCCAAATCCATTGAACAGTGCCACCAGTTCCGGCATGGATGTCATCGGCACCCGGACGGCGGCGATCGCGCCGATCGCCCCGCCGACGACTACGCCCGCAAGGATCACCTTGAAATCGACGATATCCTGGTGCGTTAAGGTGACGATTACAGCGATAAACATGGCGGCCGCGGACATGAGGTTGCCTCGGACCGCGGTGCGGGGATGGGTGAGTCCCTTGATACCTAGGATGAAGAGGACGGCGGCGACCAGATAGATGACGTTAATCAGCGCGTTCGACATGGAATTCTCTCCGTGAACCTCCGCAGTCCTACTTCTTCTTGAACATTCCGAGCATCCGGTGCGTTACCAGGTAGCCACCAACCACGTTGATGGTGGCGAAGACGACAGCCAGGAAACCGAGCACTGTCGTCAGCGTGGTCTGTTGGGCGCCGGCCGAGAGCACGGCCCCTACGAGCGTGATACCGGAAATCGCATTCGAGCCGGACATGAGCGGCGTGTGCAGGGTTGGCGGCACCTTGGTGATGATCTCGAAGCCGACAAAGATCGCCAGGACGAATATCGTGAGTGAGACGACGAGCGCTTCCATATTATGACTCCTGCTGATTTTGCGGCCTGCCGAGCAACTCGAGGACCCGTGGATGCACCACTTCTCCACCGTGGGTGAGTAGAGTTCCGGCGACAATCTCGTCTTCACGGTCAATGGCAAGCTGCCCCTCCTTCATCATGTGCGAAAGGAAGGTCTGGACATTGCGGGCATACATTTGGCTGGCGTGGGTGGGGATGGTCGAGGGGACGTTCAGCGGGCCAAGCACGACAACGCCAGCCTCGTCCACCTCTTCACCCGGACGGGTCATCTCACAGTTACCGCCGCGCTCGGCGGCGATGTCCACAACGACCGAGCCGGCGCGCATTCCCCTGACCATATCCGCCGTGACGAGGATGGGGGCCTTCTTGCCCGGCACTGCAGCAGTGGTGATCACCACATCGGACTCGGCGACCGCGCCGGCCATCATCTCCCGCTGTTTCCGGTAGAACTCCTCGTCTTGCTCCTTGGCGTAGCCGCCTTTGTCCTCGGCGGCGCCGGCTTCGAGTTCGAGTTCGAGGAATTTCGCCCCGAGACTCTGCACCTGCTCCTTCACCGCGGGTCGAATGTCGTAGGCCGTCACCACCGCGCCGAGCCGCTTCGCCGTTGCAATTGCCTGCAGTCCGGCGACGCCGACGCCGATGACCAGCACTTTGGCTGGAGAGATGGTACCGGCCGCCGTCATGAGGAGCGGAAACATCTTCGGCAGCCGGTTCGCGCCGAGCAATACGGCCTTGTACCCGGCGATAGTCGCCATGGAGGAAAGCACGTCCATCGACTGCGCGCGCGTGATGCGGGGCATCATTTCCATCGAGAAGGACGTCGCACCGGTCCGGGCGACCGCCTCCACAGCCTGCGGCGCGGAAAGCGGATCGGCCAAGCCAATAACTGTCTGACCCTCGCGGAGCGCGGAGAGGTCCGGCTCGCCCGCATCCGGGTTCGAGCCGTAGGATCGCACTTGCAGAATCACTTCGGCCTGTTCAAAAACGTCCTCCCGCGATACGGCCAACCGGGCGCCAGCCTTGACGTACTCATCGTCGGAATGCCCGGAAGACAGTCCTGCCCCCGGCGCGACCAGGATTTCCGCACCGGCCTTAATGAGCCTGCCGAGCGCAGCGGGAACGAGAGCAACGCGCCGTTCTCCCGGGAACGTCTCGTTTGGAACTCCAACAATCAAGGGGCGTCTCCTCCGTATTGAATTCTACACGTATACCTAATGCCGGGGAGAAACGCAACGTTGGGGCGCATCGCCGGGGACAACCGGGCGGGGCACAGAGTCGTGCCATTACAATCGGATACTAGAAGGGATTGAAGATGAGCACCACGACGCTGGAGATGGCGAAACGCGCTGAGTTTCTAAGCCGGGGCCGGAAACTGGAGTACTTCTCTATCGGCTATAACCTGCTCGAATCCGTGATCGGGCTCGCGGCCGGATTCCTGTCGGGGAGCGTGGTGCTCGTGGGGTTCAGCATCGACAGCCTGATCGAAGTGACATCGAGTCTGGCCTTGCTCTGGCGCCTTCGTCAGGATGAACCGGCCGACCGCGAGCGTATCGAGCGCGCCAGCCTGCGCGTAGTCGGACTCTGCTTTGCGGTCCTGGCTGCATATGTCGCGTACGAAGCGGTGACCTCCCTGCTACACGAGGAAGCTCCTTCGGAAAGCATTGTCGGGATCGTCCTCGGCGTCGTCTCCATCATCGTCATGCCCATACTCGCCCGCGAGAAGCGTAAGGTCGCCGTGGGCCTCGACAGCGGAGCCATGGAAGCCGACGCCAAACAGACCGACTTCTGCTTCTATCTCTCCTTCATTCTTGTGGGAGGCCTGGCGCTGAACGCTCTTTTCGGCTGGTGGTGGGCGGACCCGGCCGCCGGGCTGGCAATGGTCCCGATCATCGCGATTGAAGGCTACCGTGCGCTTCGGGGCAAGAATTGCGGCTGCTCGGAGCGGGCGTGTCATTAGTAGGAGGCTGCCGCGCGGTCTGCTACGGTTTCTCGTGCAGCTTGTCGCGCAAAGATCCCATCACTCGCCAGAATTCACTGGTTGCAACAGACTTGTCAGCCTCCATCGCTTCGTGGATGGGGCCTCGGGGGTCAGGCGTCAACACTGGCCGCCCCCGCTCGTCCAACCCAGAGGGCCGGTAGCGCTGGACTTGCGTTAGGTACTCCGGGCGCGTGAGGACAATGGCGGCATGCCCATCAAAGTCATGCCCCGACGGGAGACCATTGGATGGATGCTTCTTCTCGAACATCCAGTGAAATAAGGGGACGCTCTGCGGCAGTTCCGCTGCAAGACGCGCCACTGGGACTTCGGGAGCCCGCTGTGACCAAACTACACCGCGCTGTTTGGGGGGACCGATGGGCACTGCCACCACCTGGAATCGGGACACGACAATAGCCCACGCCCACGCATCGAGACCTCCGTTGTAGTCGAGAGCGCTGGCGCCAAAAATGCCGCTGACGATGACCTTGGGCGCGATTGATGGATCTTGTAGATAGGCATCGGCAACGACGGTCAACTGTCCACCACACACGACCACAAGCGGACTGCCCGGCGAGGCGTTGCGGGCTACACTGACGATCCGCGCGGCTGCTGGTAAGCCGAGCGAGACCGTGTCTTCAATGCGCCCTGACCGCGGACGCTTCAATCGGCTGAACGTTCCTTCGAGCGCCGCCGGTCGAATCTCGACGCCGGATCGCCGAGCGAGATCCAGAATCCGGGCCCGGCCGGGAACGAACAGATCGTATTCCCGCCGATTGCCAGAGTAGGTGGTGATCAGCGAGTCGAGCCGAATTTCGCCCAGTTCGGCCAAAGCGATGACGTATTCATCCGTGTAGACGTCCCGGTGATCGTCGTTGTCGACAATCACAACAGAAGCCTTGCGAATGGGCAGATCCGGCAAGTCGGCCGCTACCGGCGCCGCCACCAGCGCCAATGAGATGAGCAGGACCAAGGTTCGCGCAAATCCAGTTGTGCCATCGACGATTGGAGCAGCCATCATAGTGCCTGCATTCTAACATCGAGAATGGTGACGGGCTCTCCAAGGCAAAAAAGGCCACGTCCATCAACGAACGACGACTGCATGAGAACAGCCACCGTCGCAGAGAACCGTTGAAAAATAAAGCGGCCAACGCAGACGTCTTATCATTACAACTTGGAGGAAACTTCGTTCATGCGATTCGCTCTATTCACAATGCTCCTTTTGTCTTTTGCGCCCATCGGGGTGTTGGCCGACGTCGTCACGCTTACCAACGGCGACCGCGTAACCGGACAGATCGTGAACACGGACGGGGGCAAGATCACTGTGAAGACCGAGTTCATGGGCGACGTCAGCATTGACAGGAAGGGCGTCACATCCATCGAGACCGATGAACCGCTCAACATCACCACAGCCTCCGGAGCGAAGATTGTGGGCACGATCGAGACCAGCGGGGACGAACTGCGGGTCAAGAAGGAAGATGACACCGCGGTGACGCTGGCGATCAGCGATTTCCAGGCTATCCGTGACGACGCGGCTCAGGCCGCGTGGGAGCGCGAGCAAGAAAGGCAGACCAACCCCGGCTGGCTGGACTTCTGGAGAGGCGCCATCGACTTCGGCTGGGCGGGCGCCACCGGAAATGCGAGCACATCCACCATCTCCACCGGTGCTGAAGTGATCCGCCAAACCGGCTTCGATAAGATCACGCTCAGCTTCGCGCAGATCTATTCAACGCAGAGCACAACGGAGCCTTCCGGCGCCACCGCTAACCGGATCAGCGGCAAAGCGGGTTATGACCGTGACATCAGCGAGAAAATGTTCCTTCACGGGACCACCGCGTTCGACTTTGACGAGTTCCAGAATCTTGATCTCCGCGCCGTCCTCGGCGGTGGTCTCGGATACCACATCATCCGGGGTAACACCCACAACTGGGACTTCGAAGGCGGCGCCAACTGGAATCGTGAGGCCTTTTCCACGGGTGAGACACGAAACTCGTTCGAAGTTAACTTCGGGGAAAACTCCGATCATCGGATCAATAGCCGGGTCAAACTCTACCAAGCCTTTTCGCTATTCCCCAACATATCGAACCGGGGCGAGTACCGTTTCAACTTCGAAGGGGGCGCCGACTTCAAGATCAGCAGCGCGTTCTCGTTTACAGCCGGGGTCAGCAGCCGGTTCCTCTCAAATCCGCTCCCCGGCAACAAGAAGAGCGACATTATCTTCACCGCCGGCATCAAGTACTCCTTTGAGCAAGAATAGTCCGCGGAGGATGCGATGCGACACTTCGCCGCTTTGGGCCTTGGGCTGGCCGCATTGTTTGTCCTGGCAGACGAGTCGGAACGAACGGTTGACCCGAAAGAACTCGCCGGAGCCGATTTCCTGCTGGAAGCTTTCGGTGGCACTGGGGTGAGGGACATCGTTCAGCCGACGTTGAAGTTCGAATCAGAAAAACAGGTTGCCGGTAACGGCGGGTGCAATCGGTTCTTCGGCCCGGTGAAAATCAAGGGGGACTCCGTCAGATTCGGCCCGCTGGGATCGACCCGGCGGATGTGCCCCGAGGCGGTAATGGACCAGGAGCAGCGTTACCTGGCCGCGCTAGAGAAGGCGAATCGCATTGGTATCAGCGGACCCTACTTGCTGATCCACAGCGAAGGCGCCGAAAAGCCGCTGAAATTCACCCGGCTGGTGAAAGATCCCGGGGAACGCCCGAAGGAGTAATACCGGGAGAGGAAGACAGGTTCGATGTATCAGAAGACGGCTCTCGCATTCCTGCTAGCGACAATCAGCTTCGCGCAATCTCCGGATATCCTCGTGATGGGACACCGCGGTTGCCGCGCCCTCCGCTCCGAGAATACACTTGCCGCTTTCCAGCATGCAGTTGATCTGGGCGTGGACGTTGTCGAGCTCGATACGGTCGTGACCGCGGACGACCGGATTGTCGTC
This sequence comes from uncultured Solibacteraceae bacterium, assembly GCA_964468205.1. Classification (GTDB taxonomy): domain Bacteria; phylum Acidobacteriota; class Terriglobia; order Bryobacterales; family Bryobacteraceae; genus CAWELS01. The sequence goes on along the minus strand of CAYXVG010000003.1, from coordinate 10,403 downwards.
AATCATGACGTATCGGTGAACTTAGAGAATTGCTTCATTCCCGGTGGACCCGCGCCGGCCGGGCCTCTCTACATCCGTCTGATGGACTTTGCGGAAACTCAGCGCTTCGACTGCGGCACGCGGAAGAATCCCGGCTACCCGAATCAGATCACGGCCCCCGGTTCGCGGATGCCGGCGGTGGAGGAGGTGTTTGCGCTGCTGCGCGGCAGCGGAGTTGATCTGATGGTGGAAACGAAGATGGCTCCCGACGGCGAACCGCATTTCATATCCCCGCGGCGTTTCGCCGAACTGCTCTACGCGGCGATCCGGAGGTATGGGCTGCAGGAGAGGGTGATCCTTCAGTCCTTCGATCACCGGACGCTGGGCGAGATGCGTTCGCTCGATCCCGCCATCCGGCTCTGCCTGCTGAATCCAAGGAGACGGCTGCCGGACTACGTAGGGCCGGCCCAGGAATTGGGGGCGGAGTATCAGTTCCTCAATTGGTCCATTGTCAAGGCGGAAGACGTGGATACTCTGCATGCCGCCGGCATCAAGGTTTTTTCCGGTACTACCGACGATCCCGGCGAGTGGCAGCGCCTGATCACCATCGGAGTTGACGGTATCCTTACCGATGATCCGGCGGGCCTGATGAAATTGCGAAAAAAGTAAGGCAACTCCCGGCCTCCTGCGCCGTCTATATAGTAGGAGGCCCGGAATGAGCCAGACCACTGAACAGCTCGAACTCTACAATGCGATTCTGTCTCTCATCGAGCAGAAGCGTGCGATATGCGGCGACTACTCGCTGGGAAGGGATATTGAGCGGTTGGTAATCGACGCCCAGTTCCGGGAACTCGAGCGGGAGATACTCGACGACCCGGGCGCATTTGAGCCCTGGCTCATCCGCCGCCGCGGCGAAGGCTAGACTCCTATTCCCTCGCTACCGGCCAAAGACCCACAACCTTACATAGATTCCGCATAGGCCAGCTCAAATGTCCGCCCGGTTCGCTACCATAGAACCGTTATGCGGAAACTGCTTTTCCTTGTAGCCATCTTCGCGGTATACATTTCCGCCCAGACAATGCCTCGCTCCGCGCCAGAGGAGGCAGGATTGTCCGCGGAACGTCTCGCGCACATCGACGAAGTCCTCCAGGGTCATATCGATGGGAAGGAGATCGCCGGCGCCGTCACCCTCATCGCCCGGAAAGGGAAGGTCGCTCACCTCGGAACGCACGGCATGGCCGACATCGAGGCCGGCCGGAAGATGACTCCGGATACTATTTTCCGCATCGCTTCGATGACGAAGCCGATCACGAGCGTGGCGGTGATGATGCTTTACGAGGAAGGCAGGTTCATGCTGGGCGACCCGGTGAGCAAGTACCTGCCCGAGTGGAAAGACATGTACGTACTCCCCCCGCCGGAGGCGACCAACAACTACCGGGTTCCGGCGAAGCGTCCCATTACGGTTCGCCACCTGCTCACACATACCTCCGGGCTCACTTATCAATGGAACCAGGCGCTCGGCGGTTTGTACAACGCTTACGATATTCCTCACGGCCTGGGCGGGCCGAGTCAGCTCAATCTTGCGGAAGCTTCCCGCGCGCTTGCCAAGTTACCGCTGCTGTTCCACCCAGGCGAGCGGTATGAGTACGGCCTGTCAATCGACGTGCTCGGCCGTTTGGTGGAGGTGGCCTCCGGCCAGACCCTCGACGAATTCTTCAAGAGCCGCATCTTCGAACCGCTCGGGATGACCGACACCCACTTCTACCTTCCCGACGGGAAGGAGCAGCGCATGGCGGCGGTCTACACCCAGGGCAAGGACGGGACGTTGAAACGGCAGGATGATGAAGTCTCCGCCGGCGATGTTCAGGGCGACGTTCACTATCCTTACCGCGGCCCGAAGAAGTACTTCAGCGGAGGCGGAGGGCTTTCCTCCACCGCCGTCGACTATGCCCGGTTCGCCCAAATGATCCTCAACAAGGGGGAACTCGGTGGCCGGCGCCTCTTGAGCCCGACCACGATTGAACTTATGACCATCGATCACGTGCGGAAGATTACTGGGGATGAGGGCGCCCCGTCGTTCGGACTTGGCTTCTTCGTCGAAACCGCGGAGGACGGCTTCTCCGAACTCACCTCGGAGGGCACACACGGCTGGGGCGGCTTCTGGTACACCCAGTTCTTCGTTAGCCCCGAAGAGGAAATGATTGGAGTCTTCATGGCGCAACTTTACCCGCCGGGGGACCTGAAGGTGAACCAAAAGTTCAAAGTGCTCGCCCACCAGGCGATTGTGGATTGAAAGAGGAAGCCATGCGATTCTTCGTTCTTCTCGCCCTGTTTGTCGTGGCCGCTTTACCCGCGGTCTCCCAGGTTCTTTTGCCCGCCGCCCCGGAAGAAGCCGGAATGTCGGCCGAGCGGCTATCGCGCATCAACGAGGTCATCCGGCGCCACATCGAGCGCAAAGAGATCGCGGGCGCGGTCACGCTGATTGCACGAAGAGGAAGAATCACCCACTTCGCCGCCCACGGCATGGCTGACGTCGAAGCAGGTAAGCCCATGAAAGAGGACACGATTTTCCGGATTGCGTCGATGTCCAAGCCCATTACCAGCGTCGCGGTCATGATGCTTTACGAAGAGGGCAAGTTCATGCTTGGCGATCCGGTGGGCAAGTACATTGCGGAGTTCGCGAAGATGGAGGCGCTTCCCGGACCCGAGGCAACGAACAACTACCGGGTCCCGGCCAAGCGTCCCATGACCATCCGAAACCTGTTGACGCACACCTCCGGCCTCACGTACGGCGATGGCGGCCTGGAGGGCCTCTACCGCGCCTACGACATCTCGAGCGGGCTTGGCCAGACGCCGGGTACGATCGGGGAGATGGTGAAGCGGCTCGGCGGGATTCCGCTCGCGTTTCACCCTGGTGATCGTTACAACTACGGGCTTTCGATTGACGTCCTGGGCGCGCTTGTGGAGGTCTGGAGCGGTCAGACATTCGCCGAGTTCCTCGATAGCCGCGTGTTCGGCCCCCTCGGGATGAAGGACACTCACTTCTTCCTTACCGAAGGCAAGGAGCAGCGCCTGGCCCGCGTCTACCACCGCAAACCCGGCGGACAGATTGAGCCGCTGCCGGAGTATCCGCGTGAAGGCTACACAATGTACTCCACCAGCTACCCATACAAGGGGCCGAAGACTTACTACTCCGGCGGCGCCGGCCTCTCTTCGACCGCCCTGGACTACGCCCGGTTCGCCCAGATGATCCTCAATGGCGGGGAACTTGGCGGCCAGCGGCTTCTGAGCCCGGCGACGGTAAAGCTGATGACGATGGATCACGCGGGCAAGATCGTGAAGGACGGTGTTCCGCGGCCCTTCGGCCTCGGCTTCTACGTGGAAAGCGGCGATCACGGTCTTGGCGAGCTTACCTCCGAGGGTACACACGGCTGGGGCGGGCACTGGTACACCCAATTCTTCGTCAGCCCGGAAGAAGAGATGGTTGGTGTCTTCATGGCGCAACTCCAGCCGAACGGCGGTCTGCAGTTGCACCAGCAGTTCAAGATTCTCGCCCACCAGGCGATCGTGGACTAATCGACAACGCCGGACGCCCAAGGGTTCATCGTTCTGCAACTACCGCTCTGCGATACTGAGAGAAAAATCACCATGAAACGCCGACTTCTGCTGATTGCAGTTTTTACAACCCTGCTGGTGGCCGGACTCGCCTCTAACCGGACCATAACCGAGCGCTATGCCAAGTGGATGGCAGGAGACTTCCACGAGCACACTACTTTCACGGACGGACGGCATCCGATCCGCGGCGTGGTGCGTAACGGGTTCCGGTACGGGCTCGATTGGGTAGCGAATTCCGAGCACGGCGGCGCTTTTCCCCGGGACGCGGAGGGCAGTTTTTGGGACGACACGGAGGTCTATCCCGGGTTGCCGTCAAAGGGAGACCCGAATGAGAAGGGCGGCCGCAAGACGATGTGGCGTTGGCAGTCACTTTCTGAGTTCGTTTATCCGATCATTCAGGAGTTGCGCGGCGAGTTCCCCGAGCGCCTCGTGGCCTCGGGCCTGGAGTGGAACGTGCCGGGACATGAGCATTGCTCTGTCGGCGTCGTGGCCGCGGACGCGAGCGGGCTCGCCGAGTTCGAGTACCGGTTCGATGAAGGAGATAACGATACGTCCGGCGGCCCCGATGGCGAATGGACAGGCAAGATCATGGAGAACGATCACGAAAAAGCGGTGAAAGCGGTCGAGTGGATGCGCGACCGGTACCCGCTCTCCAGTTGGATCGTCTTCGCCCACCCGGAACGCGCGGCCAGCTACGCAGTGGCCGATTTTCGCGATTTCAACGACGCCGCTCCTGACGTCGCTTTCGGATTCGAAGGCCTGCCGGGTCACCAGAAGCAGGAACAGCGAGGCGGTTACAAAGAGCGGGCTGTTGGCGGCGGCACCTACGGCGGCGCGGGCATTTACATCGCCGAGGTCGGCGGACTTTGGGACGCCCTCCTGGGAGAGGGACGCCGCTGGTGGACCTTTGTCAGCAGCGACTTCCACTCGCCCTCGGGCGACTTCTGGCCCGGCGAGTACGCTAAGACGTGGACGCTGGTGCGCGACGCTGACCGCGATGGAGAGTACACACTGTATGATGTCGCCGAAGGGCTTCGGTCGGGCAATTCGTACTGCGTGCACGGGGACCTAATCGACCGGCTCGAGTTTCATGTCACCAGCGGCGCCCGCTCCGCTACCATGGGCCAAACACTCGAAGTCAATTCTGGCCAGCCGCTAACGGTGACTTTGCGTTTCCGCAGCCCGGAGACGAACTACAACGGCGACCAGCCGCGGGTTCGCTTTGTGCAGTTGATCGCCGGTGAGGTTAGGGAACACACGCCGAAGTTTCTCGCCGATGGCGTCACTCCGAATCCCGAGTATTCAAAGGACACGAACGAGACCACTCGTGTAGTCGCCACCTTCGGCGAAAACCAGATCCAGTATCTGGGCGCGGGCTGGTACGAGACACCTGCTTACGAGCTCTCGCGACTGGAGAAGAATACTTATTTCCGCCTGCGGGGAACCAACCTGCCACCGGACACTCCGTTGGAAACGGACGCTGAAGGAAACCCGCTACCCGATTCCGCGGCGCTTGAGCGCGAGGACTTTGACCCGGTTGAAGCTGCGTGGCAGGACCTCTGGTTTTATGCGAATCCGATCTTTGTGAAGCTCAGCCAGAATTGACAGGGGGCTCAGCCGCTTTCGCGCTCCGATTCAGGCGCCTCCTTCTCTGGCAGCCACCGCGCAAGGTGCTCTTTCAGCTCCGCGTGTTCAGGCCGGCCCGCGAGGTTGGTCCACTCCATTTCATCGCGGTCATGGTCGTAGAGTTCCTCGGTCCCGTCGCTGTAGCGGATATACCGCCAGCGCTCCGTGCGCAGGGAGTGGTTCCCGCGACCGTGGGTCGTCATCGCGGGTTTGAGCTTTGGCAGGTCGGGATCCTGCAGTAACGGGACCAGGCTTTCCCCGTCGAGTTCACTCCGGGCGGGAAGGCCGCACATCTCGTTCAGCGTCGGGTAGATGTCCATCAGGTCGACTGGCCGGACGCACTTCCGGTTCGGTTGGGTGAGACCCGGCGAATTCACCATGAGTAGGTTGTGGGTGGCCTCTTCCCAAAGCGCAAATTTGCGCCAGTGCAGTTTCTCGCCCAAGTGCCAGCCGTGGTCGCTCCATAGCACTACGGTTGTGTTCCGCTTCATTGGGCTTGCGTCGAGAGCGTCCAGCACGATACCGACGGCGGCGTCAGCGAAGGCGATCGAGGCGAGGTAACCTTGCACCGCCTTGCGCCACTGCTCATGTTCGATCACTTTTTGGTGGTCGCCCTCTGGCCGGGCCATCCTGACTCCGAGCGGAGGAACGTCTTCGAGGTCATCCTCCTTTACGTTCGGGAGGGCTATCTGGTTGAGGGGAAACATATCAAGGTACTTCTCGGGAACGTACCAGGGAAGGTGCGGGCGGAAGATGCCGCAGACGAGAAAAAGTGGTTTTCCGTGTTGCTTATGGAGCTGTTCGGCCGCCCAGTTGGCGACTTTTATGTCGCTCATTTCTTCATCCTTGTTCGCGAGCGGTCCCCAATCAAAGTGCGCGGTGTTCGGAATTCCGTTCACGGGCCGGTTGGGCGGCATGGGGTCGGCGGGCCGGTCCTGGTCCATCGAGGGAAAGTATTCATTCCAGCTTGGTGGATCCAGGTATCTGCCATGGTAGATCTTGCCGCCTCCGATCGCCTTGTATCCGTTGGCCATGAAGTGCTGCGGAAGGGTCACCGCGTTCCTGAGCACCGGCGACTTCCGCCAGGGTTGCGGATTGACGTAGATGCCGGAGTTGTGCGGACGAATACCGGACATGAGCGCCGCACGGGAGGGATTGCAGGCCGGGGCCGCGCAGTAAGCATGTGTGAAGTTTACTCCGCTCGCGGCCAAGCGGTCGATGTTCGGCGTCTTTGCGTCCGGATGACCGCCGAGGCAGCCGGTCCAGTCATTCAAATCATCAATGGATATGAAGAGAACATTCTGCTTCTGGCTCGAGCCGAGCACGTTGGCTGGCAGGATTGCCGGGGCGGCAGCCAATGCCGACAGAAACTGGCGGCGATTCGTAAGTAAACTCATCGTAGAACCTCCTTGCGCCCAGTTAGTCTATCGCGAGCTGGGGCCATACTCCGGATCCGCCCTCACTACTCAAGGCCATCGATGCGGTCATAGCGGCCCAGCCGCAGCAGTTCCTCCCAGTCCAACACTCCCAGACGCGCCGCCCACTCTTCCCACTTATTAGCAAGCTCGCGGGCCTTCACCGGGTAGCTGCCCACAAGGTTCAGCAGTTCGGTGCGGTCCGTTTCCAGGTTGTAGAGTTCCCATTCCCCGGTGCGCCGGCCGGTGCCCACCCGCGCCATCTCCTCGTGAATTTCGTTGTAGTAGGAGACGAGCTTCCATCTGCCATCCCGAATGGCCCGATTGCCTTCGTGCTCCCAATAGACAGTCCGGTGCGTGACCGCTTCGGGGTTGAGCAGGGAGGGCAGGAGACTCTCTCCCTCCAACGGTTGCAGTTCTTGTCCGCCAAAGGTCTCGGGGTACTCTACTCCAGCCGCGTCCAGGAACGTCGCCATAATGTCCTTCACGTGCCCGATCTGCGTCGTATTGATCACCCCGGCCGGTGTTTTGCCCGGCCAGGAGACGATAAGAGGCGTGGCAATCCCCCCTTCGTGCACCCAGTGCTTGAAGAGCCGGAACGGCGTGTTGCTGGCATTAGCCCAGGGGAGGTAGTATCCGGTCGACGATTCGGCCGGACCTGGCGGAACCTGATTTTTCTGGTTGCGGCCATACGGTTCCGCGCAGCCGCCGTTGTCGCTGAGGAACATGATGAGCGTGTTTTCCGCCGTGCCGGTTTCATTGAGAGCGGCGAGGATATCCCCGATCCCCTGATCGACCCGGTCGATCATCGCCGCGTAGACGGCCATGCGCAAGTCCATGTCGTCCTGATCGGCCTCTTCCCACGGGTAGCTCTCCGGGTGGCGGGGCGAAAGCCGGAGTTCCGGCGCGAACAAACCCAATTCCTTCTGCCGGGCAAGCCGGCGGCGGCGTAGTTCGTCCCAACCGATCTTGTACTTACCCTGGTACCGCGCGATATCTTCCGGCCAAGCCTGTATCGGCCAGTGCGGTGCGGTGTAGGCGACATAGAGGAAGAACGGATGATCCGGGGAGGCCTCGCGAATGTATGTTGCGGCGTACCGGCTGAAATAGTCCGTGGTGTAGAAGTCATCGGGAGCCTCGACCTGCTCGCTCCCCGAGTAGAGACGATTGCCGGGACGGAAGAAATTCGACGCACCGCCAAGGATCCCAAAGAAGCGTTCGAACCCCCGCTCCCAGGGCCGTTCACCGGTTCCCTGCCCCACGTGCCACTTGCCGGTCATGAAGGTCTGGTAGCCGGACGGTTTCAGCGCCTCCGCGATGGTCACGCAGCGCCGGTTCAGATGGCCTTGATACTGCGGCGCACCGAGTCGCTCGACGATCGGCTTATTGTACCGATTGCCGGGCTCCATGTAGCCGATTCCGGCTTGGTGAGGGTAGAGTCCGGTGAGCAGGGAGGCGCGGGTCGGGCAACAACGGCCGGCGTTGTAGAACTGCGTATAACTGACGCCGGTGGCGGCGAGTTTGTCCAGGTTGGGCGTCCGAATCTCGGCTCCGTAAGGGCCGATATCAGAGAAGCCCATGTCGTCCACCATGATTAGGACAATGTTAGGCGGGGCGGCGCCTAAGTGCAGCGCGAGCAGGCAGAAGACGGCAGCTAAACGACATGCGCTCATCATGCATCCTCAAGTGGCCGGTAGACAAAGTCTCGAAAACGCACCTCTCCGGTTCCGGTGGCAAATAGGGCCGCGCGGAGAGCGCCGCCCGCCGACACTTCCATGCTCGGCTGCAGGATGCGCCAGGCGTCTCTCGCGTCACGGTAGTAGAATCGAACGTCCTGATGACTATTGACGATGCGCAAGCGGACGGTGGAACGATCGAGTCTGGGTTCGTCGGTGTTGCGGTAGCGGCGATGGCCTTCCTGGACACGCCGCAGGTCGCCGCCGGGGGAGAGGGCAAGGCCGATGTAGTCGCTGGGCGAGGCGAACAGCATCAGGCCCGCCTCGCAGTTCGCGCCGGTTTCAACCTCGGCTTCAATTTCGTAAGCCCGGTGCATCGGCATCACGCAAAGCGGGCGCGACTCGCCGGCATTCGTGCCGTGACCAGCCAAACGGAGCGAACCGCCGCCCACCGAGAACCGTCCGGCGTCGTAGTGATCGTAGAACTGCCACTGGATTCCCATTTCACCGCCGGAGAAGCTGTCGCTCATCGGCATTTCCGAGCGGACACCGTCGTCCCATCCGGAGGGCCATCGCTCCGGCACACGGTACCAGCCGTCTTCGGTCCACTCGATCGGCTCGATCAGCGTGGGCCGGCCCAGCGTACGGTAGCAGTTCATCACACCGTGGAGTACACAATACCATTGCCCGCCCGGGCCTTCGACGAGGGTGCCGTGACCCTTCGACCACCAGGGCTCCTTGCGGCTCCAGGTGCGAATAATGGGGTTGTAGGGCGAGTTCTCCCACGGACCGTTCGGTCCCCGCGACCGGGCGGCAACCACCATATGACTGGTGGAGGGCCCTAGCGTGCCGCCCTGCGCGCTGGTGAGGTAGTACCAGCCGTTCCGGAACAGGAACTTCGGAGACTCGAGGCAAAAACACTCGATCGCCCAATCTTGCGGGATGGGCCAGCCTTCATAGACCTTGCGCGGATCGGAGACCGCTCGCAGGCCATTGGCGGAAATCTCCACCATATGGCCTCCAGACAGGTGAATGTAACGTCTGCCGTCTGGCCCCACGACGTGGCCCGGGTCGATGTGCTTGGCGCCAATTGCTTGCGCTCCGGACCACGGGCCGAGAGGCGAGTCCGCCGTCACCACCCAGTTCTCTCCCGCGGCAGGGTAGTAGATGTAGTAGAGTCCCTCGTGCTTGATGATATCGGGAGCCCAGATGGACCCCTTCTGATTCACCACCGCTCGGCTGATCGGTTTCCACGATTTCAGATCCCGCGAGTGCCAAACGAGCAGCCCGGGATGAAATGCGAAACTGGAGTGGGTCATGTAGTAGTCGTCCCCATCCTTCAAAATTGACGGGTCGGCCCAGTTGCCGATCAGCAGGGGGATTGCCTTGGTGGGACGCGGGGAGACCTCGCTCGCCGCTCCAGCGTTCGCTTGGGGCGCCCGGACGGCGCTTCCAATAGCGGACAGCGCCGCCGCCCCAAGGAATTGACGTCGTTTCCAACTCATCGCGCTCACCATTCTATTGCAACGACGAGGCTGTGAATAACGGCGACCGACCGCATCCGTCACATCTCGGAAAAGGCGCCGCGGCTGCTTGAAGAATAGACCCGGTGATTGATGTAGAAGGTCCGGACCGGCACGTTATCCCGGATGTCCACCCTCACAATCACTTGCCAGTGCGCGGGAAGCTTTCCGCTGGTGGCGCCGGCTTTTACGCTCTCAATGACGGGACGGAAGTCAGCGGCGTCGGCGAAGAAAGCAGCCGTGGCTCCAGTTGTGACCGGTGTCGCCCCGGCCAGAAGAACAACTCGCGATCCCGAGGTGGTCGTCCAACTCCAGATCAGACCATGGTCGGCCTCCGGCATCCCATGCGTGTCTAAGGAGAGCGGATAGAGCACGGGTTCTCCCCGGCGGGGCCGCTGGTTTCGGATGCCCTCCGGAACGATCTGGAAGTCGTGGTCGGGAGCGTTCCGGGGCGTCCATTCGTTCGGTTCGGGTGGTCCCAGAATGATCAGGTCACGCGACCGGGCAAGGTTCCAGTCCAAAAAGCGGGACTGCGTTACGAGCGTGGCGCGGCCGAGAATCTGCATCAG
>CAYXVG010000002.1:213061-231834 GCA_964468205.1 uncultured Solibacteraceae bacterium | reverse complement strand
TCAAGGAACTCCAGGCCCTGCAAACCAACCGCTCCCACCGCCAAACCGCCGCCGGTGAATTGCCACCCGGCGCCCCGCCGCTCGCCAATATTGTCGAAATTACCAAACGAACTCCCCTCCGCGAAACCCAGTCTCCCGCAACCCGATCCGCCCGCGCCGGCCACCCCGCCGCCCCGCCACCAGACCCCGCTTCCGCCCCGCCAAACGTGAAATTACAAAACGAACTCCCCCAGCGGCTTCGTTCCGCCGAACCGCCCGCCGCGCCCGCGGACCCGCCGGCCCCACCCGCTTCCTCCCCCTCCAACCGCGCTAATCTAAATCCAGACCCGAAACTGCCATGTCAACTCCCAACTTCACCAGACGATCCTTCATCGGCGCTCTCACCGCCGCTACCATCTCGTGCGGCGGCGGCCGCGGCCAATGGACCGAGCTCTTCAACGGCCGCTCCCTCGAAGGATGGACCCCCGTCGAGAACCCCGGAACCTGGAGCGTGCGCGACGGCGCCCTCGTCTCGGACGGCGACCGCTCCCACCTCTTCTACACCGGCCCCGTGAACGCCGCCGATTTCAAGAACTTCGAGCTCGAGGTCGAAGTCTCCGCCGCCCACCTCTGCAACTCCGGCGTCTACTTCCACACCAAGCCGCAGGAAAGCGGCTGGCCGGAACAAGGCTTCGAAGTCCAGATCAACAACACCGCCACCGGCTCCGGAAACTACCGCGAACGCAAGAAAACCGGCTCGCTCTACGGCGTCCGCAACATCTACAAGCAACTCGTGGCCGATGACGAATGGTTCACCATGAACATCGCCGTGCGCGGTAAAAACGTGCAGACCCGCGTCAACGGAACTCTTCTGGTCGACTACACCGAGTTCGATCCGCCCATCACCGCCGAGGGTAGCGATCCCGGCCGCGTCCTCGGCCGCGGCACGTTCGCCCTGCAGGGGCACGATCCCGGCTCCCGCGTGCGCTTCCGCTCCATTCGCGTCCGCCCGCTGCCCGATGACGAGCCTACTCCCGGCCCGCCGCCCCGCGCCGCGGACAAAATCGATCAGGCGATTCTCGACCTCGCCCACCGCAACGTGCCCGTCGTCGACTATCACGTGCACCTCAAGGAAGGCCTCGACATCGAACAGGCGCTCGAAAACTCGCGCCGCGTCGGTATCCAGTACGGCATCGCCGTCAACTGCGGCCAGGGCTTCCCCGTCGATACCGATGACCAGGTCGTTGCCTTCTACGAACGCGTGAAGAACCAGCCGGTTTTCCTCGCCATGCAGGCCGAGGGCCGCGAATGGACCGGTATCTTCTCCGCCAAGGCCGTCAGCCTCTTCGACTACGTCTTCACTGACTCGATGACCTGGACCGGCAACCGCGGCAAGCGCATGCGCCTCTGGATCGCCAATGAAGTCGGCGAAATCCCCAATCCGCAAGAGTTCATGGACACCCTCGTCGACCGCACCGTTGGCATCCTCAACCACGAACCCATCGACATCTACGTCAATCCGACCTTTCTGCCCGCCGTGCTCGAGGCCGGCTATGACTCCCTCTGGACCGAAGCCCGGATGGACCGCGTCGCGGAGGCGGCGGCCGCGAACCACGTCGCTGTCGAGATCAACAACCGCTACAAACTCCCCTCGCTCGCCTTCCTCGGAAAATTCAAGGAAGCCGGCTGCAAGTTCAGTTGGGGCACGAACAACGGGGGCCCAGACGACCTCAAACGCTGCGAATACGCCATCGAAATGACGAGGGAACTCGGCCTCGGCTGGCAGGACTTCTTCGTCCCCGGCGCCTGGCGCCCGAAGGCCGTGGAACGAAAGGGCAGTGCGCTAAAGGGGTGACCCCGCCCGGTTGTCTCCCGCTTTCCGGACATCATTCCCCCAAACTCCGAAAATCGTAGTAGAATGTACGTGGGTGTTTCATACTGTACTGTACTGATTCCACCGGGGACGCACCCTCCCCTGGGGGCACGTATGACGGCTATCTTATATGGACTTATCTATCTCGGAATATTGAGTTTTCTGATCGCCTCGGTAGCGCGCGCCGTGAGCTACGCCAGGCAGCCGATTCATCTTCGCTGGGAACTCTACCCCGTGCCGCACGAGTCGCCGGAACGGGTGAAACATGGCGGATCCTACTTCGAGGAGATGGACTGGTGGACGAAGACCTCGAAGTTTAACTGGGTAAGCGAGATGAAGTTCATGCTTCCGGAGATCCTTTTCCTCAAGGGACTATGGGAGTTCAACCGCCCGCTCTGGTGGCGCAGCTTTCCGTTTCACTTCGGCCTCTATCTGCTGATTGGTTCGTTAATGCTGGTGCTGCTGAGCGCTCTGTTGGCGATCTTCGTGCCGGGTCTGGCGGAAGGGGCGCTGGGCGCCGTTCTCGTTGGTCTGGCGAGCGTCTCCGGTGCGGTCGGAGCGGGGATGACGGTAGCGGGCGCCTTCGGATTGATGCTGCGCCGCCTGCGCGACCCGAAGTTGCAGAACTACACCGCTCCTGGCGACATCTTCAATCTGCTTTTCTTCATCGTCGCCTTCGGGCTCGTCATCGCCGGTTACGCAATGCGCGGCCCCGGATTCCCCGGAGTGGTCGCCATGGCCAAGGGACTTCTCACTTTCGATACGAGTCTCGCCGTGCCGCCGTTGATGGCGGCCGGGCTGGCGCTTACTGCGCTGCTGCTGGCCTACATCCCGCTGACGCACATGGCCCACTTCATCGCCAAGTACTTCACGTATCATTCAATTAAGTGGGATGACATGCCTTCCAGCAAGGCCGTCGAGATGCAGAAGAAGCTTGCGCAGTATCTTACGTATAAACCGCACTGGTCCGCCCCGCATATCAAGGCGGACGGAACCAAAACCTGGGCTGATATAGCCACTACGAATCCCAATTCAGAGGGGGAATGACAAGTGAGCGAAAAGAAGCAGGTCAAGCTGAGCGACATGTCCCGTGGGGACGGGCAGCCTCTCATCAACATCACCAACGAAGAGTTGATGCCGCTTCCCTATCCTTTAGATGACCCATCAAAAGACCACAACTGGTCCGGCCTGTCTGAGAAGGCCCGCACCAACCTCGAATGCGGCCTTGACAACACGGTGGCGGTCAACATCCCGAAGCCGAAGTCCAAGGACGAAGAGGACGAGCTGGTCAAAAAGTTCCTCTCCGGCCTCGACAAGCTCTTCACCAAGGAAGACAACTGGACCTTCCTGCAGCCGCTCGTGCTCACCATGGAGCACTGCGCGAAGTGCCAGACCTGCTCGGACGCCTGCCACATCTATGAGGCCAGCGGGCAGAACGAACTGTACCGCCCCACCTACCGCTCCGAGATCATGCGGCGGCTCTATCACAAGTACGTCAAGCATGGCGGCTTCCTCTCGGCCTTCCAGCATGGCGATGTCAACCTCAACTGGCCGCTCGTCGCCCGGCTCATCGAGCTCTCCTACCGCTGCAACCTGTGCCGGCGCTGCGCACAAACCTGCCCCATCGGCGTCGACAACGGCTTGGTGGCCCACGAGCTACGCAAGCTCTTCAGCCAGGAGATGGGCATCGCTGCCAAGGAGATTCACGACAACGGTTCCATGCTGCAGCTCAAGGTCGGCTCCTCCACCGGCATGAACTCTCTCGTCGTGAAGGACAACATCGAGTTCATCGACGAGGACATGGAGGAGAAGACTGGCGTCAAGGTGGAAACCCCTTGGGACGTGGAAGGCGCCGACGTGCTGCTCATCCACAACGCCGGCGAAATCATGGCCTGGCCGGAAAATCCCGGCGCGTTCGCCGTCATCCTGAATGCGGCCGGTATCAAATGGACCCTGTCGAGCGAACTGGCCGGCTATGACTCCATCAACTACGGCCTCTGGTATGACGACGCTCAGTTCGCCCGCGTGGCTCTCAAGCACTCCGCCGCCGCCCGGAAGCTCGGCGTCAAGAAGATCGTCCTCGGCGAGTGCGGCCACGCGCACAAGGCCCTCTCGGTCATCGCCGACCGCGTCCTCCTCGGCGAGGCCAACGTGCCCCGCGAATCGTCCATGACCCTGCTCCACGACATCGTCATGAGCGGCAGGCTCAAGCTCGACCCGTCACGAAACAACTTCCCCGTGACGCTTCATGACCCGTGCAACCTCGTCCGCCTCATGGGCGTCGTCAACCCGCAGCGCGAAATCCTCCACAAAATCGCCCCGCAATTCCGCGAGATGTACCCCCACGGTGTCGACAACTACTGCTGCGGCGGCGGCTCCGGCTTCGCCATCATGAGCGGCAACAATTTCGAGGACTGGCGCTTCCACATCTCCGGCCGCAAGAAGCTCGAGCAGATCCTCGACGCCTTCTCCGACTGCGTCGACGACACCAGCGTCAACAAGTACATCTGCGCCCCCTGCTCCAACTGCAAGGGCCAGTTCCGCGACATGATCGCCTACTACGACCTCTGGAACAAGTACCACATCGGCTACGGCGGCCTCGTCGAACTCATCGTCAACGCCATGGTCGACGTCAACCCCGACTTCATCGACTGGGAATGGCACTAAAAAGCTTGATAGTATTCCGCCGGTAACCTTGACGTCGCCTCTTTTGGGCAAATCGAGACCGGGCCGCGGAGCCATGAGAACCGCTCCGCACCGCCGGGCGCGAGCCTGATAGCATGAAGTCTCAAGGAAATAGCATGAGTCACTTTACCCTTCGTCATCTTCTATGTCTCGGCGCTCTCCTGGCGGCGTTCGGCTGCCAGCAGGCGCCGGACTCCTCGCCCGCGGCCGCGCGTCCGAATGTGCTCTGGATCTACCTCGAAGACGTCAGCGGCTGGTTCAGCAGCTATGGCGACGAGTTGATCGAGACCCCCAACATTGATGCGCTCGCTTCCCAAGGCATCCGGTATTCCCGCTTCTATACCCCGGCCGGCGTCTGCTCGCCCACGCGTTCGGCCATCGTCACGGGCATGA
Source organism: uncultured Solibacteraceae bacterium (assembly GCA_964468205.1). Lineage (GTDB taxonomy): Bacteria > Acidobacteriota > Terriglobia > Bryobacterales > Bryobacteraceae > CAWELS01. The sequence continues at coordinate 226,904 of CAYXVG010000002.1, read as the reverse complement.
TGCAGACCAGCATCGGCGCCCACAACCACCGCAGCTCCCGCGCCGAGTTTCGTGGCCAGAGCATGGGCGAGTATGACCGGATCGTGCTGCCCGAACACGTCGTTCCGCTTCCCATGCGCTTCCGTCAGGCCGGCTACTGGACGTTTAACGAGGGCGGCAAGGACGACTACAACTTCGAGTGGAACATTGAGGAGTTCTACGATTTCGAGCGCGGCAAGGGCGGATGGGGACCGCCTTCGCTCGTTGCGGGCGACTGCTGGAGAGGCAAGAAAGAAGACCAGCCTTTCTTCGGTCAGGTCCAGCTCGGGGGCGGCAAACTCAGCTACGAGGTGGCTCCGGAGGTCGTCGACCGCGCCAAGGTGCCCGTGCCTCCCTACTATCCCGACATCCCGGAAGTCCGCGAGGAGATCGCCCACCACTACGACTGCCTGCTGAAGACCGACGAGCAGGTCGGGGAAGTCATCGCGGCCCTCAAGCGCGACGGCCTCTACGACAACACGGTCATCTTCCTGTTCAGCGACCACGGCATGAAGCTCCACCGCCACAAGCAGTTCCTCTATGAGGGCGGCATTCACATGCCGCTGATCGTCGTGGGGCCGGGCATTCCCGCCGGCGAGGTGCGCAATGACCTCGTCAGCGGCATCGACGTCTCCGCCGCTTCGCTGGCCGTGGCCGGCATCGGCGTCCCGGACGGGATGGAAGGCCAGGATTTTCTGGCTGCCAATTATCAGCCGCGTGAATTCGTCATTTCCGCCCGCGACCGCTGCGATTTCACGATCGAGAAGATCAGAGCCGTCGTCACGCCGCGCTTCAAGTACCTCCGCAATTACCTCACTGACCGCCCCTTCATGCAGCCCAGCTACAAGGATCCCTGGCCCGTCTCGAAGCGGTTCCGCGAGATGATGGCGAAAGGCGAAATGAACGAGGCGCAACTCGTCTTCTTCGGCGACAAGAAGCCCGCCGAGGAACTATACGACCTCGAAAACGACCCGCACGAGATCCACAACCTGGCCGGCGACGCGAAGTATGCCGACGAACTCGAGCGGCACCGGCAAATCCTCGCCAACTGGATCGCCGAAACGGGCGATCAGGGCCAGCAGCCGGAGTCCGGCCTCGGACTGCTTGCCGCCCTGAAGCGCTGGGGCGACCTCTGCGTAAACCCGGAGTACGACAAGGTGCGCCCCATGCTGCAATCCGGAGACTAAGCCCGGCCGCGCCGGCGGGCGCTACAGCTTCAGGCTCACGGTCGCTCGCCGCAGCCGCTCGTACTCTGCGTTAAAAGCGCACCCGAAAAGGGTGATCAGCGACAGCATGTACATCCATAGCAGCAGGGCTATCACCGCGCCGATGGATCCGTAGAACAGGTTATAGTCGGCGATGTTGCGGACGTACCAGGAAAACAGAGCCGTCGCCACTACCCAGAGAACAGTCGAGATCAGTGCCCCGGGCCAGAGGAAGACCCAGGATTGCGGGCGCGCCGGCGCCAGCTTGTAGAGAAACAGCATCGTCACCGCCAGCGCGGCGAGCGCGATCGCGTAACGCATCAATTTGCCCAGCACCTCGATGCCGCCGGCAAACTGATCGGCATTGTCGAGCACGCCGGTCGCGGTCACCAGCCAGATCTCTGACCGTGAGCCAAGCACGATCATCGCCGAGGTGGCGAACGCCGGCAGAGCGCACAGGAAGATCAGCCCGACGGCCACGAGCCGTCCGTGGACCACGCCACGCCCGCGGGGTAGCTTATAGACCGCGTTGAACCCCTCGATCAAACTGAGGAAAAGCCCCGATGCAGCCCACAGCGATAGCAGCAAGGCCACCACGATCAGCGAAGCGGGCTTCGCGCCCGTAACGGTGAAGCGGCGCTGGACCAGTTCTTCGGTCCCCGGCGGGACCACCTCGAACAGGAAGCGCGAAATCACTCCGGAGATCTCCACCGCCCGCACTTCCAACAGAATCAGGGCGATGGTGGTAAGCACCGGAAAAAACGAAAGCAGGCCCGAATAGGCGGCGCTCTTTGCGATCCCGAGACACCCGTCTTCATAGACTGAGATGGCCCCGCGCCGGAGTAGCCAGAAGAACTGCTCCACCGCGGAGACGTCAATCTCTCCCCACGCGCTTCCGCTGCTTTCCACTCCGTCCTGATCCGCCATGACCTGCGCTACTCCGTTGCGAGAGAATGGGAACTCAGGTTTCGGACTCCATTGGCTGCAAACTTCAGACACATCATTCTACCGCTCCTCAGCCGCACGCCCGTTCTGTCTCTGGCGCTCTTTCTCCTGAACGCCTGGATCTGCCGCGAACTCTTTACGCTGGAGTATAGCCAATTCATGGACTCCATTGAAGCGGCCTACATCGGTTTGAGCCGGTGGATCCTGGAGAACCCGTTCGAGTGGGATTGGTTCCCGCTCTGGTACGGCGGAATCCCCTTTCAAAATGCGTACCCGCCGCTGCTGCACTTCATCGTCGCCGCCGTGTCGGCCATATCGGGAATCTCCACGGCCCTTTCGCACCACGCCGTCTCCGCGGTCTTCTACTGCCTCGGCCCGGTAACTCTCTTCTGGTTCGCCCAGCAGTGGTCCGGAAGAAAATGGCCCGCGTTTGCCGCGGGGCTGCTCTACTCTCTGATTTCACCCTCCGCGCTGCTGATCCCCGAAGTGATTCGTGACCTGGGAACGGTGCTCGGGCCCCGGCGCCTCTACGCCCTCGTGCGCTATGGCGAGGGCCCGCACATTGCATCAATGACCCTGCTGCCCCTAGCACTGCTCGCACTGCACTGGGCGCTGCGGGAAAGGCGGCCGCTACCAGTCTACGCGGCCGTATTCGGGCTCGCGGGCGTGGTGCTGACAAACTGGCTCGGCGCCTTCGCGCTCGCGGCGGCGGTCCTTTGCTACCTGCTCGTGGCGTGGGACGAGAAGTGGATTCGCAACAGTGCCGCGGCCGCCGGGATTGGCCTGGCCGCCTACATGGTCGCCATGCCGTGGATTCCGCCCAGCACCCTCGCCGACGTCCGCCGCAACGCGCAGCAGGTCGTCGGCAGCTATCCCATGGGAATACCGCAAATGCTCGGCGGCATCGCCCTGCTGGCCGCGCTTGGATTGATGTGGCGGATACTGCGTGCGCGCCGGGTGAACCCGGTCGCTCAGTTCGGAGCCTACTACACGCTGCTGCTGGGCGGCATGGTCCTGGCATGGCACTGGGGCGGCGCGTACATCATGCCCCAGCCGGGCCGCTACCATCTCGAGCTCGAAATCGGGATGATCCTCCTGCTGTGCTTCGCGCTGGCCGGACTGCCCGGGCGCTGGAGAACCGCCGCGATCGCCGTCCTCGTTGTGGTCGCGGCCGCCCAGACGATCGGCTACAGCCGCTATGCGCGCCGGATGATCGAGCCGGTGGCGATTGAGTCCACCGTGGAGTATCAGGCCGCGCGCCAGCTCAGCTCCCGCGTGCCGCCCGGCGCCCGGGTCTATGTCAAAGGATCGACCCAATTCTGGTGGCACGCTTTCTCTGACAATCCCCAACTCGGAGGCGGATTCGACAACGGTATCGCCAACCCGCTCATCGCGCATATCCGCTTCGGACTTTCCTTCAACAGCGGAGACGGCGAGCTCACCCTGGCCTGGCTGCGGGCATTTGGCATCGACGGCGTCGTGGTCGGCGGCGAAGGAACCCGGGACGCATTCCCGGACTTCAAGGACCCGGCGAAGTTCGAGCGTGTGCTGACCGAGGTCTGGCGTGACGGCGGCGATGTGGCCTACGTGGTTCCGCGCTTGCGCCGCTCCCTCGCGCACGTCGTTCCCGCCGCCGCGGTCATCCGCCAGGAGCTGCACGGGTACAAGGACCCAGCGGGCCTCGACGCGTACGTGGCTGCCCTCGAAGACCCGGATCTCCCCGCCGCCGGCTTTGAGTGGTTGGCCCCGAACCGCGCGGCGATTCGCGCTGATGTCCCCCCCGGACATGTCGTATCGGTGCAAGTAACCCATCACGACGGATGGAAGGCCGCGGTGGATGGAAGATCCGTTCCGGTCCGGGCGGACGGAACCGGCCAGATCGTGATGGAACCGGGATGCGCCGGCCCGTGCGAAATCGACCTCGTCTATGACGGCGGCACGGAGACGGCGATTGCGCACCTGGCCTGCGCGGCGGGTTTGGCAATGCCGCTCCTGCTGCTGGTCCCCCGCCGTCGCTGGGAGCGGCTTCCCTGGGACCGGCTCCGGCGGCCGGCCGGGCTACTCCCGGCCAGCCTGGTGGCCGTCAACGCGGTGGTGGCCGGGCGGTTTCTCTTCATCGAGTACATCGGCGACATGAGTTCCGTGGCCGGGGGCCACATCGCGATCATCCGTTGGGCCGCGGCCCACCTGACTGACCTCTCTTGGTTCCCCCTCTGGTACACCGGAATCCCCATGCAGAACGCTTACCAGCCGGGTCTTCCGGTCTTGGCGGGGGCGCTCTCGGCCGGACTCGGGGTATCAGCGGCGGCAGCCTACCAGATCGTCACCACGCTCGCCTACATCCTCGGCCCGCTGGCCCTCTACTGGTTTGTGGCGGCCTTCTCCCGGTCGAAATGGATCGCCTTCGTGGCCGCGCTCTTCTATTCGCTATTCTCGCCCGCGGTCCTGCTGGTGCCGGAGATTGCCGTCCACACCGGGGCGGCTTCCGGGGCGCGCCGTCTCCAGACCCTCGTGAGCTTCGGCGAAGGCCCGCACATGCTGGCCCTGGCGCTAATCCCAGTGGCGCTGCTCGTCCTCTGGCGCGCGCTCGAGAAGCCCTCGGCCGGCCGAATTCTCCTGGCCGCCCTGGGAACAGCCTCCGTGGCGCTTGCCAACTGGATCGGAGCGGCCGGCTTCGCCCTGGCCGTGCTGGCTCTACTGCTGGCCGGGTCGTGGAAGAGCGTCTGGAAGACGTGGCTGACCGCGGCGGGGATCGGCGTCCTGGCCTATGCTCTGGCCAGCCCGTGGCTGCCGCCATCGACCATCGGGGTCGTGTTCAGCACATCCCCCCAGTATAGCGACCGCTTTGACGCGGGGATCTTCCATCTGATCTTCAGCCTGGCAGTGCTCGCGGCCGCCGCGGCGCTGTGGTGGCTGCTGCGCCGGTCCGCGCCGAGCGGCTTCTTCCGCTTTGCCTGCCTGTTCGCCATTCTCACCGGCGGTGTGGTGGTGTCCTACTACGGCTTTCAATCCGCGCTGCTGCCCAAGGCCGAGCGGTATCACCTGGAATTCGAAATGGCGCTCGCAATGTTGCTGGCCGCCGTCGCCTCGCTGCTCTGGCGGCGGCTGCGCGGCGCCGGCGCCCGTCAGGTTGCTGTGGCCTGCGCCGGCATCGTCTGCCTGGTGCAGCTTGCCAACTACCGCTCCTATGCTCAGAACCTCGATGCCGGCGGCGACATCACCCGGAGCATCGAATACTCGGTGGCCCGCTGGCTCGAGAATAACCGCCCCGGCCAGCGTGTCCATGTCACCGGATCGAACCGCTTCTGGCTGAATGCCTTCTCCGAAGTGCCCCAACTCGACGGCGTCTCCCGCCACGCGGTCGTCAACCCGGCCATCGGTATGGTGACCTATGGCATTGCGTTCACCGAAGGCGACGGGGAACGCACGGCGATGTGGCTGCGGACCTACGGCGTCACCTCGATTGTGGTGAGCGGCCCCGGCGGCCGGGAAGTGTTTCGTGAATATCGCGACCCCTGGAAGTTCGAGGGCGTCCTGCCCGCCCTTTGGCGGGAGGGCGAGGATGCGATCTACGACGTCCCGCAGCGCTCGCCCTCGCTGGCGCGAGTCATCCTCCCCGAACATGTCGTGTCCCGGACCCCCTATAACCTGGAGGACACCGCGCCGATCGAGGCGTATCACGAGGCAATCGAAAACGAGGCCTATCCCGTTCCGGATTTCCGCTGGGAGTCGCCGCACGAAGCCGTGGCGGAAGCCGCCATGGAACCGGGCCAGCTTCTGTCCGTCCGGATTGCGCATCATCCTGGATGGACGGCGACGGTCGATGACCGTGAGATCCCCATGCGGGCAGACGGGCTGGGGTTCATCATCGCCGAGCCAGGCTGCGATGGCCCCTGCACGGTACGGCTCCTCTATGACGGCGGCACCGAAATGAAGGTGGTGCGGACCCTGAGCGGCGCGGCGCTGGCGGTCCCTCTGCTGCTCCTTCTCGCCGGATATATTCGCCGCCGGCCGTGATATCGTAATCACACCATGAAGCGTCGCGATTTTCTACTGGCCCCCGCGGTCCCGGGGCTGCTGCCGGCTGGACTCTTCGGCGGAGCGTTCCCGGAGGCGCCTGTGCCGAGAGCGCTGTTTCCCACGCCGCGAAGAGACTCCACCGTGGGCGTGAATCCGCCCGGTTTCGCGTGGTGGCGGGCCGCCGGCGCGGAGGAATACCGCCTCACGGTCTATAACGCCGCCAAACGTCCCGCCTATCAGGCCGTGAAGCTCACCAATCCCGTACACGTCCCAGCGGTCATCCTGCCACCCGGCGACTACACCTGGAACGTGGAGGCCATCGACGCGAGCGGCCGGACCGTCGCGAGTCGCGGGGCGTGGCGCTTCACCGTGCCGGAGGGGCTCCCCGAGATGCCCTGGCAGAGCCCGGCATCGCTGCTGGCTCGCGTTCCCGAATCCCGCCCGCGGTACATCTTCATGGCGGAGGATCTGCCGGCCATCCGCGCAAGCCTGCGAACCACCCGGCGCGAAGCTTGGGAGGGGCTCAAAGCGCAAGCCGATGCAGCGCTGAAGCTGCCGCTCCCGGAGCCCCCGAAATACCACACCTTCGACGGCCGGCAGCGCCAACGCATGGGATACAAGACCTACTTCGGGGAGTTCCGGCGCTACATCGACCGCGGCATGAGCCCGCTGGCGCTCGCCTACCTGCTATCCGGCGAAGAGAAGTATGGCCTCGCGGCCAAGAAGCTGCTGCTCGAAGCGGAATCGTGGGGCATCGATGGTCCGATGTCCGTGCTGTCGCCCTTCGGGGATGAGCCGGGCCTCTCCTTCTGCCGCCACGGGCAGCGCGCCTACGATTGGCTCGATCCGCTCTTCTCGGACAGCGAGCGCGAGCGGGTGCGGCAAATGACCATCGGCCGCGCCCGGCAGATGCTCGAACGGCTGCGCAAGGCCGACTATCTCTACACGCCGGGCGAGAGCCACAACGGGCGCATGATCGCATATCTCTCCGAGTACGCCATCGTCTGCAAGGGCGAGGCGCAAGATGCCGCCGAGTGGCTCGACTACTCTCTGAACGCGCTCATGACCTTCTACCCGCACTGGGCCGGAACGGAAGGCGGCTGGGCCGAGGGCATCGGCTATGCCCTGGCTTACAACACCATCTATGTGCCCGCGCTCGAGTCGCTGCGCGCCGCTGCCGGGCTTGATCTCTACCAGCGCCCGTTCTACCGGCGGGTGCGGAAGTTCTTCCTCTACTGCTCCTCCCCGATCGGCGAGATCAAACCCTTCGGCGACGGCGCCGAGCGCGGCGGGGTTGGTTCGGGCGGAGCCGTTCTGATGGCGCACCACGGCCGCCGCTACAACGATCCCGCGGCGGTCTGGTACGCGAGGGCGACGGACCAGACCCTGACCGGTTCCGATTCCATCCTGCCGCTCATCACCGAGGACACGGTGCAGCCGGAGCCACCAGCGAACCTGCCCTCCGCGGAGGTCTTTCGCGGCGTCGGCTGGGCCGGTCTGCACAGCGCGCTGGAGAAGCCCGAAGAAGACGCTCTCTTCCTCTTCAAATCGAGCCCTTACGGATCGGTGTCTCACAGCCACGCGGACCAGAATTCGTTTGCCATCCTGAAGGGCGGTCAGGCGCTGGCGATTCCGTCCGGCCACTATGCGCCCGCCTACGGCATGCCCCACCATGCGGAGTGGACCCGCGCGACAAAGGCGAACAACTGCATTCTGGTGAACGGGGAAGGGCAGGTGATTCGCGAAGCCTGGGCGAACGGCGCCATCACGAAGTTCCGCCATCAGCGGGCGATCACGTACCTCCGCGGCGACGCCACCCCGGCCTATGACGGCAAATTGACTCTCTTCCGGAGGCACGTGCTGTTCCTCCGCCCGGCCGCGTTTCTCGTGGTCGATGAAGTGGAGGCCCCGGAGCCGGCGCGGTTCCAGTGGCTGCTGCACTCCTTCGAGAAAATGAAGGTGGATGATGCGGAGGGGATGGTGACCTCCGCGCGCGGCGGCGCCTCGCTTACGGTCAAGCTCGCCTGCGATCTCGGGTTGGCATTCCAGCAGACAGATCAATTTGACACTCCGGTGAACGAAAGGAATCCGCCCGAGTACAAGGTGGATCTGCCGAATCAGTGGCACTTCACCGCGGCGACGGAGAATCGGGCGAAGCGCGCGGTGATCGTGGCGGCAATGATCGTTACGGCCCGCGGCGAGAAGGTCGCCGCCGACTGGCAGGAGAACGGCGTTTCGATCGAGACAGCCGCTGGCGAAGGTAGCGTCACGGCGGCCGTGGGCGAAGCGGTGAAGCTCAATGCGGTCTGGCGCCCGCGGAGCGGTGAGGTGGAGGAATTGACGATCGGATGAGGCCCGGCCGCGCGGCGGGAGGTCATGGGCGGAGATGCCCAAGGCTCGGGGAATGGTAGTTACTCCGCAAGAAATTCTCCCGGCCGCAGCACCCGGATTCCTTCCGCTCCGTCGATCGCGAGAAACGCCCGATCGTTCGTGATGATGGCGTCCACTTCGCCTGCCCAGGCCGCGGCGAAGAACTTGTCGTCGTCGGGATCTTCCCGGACGACTCGCGGAACCAGGCCCGCCTCCACCACTTCCGCTCGATCCACCAGCATGAGGGTGCGCCGCAGTTCGTCCGCCCCGCGGATAGCCCGCGGCAACATCCGCCGATACTCGCGGCGGATCGGCTCGCTCACCACGAGCGTGTAGGTTCCCTCGCGGCAGCCGTCGACAATCTTCCGGCTCGAGGAATCGGGATTGTACGCGGCGCCCACGAAGACATTCGTGTCGACGATGATGCGCCGCGGTTTCGGTGGCCGCTCCACGATTTCCATTGTCCCCGATGCCGCATCAATTTGACTCCGCACCCCGGAGTCCGATATCGTAGAATTTTCCCGGTAGAGGCGCGGGAGCCATCAGTAGGCGAGCCGGTTGTTCCGAGGACCTGCGGAAGCTCGTTCGAAAGGGGTTTCTAATTCCCGCCGAAGCCACGGGCGAGAGGATTCCTCCCCGAGGGTTGGGGGACGAGGTTAAGACCTCGCCACTGTCATCCGGCAAGTAGACCATGGGTCGAATGCGTCGAACTAGATAGTCCGTCACTGCTTCCGCCTCGGGCGGAGGCCGGAGATGGATACTATCTTGTGACGCCGGATGGAGCGCTACTGAGGGGAGAGAGCGGCGACGGCCGCGCATCTTCTTTCCTTCCCAGCCTCCTCCCAATGAGCCATTTGCCAGACCGGAGTGTACAGGCGCAATGCACCTATTTGAGTTAGCGCGAAAGCTGATCGACATCAACTCGGTCACGCCGAATGAACGGGAAGTGGGAGAATTCCTCTTCGACTACCTCGCGCCGCTCGCCGCCCAGTACGGCGGGAGCGTCGAGAAGATGCCGGTCGAGAAGAACCGGTTCAACGTGCTTGCCTGCTGGGGCGATCCGGTGGTCACGCTCTCCACGCACCAGGACACCGTTCCGCCGTTTCTGCCGTCAAGCGAGGACGAGGAGTGGATTCATGGCCGCGGCGCCTGCGACGTAAAGGGGCTCATGTCCTCGATGATCAAGGCGGCCGAGGAATTGCTCGCCGAGGGCGCCCGCAACTTCGCGCTGCTCTTTGTGGTGGGCGAGGAGAAGAACAGCGCCGGCGCGTTCGAGGCGGCCCGGCATCCGCGCGGTTCGAAGTACCTGATCAACGGGGAACCGACGGATAACAAGCTCGCGCTTGGCTCGAAGGGCGCGCTGCGCTACGAGATCATTGCCGAAGGGAGGATGGCGCATTCCGCCTATCCGGAGCTTGGAGACTCGGCGATTGACAAGCTGCTGGATGTGCTGGCGGACATCCGGGCCATTGAGCTGCCGCGGGACGAACTGCTCGGGCAATCGACCCTGAACATCGGTGTTATCGAGGGCGGCCACGCGCCGAACGTCATAGCGGACCACGCGCAGGCCGAGATCATGATCCGTCTGGTGAGCGACCCCGGACCGACGAGGGCCGCCGTTGAGAGGGCGTTAGCCGGCCGCGCGACTGCCAAGGAATTGATCTGCATCCCGGCGCTGCGGTTGGGCGCGCTCGAAGGATTTGAGACCTGCGTGGTGGCGTTCACCACCGACATTCCGGCCTTCAACGGAACCTGGGGCGAGCCGTTCCTCCTTGGTCCGGGATCTATCCACCACGCACACACGACGCACGAACGCGTCCCCAAAAAGGAGCTACTGGAAGCCATGACCCTCTACAAGAGGCTCGTAAAGTTTTTAATTCGGTGACAGTCACCATTTTTCCCAATTTCGCCAAATCCCAAATCGTTGAATAGGAAGAGCTGGAAATTGGGGAAAATGGTGACTGTCACCGAATTAGGAGGTAAGCATGTCGAAGAAGGTTGAAGTTGGGATATTGGGCGCCACCGGGATGGTGGGGCAACAGTTTATTAATTTTTTGCAGGGCCATCCGTGGTTCGAATTGACCTGGCTGGGGGCGAGCGACCGCTCGGCGGGGAAGAAATACAGCGAGGCTACTACGTGGCGGCTGGACGGTGTGATGCCGGAGAGCGTCGCGGATCTGGTGGTCAATGAGTCGACGCCCGGCGCGGCGCCGAAGATGATGTTCTCGGCCATGGACGCGAGCGTCGCCACCGAGATCGAGCGCGCTTTCGCCGACGCCGGCCACTTCATCGTCTCCAACTCGCGCAACCACCGGATGGAGCCGGACGTCCCACTGTTGGTGCCCGAGGTCAATCCTGACCACTTGCGGGTCATTCCGGTACAGCGGGCCAACCGCGGCTGGAAGGGCGGCATCGTGACCAACCCGAACTGCTCGACCGTGGTGCTGGCCATGGCGCTCGCGCCGCTGAAGCCGTTCGGCATCGAGAGCGTACTGGTGACCACGATGCAGGCGATCTCCGGCAGCGGATACCCCGGCCACTCCGCCTTCGACATGACGGCCAACGTCTTCCCGTTCATCAAGAACGAGGAGCCGAAGATGGAGAGCGAGCCTCACAAGATCCTCGGCGAGTACAGCAGCGAGGGCTTCGTCAACCATCCGATGAAGGTCTCCGCCGCATGCAACCGCGTAGAGGTGCTCGACGGGCATACCGAAACCGTCGCCGTGAAGCTGGCGCAGAGCGTGCCGGCCAGCGCCATCATCGATGCGTTCAACGGCTTCCGCGGAGCGCCGCAGGAGCGGGATTTGCCGAGCGCGCCGAAGCAGCCGGTGATCTACATGCCGCAAGACGACCGCCCGCAGCCGCGCCGCGACGTCACCCGCTACAACGGTATGGCCGTCTTCACCGGCCGCCTGCGCGAGTGCCCGGTACTCGACTGGAAATTCCTCGCCATGGGCCACAACACCGTGCGCGGCGCGGCCGGAGCAGCCGTGCTGAACGCGGAGCTCATGAAGACGGAAGGCTTGCTGGATTAGTTGTGATGCGCGGCCGCCGGCGCTTCGCCGCGGCGGCGGCCGCAGAAGGAAAGGATGATCCAGGATGATCGTCATGAAATTCGGCGGCTCGTCGGTGGCCACGGATGAAGCCATCCGGCGGGTGGCTTCCATTGTGGCCGCAAGGAAGGAGCGGCGGCCGGTGGTTGTCGTTTCGGCGATGGGAAAGACGACGGACCGCCTGCTCGATATCGCCGGTCACGCCGTCAGCGGCCGCCGCGAGCAGGCGCTCGCGCTGCTCGCCGAGCTCGAGAAATTCCATCTCACGGAAGGCGAGGCGTGCGGCGGCGCGACCGCGGAGCTTTTCCATGAGCTGGCCGAGCTGGTCCGCGGGCTCGCTGTTCTGGGGGAATTTTCCCCGCGCTCGGTGGACGCCGTCTCGAGCTACGGCGAACGGCTCTCCAGCATGATCGTGGCCGAGAAGTTCCGGACGGCCGGGCTCGACACCGCGCATGTGGACTCCCGCGAACTGATTGTCACCGATGACCGCCACACTGCGGCCAGCCCGCTGTTCGGACCAACCTACGCGCACATCGCCGAGCGGATCCCGCCGCTGCTCGACTCGCACGACGTGGTTGTGATGGGCGGGTTCATCGCCACCAACGAGAGCGGCGTGACCACGACGCTCGGCCGCGGCGGCTCCGATTTCACAGCATCGATTGTTGGCGCCGGCGCGGGCGCCGAGGAGATACAAATCTGGACCGACGTTGACGGCCTGCTCACCACCGATCCGCGCCTGGTGAAAGACGTCCACCGCGTGAAGGTGATCTCCTTCTACGAGGCCTCCGAACTGGCTTATTTCGGCGCCCGGGTGCTACACCCCTCGACGCTGCTTCCGGCCGTTGCAAAGGATATTCCCGTGATGATTCTCAACTCCCACCGTCCCGATGTTCCCGGCACCCGGATTGTCTCCGATCGAGTGCCTTGCACCAACGTTGTTAAAGCGATCTCCACCAAGCGCAACATCACCGTCGTGAACATCCGGTCCACCCGGATGTTGGGAGCGCACGGATTTCTCCGGCAGATCTTCGAGGTGTTTGACCGCCACCGGACTTCGGTCGACATGGTTTCCACCTCCGAGGTCAGCGTTTCGGCCACGATCGACAACGCCGGCGCTCTGAAGCAGATTCGCTCGGAGCTCGAGGCTTTCTCGACGGTCGAGGTGGAAGAGGGGCAGGCCATCGTCTGCCTGGTGGGCGAGAACATCCGCTTCACTCCGGGTATCGCCGGGCGCATCTTCCAGGCCCTCAACGGGATCAACATACGCATGATCTCCCAGGGGGCGTCGCTGCTGAACATGGGTTTCGTGGTCGCCGACGCGGACGTTCCGCGGACGCTCCAGGCCCTGCACGCGGAGTTCTTCGCCGAGTTGGACGGCAACGTGTTTGACTAGTAGCTATGAATATGAAGCTGGCAATTGTCGGATATGGCCGCATGGGCCACATGGTGAAGCGGCTGGCGCCGGATTTCGGTTTTGACGTGGCGCTCAAGCTCGATATCGAAAACAACGCCAATCATGAAGGGTTGACGCCGGAGAACTTCGCGGGTATCGACGTCGCAATTGAGTTCTCGGTGCCAGAGACGGCCGCGGAGAACCTGGTGCGGCTGGCTGGACTCGGCGTCAACTCGGTAGTGGGGACGACCGGATGGCTGGGCGAGATGAAACGGGTCCGGGAAGCCGTGGAGAAGAACGGGACCGGTCTTGTCTGGGCGCCGAACTTCTCGGTGGGCGTGAACGTCTTCGACCGGCTCGTGGCCGAGGCCGCCAAGTTGCTGGCCGCACGGCCCGAATACGGGGCCTGGGGCTGGGAGATTCATCACGACGCGAAGGTGGATGCTCCTTCCGGCACAATGTTGAAGCTGGTGGAGACGATGAAGTCATCCGGGTATGACCGGACGATTGACGTCGCCTCGAATCGCGCCGGAAAGGTCCCGGGCACCCATGAGATCGGCTTCGACTCGCCGGCGGACACGATCACTCTGCGGCACCAGGCCCGCAACCGCGGCGGCTTCGCGGCGGGCGCGCTGACCGCGGCTCGCTGGGTGGCCGGCAAGAAGGGCTTCTTCGAGTTCAGCGAAGTGTTATTCGGGAAATGACAGCCGGCTTGCGGCCGGGAAGTGACACCCGGATTGCGGCCGGGAAGTGACACCCGGATTGCGGCCGGGAAGTGACACCGGGCTTGCGGCCGGGAAGTGACACCCGGATTGCGGCCGGGAAGTGACAGCCGGCTT
>CAYXVG010000002.1:64804-212961 GCA_964468205.1 uncultured Solibacteraceae bacterium | reverse complement strand
TTGCGGCCGGGAAGTGACAGCCGGCTTGCGGCCGGGAAGTGACAGCCGGCTTGCGGCTTGGGGCCGCACGGTCTGTTAGCCTATTCAAGGAGGCATGATATTGATGTTCACCGGTTGCGGCACAGCGCTAGTAACACCCTTTCAGAAGGACCTCTCACTGGACGAGCCGACGCTCAGGAAGCTTGTACAGCGCCAGGTTGAATTGGGGATCAACTTCCTGGTTCCGTGCGGAACCACGGGGGAGAGTCCGACGCTCGAGCCGGCCGAGCACAAGCGCGTCGTCGAAATCGCGCTGGAAGAGGCGAAGGGCAAGGTTCCCGTACTGGCCGGAGCCGGCGGCTATAACACGGCCGAGGTAATCAGGATGGCGCGCGAAATGGAGTCTCTGGGCGCGGACGGGATCCTCTCGGTGACGCCGTACTACAACAAGCCTACCCAGGAGGGTCTTTACCAGCACTACAAGGCGATTGCCGAAGCCATCAAGATCCCCATCATCGTTTACAGCGTCTGGGGACGCACCGGCATCAACGTTCTTCCTTCGACGCTCGCGCGCCTGGCGGAGATCGACAACATCATCGGGGTGAAGGAGGCCTCCGGCAATATCAATCAGATGGGAAAGGTCATCCAGGAGACGCCGGATGAGTTCATCGTTCTTTCGGGCGACGATTCGATGACGCTGCCGCTGCTCGCTCTCGGCGGCCGCGGCTTGATCTCCGTCGCGGCGAATGAGATTCCCGCCGAAATGACGGCATTGGTGCAAGCCGGCATGGCCGGAGATATGGTGAAGGCCCGCGAGCTGCACTATGGCTGTCTGCCGCTGATGGACGTGAACTTCATCGAGTCAAACCCCATTCCGGTGAAGGCCGCCATGGGGTTGATGGGCCTGCTGGAGCCGGTGATGCGGCTGCCGCTCACGCCGCCTCGTTGCGACAGTCTGAACCGCATCAAGAAGGTTCTCCAGGAAGCGGGCATTTCCCTGAAAGAGAAAGAATGCTGAAGAACGAGATCGAAGCTCTTTTTGACGAGAATCCGGAAACCTATTCAGAGGAGCATTTCCGACTTTTCCAGGCGTTCAAGAACGCCCTGAACAAGGGAGAGGCCCGGGCGGCCGAACCCGACGCCGCCACGCCCTCCGGCTGGCGCGTCAACGGTTGGGTGAAGAAGGGCATCCTGCTGGGTTTTCGCATGGGCAGCATCGTGGACATGTCGATCGACGCCTCGCGGCAGCCGTGGATGGACAAGTCGACGTTCCCCGTGAAGTCGATCCCGGCCGGCGCCGGCATCCGCATCGTGCCTGGCGGATCATCGATCCGCGACGGCGTATTTGCCGGCAAGGGTGTCACCTGCATGCCCCCGATGTACATCAACGTGGGCGCTTACGTGGGTAACGGGACGATGGTGGATTCCCACGCTCTGGTGGGAAGCTGCGCGCAAGTGGGCGAGCGATGCCACATTTCCGCCGCCGCGCAGATCGGCGGCGTTCTCGAGCCGGTTGGAGCCATGCCGGTGATCATCGAGGACGACGTGCTGATGGGGGGCAACTCCGGAGTTTATGAAGGCACCATCGTCAAAAAGCGGGCCGTGCTGGGCACGGGCGTGATCCTCAACCGCTCGACGCCGGTCTACGATCTGGTCAATGACCGCGTGATTGCCGCTGACGACGAGACGCCGCTGGTGATTCCCGAGGAAGCGGTGGTTGTCGCCGGCGCCCGCGCCGTTAGAAAAGGCATCGGCGCGGACCACGGCATCAGCCTCTACACTCCGGTGATCGTTAAGTACCGCGACCAGAAGACCGACGCCAAGATCCAGCTCGAAGACCTGTTGCGGTAAGTTGGTTTCGCGGCCGGTGGAGCACCAGATGCTCGATGAGCGTCTGAACCTTATCACTGTTGCGGAAATTTGGTTTCGCGGCTGGTAGAGCAGGGGTGTTTCGTTCCGGCGGGTTACCGGCCAGCCGTTTTCCTCAGCAAGGCGAGCGTTTCCTCCGCGCACTTCCGCCAGGAGAATTTCCGCGCCCGCGCCGGGCCTTCCTCCGCCAAGCCGGTCCGCCACCCGTCATCATTAAGCGTCTCTGCCACCACGGCTTCCATCTCATCTTCATTCTCCGGGTCGAAGAATCGCGCCGCGCCGCCGGCCACCTCCCGGAGCGGCGCAATGTCCGAACACACCGCCGGGATGCCCGCCGCCAGAGCTTCGAGCACGGGCATTCCGAATCCCTCGAACAGGGACGGATACACGAATAACGCCGCCCGCCGGTAGAGGCCGTACAATTCTTCTCTCGGAATCCAGCCGGTCACTTCCACCGCGCCAACCACGCCCGAGGCGGCGATCTGCCTCTCCACCGGTCCGGAGTGGAAACCCTTCATTCCCGCCAACACCAGCCGCAACCCGCGATCCCTGCGCCACAGCCGGGCGAAGACGCGGAGCAGGCGCTCGATGTTCTTGTGCGGATGGAGGGTGGAGACGCAGAGCAGCATGCGCTCCGGCCGGCGCTCCCCGGCGAGCGCGAACAAGCGTTCGTCGACGCCGTGGAGAACGGCGCGCACCTTACCGGCGGTTTCCGGATAGTACCGCGCGAGGTCGCCGGCAGTGGCCTCGGAGACGGCCAGGAGGGCAGTGGAGTTCCGGGCCGACATTCCCAGCAGCAGATTCCAGAACGGCAGGTCGAACCACCGGAAGTATTCGGGATGCCGTTTGTGCTGCAGGTCGTGGAATACCGAAACCGTGGGACAGGGACACCGGCGGGGCGAGGTAAAGCCAGGGTTGAACAAGACGCCGCACCGGTTTTCCTTGACGGCCGCGGGCAGGCGGAATTGTTCATAGAGAATGCGCTGGGGACGGTTGCCGGCGGAGACGGGCAAGGGCGCGGGGTGGAAATTCGGCTTTTGGGGCGTGAGGCCTTCACCGGTTTCGCGATTCGTGAAGACAAAGAATTCGTCGTCCGAGGCGAGGTCTCCCAGAGCCTGCAGCAGGCTTCGCAGGTAGATCTCAGTGCCGCCCACGCCACCCGGAATGAGGTAGAGAGCGTTGACGCCGATCCGGATGGGGGCCATCTTTACTGTGCTTGCTGCATCTGCTGGGTAGCCCGCGCCAGGCCGCGCTGGGCCGGCTCCAGGTTTCTGTCGAGCTGAAGAGCGACGCGGTAGGCGCTGGCGGCTTCTTCCCAGCGGCTCATCGAAGAGAAGACATTGCCTTTATAGAAGAAGATCAGCGGAAAGTATTTGTCCAGGGCTTCGGCTTTCTCGAGCAGTTCCATGGCCTCTTCATTCTTCCCCTGACGGCCGTAGATGACGGCCATCTGCGTGTAGAGGTGGGCGTTCTGCTCCAGTTTCTCCGCTTCCCGGAACTTCGCGAGCGCCTCGTCCGGCCGGCCGGCGCAGTCGAGGGCGAGACCCCAGTCGAGCAGCAGCCGGAAGTCCGCCTCGTGCAACTCCGCCGTGCGGGCGTAGTGCTCGGCTGCCTCCGAGCAGCGCTGCTCGGCGTAGTAGGCGTAAGCGAGTTGGAAGCTGGCACGCCAGTTGCCGGGGTTCTTGGCGACGGAGTCCTGCCAGAGCGGTAGCGGTCCGGCCCAGACCTTCGCGCGGTTGGCGGTGAGGCCGGCCATCAGGATGAGAATTGCCGCGACGGCGGCTCCGAGCGTCCTGGGTGACGTTTTCCAGCGCCGCAGCAACTCGGCGGCGACCAGCAGCAAACCGAAGATCGGCAGGTAGAGGCGGCGCTCCACCAGGAAATCCTTGATGGGAACGAACGACGAAGTCGGGGCCAGCAGAAGCAGGAAGGTGAAGAAGCCGTAGGCGGCGAGCGGGAAACGCCGCCGGTAGATCCACGCGGCCGCGGCGGCGGCTACGAGGGCGGCGAATCCGGCGATTGCGAGCGGGTCGGCGAGCGATTCCACCACCGGGTAGTCATGGTCGACGTTCTGGCCGAACGGCAGGAAGAACATCCGCACGTAGATCCAGATGACCTTGCACTGGGTGGCGAAATAGAGGTACCAGGGCACGCCTTCCACTTCGAATCCGGCCGTATCGGAGCGCCAGAGAGTGTAGCCGATAAACGCGAAGCCGGCGCCGCCGGCAGCGGCGATCGGCAGGTAGATGCGCCAGTTCCGCTTGATGCCCGCGAAGGAGAAGCCCGGGTTCCAGAAGTAGTCCGTCAGCAGCAGGAGGAAGGGCAGCATGGCGGTGTGCTCCTTGGTGGTGACGGCCAATCCGAAGAGGGCGAGAACGAGGAAGGCCCGCGGGAATCGTATCGCAGGGGACCGCCGGTAGAGGAACGCCGCGAGCGCCGCATAGAAGAACAGCACGCTGAGGTTCTCGGAGCGGCTGGCGATGTAGGCGACCGATTCGGTTTGCAGAGGGTGAAACAGGAACACGCCGCCGCAGAAGGCGGCAATCCAGCCTCGGGGGCCGTCCTTCACCTCCGCGAAGCCGAGAATCTTGCGCGCAACCAGAAATACGAAGACCCCGGCCAGGAAGTGAAAGAAGAGATTGAAGACGTGATGGGAGGTTGTCTCCTGGGTGGAGATCTGGAAATTGATCCAATAGCTGAGCATCAGCGTGGGGCGAACGCCGAAGATCCAGCGGTCGAGCGGAGCGTCTTGATAGGCGGGGTTCTGGACCGGCAGGTATTGGTCATCGAAAAGGAAGGGCGCGTCCAGAGCGGGCTGGTAGAGAGCGAACAGCAGCGCCATGGCCAGGGCGCCGCCGGCCACCAAATGCCACGCCTGCAGGCCGCTCTTCCCTGGAGCGCCGAGCGGCGCGTCCGTCCGGACCGCTGGTTTCTCCTTAACGGCCGGGTTCTTTTTCTTCGTTTTTCGTTTTCCGTTCTTCATCAAGAGAATCCACTTTGTATTGGAGGATGGCGACGCGCTGGGCGAGCGCGATATTCGAATCCTTCAGAGTCGAGATGATAACCGAGAAGCGGTAGAACACCAGCATGAAGATGCTGAAGGCGATAAACAGAATCGCCAGCGGAGGCTCGCTAATGCCGAGCAACTCCGCCAACCCGTCGCGCACGAATTGCGACTGCGAGATCACCAGCATGGCGACCGCCGCGGTCAGCCAGCTCACCGAGTACTCGACACGTATGTGCGCCCGCCGGAGCGAACCGAGCACCAGCACGATCAACGCACCGCTCAGAATTGTGACGACATTCAAGAGCCGATCCATCCGCGTCTACCGCCGGCGGCGGCCTCCCTCATATTTCAGGATATTCACGAATACGCCCAACAGCACGTGAATGATGTAGTAGAGCGACTTCATCCAGGTGATGGTGCTGCGGCCAGCCTTCCGCGGGCGGATGTTGCAGGGCACCTCCTGGAACCGGAAAGCGCGGCGCTGGAGCACGACCAGCGCCTCGATTTCCGGATACTCGAGTGGAAAGCTGCGGCTGAAGACTTCGAGGGCGGCGCGGTTGACGCCGACGAAACCCGAGGTCGGGTCGCGCACATCGCGGCCGAGGATGGGCCGCAGCACGAGGCGGAAGAAGCGAATTCCGAGGGCTCGCGCGAAACTCGTCTCTCCCGTGCCGCCGTCGGTGAAGCGCGATCCGATGACCATCTCGCAGCCGCTGTTTTTGAGGGCCGCGAGGATTTTGGGGATTTCCCTCGGGTCATGCTGGCCGTCGCCGTCGACGCGGATGACGTACTCGTAACCGAGCTCGAAGGCGAGCTTGTAGCCGGCCTGCACGCAGCCGCCGAGGCCCAGATGATGGGGCGCGGGCAGCACGCGGGCGCCGGCCGCCCGCGCCACGGTCCGGGTGGAGTCATAGGAGCAGTCGTCGATCACCACCACCGGCACTCCCGGAGCCGCCTGGTGGATTTCTCGCACGACATCGCCGATCGCCGCCTCTTCGTTGTACGCCGGGACGATGATCAGCAGCGAGCCGGCTTGGGCCAGCGTGTTCACAGCGACGCCACCTCCCTCGGTCCGATGGAATGGCGCGCGAGCAGAGCGCGAAACTCCGGCGCCGAAATGTGGGCCCGCCCGCGGATCGAGCGGCGCTCGTTCCACAGCCACGGCAGCGCCGCCAGGAGCGCACCGTGGGCCCGCAGGACGAACCACGGAAGCGCCAGCGGGTTGTTGCCACCGCGCTGAAACTCAGCCGCCGCTCCCTGGCCGCGCAGGATCGCGTCCGCGTGCCAGAAGTAGCGGGCGAGCGCGATGAACGGCGCTCGCCAGAGAAGGGAAGCCGGAAAGTTCTTGGCGACCACGAAGAGCCGGTTCCGTTCGACGAAATAGGCTTTGAGCGGGGAAGCGCGGCCGGCGGACTGCGAGTAGAAGTGCTCCACCACCGCGCCGGCGACGTAACGGCATTTCCAGCCGGCCCAGCGGCCCCTCAAACCCACGTCGGTGTCTTCGCAATACAAGAAAAACCTCTCGTCGAAACCGCCGATCTCCTCGAGCATCGCCCGCCGGTAGAGGGCGGCCGAGCCGCTGGGAAACAGAGCTTCGCCGCTGCCGCCCACCGCGTCCGGCTCCAATCCCTGGCCGCGCTGCTTGCTAGTGCCGTCCCCGCAGATGAGCATTCCGGCGGAGTCGAGCCGCCCGGCGCCGGCCAGCATCACCCGGGAGGCGCACATGCCAATGCGTTCGTCCTCGCCAGCCGCGGCCAGCAGTCGTTCCAGCCACTCGGGCGCGGCCACCGCATCGTCATTCAGCGAAGCGACGAACGGAGTGCCGCGGCCGGCCGCTCCCTGGTTGATGGCGGCTCCGAACCCCGCGTTCGTCTCGTTCTCGATCACGGCGCCGGCATCGCCAGCGACGCCCGAAGAACGCGCGAGGCCGTTTCCGCTGTTGTCGACGATGACGATCTCGAAATCCCGGACTGTCTGCCGCTCGAGCGACCGGACGCACGCCGCAAGCTTCTCTCCAGCGGTCAGCGTCGGAATCACGACGGTAGCGCGAATTTGCGGCAAATTAAGATTTTAACGCTATTGAGCGGGCGGGTCGGCAAGCTGCTCGTAGAGCTTCAGATTGGCCGTGGCTGAGCCAATGCAGGCGATGGCGGGCAACCCGTCCCCGGTGAAGCGGGCGATATCGCAGGCCGCGGCGGCGACCGCGCCCACGTCGAGCGGATGGCGTGTCCACTCCCGGCCGCTGTTGCCGTCAGCTTCGAAGACATAAATGCCGCCGCCCGCCCCCCGGTGCCCGGCGATCACTTCATCCCGGCCGTCGCCGTTGAGATCCGCTGTCACCACGGTATGGCCGTCGGTGAAGCCGTCCTCGATCACCGTTCGCTGCCACCGGCCGCCGGCAGAGGTATAGATGGCGACCTTGTTGCCGTGCCATGGCTCGATGGAGGCGATGAAGCGAGTCCCGCCGAGGTTTCCGACCGCGAGGTCGCTCGATCCGCTTTTGGGCCACGGCGACGGGTCGCCCTTGGCAACTTCAGAGCGGCTCCAGATTCCTCCATCCCAGTCATAGAGGTGAATGCCTTCGAAGCTGGCGGTGAGGATTTCGTCCCGGCCGTCGCCCTCCCAATCGATCACGTGAATGCCGTGCATGACGCCGTGGTTTTCCGCGCCGATCAGCCGGCGCTTCCATTCGCCGGGGCGGTAGTAGACGAGCGGGACCGGATCGCGAAAGTCCGGCGCCAGGGATTTCTCGCCGATCAGCGGGGCGTTGACGTAGACCCGCCGTCCGGAGCCGTCGAAATCCGCGCAGCGAATCCGGTGAGACGTGGGCAAATGGTCGATCTCCCGGGCCTTCCATTGGCCGCCGGCGCCGTCATGCTCGAGGAGCAGAACGGTCCCCTTGCTCGCGGACGCCGTGTTCTCAAACTCCTCGGCCAGAACGAATACGGGATAGCCTTCGGCATCGACGCCGCAGGAGGCGAGGTTGATCATCCGGCTGCGGCCATCGGACAGGATATGCCGATTCCAGCTTGGGTTCTCGAACCAGACCAACTCGTTCATGCGGCTGGCGAGGGCGACGAGGTCGGGATCTCCGTCGCGGTCCATGTCCAGCGCGAGCACCTGGTAGCCGGCGGTCAGGTCATCGGCGATGACGTGATGGCGAAAGCCGCCAGGAGGCTCGGCGCAGACAGCGGCGGCCGCCAGAACGAGCAGGGGAGCCGCCCGCTTCATTTGCCCGTCCTGCCGAGCCAGCGGAGGCGGAAGTTGAAGGAGCGGTCAGAGCCGCCATAAAACTGCAGGAAGTTCGCGGATCCAACGTGATTATTCACAACCGTAGGATTACTGCGATTCGTGGCGTTATTGCAACCTGCCCGGAACGCCCACAGATGGTTCTTGAGCGAGAACCGCCGCTCCAGATGCAGGTTCAACTGGAAGTAAGAGGGAAAGCGGAGTGAGTTCACCTGGCCCTCGACGCGCCCGAACTCGTTGACGATTGAATAGGGGAAGCCGCTTCTGTACTCGGCGAGGTAGGCGAACGCCCAGCTTTTCCAGAAGGTGGGCAAGTAACCCCAGCTTACGAATCGATTCGGAGCGTCCCAGGGCATGGGGCCGGCGTTGTCGTAGACGATGACCGGCTCATCGATGTCCGCATCAACGACGGCGTTTGATCGCGCGCTGGAACGGGTGTAGCTGAGCAGCCACTCATACTTGCGCTGAATCGCCTGGCGGACGGTGACGCGGAAGTGGGCGTAGCTGTCGCCGCGGCCGTTCGTCAAGCGGTAGACGGCATCGTATTCATCGGCCTCGAAGCGCCGCTGGAAGGGAAGAGCCAGCTTGCCTGGAGCGTCGATTACGTTGGCGTAAGTGAACCCGTAGCGGCCGCTTCTCCGCAGGTATTCGAGACGGCCCTGGATTCCGGCGCCGAATTCCTGCTCGATGCCGGCTGTCCAGTTCCGGTAGCGGGGCCGCGCCGGCCGGGGGTTCTGAATCGTGAAGGCCGTCAGAGCGGGACCCCGCTCCGCTTGGCCGTGCTCATCGTAGTAGGTAGTGAGGGCGTACTGATCCAGTGGTCGCGTGAAGACGCGCAGGTTCGTGGCGTCGTACATCAGACCGAATCCGCCGGAGATCTTGGTCCGGTCGAGTCCCGGCGGCTGCCAAGCGGCGCCGAGGCGGGGCGATGCGTTCCAGTAGTGCAGAATTTGATCCCAATCGCCACGGAGGCCGAGTTCTACCAGCAGGCGCGGATGCGGTTTCCAGGAGTCGAGCAGGTAGAGCGAGGTTTCGTAATTCACGAGTTCGGCGCGCCCACTGCCGCGGAACACCGTCGACCGGGTGCGGATGAAATCGGCGCTGTAGCTCTCGAATCCGGTGCGCCGGGCCTCCTGCCAGTAGCTGAGGCGGTTGAGATCCAGGCCGGCCTTGATCCGATGCTCTCCCAACAA
Organism: uncultured Solibacteraceae bacterium; assembly: GCA_964468205.1. Taxonomy (GTDB): domain Bacteria; phylum Acidobacteriota; class Terriglobia; order Bryobacterales; family Bryobacteraceae; genus CAWELS01. The sequence continues at coordinate 203,664 of CAYXVG010000002.1, read as the reverse complement.
CTGGAACTCGGGGAGAAACGCGTTGACGAGGGCCTGGTCCCGCGAGGATGTCCTGGTGGCGTCCAGGAAGTAGTTGCCGCGCCGGCCCTCGGGCGTGAGCTGGTAGAGGTCCTGCCCTTGGGGAATCTCCCGGCCGAAGGTGCGGTTGGCGGCGTAGCCCACCTCCACCAGGACCCGGTTCGGGAGGTACATTTGGTCCTTCACGTGGAAGAACCACTGGCGGGACCGGCGGTCCACGGTTGTCTCGCGCGGGTCGAGGACGCCGAGGCCGTAGCGGGGCGCGGTGTAGATGTTCAACAGGAAGCCGGCATAGAGGATGTTCGAGGGGGTGAGATTCACCTGGGTGTTGAAATGGTTGCCGATGAGCCAACTGTTCGTGCGGTCCTCGCCCTTTGGCAGCTCGTCGACGATGGTTTTGAGGTAGACCGCGTCAAAGGAGTTCGCGAACCATGCGCGCCCTTTCTTGATGGGACCGGAGATGTTGCCGCGGGGCGACCAGTTGCCGATGTAGAGGCCCTTGCGGAACTCCACGCCGGGAAAGAAGTTCGTGGCCGAGTAGCGCAGCTTGTCGTCGCCGGTTTTCGTGTTGACGGCGAGTACGCCGGCCGAACTCTTGCCGTGCTCGGCCGATGCGAGTCCGCTGGAGATATCCACGGTTTGGACGGATTCCACGCTGAGGCGTGTGTCGAATCGCCCGGTGAGAGGATCCGAGACATTGAAGCCGTTCAGCGTATAGAGCGTCTGTTCTTCCTTGCCGCCGTTGATGTGGAGGTTTCCCCTTCCATCGGGGAGCACTCCGGGCATTACGCGCAGAGCATTCTTGAGATTGTTGGAGCGTGTATAGGGGATGTTTAGCAACTCCGTTCCGGTCACCGTATCCGCGCTCTGGGCGGTCTCCATGTTGATGGGAGGTGAGGTGGCCACGACCTCGACGGACTCGAGCACTTCGCGGGATCGGGTAAGCGTGAAATCGGCTTCTGTGCGGCCGGGGGCGAGCGCCAGCGCCTGATCGAGGAGGGGAAAGTGGCCGCGACTTTGGACGTCGATGCGATATTCGCCGGCGGTCGGGATTCGTAGCGAGAATTCACCCTCCGGACTGGTGTAGGCGACGGCCAGCGACTCCGTTTTGCCGGGTTCGCGCACGAGAAGCCGGGCGCCGGGAATGGGCGCTCCATTCTCGTTGGCGATGCGGCCGGCAAGTTCCACGCCGGTCCGCGCCCACGCAGTCACGAAGACGAGCTGAAGCAGCAGGACTCCAATGCCCCGCACAGCCATGCCGACCCTCCCGCAAAATTGTTCTCCACGCGCCCGCCGCGCGGTTTCCTCACTACCCGCACTATACAATGAATTCTTATGGCTATCCAGACCACGGTTGTGGGAAGTTACCCCGTACCCCACTGGCTGCCCGGAGACACGAGCCGCGTCACCCTTCGCGACGCGATCATGGTGGCGCTAAAGACCCAGGAGTTGGCGGGGATCGATGTCGTCGCCGACGGCGAGCTGAACCGCTTCGACCCGGGCCACCCGGAGACCAACGGGATGATCGACTACTTCGTCAGCCGCCTGGACGGGGTGAAGACGCGTTTTTCGATTTCCGACATCGAGCAGTTTCGCGCGGACGCCGGCGTCTCGTACCGGACGGCGCCGGCGGGCATCGTGGTGGGCGAGATAGGCGAAGGCACGCTGAACCTGCCGCGGGATTTCGAATTCATACGTCCGTTGACCGCCGCGCGGCTCAAGTTCACCTGCACGGGCCCCCATATGCTGGCCAAGGTGCTCACCGACCGCCACTACGGCGACCGGGAGAAGCTCGCCATGGCGATTGCCGGCGTGCTGCGAGGCCAGCTTGCACGGATCCCCGCCGACGTGGTGCAGATCGACGAAGCCAACATCAGCGGCCACCCCGAGGATGCCGAATGGGCGCTGCGGGCGATCAATCACGTTCTCGACGGGATCACCGGCACGCGAGCCATTCACATTTGTTTCGGGAATTACGGCGGCCAAACAGTGCAGCGTGGTTTTTGGAAGAGTCTCATGCCCTTTTTGAACGGGCTGCATACCGATCACGTGGTGCTCGAATTCGCCCGGCGCGGCTACGACGAACTGGTGGCGTTTAAGGCGCTGAAGCCGGAAATCGGCCTCGGCCTCGGGGTGGTCGACATTAAGGACAACGAGATCGAGACGCCCGACCTGATCGCCCGCCGGATCGACCATGCCGCAACCCTCCTCGGCGCGGAGGCGATCCATTATGTTCACCCCGACTGCGGCTTCTGGATGCTCCAGCGCAGCGTCGCCGACGCCAAGATGCAAGCGCTCGCCGCCGGGCGCGACCGTTTTGAAGGGCGGGATTGACGCGCGGGAGATCAGCCTTGCAACAACTCTGACTTGACCGGAAGTTTGGCAAGACTTCTTTTGGGCCGGAGTTGTCCCTCTACTCCGCGGAGGATGATCATCGTCACCGTAGTTCTCTCCTGGGCCGCTTTTTCGTTGAGTTCTCGGTAGAGCGGATCCGGGATGTCAACAGTGGTCCGCAGGGTTACACTCTGCCAAAAGTATGTCTGTGGAGCACTATTCATCCCGCTCTTCGCGCCGGCGCCGCTCTTGTTCCTCCCGCCGCCGCTCCTCCTGTTCTTCCTGCTCCTCGTTGCGGCGGCGGTGCATCTCGCGCAACTGCCGCTGGCGCTCGGCCTGCTGCTCGATGCGATTGCGGAGAGAGTCCGGGATGTCGCGTCCGATCACAAATTTTCAATGTCCACCGGATCGAGACCGCCGGCGGGGTTGAAGCCGAAGATTCTGCCGTAGAAGTAGAGTTCCGCCTCCAGGGTGCGTTTGATTGTCTCCGCCCGGCGGAAGCCGTGCTGTTCGCCTTCGAAGGCGAGGTAGGCGACCGGCAGGCCCTTGGCGCGCAGGGCCGCCACCATCTCTTCGGCCTGGTTCGGCGGGACGATCTTGTCGTCGAGGCCTTGAAAGAAGATCACCGGGCAGGAGAGCCGGCCGACGTGGTGAACGGGGGAGCGTTCGCGGTAGAGATCCCTTTTTTGGGGATACGGTCCAACCAGCCCGTCGAGGTAGCGGGACTCAAACTTGTGGGTGTCGCGCACGAGCGCTTCCAGATCGCCAACCCCGTAGTAGCTGGCGCCTGCCTTGAAGTAATCGCGAAAGGCGAGGGCGGCGAGGGTGCAGTAGCCTCCGGCGCTGCCGCCGCGGATGGCGAGCCGCTGCTGGTCAGCGCGGGCGGCGCCGACGAGGAAGATCGCGCCGGAGACGCAGTCGTCCACGTCGGCGAGGCCCCAGTTACCCTTGAGCAGGTTCCGGTAGGCGCGGCCGTAGCCGGTGCTGCCGCGATAGTTCACGTCGAGCACGGCGAAGCCGCGGGTTGTCCAGTACTGGATCTTCAACTGATAGCCGTTTCCGGTGGCCGCGGTGGGACCGCCGTGGCTCATGACGATGAGCGGGGGGCGAGTTCTCTTCGGCGCCTCGAAGACCGCGCTTTTCGGGGGATAGAAGAAGCCGTGCGCGACTTCGCCGCCGGTGGTGGGGAATTCGAGCGGGCGTCCCACGGAGATCGATTCGGGATCGATTTCGGCGGTGAGCGAGGAGCGAAGCACGTCTTTGCCGCCCGTGTCGAGATTCAGGCGGACCACCTCTTCCGGGCGGTGACGGGAACTTCCGGTGAAGACCACTTCCCGGCCGCTGACGGCGACATCGGCGATCTCGGTGTGCTCGACGGGGAGACGTTCGAGCACGCCGGCGGAGGGGTCGATCATGCCGAGCCGCCAGATGCCTTCCTCGCAGTAGGCGGTGATGATCCGCCCGTCGATGTCGCAGCCGTAGGTGCGCATGCCGAAGAGCCATTGCGGGAGAGCAAATTCGGCTTCTTTCTTGCAGATGCACCAGGCGCGATCGCCATCCCAGCGGTACGGGTTCCACCAGCCGCGCGGATCCGCGACGAAGTACAAGCCGCCGGAGGGCGACCATGCCGGCTGGAAGATGGAGTTGCCATAGCCGCCGGCGATTTTGCGCGGCTCTTCGAGGGCGCCGCCGGCGCCGATCGCGGCGACCCAGAGCTCGGTTTCGTCCCACGGCATGTTGGGGTGATCCCAGGTGAGCCAGGCGAGCATGCGGTACTCCTGGTCGAGCGCCGGCGTGGAACAGAAGTCGTGTCCTCCGGCGAGGACAGAAGTGGAGCCGTCTTCGAGGCTCACGGCGACGATCTCGTTCACCGGCTCACCGGGCCCCTCATGGTTTTCCCGCACGCAGATCAGCCGGTTCCGGGGGGCATCAAGGGTGAGATCCGCATAGCGGCAATCGGCGGCGGCGGTGATGGCGCGCGGCTGCCCGCCGGGAGCGATATGGTAGATCCGCTGGTCGTCGAAATTGGTGAACCAGATGTGGTGATCGGCGATGTGGAACGCTCCGCCTCCGTATTCGTGGGCGCGGGTGCGGACGTTGAAGGGCGTGGGTGTCACGTCGTGTGTGGCGCCGTCCGGCGAACGCCGCACGAGCGTGTAGCGGCCTCCTTCGAGCGGCCGTCCTTCCAGCCAATAGATATTTTCGCCATCAATCGCCACCGCGCCCAGGCGGACGCTGGCGGCGGTCATCATGTCGGTCGTGATCGGTGATTCCCATTCACCGTAAGCGGCAATCTTCGGTTTCCCCATCGGGCTAAGGATACAATAGGTCCGCCATGTTCAGCCGGAAATCCTTTGGACGTCTTTTGTTCTTCGCGTTGTTTTGCTGCAGCGGAAGCGCCGCTCCGCGGCCGAATATCGTGTTCATCTTCGCCGATGACCTCGGTTGGGGCGACCTTGGAGTCTACGGGAACCAGCGCATTCAAACGCCTCATCTCGACAACATGGCGGCCGAGGGGACCCTGTTCTCGCAGTTTTACGTGAACTCGGGCGTCTGTTCACCAAGCCGGGCGGCAGTGATGACGGGGCAGTTTCCGGCCCGGCACGGCGTCCACGGTCATTTCGCCACGCACGAGCAGAACCGCCGGCGGGATATGCCGAACTGGCTTGACGCTTCCGTTCCCGCGCTGCCGCGAATTTTGAGGGATGCCGGCTACGCAACCGCCCACTTCGGGAAGTGGCATCTGGGCGGCGGCGAGGGTGCGCCGGATCCGGGAGCATACGGGATTGAACGCCACCGCACCGTCAACTCGAACGGGCCGGGGTGGGAGGACGAGGGAGCTTCCTACTTTCGCGCGAAGTCGACCCGCTTGTTCGTTGACGAGGCGATCGATTTCATTCGCGAGAACAAGAGCCGGCCGTTCTACGTGAACGTCTGGACGCTGATTCCGCATGCCACGCTGAACCCCACGGAGGAGCAGATGGCTCCGTATATGCGCTTCGGGCCGAGGGGGGTGCGGCATACGGGGGCGTCGCCGATCTATTTCGGCACGGTGTCCGATCTTGACGCGCAGGTGGGCCGGTTGATTACGGCGATCGACGATCTTGGCTTGAAAGAGCGGACGCTGATCCTGTTCTCGAGCGATAACGGCCCAGAGGAGATACACATTGCCAACGCGAACCATAGCGGCGTCGGCTCACCGGGTCCGTTGCGCGGGCGCAAGCGCAGCCTGTACGAGGGCGGTGTCCGGACGCCCTTCATCGTGCGCTGGCCGGGGCGCGTGCCGTCTGGGCGAGTAGACGAGGAATCCGTGGTAAGCGCGGTTGACCTGGTTCCCACCCTGGCGAAGCTCGCCGGAGCGGCGATACCCGCGGGGCACAGACTGGACGGGGAGGATCGCGGGCCGGCGCTGTCCGGCCAACCCGCTCCGCGCGAGCAGCCGCTCTTCTGGGAGTGGCGGTTCCGCATTTTCGGCCATGTGTTCAACATGAGCCCCATGCTCGCCGTGCGTGACGGGCGGTGGAAGCTGCTTCTCAATCCGGACCGTAGCCGGGTCGAGCTTTACGACATACCTGCCGATCCACGAGAAATGAACAACGTCGCTGCAGAGAACCAGGAAATCGTCTCGCGGCTTGCGGCGGCCGTTCTCGAATGGCAGAGCACGCTGCCGAGGGGCATGAACGACGCCGAAGCTGGGCGCAGCGACTACCCGATGCCGGGCCGCCGGTAAGACGCCGGCCGAAACGATTGCGGAAATTTTTCCGGGTGGCGGGCATCTGAATGGTGAAGGGAGAATCACCATGCTCAGCGGAGCCGGCTCAGGATTCTGGCTGCTGTTTTGTCTCGCGGCACCGCTTGCCGCGCAGAAGGTGGAGATTTCGCCGTTTCTCGGCTACCGATTCGGCGGGAGCATCCCGGTGAGCTCGGAGGAAGCGATCCCCGACGGCGACGTTGACGAGATCAAGTTTGACGCGGGAGTGGCGGGCGGCGTCTCGGCCGGATACAACGTGTCGGAACAATTGGGCGTGGAATTCATGTGGAGCCGCCAGTACGCGGACGCCGCCGCCCAATTCGTGGACGGGGGCCAGCTTTCTCCGAACGCGAACGCGAAGCTCGACCAGTTCCTCGGCAACATCCTCGTGAACCTGCGGGACCCGGACGCGAAGCTGCGGCCATTTATTCTGTTTGGCCTCGGCGCGACGCGGGGCTCGGCGTCGGGGTCGTCGGAGACCAAATTCGCCTTCACCGCGGGGGGCGGGGTGAAATACTGGTTTTCCCGGAATCTGGGCCTCCGGGCGCAGGCGCGCTGGGCGCCGACCTATCTCTTCTCGACTCCGGGAGGCGTCTGGTGCAATTGGTGGGGATACTGCTGGGTCGTCTCGAACGATCACTTCATGCACCAGGGCGAGGCTAGCGTAGGCGCGGTTTTCCGCTTCTAGCAATGTGGTCCGCGCGGCCTTCCTCTACAATGAACCTATGGAACTAACGGGCAAGAAAGTCGCGATTCTGGTCGACGATGTTTACCAGGAGATGGAAGTTTGGGTACCGTATTACCGGCTCCAGGAGGCGGGCGCGGAGGTTGTCCTCGTTGGAGCCGAAGCAGGCGCAACGTACAAGAGCAAGCTCGGCTATCCTGCCAAGGCTGACGTGGATTACCGCAGTCTTGATGTGGCCAATTTTGATGGCGTGGTGGTTCCAGGAGGCTTTGCGCCGGACAAGATCCGGCGCTACGCGGAAGCGAACCAGTTCGTCGCTGACATGGACAAGGCCGGCAAAATGGTGGCCTCGATCTGCCACGGCGCCTGGGTGCTCTGCTCGGCGCACGGCATGCTGAAGGGCCGCCAGGCGACCTCTTTCTTTGCCATCAAGGACGACGTGATCAACGCCGGAGCCAACTGGACAGACCAGGAGGTGGTTGTTGACCGCAACCTGGTCACCTCTCGCAAGCCGGACGATCTGCCAGCATTCTGCGTCGCATGTATCAAGGTACTCGCCGGCCAGTAGGTTGGTGAGCGCCGCTCCGGCGCCCGTTCATGACATCGGAAACCGCCATCGCCGTCAAAGGTCTGTGGAAGAACTACGGCGATGTGCCAGCCGTCCGCGACATTGATTTCGAGGTACGGGAGGGGGAGGTGTTCGGGCTGCTCGGTCCGAACGGGGCGGGGAAGACGACGACGGTCGAGATCCTCGAGGGTATCCGCGAACGCTCGGGCGGCGAGGTGAAGGTGTTGGGTTTTGATCCCCAGGTGCAGATCCGTTCGCTCAAGGACCGCATCGGGGTCTGCCTCCAGGCCACGAACCTTCCGGACAAGATCACGGTTAGCGAAGCGCTCAAGGTATTCGGCTCGTTCTATTCTCGGACCGTGGATGGGAACCGGCTGCTCGGGCGTCTTCAACTAACCGGGAAACGGCACTCCTACTACGCGAAGCTGTCCGGGGGCCAGAAGCAGCGGCTGGCGCTGGCGATGGCGCTGATCAACGATCCGCAACTGGTATTTCTGGACGAGCCGACCACCGGTCTCGATCCGCAGGTCCGCCTGGAGATCCACAAACTCATCGAGGAACTCAGAAGCGAGAACCGCACTGTTCTGCTGACGACCCATTACATCGAAGAGGCGGAGCGGCTTTGCGACCGGGTAGCCATCATCGACGAGGGGCGGATCATTGCGTACGGTAGTCCCGGCGAGATCCGTTCGCAGACCGTGGGCAGTTCGCGGATTGAAATCAGTTGCGCGGAGCCGCTGGTCCGTCGCGAGCCTCCCGCGATGCATGACGGCGCGAAGGTGTTTGTGTCGGAAGACGGCCGCTCGGTCGCCGCGACCGCCGCCCGTCCGGCCCCCGCGCTGGTGGAATTGGTGAAGTGGATCGACCAACAGGGCATCGAGCTGACTGATATCCACTTGAAACGCCCCACGCTCGAAGACGTATTTATCGAATTAACGGGTAAGAAACTGCGCGAATGAAGGGCTATCTTTCACTGATTGAGATCAATCTCAAGCTTGCGGTCCGCGAGCGGGTGGTGATGTTCTTCAACTTCCTGTTTCCGCTTATCTTCTTTTTCGCGTTCGGGCAGATGATGGACGCTTCGCTCGGCGGGGTGGGCGTACGGGTGGTCTCGATGGTGCTGGTGATCGGCGTGCTGGGCAACGGGCTGTTCGGGGCCGGCATGCGCGCGGTGGTGGAGCGCGAAACGGACATCCTGCGGCGCTACAAAGTGACGCCGATATCGCCGGCGCCGATCCTGGTTGCTTCCATTTTCACCGGTTGGCTTCTGTACATGCCGGTGATCTTTCTCGTGCTCGGGCTGGCCCATTTTCTCTGGGGTCTCGAGTTTCCCGCGCAGTGGCCTTCGCTGCTGCTACTGCTGAGCGTGGGGGCATGCGCGATGCGGGCGATCGGCCTGATCGTCGCCTCCGTCGTGAATTCAACGGCTGAATCAAACATCGTCATCCAACTCCTCTACATGCCGATGTTGTTTTTGAGCGGCGCCACGTTTCCGGTGAGCATGCTTCCGGACTGGGCGCAAATCCTTTCCCAATTTCTGCCTGCGTCCTATCTCCATAGCGGGATGGAGCGGGTGATGGTCCGCGGCGAGAGCGTCGCAACGAACCTCACGCCGGTGGTGGCGTTGCTGCTCAGCACGGCCGTCGCGACGTTCATTTCGATGAAGATTTTCCGTTGGGAGAAGGAGGAAGTGCTGCCGGCGAGGGCGAAGCTCTGGTTGCTGGTGGTCGGGTTACCGTTCATCGCACTCGGTTTGTACCAGGCCTACAGCCAGGAGAATATCAAGGAGTCCCTGGCTTTGGAGCGCGAAATCCGCCGCAACCGGACGCGCCTGATTCGCGGAGCCCGCGTTTTCGTTGGCGACGGCAGGGTGATCGAGTCTGGAGGCCTTTTGGTGAAGGGAGGCAGGATCGCGGAGATCTACGAAGGGCCCGCACCGGATCCCTCATCGTTGAACGCGGAGGCGGTGGAAGCGGCCGGCAAGACCGTTCTGCCCGGCCTCATCGACAGCACCATTCACCTCAGCGCGCCCGGCGGGATTCCGCCGAATGCCGCTGGATTCGATCTCGCGCGGTCAATGCAGCGGGCGCTCGGCGCCTACCTTTATTGCGGCGTGACGGCGGTGAAGAGCGCCGGCGACGAACTCGAGAGGACGCTCGAACTCCGCGAGCGCATTCGCCGCGGGACGCTGTTGGGCGCCGAACTGTTCGTTTGCGGTCCGCTGTTAAGCCCTCAGGGCGGCCATGGGGCCGAGCGCTTCGCTGAAGCTCCTGAGGTTCTTCGCCAGGCGGCCGCGCGCGAGTCCCTCCGGCTGCCGGCCAGCCCGGAGGAGGCGCGGCAGATGGTGCGCGCGCTTGCGGCTCAGGGCGTGGACGGCATTAAGGCGACGCTCGAAGGCGGGAGCGGCGGGCTGGCCTTCAACGGCATGGACGCGGCTGTTCTGGAGGCGGTAGCGGCCGAGTCCCGGGCGCAGCATCTTCCGTTCGTGATTCATGCCGGCGACGCCCGCGACGTCGCGGACGCCATCGCCGCCGGCGTTGCGGGGATAGAACGGGGATTCTCACATGAACCTTTTCCGGATGATCTGATCGCGAAGCTCACGGCAGCGGGGGTTGTCTACAGCCCGGCGCTGAGCGCTGTCGAGGCGTCCTTGCAGTTTGCGAGCGGCGATTTCCGCCTCCTCTCGCGTTCCCTCGTGGAGCAGGTGGCCCCGCGGGGGATGATCGAAGCGACGAGGGAGGCTTTCCGCGCTCACGGGGGGCGTGTTCCGGTCGCGGCGGGTCTCGAGATCGCCAAAGCCGATGTGCGGCGCGTCCATCAATCCGGAGGGATCGTGATTGCCGGCGCCGGGTCCGGCAACCCCATGCTGCCGCACGGGCCGGCTATCCACCGGGAACTGCAGCTTTGGGTCGAAGCCGGACTGCCGCCTTCCGCAGCCCTTCAAGCGGCGACTCACGACGCCGCCAAGATGCTTCGCGCGCAGGACCGGATCGGCCTCATCCAGCCGGGTTATGAAGCGACGTTCCTGATCGTCGACGGTAATCCCCTGGAGAACATCGCCGCCACCGAACGGATCTCGGATGTGTTCTTCAAGGGCGAACGGCTCGACCGGGCGAGTCTCCTGGGCGTCCGGTAGGGCGTGCCGGCCCGGCATTGGCGCCGCTCGCGGTCACGCCCGGTTTTTCAGACGGGAAGGCGAATTCGCTTCGCTTACAGCCGCACAATCTTCGGGTCGTCGTGGCCGCGCAGCGCGTTGCGGGTGTCTACTATGAGGCGCGCCTTAGCGAGCACCGACCCGTAGTCCACGTTCGAGTGATCGGTCAGAATGACGACGCAGTCCGCTGTTTCGGACATTTCCAGCAAATCGCTCGATTCCATCTCGACCGTGTCCAGCTTCACCTTGGGAACGTGAGGATCGGAGTAGGTCACCCGCGCCCCGCGCCGCCGCAGCAGCAAAGCTATGTCCAGCGCCGGCGACTCGCGCACGTCGTCGATATCCCGCTTGTAAGCCATCCCGAGTATGTGGATGTGAGAGCCCTTCAACGGTTTCGCAACGTCGTTGAGCGCGTTCTGGATCTTCTCCACCGCGAACAGCGGCATCTGTCCGTTGATGTAGCCCGCCAGTTCGATGAACCGCGCTTCAATGCCGGCCTGTTTCGTTTTCCACGAAAGGTAGAAGGGGTCAATGGGAATACAGTGTCCTCCCAACCCCGGCCCCGGATAGAACGGCATGAAGCCGAACGGCTTTGTCGCCGCTGCGTCGATCACTTCCCAGACGTTAATACCGATCCGGTCGCACATCAGCGCCATCTCGTTCACGAGGCCGATATTGATCATCCGGAATGTGTTCTCGAGCAGCTTCACCATTTCGGCCACTTGGGTGGAACTTACCGGCACGACAGTTTCGAGCGCCTGGGCATAGAACTTCGCGCCTACCTCCGTGCAAGCCGCCGTGACTCCGCCCACCACCTTCGGAATGTTCACCGTCTGGTATTTCGGGTTTCCGGGATCCACGCGCTCGGGCGAGAAGCAGAGGAAGAAGTCTTCGCCCACCTTTAGGCCGGACTCTTCGATCATGGGCAGGACGAATTCGTCTGTCGTTCCGGGATAGGTTGTGGATTCCAGAATAATCAGCATTCCGGGGTGGATATGCGCGGCGATTTCGTGGCATGCATCGGACACGAAGCTCATGTCCGGATCTTTCGTTTTGCGCAGCGGCGTCGGCACGCAAATATTGACGGTGTCGAGTTCCGCGATCGCCGCGAAGCTAGTAGTGGCCCGGACTTTGCCGGAATCGACTAGCGGTGCGAGCTTGGCGGTCGCGACATCCCCCACATACGACCGGCCGGCGTTCACCTCGTCCACTTTCCACTCGTTGACATCGATGCCGGTGACATTGAAGCCGGCGCCGGCGAACTCGACGGCCAGCGGCAAACCGACATATCCCATGCCGATTACGCCGACCCGCGCCGTGCGCTGTACGATCTTGTCAGTGATTTCCTGCTGCTTTGCGTTGCTCACCAGTAGAATTCTCCTTGGGCGACTATTGCCGCCGGTCCTGTGACATACACTTCATCATCCCACCGGATGGCAAGGGGTCCCGCGGCGGTCTGCACCGTCACCGGACTCCTGGCCGCTTTCCGCACGATGGCGCTCACCGCCGCTCCCATCGATCCGGTCCCCGAGGACTGCGTTTCGCCGGCTCCTCGCTCGTAGAAGCGTGCCTCGATGTTGTGGCTGTCAATCACCTTGACGAAAGACACGTTGGTGCGTTTTGGGAACTGGGGATGCCCCTCTATCTCGGCCGCCACGGACAGCCAGTCCAGGGGAAACTCATCGACGAAGACAGCGCACTGCGGGTTCCCGACGCTGAGCACTGTCACTTCCCGCTCCCCAGCGGCCAGCGGAATTCTGGTCCTGATTTCGTTCTCGTTGACGACGGGCGTACCCATGGCCATCTCGAAAACGAACGCGGTACCGTGGCGTTCGAGCAACCGCAGCTCGCGCGGGCCGGCGCCCGTGAGGAGGCGGAGGCGCTCGCCGGCGCGTCCGGAGTGAAGCAGCATTGCCGCCACGCAGCGGGTCCCGTTACCCGAGAGTTCGGCCTCGCTGCCGTCGGAGTTGTAGAGGTGGATGGCGGCGTCACAGCCCGCAGTCCCGGACCGCACCAAATACCATCCGTCGGCCCCCACGCCTGTGTGGCGCTCGCAGATGGCCCGGGCGGCGGCGGGGCGGTCATTTGCCGGAGCGGACTCCTCCCACGTCAGCAGGAAGTCATTTCCCGCTCCGTGAGCCTTCGTATAGGGGATGATCATGGCGTCCGGCCCGCACCCGGCGATAGATTTCCACGACCGGGGCGTCCTTCAAAGCTATCATTCTCACACACTCATACCGGGGGCCGTCCCGCTGCGCCCGCAGTAATACAGTTGCAATCTCATCGCCCGAGAATGCCACGGCCCATTCCTCGTCCAGGAAGAGATCCGGGCGCGCCAGAGCGGCCTGAAACTCCGGCGCGTTGCCACTGTGTAGCATCTCGCGGAGCGGGATCCCGGCTTCGAGAAAGATCCCGGTCGCGTCGCCGAAAGGGGCAATCACGCCGCCGCCCTCGTAGTGCTGGCGAAGGTAAGCCGCCGCCTCGGCGGTCCACGCCCGGCGCTGGACGGAGTTCACTTGGGATTCCTTCCAGGTGATCCAGCTTTCGGGCGCCGGCTGAGCAAGCCACGGCCCAGCGCACAGTGCCACGGCCGCAAGGCCCGCCCAAATGCGGAACCGATGTGGCGCGAGGCGAACGAGGGCGGCCGTTCCCACCGCGAGGAGCGGCACGGCCGCCAGGCCGTAGCGGGTGTTGTAGTAGGAGTCCGGCCATAGGTGCGGGACAAAGATGGGTGTGCCGGAGGAGTAGATGCTCCAGACATAGAAAACCGGCGAGAGCGCCAGCAGCGCCAGCGGCCAGAGCTTTCGCATCCAGAGCGCGGCGCCCAATCCGGCCAGTCCGGCCACACTGAGCGCCCAACCGGCGTTGAGCCGGACGGCCGCAAGGTAATACCGGAGCGCGATGGGGAACTCCCCGTCGCCCGGGTACGGTTTCATGCCCTGGTCGAGCGCCCGCTGGTAGATCATCTTCGCCGACCACGGTCCGCGGTAGAACTCCAGTGCATCGCCGTAGTACCAGAGATTGTGTGCGAGCCAGTAGAGCGGGCCCAGCGAAGCGATCGCGCCAAACAGAAACGCCGCCTGCCAGCGGCGCTTCCCGCCGGAGATTAGAAAGAACAGGCAGACGAACGGAATGAGAAACCAGCCTTCGTAGCGGGTGAGAGTGCCGGCAAGCGCGGCGGCGCCGGCCGCGGCAACGGCTGCCATTGACCGGTTTTCGCGGAACCGCACCGTGAAGTAGGCGAGGGCGCAGAGCGCGGCGAAGAAGACGGTTTCGGTCATTGGGATCGACTGCATGTACAGGACGTTGGGGTTAAGTGCGAATACCGCCACCGCGACGATGCCGGCGGCCGAACTGCCGAGGGCGCGGCGCACCGCCCCGAACAGAAAACCTCCGGCGAGCACAAATCCGAGCGCGGAGGGGATCGCTCCCGCCAGGCCGCTGCGCCACAATGTGTCATTGCCAACGAGCGGAAGCGCAAGCAGATGCGGCAGCGGCAGCCAGACCGTGCCGATCTGCGGGTAGCCCGGCGTGCGCGAGTCCACAATGCGCCGCGCAATGTTGAGATGGGCCATTGCGTCGCCGAAATAGAGCAGAAAACCGCCGTTGAGAAACCACGTGACGGCGGCGGCGCTCAGCGCCACGAGCAGGCAGACGACGACAATGCTCTCAAAAAGACGTGAACTCCTGGAATTCCCGGTAACGTTCATCAATCTCCGCGCGCGTTAGTGTTCGGAAGCGATCCACGCCAAATTGCTCGCAACAGAAGCTACCCATTACGGAGCCGTAGACCACGCCCCTGGCCAGTTCTTTCGGGTCGAGGGAATCATCGGACGGATCGATGTTCCGCGATGCGAGATATCCCATGAAGCCGGCCGCGAAGGAGTCGCCGGCGCCGGTGGGGTCGAACACATGATCGAGCAGGTAGGCCGGCGCGACAAACTGATAGTCCCGGTGAAACAGAATGGCTCCATACTCCCCGCGTTTGACAATCAGCGTGCCTGGACCCATCGCCCGCAGAACGGCAGCAGCCTTTCTGAGATTCTTTTCGCCGGTGAGCAACTGGGCTTCGCTGTCGTTGATCAGGAGGATATCCCAATCGCGGATGGTTTCGAGCAACTCGTCGCGGGCGGTGTTGATCCACAGGTTCATCGTGTCGCCGGCGACGGCGACCGGCTTCGTGACCTGGCCACGGACGATCTTCTGGAGTCCCGGCTGGATGTTGCCCAACAGCAGGTACGGGTGATCGCGATAGGATTCCGGCAGCTTGGGGTTGAAATCGGCGAAGACGTTTAGATCGGTTCTGGTTGTTGTCCGGTCATTCATGTCTTCGGAATAGACGCCGGCCCAGAAGAACGTCTTTCCGGGGGCGCGTTCGAGGCCCTCGAGATCGATGCCGCGGCCGGCGAGCAGATCGACATCCTCCTGGGCGAAATCTTCGCCGACCACGCCGACGATATGGACCTTCGTAAAGAAGCTGGCCGCGAGCGAGATATAGGTGCAGGCGCCTCCCAACATGCGTTCCACGCGGCCATGAGGCGTCTCAACGCCGTCGTAAGCGACGGACCCAACCACAACAAGAGACATCTCCCAATTCTAACGAAAACTCTTTCTTGCGCTTCCGGCTGTGGGGATGAGGGGGACACTGGGAATTCGTGATGACTGTTTCCGGCATTGGTGATGGAGGAGGGAAATTGGCGAAAGTGGTGACTGTCACCGAAATAAAGTAGGATAACCGCTTATGCCGCATAGCGAGATTGGGTTCGGGCTCCGGCGAAGGATTGGCATAGTTCTGGGGGTGGGATTGTTCCTGGCGGTGCTGCTTGCGCCGGCGCCGGAGGGAATGGCGCCGGAGGCGAAACGGATGGCGGCGGTGGTCGCGCTGATGGCAACCTGGTGGATCACCGAGGCTTGTCACATCTCCGTCACCGCACTCATTCCGGTAGCGGCTTATCCGCTGCTCGGAATCATGCCGTCCACCGAAGTGGCGCCGCACTATGCGAACCATCTGATCTTCCTTTACATCGGCGGCTTCATCATCGCGCTGGCGATGGAGAAGTGGAACCTCCACCGGAGAGCGGCGCTGGCGACCATCGCCACGGTCGGAACCAATCCGAAACGGCTCGTGCTTGGTTTCATGATCGCCACGGCCTTCCTGTCGATGTGGGTTTCGAATACCGCCACGACAATGATGATGCTGCCCGTTGCAATGGCCGTGGTGACGCAGATCGCCGAATCGGCGCTGGTGGACGGAAAACGCAACGATCGCACGGCGGAACGGATCCGGTCCGACTTCGGCCTCGTACTGCTGCTCGGCATCGCCTACGCCGCGAGCATCGGCGGGGTGGCGACGATCGTCGGAACCCCGACGAACGTGGCGCTGCTCGGCTTTCTCGGGGAGCGGTTCTCGGAGAACCCGCCGATCACATTTCTCGAATGGAGCCTGGTGGGTGTGCCGGTGACATTGGTGTTTTTGCCGATCGCCTGGCTGTACCTCTGCCGGTTCGGAGGTCCGCTCTCAGTCGACCGCATCCGATTTACCGCCACGCAGCCGGTGATCGCGGAGGAACGGCGGAAGCTGGGTCCGATGTCCAACCAGGAGAAGATTGTGCTG
This sequence comes from uncultured Solibacteraceae bacterium, assembly GCA_964468205.1. Lineage (GTDB taxonomy): Bacteria > Acidobacteriota > Terriglobia > Bryobacterales > Bryobacteraceae > CAWELS01. Next base: position 187,540 of record CAYXVG010000002.1, on the reverse strand, counting down.
GTGGCGTCCTGCTGCCTGGCGTTTCTCTGGATCTTCCGCTCGCCTATCCAAGTGGGCGATTTCACGATTCCCGGCTGGTCCCGGCTGTTCGAACACCCCTCATACCTCCATGACGCGACCGTCGGGATCTTCATCGGGGTGATTCTCTGTCTGATCCCGATTAACAGGGGAAAGGGCGTTGAATGGAGGGGGAAACAGGAGTACTTCATAATGGACTGGCGGACGATTCAGCTCGGCCTGCCGTGGGGCATCGTGATCCTGTTTGGCGGAGGTTTCGCGCTGGCCGCGGGGATTCAGGGGACCGGTCTGGCAAGCTGGATCGGCACGCAGTTGACAGGGCTGAGGGGAACGCCGCTGTGGGTGGTGTTCCCGCTGGCATGCCTGCTCTCGACGTTCCTGACCGAAATGACGTCGAATGTCGCGACGGTGCTCATGATGTCCCCCGTTCTGGCGGAGGCGGCGCTGCAGATGGGCATCGCGCCGTACCTGATTCTGATCCCGACGACGATCATGGCCTCGTTCGCCTTTATGCTGCCGGTGGCGACTCCGCCGAACGCGGTGGTCTTTTCGAGCGGATGGATTACGATTCCCCAGATGGCTCGCGCCGGTATTGCTTTGGATTTGCTCGGAGTCGCGGTGATACCGCCGCTCGTCTATCTGCTTGGTAGGGCCGTGCTCGGCTTCTGACGGCCCTACATCAGGCCGACACCGGACTCGGCGCAGACCTTCTTGATGTAGTCGGTGGCTTGTTTGTACTGCTCGGCGCCCTTGAGGTGCTCTACCATGAAAGGCGCGTCGATGGGCAGCTTGGCGAGCTCGGTTACCATCGTGGGGTAGTCCATCTTGCCAGTGCCGGGGATCACCTCGCGGAAGTGGACGTTCATCTCAATTTCCCAGGCGAGGTCCTTGGCATGGCAGGAGACGATCCACTTGCCGAGCTTGCGGAACGTTTCCCGGGTCAACTCGGCGTTGTTATAGAAGCGCTTCGGGCTGTTGACGGTGTTGCAGATATCGACGTGGCAGCCGAAGGCCTTGCGGTCGACGGCCTTGATGAGCCGCAGGTACTCGTCCGGGCCCGACGGGATAGCCCACCCCATTGCCTCGATGGCGAAAGTGGTGCGCGCGGGTTTGACGGCATCGATCACGGTACGGCAGTTCTCGACCGTGGCGCCGAAGAACTCTTGCGAGAAGTTCTTCGGGTGCGGGCCGAACCAGCTATCCGGATTGTAGGAGCCCGCGATGTCGACGCAGCAGCGCGCACCCACGGCCTCGGCCAGCGCCAGGCGCGAAGTGACGTAATCGAGGTTGGCCTTGCGCTGTGCCGGATCGGGATCGAGCATATTTTTCCACGCTCCGACCTCGGCGATGGCGACGTTCTCCTTGCGGAAAGCGTCTTCAATTGCCTTGCAGCGGGCCGTGTCTTCGACCGTAGCCTGGGGGCAATAGGCGGCGGAGTAGCCCATGCGGCGATGCTCGCGGGCCAGTTCCGCGGGATCGTCGGATTTGATGAAGACCGGGGCGCCGAGGCGGATCTTGTTGCCCGGAGCGGCCGCAAGCGGAACGGCGGCGGCCGCGGCGAAGAGAGAACGGCGGGTGAGGGTTCGCATGGCACTATTGAATCGCAGCCGGCGAGGCCACGCAAACTTCAGTTGGCCGTGGCGGGGGCGCGGTCAAGGTCACTTTAGCGTTCCACCTCGATCCAATACCAGGGGGTCGCCTCACCGGCATCGATGCGAACCGAACATTCGCCGCCGCTGCAATCCATTTCTTTCGACCCGGCGGGCTTGCCGGCGCCGTCGAGCGGGTGCAGTGTCGCTCCGGCGGCGCCGTTCAGGCCGCGGATCACAAACCGGCCCACCACGGTTTCGATCGTTGCCGGCGGCTCGCCGGACTCGGTCACGGTGGTGCGCTCCTCGTTCCAGACCATGCCGGTCATGCCGACGCGGGAGCCAGTGGCGAGCAGCAGCTTCGACGATTCGGAAATCGGCTCTCCGTCGAGCGAGTGGAGCGTTAGGGCGCAGAAGCCGTTCGCAACTTCGGCCGCCAGGTTCAGAGTCTCGATCCGGTTCTCCTTGACGAAGCCAACCAGGCCTTGTGACCGCGGCGCGTCAACGGATACGAGCCCGTTGCCGCCGCCCGAAAGATGCCACGCCAGCTCATTCGTGTCCGAGGGTATCGGATTCGTCACCGGCGCTTCCTGAGGCGGCGACTCCGCATTGAAGGAACTGATGCGCGCCGCATGGATCAGCGGGAGCACCGGCGCGTAGGCGGGGTCGAAGATAGGCGCCTCGTTACCGGACATGCGCAGCGATTCGATCACCTCCTCTTCGGTGTAGGACCGTTTTGAAATCGTCTTGGCGCTTGCGACGTCGCCGCGCAGGAACAGGAGCGCGCCGGCGGCCATCTGGCTCATCTTCACCGGGTCGTGGCGGATGTCGAAGAAGCTCAGCCTGCCATCCCAGTTACGGGGCGGGGCGTGGGAGAAGCTGTAAAGGAAGATGCCGTCCCAATCGTGCAGCGCTCCGTAGGCGGCCAAGATCGGAATGCCCTCAGAGGCATATTCGGAGGGGTATGGATGGTTTACTTCGCTGACCGTATAAGGCTTGCCGAGGACAGCGTTGCGCGACAGTGTCTGGACGGTGGACTTAAGCGGCTCATTCACCATGGGAGTATTTCTGATGGTCCACGAGAGGGTCTTGCCGGTGGCCGGGTCCCGCTCGTAGCTCGGGTGCTGCCAGTAGGTGTGGCCGTCGACGATGTCGAGCACCGAGGTGGAAGCGAGCAGCGGATAGGGAGAGAACGCCCCGGCATGCGCCGAGGTGCCGACGAGCAACTGCCGCACTCCGAGCTCGTTCTTGAGATAATCCCGCATCATCGTGAAGAAGTCTCTTTCGAGTCCCATGTAGAAACGGGCTTCGGTGTGGAAGCGCTCCTTGTCCGCGGTCGCGAATTCGGCGGGCTTCAGCCGCGGAGCGGGTTTTTTGCCCAGCTTGCGGAGATACTGCGCGTAGAGCCGGTCAAGATCCTCGGCGTAGCTGGGCGGGATGTCGGTCCAGGTGGTGCGCGTGGGAGTGGTTTGCTCGCCGATCAGCCGGCCCCGGGCCCAAGACTCCATGAGCGAGTTTTCGTTGACCATTTCGACAATGACCACGGCCGGCTCGTTCCGGTATTCGCTGCCGGTGTACGGGTTCTTGTGGGTGAGGAGCTGTTGGGCGTATTCCTTCTGGAGTTTGATGAGCACCGGGTCGAAGTAGGTGAGTCCCTTGCCGAAGCCGATCTTGTCGGCGTCCTTCACCCCGTCGCCCTCGACAAACGGCCGGCTGACGTTGAGGTTGAGATTCACGTAAATGCCGCGCTGCTTGAGTTCGTTGACGAAGAAGTCGAAGCGTTCGAGCGCCTCGGGATGGAGCGCACGGGTGTTCCCGCCGGAGTCGTCAATCAGGCCGCGGGGCCACGGCCGGTCGCAGTGGTGGACGCGGATGCAGTTGACGCCGAAGCGGGCGAGCAGGTCCGCGTACCGCGCGGCGTTCTCCTTGGCCGGCAGGTTTCCCTCGAAGGAGAGGTTCACGCCCCATATACGGAACCGCGAGCCGCCGGGTTTCACGAGCTGGCCCTGCCCGTTGGTGGTGATGAACCCGCCCTGTCCGGCGGGAGCTTCGAGCAGGAAGCGCATGTCCACCGGGCTGCCCGAGGTGTCGTCGAGATCGATTTCATAAGGCTTCGTCGTGGGTTCCGGCGGCTGGGTGCAGGAACAGAAAACGAGGGCAAGTGTGAGGGCAATCAAGGAAAAGCGCATCTCTTTGTCTCCCGTAGGTGTTATATCACGGAGAGAGGAGAGGCTTGTCAGGGCGCCGCCGTGATGCGTCGTAACTCCGCATGATCCAGCCAGTTGAGCCGGCAGCGAGGGCAGTTGTCGATAACCACGTTGCCCGGTCCGGCGTAGGGGTGGGTGTGCATCGGGGTTTGACACTCAGGGCAGAGTATCTGGCGCCGCAGTTCGTCCCAGTTGGTCGGCCGCGGCTGTGAACCACTTCGCCGGGCCGCCCGGAGTTCTTCGAGCATCACCAGGAATACGTCCATCGCCGCCAGCAGGCCGCGGCATCGTTCGCAATAGAGCACGCGCTGGCCGCCGGCCGCGGCGTGGACGAGCGGAACCCAGCACAGCGGACATTCGAGTTCGGAAGGCTCGCCGAGGACGCGGATCCCGTCGGCATTTGGGGCGGGGAAGTGCAGCGATTTGCAGTAGTCGCAGGTGAAGTACTCTCTGTCTTTTTCCAGTCGCATTGCCGCGCCGCAGTTAGGGCAGTTCATGAGATTCGGTCTCACTCCTTCCATCGGCGGTTCAGAGCGCGGCTTCATACCGGACTAGCTCCGCCTGCTCAGAAGCCAGAGAATGAGGCTGCCGATCACGCTGAGCAGGATGGAGGTCATGAGGGGGAAGTAGAAGGTCGAGCTCTTCCCGCGCATCACGATGTCCCCCGGCAGGCGCCCGAGCTTGAACGGGAGCTTGTCTCCGAGGAGGATCAGCGCCCCAGCGCCCGCCAGAACCAGTCCCAGGACAATGAGGATTTTTCCGATGCTCATTCACTCTCAGAATAACGGTCCCGCGACACGGCGAAGGTCCCCGCCGGCCAGCCGGACTCTCTGCCCGAAGCAGCGCCAGCCGTCTACTCTGATAGAATTCTCCTAATACCGACTGGGAATATACAGGAGATCACCCGCACATGAGCAACGAAGCAGTCTACCCCCCGAGCGAGGAGTTTGCCGCCCGAGCCAGTGTGTCCGGCATGGAGGAGTATCAAGCCCTCTACGACCGTGCGAAGGAGCGTCCGGAGGAGTTCTGGAGCGAACTTGCCGAGAAGGAAGTCCACTGGTTTCAGAAATGGGACCACCCATTCGAGTGGCATCCTCCGTTCGTCACGTGGTTCGCCGGCGCCAAGACCAACCTTTCCTACAATTGCCTTGACCGTCATCTGGCCGAGCGCGGCAACAAGTACGCCATCATCTGGGAGGGCGAGCCGGGTGATGAGCGGAAGATCACCTACAGCGGCCTTCACAGTCTTGTCTGCCGTTTCGCGAATGTGCTCAAGGAGCGCGGCCTGAAGGAAGGCGACCGGGCGATTCTCTATATGCCGATGGTGCCGGAGCTGCCAGTGGCGATGCTCGCTTGCGCCCGCCTCGGTATCATTCACAGTGTTGTGTTCGGCGGCTTCTCGGCCGAGGCGCTCAAAACGCGAATTCAGGACCTTGGGGCGACGGTGGTCATCACCGCCGACGGCGGCTGGCGGCGCGGCAAAGAGGTCCGGCTAAAGGATGCTGTCGACGACGCGCTCGAGGAGTGCCCCGAGGTGAAGGATGTGATCGTTTACCAACGGACGCGCTCGGACATCACGATGAAAGAAGGCCGCGACCACTGGTGGCATGAACTCGAGAAGGAAGTGCCGCCGGAATGCGATGCTGTCCCGCTTGACTCCGAGCACCCGCTGTTTGTTCTCTACACTTCGGGGACCACCGGCAAGCCGAAGGGCATTCTGCACACCACCGGCGGCTACACGCTCGGCGTGACGATGACCATGAAGTGGGTCTTCGATATCAAGGACGAGGATGTTTACTGGTGCGCCGCCGACGTCGGCTGGATAACGGGCCACAGTTACATCGTGTACGGGCCGCTTTCGGTGGGAACCACGACGGTGATGTACGAGGGCGCGCCGGATACGCCCGCTTGGGACCGCTGGTGGGAACTCGTCGAGAAATACAAGGTGAACATCCTCTATACTTCGCCCACGGCGATCCGGGCGCTGCTCAAGCAGGGCGAAGAGTGGCCGGCGAAGCACGATCTTTCGAGCCTCCGCCTGCTCGGCTCGGTCGGCGAGCCCATCAACCCGGCCGCCTGGGAGTGGTATTACGAGGTGATCGGCCAGAAGCGCTGCCCCATCGTCGACACCTGGTGGCAGACGGAAACCGGCGCGATCATGATCTCTCCGCTGCCGGGCGCCGCGGCGCTGAAACCGGGTTCGGCGACGCTACCTCTACCCGGTGTTTTGCCGCAGGTCGTCGACATGACCGGGGAGCCCGTCGAGCGCGGCAAGGCCGGCTACCTCGTGATCGAACGGCCCTGGCCAAGCATGATGCGGAACATCTGGGGCGATCCGGAGCGCTTTGAGCGGCAGTACTGGAGCCAGGTGAGGGGCAAGTACTTCACCGGGGACGCGGCCAGACAAGACGATGACGGCTACTTCTGGATCCAAGGCCGTGTTGACGACGTGATGAACGTGAGCGGGCACCGGCTCAGCACCATGGAGCTAGAAAGCGCTCTGGTGAAGTTTCCGGCCGTGGCCGAGGCCGCGGTGGTTGGCAAGCCGGACGAACTTACCGGGCAGGCTGTCTGCGCTTTCGTCACGCTGAAGGATGGCAACTACGACTACGACAAACTGGTGGAGGAGATCCGGGACTGGATCGCGCACGAGATCGGCAAGTTTGCCCGGCCGGCCGAGATCCATTTCGCCGAAGGGTTGCCGAAGACCCGCAGCGGCAAGATCATGCGCCGCTTGTTGCGCGAGATCGTGACCACCCACCAAGTCACCGGCGATATCACCACGCTCGAGGACTTCTCAGTGGTAACGAAACTGGCGAAGTAGCGCGGGTTTCTGCTTGTGCGGGCCGGAATTCGTGGCGGCCTACGGTTCCGGTTAGGACTCTGGACCGGCGGGCTTCCGAAAGACAACGCAGTACTCCCGCCCGCGCCAGTCGTCTATTCTTTTCTCAAGCCGGTAGCCAGCCTGCTCGAGTTCCCGGATCAGCAGGTCCACCGGCATCCCGTGACCGCCTCGACTGTCCGGCACCCCATCCACGCTGCCCCCCCGGGGAGGGAAATCGATTATGGCCAGGCGGCCGCCGGGCTTCGTGGCGGCATAGAGGCTGGCGTTCATTTCCGCCGGGTGGGTGAAGTGATGGTAGACGGTCTCCATGAAGATGGCGTCGCAGCAGCCGGGCGGAAGGTTTGCGCTGGTGGCGTCGCCGGCAATCACGGTCACGTTCTCCAGGCCCGCGCCGGCGGCGTTTTCGCGGATCCCGCGCAGTTTGCTTTCCGAAACCTCGGTTGAGTAGACCCGGCCTGCCGGGCCGACAATTCGGGCCATCTCCACGGTGAGATCGCCGCTGCCCGCGCCGATTTCGGCCACGGTCATTGCGGGCTCGATCCCAAGCAGTTCGATAAGGCGCGGGGCTTTGTTATCCGGCGGAGCGGCCGCGACAAGCAGCGCCAAGCCGGCCATGGCCGAGATGGCCACGGCGGCTGAAGGTCTCCAGTTCATAAACGGCTCCTTGGATGAAGAGACGATCGTCCGGGCCTGTTTGTCACCGGGGTCAACCCGGAAGATCGACTTACCCGCCTATCGTTCCACGACGAGCGGCAGGGAGACGAGTTGGCCCGCGGGGTTCACCGGCCGGATCGGTTCGGATCCGATGGGCGTGATCGTCATGCGGCCACCCTCGATCGTCACTGACAGAAACTGATGCTGCGAGGTCCAGCCGGCAATGTGTTCCGCCTCCATCTCGGCGCGGCTGACGCGGCCACTCCGAAGTTGTCCGCCCGAACCGGTCACGACGTACTGAATCCCGCCGGTCTTCTCGGGGGCAGTGAACTGGAAGTTGTGCTCATGGCCGTTGAATACCGCCTGGACCCCGTGCTGGACACAGAGTTCGTGAATGTGTCGCAGGTCCCGCAGCTTTCCGTCATGCCGCGGTCCGGCGGAGAACGGCGGATTGTGGTAGTAGACGATCTTCCACGGCGCCGTGGCCTCCGGGAGCCGGTCCTTCAGCCATTGGAACTGCTCGCCGTCCGCGAGGTATTGTGGACGCTCGGGGCCTTCTTTCGTATGCGCCGTGCTGTCGAGCGCGAAGAAGTCCACGAGGCCCGCGTAGTTGAAATGGTACCAGCGCGCCGGCTCATTTCCCGGAAAGAAGAAATTGTCCAACTGTGCCGCGAGATCACCTCGCCCTTCCGATTCGTTTCCGTCGTGATTGCCCAGCGTGATGTAGAAGGGGACGTGGCGCAACAGCGGTTGGTAGGGCTCGAAGAAGGTCTTCCGCCACCGTTTGTCGCTTGATCCGGTACCCAGTTTGTAAGCAAATAGCTTTTTCCCGTAGACATTGTCGCCAGTGGTGAGAATGAAGCGTACAGGATTATCCGATTCACGACGCATTTCTAGCTCGGATGCCATTGCGGCCGCGATGGCTCGCTGGCCCTTGCTTCCGTCGCCGAAGTCGCCGATGACAAAGAAACGAAGCCGTTCCGCCTTCACGGGATGGGTGTGGAATTCGCCGCTTCCGGCGGCCCTCCCGTTGATTGAGACCTCAAATGGGTACCGGGTGTCCGGTTCGAGAGCGGTCACCTCAACCCAGTTCTTTTCGTCGATCTCGATGCGCCGATCTCCCGCGCGGACAATAGCCTTGCCGTGAGGCGGAGAACTGCGCCCGATCGTATTCTTGCCGGATGTGGTTCCCCAAGCGAGAACGGCGGAATCGGAGGAAACATCTCCAACGTAGACGAAATACTGCTGGCCGAAGGCCGCAAAGGCGAGGAGGAGAAGCAGAGCTAGTATTCTTATCGCCATATACCCAGCCTAGTTCTTTGCCGTTTGCCGCGGGAATGCGGGTTCCGGGAATGAGCGCTCAATGCCCACGATCTCGAGCTTCCCGTCGCGGTTCCGGACGTAGACGGTGACGGTTTTCTCAGGATTCTCCGCTGTGATGAGAGCAGCCACGTAACCGCTGGGTGGAATTTCCGGGAGTGTTGTCGAGGCGGCTCCCGGGATCGGTGTTTTTCGCTCCGTTTCGTTATCGAAGCGCGCCCACTCGATGGCGTGGGCGCGCGAGTGAACGAAACCGTACTTCAACTCCAGATCCTCGAATACTAATTCGCCGTTCTCAATCCTGAATCGGTCCAGGGGGAGGACTCCGGAAAAGAAGGCCCGGCCGATCTTGTCCCGCCGGATGACGAGGTGTTTGTGGATATACTCCGCGGCTTTCGGGTCCGAATACTCGCCGACCGCCACAATCGCCCGCAGTTCTTCATCCGTGAACGCCATCACCTGTTTGGCGCCCCAGAACAGGTCGTCGGGATTAGCGTTCCGGAAGGCTGGATTGGGGTATTCCGGTTTCCAGCCTTCAGGATCGAAGACTTCCGATTCCCAGTGACCGACGCCCCGGTACCGGCTGCCTGGCTTGAAATCCTTGCGAGCCCAATCCGGGAGCCATATTCCGAGCGAGAAGAATTGTTTCGCGGCGGGGCCGGCTTCCCACAAGTACTCCGCGCCGTTGCGTGATGAATTCGGCCGGTAGGTGCCGCTGCCAAGCGTGGAGCCGAAGTCGATCAGGTAGTGCTTAACATGCTGCAATCCGTCTGGCCGGGTTTGCAGCATATCGAGGGTGTTCAGCGCGCGACTGTCGTCATGATTCAGAAATGCGCAAAGAGCGCGGTACCCCCGGAGCACCCGGTTATGTTCATGTGGAACCGTGTCGTTCGGATCGTCGCTGCGAACACCATCAAAGCGAAAGGGGCCGAGCGGCTTGCCCGGAAGCAGGCGGCTGGTGAGGCCGCGCCACCTTCCGCGGGCGTCTTGGGGAGCGTCGAGGAGCAACTCGGTCACATCTTTCCGCTTCATAGTCCGCACCTTCCCCTGATCGTCGCGAAACTGGACATCATCAGCGAGTTGGAGCCGTTCAGACTCGAAATGGACGATGTAATATTCCGGGACGTGATAGCCGGCGGCGTGAAAAATGCGGGAGGAGACCATGTCGGCGCCGGTGCTCAATTCGGGGTAGACGAACGGATCGAACTTGAGAATGAACACTTCGCCGGCGGAGTCACGGATGGTGAAGCCCGGCGTAACGCCCTCGGCCTTGGCTGCGATCACCGTCCAAGGGCCTTGAGCCGGCGGGTGAGCGGCTCCGGCTCCGGCCTTCAGTTCGTCAATCGTCATCCGTTTGTAATAGTGGCGTGGCTCCCACCAGGCCCCGGCCATCGGTTCATCGAGAGTATTGACATTGCGGGCCGGAATCAATCGGCCGGCCAACTCCTGCCACTCGCCTGGATTTATGAACATGTTCCGGACGAAGTCGTAGTAGTTGCTCAGCTTTCTGTGCCGGGCATCCTCAACGTGGCGCGGCTGGGGTTCGCGAAGGAGCGGGTCGTCGTCATAGAACTTCTTGGCGTTACTCAGTGCCGGGGCAAGGAGGGCCAGCGCCAGCATCTGAACGGCGGCGGTTCTTATAGTTCTGCTTTGCATGGTGTTCTCCTCTCCCTAGAAGATGTGATTCGGCCCTGATCGCCCAAGCGGCTTGCTCGAGAATACCGGATTGAATTTGAACCACACCTGCCAGCCCTCGTGGCTGAAGCCGAAGTCCATCCTGATGAATGTCGCGCTCCGCACGTTGAAGCGCAGGCCGAATCCCACGTCGCTCTCGAATTCGCTAAGATCGAAGTCCCCTTTCTCCATGGCCACCTGGCCGATGTCGCCGAAGATTGCGGCGTCAAGTCCCGCGAATACTTCCCAACGGTATTCGGCCGTCGCCGTTATCGAGTTATTGCCATAGAATCGGTAGGATTGGTAGCCTCGCAGATCTTCCGATCCCCCGACGACGGACTGCATGTAGAATGGGACGGTCTGTCCCGGCCGAGTCCAGGTCAGCAGGCTCACGGCGCGGAGGGCGATGCGGCGGCGCTTGTTGTAGAACGGTATGTGCTGGATAGCGCCGAGTCTCAAGGAATGGAAGTCATGAAGCTTCAAATCCAGGTCGCGGTAATAGTCATACTCCGCTAGGTAGAGCCCTCCAGCTCGCGCCGCGGCCGGGTTGTCCCTCCAGTCCAATGCGACAACCGCCCCGCCGCGAAAAAAATCAGTCTGGCGCAGGATACCTGGCGCTGCTTCGGGGGAAAATGTCGTTTCCGTGGAGGCGACTCCGGCGTTCTGGCCCGGGCCGATGTTTATGAAGATTGCTCCCGCGGAAGGTGCGACGTAGAGATACGGGTTGATACTGTAACGCGTCTGTGCGTCCACCGAGAAATCCTCGTAGCGGTAGTTCGTCCGGCCCGTTTCTTCGGAATCCGGTCCCGGTCCGAAGTAGTCGACTCGGTTATAGTTGTGCCGTTCTCCACCCACTTCGAAGTGCCAGCGGTTTGTCCTGCCGGCGGCCGGAATGGATGCAAAGCTAGCGCCTTTCGGACTGGGATAAACAAAACGGACCTCACCCCGGGTCGAAGTGCTGGTCGTGATCTGGTAGTTGGCCAGGAATGTGGCTCGGCCGCCAAAGAGATCGCGGCGCACCCACGCGGGTCCTATCGCGAACCCCTGCCCCGTGGCTGCGCCGCCCATGACAGCACGGAAACCGTGCACTCCGGAAGTGAAGCGCTCTATGATCCGATCCTCCTCGATCTTGCGAAGGCCCTTCTCCGTCTTCGATACCGTTTCCGGTTTCAAGTCTTTCGCCTTCTCGTCACGCTTCGCCTCGATTAGTTCTGTCCTCGAATCTGCTTGGGCGAACACGGCCGTCGGGAAACCCATCCCGCAAAGTCCGAGTACCGCACCATACACGAATATCCTTATTAACGTGATCATTATGTTAAAGAATGCGTTTTTCCCCCATGGATATGCCTTTCGGGCGCCGCACTGCCTCTTGCCTACGTACTACTAGACTAGCGCACGTGACTACTACAAACTGCTTGTAACAGCTTTGGATACAGGGAATCAGGTATCCTTGCCACATGCACGTCACCTTTTGGGGCGCCGCCCGGACGGTCACCGGATCTCTTCACGAAGTACAGGCCGACGGCATGCGTCTCGCTCTCGATTGCGGGCTTTACCAGGGCCGGCGGAGCGCCGCCCGCAAGCTGAACTCGAAACTCCCCTTCCCGGGAGACGGCCTTGATGCCGTCATCCTTTCCCACGCCCACATCGATCACAGTGGCAACCTGCCTTCGCTGGTGAAGAGCGGATTTGCCGGGCCGATACACGCGACTCTCGCCACGGTGGATCTCTGCCGCTCCATGCTCGCGGATTCCGGGTTTATCCAGGAGAAAGACGCTGAGTTCGTCAACAAGCTTCGCCGGCGCCGGCGCACACTCGATCCCGCCCTGGATATCGGGGAGGAAGTGCAACCGCTCTATACGATGGCGGATGTCGAGCGAACGCTGCCGCTGTTTGAGAGCGCCGCCTACCGCAGCCCTACTGTCCTTGGAGACCGCATCGTTTACGAAGCGTACGATGCCGGACACCTGCTCGGTTCCGCGGCGGTTGTCCTCACCTACGAACGCAACGGCAGGACCACCAAAATCGCCTTCTCGGGCGACGTGGGCCGGAAGAATCTGCCGATTATTCGCGATCCAAGCCCGCTGCCCCCAGTGGACTATCTGATTCTCGAATCCACGTACGGCAACCGGCTGCACAAGAACGAAGAGGTGGTCGCCGGCAAGCTGGCACGAGTGATCCGGCGCACGGCGGAGCGCGGAGGCCGGGTGATCGTGCCCGCGTTCGCCGTCGGCCGCACCCAGCAACTAGTGTTGATGATTCACCAACTCATCGAGCAAGGAGCGTTGCCCCACCTGCCGATCTTCGTCGACAGCCCGCTCGCAGTGAATGTGACCGAAGCCTTCCGGCGTCATACGGAGTGCTATGACGAGGAGACGGCCGAGTTCCTGTGGAGCGGGATGGATCCATTCGGATTCCAACGGCTGCGCTACGTCCGCAATGTGGCGGAGTCGAAGGCTCTAAACGACATGCACGGGCCGATGGTGATCATCTCGGCCTCCGGCATGTGCGAGGCCGGCCGCATCCTGCACCATCTCCGCCACGGAATCGGCGACCCCCGTAACACGGTGCTCATCACCGGTTACCAGGCGGCGCACACGCTGGGCCGCCGTTTGGTGGACCGCGAGCCGGAAGTGCCGATCTTCGGAGACCCGGTGCGCGTGCGCGCCGAGATAGCGACGCTTAACGAACTGAGCGGCCACGCCGATCAGAACGAGTTGCTGCGCTGGATCAAGCCGATGGCCTCTGGCCTAAAGCGCATTTTCCTGGTGCATGGCGAACTCGATCAGGCCGAGGGGCTGGCCACGATGATCCGCGAGATGTACGGCATCGACGTCGTTATCCCGAACCGGGGCGACCGCTTCGATCTCGACTAGGCGAACGGATCGCCACGGCGGATGCCGCGCATCCTCTGCGTTTTCGGGGTGGTGACAACGCTGGACTTGCATCCTTGACTACGTGGTCGAGTGCCCGCGGCCAAACGTGATCATCGTGGGCGTCGCAAAGTGGCGCCTGTCGCACGTCAGCTACGCCGTGGCGCTGATTGTTGGGCTGCTTGGCATGGTGGGTGTCAGCAAAGCGACTTTCATCTGGCAGACCAAACCGGAAAACGTGGTTGTGCGCGACGCGGATGGAGAACTGGACGTTGCTAACATTCGTGGCTGGATGAGCCGCAATACCATCAGCCAGCACTTTGGCATTCCGGTGGAACGGCTCTACACCGGCGCCGGGCTTCCCGCGCATGTCTCGGCGGACATGATGATCAAGGAGATCCAAAACGAGTACGACATCGAGTTCGAGCCGGACCAGATGCGTGACCTTGTGCATGCCTGGCTTCAGAAGGAAGCCTTGTCAGGGCTTCCGCCGGCCCCGGCTGCGCCGCGCCGTGCCGATGCTGGCGCCGGAGAGGGGAGCGCGGCCGGGAGTCCGGGTCAGGATCGCGGGCGCGGCCAGACGGCGGCCGGCGAAATCCGTCCGGAAGGCAAAGGCGGCGACCAGGGCGGAGGTAGGGCGGAAGACGAAAAGAAAGGCGAACCGCCCTCCGTTCGGGGAAACTCTACAATCAACGAAACCATCCTGAAGACCGGCATCCCGACAGACTATCTCCTGCGCGAAGCCGGCCTTCCGGACGATGTTCCCATGCGGGAACCCCTCCGCGATTGGATTCACGATTACGACGCCATCCCGCGCAAATTGCGCGAGATTGTCGAACAGTATTGCGAGGATCAGAAGCGCTAGACCTCCCACCCTACCGGCTTCTCTTCTCGCGTCAATCCCGCCCCGGCGCAAGCTCCTTTCAACTAGCGCCGGGGCGGGCTTCTTCTGTTTAAGACAAACTCAGGCCGACTGTGGCAGACTAGTGGAAAGCCTCCCCCCAAAGGAGCTGAAGCTGTCGAAGAAACGCTCGCGAAAGAAACGAGTGACCGCCACTTCTCCCCCGGAAGCCGCTGGTGCGACATCGGATCAGTGCGCGCGTGAAGTGCAGCGGTTGATCGGTGAGGGGCACTCGAAAACCGCTGTCGAGGTGGCGAAGCAATACCATAAGAAGCTCAGAACCGCCGAGTCGGAGGCGGTTCTGGTGGATGCCTATATCGCCCGGATTCGAGCTCTGGAAGCGCAGCGGATGGAAGTGGAGGCGGCTGCGCTCCGCGCCATGGTTCGGGAGCGTCACCCCGGCAGCCGGCGGAAGCTGGCGGCCCTCGGTGTCCAGGACCCCGGCCCGCAGCAGCCCCTCGACGAGTTGGTGCGTCCCCTCGACGATGCAACGCTGCCCCGCGAGCGCCGTGAGGAGATTGAAGCTACGCTCCAGCGGCGCCTGACCGACCCCGCCTCGTTGGCCCAGTGCTCTGCCCTGAAGCCCGGGCATCCTTTGCGCACTGGGGCGGCCGCGCTGGACGAGGCGCTGCGCGCCGTCACCAGCGGCCCGGTCTCGGACGACGAGATCCTGCTGCCGGAGATATCCCGCCGCGGACCCCTTGCCCCTTGGAAGCTGCTGGTCCGCGCGATCGCCGCATTCTACCGCCACGACGACGAGGCCTGTGAAGGGCAGCTTCGGGGGCTCGACCGGTCGTCCGCTCCCGGGCGTCTGGCGCCTGTAATCCGTTCGATGATGGGCGGGCCGCGCGAGCAAGACCCAAAGCCCGGAGCCGTGCGATTGGCGACAGAGGTAGGCGGGGGGATGCAGGCGCTGGAGGAGTCGCTCGAAGTCCTCGACGCGGCGTTCAAGGGCCGCCAAAGGGGCAGGATGCTCCAAGCCACACGAAGCGCGGTCCAGACGTGCGAAAAGAATGCGCCGGATCTTGTGGTACGTCTCAGGCAGCACATTTCGGAGCGGCTTGTGGCCCTCGAATTTGATCCGGACCGGTCTCTGGGGGCACTCGGGGAGGCGCCATTGAAGAACGCCTACTATTGGATGCTGGTGGCGCGCGCCATGGAAGAGGATCGGGAGGTCACGAATGTTATCGCTTGCAGCCTGTGGGAACAATTCCGCATTCATGCGATCCATGAGGGATGGTTTCCGGATAGGGGCGCGGAGGTGGCAACTCTGTACCTGCGGATGGCGGCCCTGCTCGAACACGAGCCGCCCGGACTACTGCATGAATTACGGCGGTCCGGCTTCAGGGGGCTAGATGGATTGGAAGACGTTTATGCCGATCAGCCGGAATCCGTCACTAGCGCGCTATCCAGGGTTGACGGGAGTGAACGGTCCTATCTCCATCCCGACCGTCTTTATCAGCTTGCTTCTGAGTGTGATCCGGACCCGCGCACCTTTGGCCGCTGGCTGGCGTGGAGGAAGAAGACGGAACGCGGATGGAAGGGGCCGGCCGAGGTGGCCGAGGCGTGGAGCCGCGCGCTGCCGGGCGATCCGCGGCCGCTGCTTCACCTTGTGGAGTTAGCGGAAGAACGGGGAGCCTTGAAGAAAGCCCTCACGTACCTCGAACAGGCGGAGACTTTGGATGGGGTCAATCCTGAAGTTGGCCGGGCACGGCTGCGTCTGCTGATTAACCGGATCGTCCTGCACCTCCGGCGCCGCAAGCCGCATTTGGCCGAACCTGAGCTGAACGTCCTCAGCTCGTTGCGGCAAGCCCGTGAGAGCCGCCGGTCCGCCTTTATCGCCGCTCTAACTTGGGTCTGTTGCAGCCTGAGGGACGACGATTCAGTCGCCGCGGAACAGCGCGCAAAGGCCGCGCGGTTGCTGGGCAGCGAGGCGGCGGCCGTGCTGTTGCTGAGCAAGGTGGCCTGCCACTGCGGGCTGCCGATTGAAGAATTGCGCCTGCCCGATACTACGCCCTTCGCGCCGGGGGAGACCTCCGGGATCCTCGCGGCCACCGTCTGTGCCATTGGCGAGGAAGTTGGCATCCCAATGGAGGTTCCTCCGGCTTGGTGGGACGGCATAGCCGAGGAGATTCTCGACGGTGACGGCAATCTTGAACCCGCTCAGCTTCGGGTGCTGGCGGAATCCGCCCTGCGGGACGGAGCTAAGGAACTCGCCTTCGTGGCTGCAGGGGAGGGTCTGGCGCGCGGCGGCCCCACCGAGGCGCGGTTCCTGCTACTGCGAGCGCAATCGCTGCCTTCTTGGCAGTACGAACGCCGCGGCGAGTGCCTGGCCGTGGCCGCCGAGTTAGCGCGCCGCCAGGGAGACGCCGGCCTCATCTCTCGTATAGGCGATTTTCGGCGGCAGGACGAGACCGGCTACGGTTTTCCCTATATGGGCGGAGACCGCGACCATTCCAGAGTCTCCGCAAGCGCCCGGGAGATGAACCGGATTATCAAGCGGGAACGAGAAGCCCGTTCCTATGAATTCCATCCGCCTCAGCACGGCCCATTCGATTTTTGGGAGGACGACGAAAAAGAAGATTTCGAGGACGATCCCGACATTCCGTTTGAGGCGTTTCTTGACCTGATCGACGAACTCACCAAAAGGTCGCGGCGGCCCGCACCCAAGAGAAGGAAACGCAAGGCGGCCTCGAAGCCCCCGGCGGAGCAAGGAAGCCTATTTTGATATATCTGCAATGACTCACGAGCAAGGAACCTTGAACAGCGGCGATGATCCGAGAGCGATTCTGGAAGTGCCGCTCGACGCGACCGCGGAGGATATCCGCGCCGCTTACGTGCGCAAGGTCAAGGAAAATCCGCCGGACCGGTCGCCTCGCGAATTTGAGCGTATCCGGGATGCCTACGAAGTGTTACGCGATCCGCGCCGCCGGACCGAGCATCTGCTCTTCTCCGTCGATCCCCGCGCACCGCTCACCGCGCTCCTGGATTCGCTTCCCAAAGAAAGGCGTTTTACCGGACCCGGCCCTTGGCTTGACGCTCTGAAGGAAACATGAGCGCGCACACTCCCGATATCGACCGGCAAACGATTCTGCGCCATTTCGAGGCTTGGCTCGATGAGGCGCTCGCCGCCGAAGAGCCGCCCGAGGGCTTGGCGGCAGAGTTTCTGGAGGCGGTGCACTGGGACGGCAGCCCGGAACGCGAACGCCTTTCAGACTCTTACTCTACTTGGGAAGCTCTGACCGCCGCTACCCACGAAGTGAGGTTGCAGAGCCGCGCGTTCAAGGAGTTGAGCGCGACATTGCGGCCCGTCGCGGAATTACCCGGCCGGGTGGAGTCGGCTCTTGGCGATCGGCGGGACGCGTTGGCCGAGATCGAGCGGCGGGCCGAAGCGCGGGCTCGCCGCGAAGTGATCGATCTTCTGCTTGACCATAGGGAGCGTCTCTGGCGTGGACTCGATGCGGCAATCCGGAACGTGGACAGAATGCGTGAAACCCCGTCCCCGGGGTGGCTTCAGCGTCTCAGCCCAAAGCGCGAGGCAATGCTGCACCAAGCCTTGGAAGCGGTGGCTGCTTTGGAAAGCGCCTACAGGCTCTGCCTGGAAACACTCGATGACGCGCTCGGCGATATGGACGTGCGGGAACTGGATTGCCTGGATCAGCCGTTCGATCCCCGGAAGATGAGCGTTGTTCAAGTGGAAGAGACAAACCGTGTTCCGGAAGGCACCGTCGCCGACGTATACCGGCGCGGTTATGAGTGGAAAGGACAAGTCTACCGCGTCGCACAGGTAAAGGTGACCCGTCTGCCCGCGCGGCGTGTAGCGGGAGGTGAGAATGAGTGACCTGATTGTAGGTATCGACTTGGGAACGACAAACTCGGAAATCGCTGCCCTCGTGGACGGCAAGGTGCAAGTACTTGGACCGGGCGAGCGTATGTTGCCTTCATGCGTCGGGTTTTCCACTTCCGGCGAACTTCTGGTCGGACAAGCGGCCCGCAACCAGCAGTTGCTCTATCCCGAGCGCACGGTGCGCAGCATCAAACGCAAAATGGGGACGGCGGAGAAGGTGGACCTGGGAGGAAAGACCTTCACTCCGCAGGAGATTTCAGCCTTTATCCTCCGCGAGTTAGTCGCCTGGGCTCGCTGCAGGCTGGATCAACCCGTGGAAAAAGTGGTGATCACGGTTCCCGCCTATTTCTCCGATGCGCAGCGCAGCGCTACCCGCGAAGCCGGTGAGATAGCCGGCCTCGAGGTTGTCCGCATTCTCAACGAGCCCACCGCCGCGAGCCTCGCCTACAGCTTCAGCGGAGACCAGCGGCATACTGCTCTCGTCTACGACCTGGGCGGCGGCACGTTCGATGTCTCCATCGTCAGCGTCGAGGGTGACATTACGGAAGTCTTGGCGAGTCATGGGAATAATCAGCTTGGTGGAGACGATTTCGACAATCTGCTGCTGCAGCGTCTTGAGCGCGAATTCGAAGCGCAACATGGAATCGATCTCAGCCAGGGGCATCCCGCCGCCCACGCCCGCCTGTGGTGGGCCGCCGAGGAAGCCAAGAAGAAGCTGAGCTCCGAGGTTTACGTACGGATTCGCGAGGAGGCGCTGGCCAGCGATGGAGACAAGCCTCTTCACCTGGACCTCGAAATCGCTCGCGACGAGTATGAGGAGATGATCTACCCGCTTGCCATCTCGACGCTCGGCAGCGTCTCGAAGGCTCTGGCCGATGCCGGCAAAACACCGGGCGACCTGGACGCAATCATTCTTGTCGGCGGTTCGACGCGAACGCCGCTTATCTCGCGCCTGCTCGAGGAGAAGACAGGCCTCGAGCCGCGGCAGGAGGTTCATCCCGATCTCTGCGTGGCTCTCGGCGCCGGCGTCCTCGCTTCGCGAATCGCGGGCCACGATGTCGAGCGAGTGCTGGTCGACGTATCTCCGTTCTCCTTCGGCCCCTCGTACTTGGGAGATTTGGACGGCGCTCCCTACCTGCACTGCTATCACCCGGTAATTCACCGCAACACCCCGTTACCGGTCACCCGTACCGATCGTTACTGCACGGCCGCGCCTCAACAGACGGAGGTCCAGATCGAAATCTATCAAGGCGAAGACCGAGATGCGTTGAAGAACATCTTGGTGGGCGACTTCGTGGTAAGCGGGCTCACGCGAATCGATGAACCGAACGAGGTCTTGTGCAAGATGAGTCTCGATGTCGACGGCATTCTCCACGTCACTGCTATCGAGAAAGCGACCGGGAAATCGAAGCATGTCGCCATCGCCAACGCGCTCCAAGCCAAGAGCGCGAAGCAGATCGCCGCGGCGCAGGAGCGTATCCAGCAAATCTACGCGGGCCGCGCGGGAGAGATCGAGATGGAATTCGAGGAGGACTCCGCCGGCGAATTCGACGAAATCGTTCTGGAGCATCTTGAAGAGGGCGGGACCGAGGAACATGGGGTGAATGGCAAGACCGTGGCCTTTCCACCCATTGAACGGGAGGCCCGGGATTTACTCGGGAGATCAAGAAAGCTGCTCGACGGCATGCACTCCGACGACCGGGAAGAGGCAATCGATCTCCACGAGAGGATCAACGCGGCTTTGGAATCACGAGATGACGAGGCGCTCGAAGGCGCTGTCGCCGAGCTCAAGGAGTTGCTCTTCTTTGTGGAGGGCAAATGAGGGAGCCCGCCGGCCGGTGCCCTGTCTGTCGGGCACGGTTTCGCAGCGAACGCGCGTGCCTCCGCTGCGGCGCCGACCTCGGTCCGCTGATGGAACTGGCCGTAAGAGCCTTTCTCTTGCGCCGCGCGGCGCAAGAAGCTCTCTCAGCGGGCAATTTCGAAGCGGCCAGCGAACTTGCAGCCAGCGCTCAGCGCACCTGCTTCACCGCCCGCGGCGAAAGACTCCGCCTCGTGACACTCGCCCTCTCCGGCCGAACCCGCTTCTAATTCGGTGACAGAGCACTCTTTCCCCAATTTCCGAATGGCGGCAGTGACGTATGCTGAGTGGTGAGTAGTCTCCAATGAAGATCCCGTTCTCGCCTTCGGTTTACGAACACGCCGCCCGTTTCACCGGCCGCTCACCCTACGAGGTGTCGCGCGCCCCGGAGCTCATCTTCGAGGGCCATCGAGCCGCCTGGATGGCCTACCGCCATCAGCCCATCGTCACCGGGATCGATATCTACAATCTCGAAGCCGAGGCTTACGGCGCCCGGATTGAGATTCCGGGCGGGGACGACGGGGTGCCGGCTATCAGCGAGCCGCTCTTCGATTCGCTGGATGCGCTGCTCGACATCCCGCCCTTCGACCCTGTCCGCGACGGCCGCATCGCCATGATGATCGGCGTCGCCAGCCGCCTGGCCGACGCTCTTCCGGAGGCCGACGTCCGCATCCCGGTGGCCGGCCCTTTCTCCATCGCTTTCAACCTGCGCGGCATCAACCAGCTTTGCGAAGACGTTGCCCTTCGGCCGGACGACGTGCGCGCCGTGTTGATGCGCCTGGCCGAAAACCAGGCCGTCTTCTGCCGGGCCGTCGCCGATGCCGGCCTCGATGTCGCCTTCTTCGAATCCGCCGCCGCCCTGCCGCTACTCTCTCCGCGTCACTTTCACGAGGTGGAGCTTCCCGCCCTGACGCGCGTAATGCAGGTCACCGAATCGATCATCGGCCACCCCGTTCCCTGTATTATGGGCGGCAACACCTACCCGATCCTCGACGACATTCTCGCCACGGGCACCAGCTACGTCGTCTGCAACGTGGAAACAGATCAGCGCTCTTTCGTCGCCAGGGTCTGGGAGACGCATCCGCACGTGAAGGTTCGCGTGAACATGGATCCGGGCATCGTCGCCTGCCGGGAGCCGGAGCGGATCTACCGCGAGATCGAACGCATCCTCGACCTCACAGCGGGCCGCGCCAACTGTCTCATGGGCACAGGATGCCTGCCGCTCGAAACGCCGCCGGAAAACGTCGATCTCATCAAGCGCTACCTGGCCGGCTGATCTGTACACTAAAGGACATGCAGGTCCCCATCTACCAGGTCGACGCCTTCACATCCAAGCTGTTCGGAGGGAATCCCGCTGCTGTCTGCCCCCTCAAGGATTGGCTGCCGGGCGCGACGCTCCAGGCCGTCGCCGCCGAGAACAACCTCTCCGAGACAGCCTTCTTCGTGAAGACCGGGGACCGCCACCATCTCCGCTGGTTCACGCCCGGCCGCGAGGTTGACCTCTGCGGCCACGCGACGCTGGCTGCCGCCCACGTGCTTCTGAACGTCCTGGAATCGGACTCGGACCGGGTGGCCTTCGACACACGCAGTGGCGAGTTGAGGGTGAAGCGCGACGGAAACCGTCTCTCGATGGATTTCCCCGCGAAGCCTCCCGCGCCGGCCGAACCGCCCGCCGGGATGCTGGAAGCCCTCGGCGGCGAACCGCTTGAATTCTTGCGCGGGCAATACTACATGGCCGTCTACGAATCGGAGTCCGAAGTGCGCAGCCTCACGCCCGACTTCGCGGCCCTTGCCCGCATGGACGACGCCGTCATCGTTACCGGGCCCGGCGACGGCGAGAAGATCGACTTCGTCTCCCGTTTCTTCGCCCCCTCTTACGGCATCAACGAAGACCCCGTCACCGGCTCCGCCCACTGCACTCTGATCCCCTTCTGGGCCGAGCGGAAGTGCAAATGGTGGTTCGAGGCCCGCCAGGTTTCCCCGCGGGGCGGGGAACTGTACTGCGAACTCCACGAAGACCGGGTCACCATTGCCGGCCAGGCCGTCCTCTATCTTACGGGCGCCATCGAAATCTGAACGGGGGACGGCCGTCTTGCCGGTATTCCCGCCCGCTATCTTCTCTCCTGCATCATCGTCGAGAAGTCCACCGTATGATGCAGCAGATTCTCTTCTGCGTTCTTGCGCAGGATCGCCAGCGCGTGTTTCTTCATCTCCTTTGCCTCGTTCTTCTGCTTGAGTTTCCGCAGCGTCAGCGAATAGTCAAGAAGAATCTCGCCGACGCGGGGATGATCCGGCCCGAGCGAGGGCTCCGCGATTGCGAGTGCGCGCCGGTACTCCTGCTCAGCCTCTTCGTATCGCTCTTCAGCGGCGAGCGCCCGTCCGAGATGCCAATAACCCACCGCAAAATCGGAATGCGAAGCAGGAAGTGTAGCTCGCCACATCTCCAATGCGCGGCGGAGGCAGCGGATGGATTCGACCGGATTTCTCTGATCGTGAGCGAGGACTCCGATGTTCAACAGAATCGTGGCTACTGCCGGGTGGTAGGAACCATAATGGAGTTCCATGATTCCCATCGCTTGCCGGTAATGGCCTTCCGCTTCGGCCAATTTCCTCTGCATCCTTTCAACCTCGGCCATGTTGTTCAAGATGGCGGCGTGGGTCAGACGACCGCAACCGTTGCTGTCCTGGCAGAGGTCGAGCGCCTCTTCCAGGATAGGCTTTGCTTTGCCGAAGCGGCGGGAGTCGACATACACGGAACCGAGGTTGTTGAGCGTAGTTGCCAGTTTGCCGGATTCGGCGCCGCCCACCTCGGGTTTCTCGAGGATTGCTTCGCGCAACGCACGCTCCGCTTCGGCGAACCTGCCCGCTCCGCAATAAACGTGCCCCAGATTGTTCAGCGCGTGCGCGCGGGCTTCGCCCTCCGGTCCGCGTTCCGCGGCCAAGTGATAGAAGCGCGCCGCCGCCTCCCAGTTACCCTTCAGGGCGAATGCTTCCGCCTGCCGCATATGGGACTCCCAGTCATCCCGGCCGGCTTCGGACTCTGCCGCGAGGACAACTGTTGCCGCCATGGCCGAAAACAAAACCAAAGTGGCGTGGGTCATGTCTTCCTCCCTCGGGCAGTCTGCCGAGAGTCCGTGGGCATTTCAATGGATTCGACCTAAACCGGGCGTAAACGCCGGTCATTTTCAGGTCACTTCGGAAGCGATTGATTCCTCGACAGATCGGCGTCGGGGTTAACTTGAACGGGGGAGAAAAATGCGAGTTTTCCGGTGATATAAACCGGGATATATACACCCGCGACAACAAACTGTAACAAGCCGCCGCCAAGCGCGACGTATACCGCGCCGTGCCGACCGCCCGCCGGGCGCCGGAGGCCCTCGGCGGCGAAAGTCAAGAACAGTAAGAAAACCGGACGCAAAGCTGCTATAATCCGAGGCGGAGAATTTTGTCAGAACCCGCAGGTGGCGCCGGCCATGAATCCTGCACCCAAACCCGCGCGCCTGATCCGCTTCGGCGTCTTCGAAGTGGACATGCAAACCGGTGAACTGGCGAAGAAGGGCCGCAAAGTCCATATTCAAGACCAGCCGCTCCGGCTCTTGGCGGTCTTGCTTGAAAGGCCCGGCGAGTTGCGAACGCGGGAAGAGTTGCAGCGGCTACTTTGGCCGGATGGTACCAATGTCGACTTTGATCACGGCCTGAACGTAACGGTCAAGAAACTGCGGGAGGCCCTGGGCGACTCGGCGACCAGCCCTCGCTATATCGAGACACTTCCCCGGCATGGCTACCGTTTTCTTGCTCCGTTGGAGACCGCCGGCGAGAGTAGTCCGCTACCGGACTGGACCGGCACTGAAGCGGCGACCCCTATCGAGAAGCCGCCTCGCGTACGCCAAGTTCTCGCGATTGCGATAGCGTTGGCGCTCGTTGCCGGCGCCTTGTACGCGTGGTGGGCCCGGCGCGCGCAAGTCCGCTGGGCGCGTATGGAAGCCCCGGCTGAGATCGAACGCCTCGTGGAGCAAGACCGATTCCATGAAGCTTACCGCCTGGCGGTTTTGGCAACCCGCGCGGTTCCGGGCGATTACCATCTGAACAGGCTCCTCGAACACGTCTCGGCCTACTCCACCGTCACTTCGACACCCGCCGGGGCGGAGATGTTCATTCGGGAGTACATGACTCCGGAGGCCGAGTGGGGTCGCCTGGGCGAGTTGCCGCTCGAGAATTTCCCGATCCCCATCAGCTATTTCCGGTTCCGCATCACCAAAGACGGATATGAAACGGTTGACGGTGCGCTACTCGGCATCTTCCAC
This sequence comes from uncultured Solibacteraceae bacterium, assembly GCA_964468205.1. GTDB lineage: Bacteria > Acidobacteriota > Terriglobia > Bryobacterales > Bryobacteraceae > CAWELS01. The sequence continues at coordinate 163,450 of CAYXVG010000002.1, read as the reverse complement.
ACGGCGGTACATTTTGACCTGCAGCCATCCGGCAGCGGTCCGCCCGGGATGGTTTTCATTCCCGCCGGAAGCCAAGCGTTCGGCGCCGAGAACCAAGTACAACTCGATGACTTCTGGATGGACAGCTACGAAGTCACAAATCGTGAGTTTCGAGCTTTCGTCGATGCCAGGGGGTACGAAAGGCAGGAGTACTGGAACGAGCCCGTTGTCCGTGAGGGTGAGGTCCTCCGGTGGAAAGAGGCGATAGCGCTTTTCCGCGACCAATCAGGGCGTCCCGGCCCGGCGACCTGGGAGTTGGGGCGGTTTCCCGAAGGAACTGGGGACTACCCGGTGAACGGTATCAGTTGGTACGAGGCCGCCGCATACTCGGAGTTCGCCGGTAAGAACCTGCCGACCGTCTATCACTGGGCGCGGGCCGCCGGCCTCCACGGTCGCGGTCAGGGGGTGCTCGTTGATCTTCGGCCTCTAAGTAACTTCGCCGGCGATAATCTGAGCGCCGTGGGGACCTTCGACGGAATGAGTCCTTACGGGACGTATGACATGGGGGGAAATGTGAAGGAGTGGTGCTGGAACGAAGTAGCCTGCCGGCGGTTCATCCTGGGAGGGGCCTGGAGCGAGCCGGCGTACATGTTCGGCGCCGGGGAGTCGCTGCCACCGCTAAGCCGGGCCGCCACCCACGGTTTTCGCTGCATGAAGCCGGTGACCCGGGTTCCGGAGGCGCTGTTGGCCCCGGTCCGCGAGGACACGCTTTCCCGTGATCTTCAGAGCGAGCGGCCCGTGGATGACGCGACGTTCGAACAGTATCTCAACCTGTACGCCTACGATCGGACGGATCTCAACCCAAGGGTCGAGGAGGTGGACGACCGACATCCCGACTGGAGGCGGGAGAGAGTCAGCTTTGACGCGGCCTATGGGGAGGAGCGCGTCCCGGCTTATCTCTACCTACCGCGCAACACAGACCCGCCGTATCAGGCCGTGGTGCACTATCCCGGAGGGGAAGCGGCTTCCACTGAATCCAGCCGGCACCTCACGCTGACAATCAGTTTCATCATCCGCAGCGGCAGGGCAGCGATGCTCCCGATCTATAAGGGCCATTATGAGCGCCGTATCGACCGTTCGCGGCTCGGAACAGACTTCTTTCGCTCGTTTGCATCTCGCGACTTAGCGCTGCAACAGGCGAAGGACCTCAGCCGTGCCGTCGATTATCTGGAAACTCGGCCGGATATTGACGCTGATAAGCTCGCTTATCAGGGCATCAGCGCCGGAGCCGTATGGGGGCCGGTCTTCACCGCGGTGGAGAGACGATTTCGGGCCAGTATCCTGCTGGCGGGAGGTATGATGCGCCAGCGAAAGCCGCCGGAGGTGGAGCCGCTGAACTTCGCGCCCCGGGCCAAAGTGCCGGTGCTGATGATCAACGGCCGTGAGGATAGTCTCATTCCTCATGAGACGTTGCAGCTTCCTCTATTCCGGCTGCTGGGCGCACCCGCACGGGATAGGCGCCTCGCGCTCTTTGATTCCGGGCACATCCCACCGCGCCTTGATATCATCCGCGAGGTTCTCGCCTGGCTGGACCGCTATCTGGGTCCGGTTGCCCACGCGGATTCAAGCTGATGCTGCCAGCCTGAACTTTGGGCCAGAGACCCATTCGGGCCTGGCCTATCCACTGCCCTGGAGAGAACCTCTTCAGGCGCGATATAGTACAGACGTTGCCGCGCCTCGATTGCACGCAGGCGGCTCGGCATCGAAAGGGTCTCATGAACTACCGCAATATCCTCACTCTGTCCTTGATGGTCATTCTTTCCGCCGCAAACGGCGCTGCCGCGGCCCCCGGTCCGAACATCGTCTTCATCGTTGCCGATGACCTTGGTTGGGGAGACCTGAGCAGCTACGGCCAGAAGGTGCTCCGCACGCCCAATATCGACCGGCTCGCCGCCGAGGGCATGAAGTTCACTGATTTCTACGCCGGCAGCACCGTCTGCGCACCGTCCCGGGCCTCTCTGCTTACGGGCAAGCACATGGGACATGCCACCGTGCGCGGCAACCGCAATCCGGAAGTGCCGCTCCGGCCCGATGACGTTACCTTCGCCGAGGTTCTCAAAACGGCCGGCTACACAACGGCCCTCTACGGAAAGTGGGGCGTCGGCGGTCCGGTAACACTCGGCCGTCCCAATCTTCAGGGGATCGATGACTTCCTCGGCTATCTCAGCCAGTGGCACGCGCACAACTTCTACCCAGAGCACCTGTGGGACAACGAATGGGAGCGGTTCATCGGCCCTAACCGCAGCGGCCAGCGGGGCGTCTACGCCCCCGACATGTTCGACGAGCGCACCATCAAGTTCCTCGACGAGAATGGCGAGCGCCCGTTCCTGCTCTATCTACCCTCTACGTTTCCTCACACCAACAACGAACTCGGCCGCGCCACCGGGGACGGGCAAGAGGTGCCCGATCACGGCGAATTCGCCAGCAAGGACTGGCCGAGTCCCGAGAAGGGACAGGCCCGATTCATTCAACTGCTCGACGAGATGGTAGGCATGGTGATGGCCAAGCTCGTCGAGATCGGCCAGGACTCGAACACTATTATCTTCTTCACCTCCGATAACGGCCCCCATTCCGAGGGCGGCCACAAGGCGGAGTTCTTCAACTCGAGCGGCCCTCTGCGGGGCATCAAGCGCGACCTCTACGAAGGCGGCATCCGGGTTCCGCTGCTCGTCCGCTGGCCGGGCAAGGTTAAGCCGGGAACGTTAAGCAGCGAGCCGCTGGCCTTCTGGGACATTCTTCCTACCTTTGCCGACCTCGCCGGCGTTCCGTGGCCGGATGGCATTGATGGCATCTCCTTTAAGAACGAGCTGCTGGGTAGTCCGCAGCAGTCACACGAGTACCTTTATTGGGAGTTCCATGAAGCCGGGTTCGATCAGGCTGTCCGCAGGGGCAAGTGGAAGGGAGTGCGCCGCAGCCGCGATAACCACAAAACCCAGCTTTACGATCTCTCCGCCGACATCGGGGAGAAGAACGACATCGCCGCGCAGCAGCCCGATGCCGTCCGGACGATCGAGCAGATCATGCGGGACGCCCGGACCGAGTCGAAGGATTTTCCCGTGTCGAGCAAACCACCCACAGTGGAATACCGGTAGATTTCTCTAGCGCGCCGGGCGGCGTTTCGTGTAGAGTAGTTACTTTCTGTGCTCGCGGCTTGGTTGGCCGCAGTCGGATGCGCTGCTATCCGCGGCGCATCCGACGCTATTTTCTCCGCTCCGATTTCTCATCCGCATCCCGATTTTTGCAGCCAGGACCCGAGTCCCCAAAGATATGGCATAATAACCACCGAAAGTCTGGAATAGAGAGGTTCGTCATGACAGACTCCGTTCATGATCACCATCACTGCTGCGGCGCGCTTTCGCGCCGCGACCTTTTCACCTCGGCCGCTGGCCTGGGCGTCGCCGCGATGCCCGCCGCCGCTTGGCAGAAGATCACCGCCCGGGAGCACCGCAAGCCGGTTCGCCACGCTTTGCGGGTGCAGCCCGTGCTTGTCTATCAAATCTACAAGCCGCGGGAACAGGCTAGCTGGCGCCCCTGGGGGGGACTGCACAACGCCGGCGACGTGGCCGCGGAGAAAGCCCGTATCACGCGCGAGCTCGAGGACATGAAGGCCAAGGCGGATTTCCCGCTCGAGATACTGCCCCTTCAAGAGGCGCGAACGCCCGAGGAGGGCGCCGCTCTCGCCGGTGGCGGCTTTGATACCTGTCTAATGTACGGCGCGAGCGGCAGTGTCCAGATTTTCGAGGCTCTGAACTCCACCCGCAAGTGGAACCTGATGTTCGTGCGCCATCGCACCGGTCCGGCTTACTTGTGGTACGAAGTGGCGCACCCGCGCTTTCTGCGCAAGACGGTGGACGAATATGGGGAGCCTGGCTTCGATTCGCAAGATGTCGTTGTCGACAGCTACAGCGACGTGCTCTGGCGCCTTCGCTCGATTGCGGCGCTCAAGAACACCCTCGGCAAAAAGATAGTTTGCATCGGCGGACCGGGCGGTTGGGGGCAAGGCGGCCGGTCCGCGCCGGACCGCGCCCGCGAGATCTGGAATTTCGATCTGATCGACATCGGCTACGAGGACGTGGAAGGGCGCATCAAGGCGGCGCGGGCAGACCAGAAGCTCGTGCAAGCCAGCCGCGCGGCCGCTGACAAGTACTTGCAGGGTATCGATGTCAAGCTCGAAACCGATGCCGAGGCCGTGCGCCGCGCGTTCATCCTCACCGAGGTCTTCCAGACCTTCATGGATGAGGCCGGCGCCGACGCCTTTACCATTCGAAACTGCATGCGCGCCATCATGCCTCTGAGCGAAACGACGGCCTGTCTACCTCTCAGCCTGATGAACGACGAGGGCTACCTAGCCTTCTGCGAATCCGATTTCGTGGTCATCCCTTCCGGCGTCCTACTCCACTACATATCCGGCAAGCCGGTATTTCTGAACGACCCCACCTACCCCCACCACGGTGTCGTCACTCTCGCCCACTGCACCGCGCCCCGGCGGATGGACGGCCGGCGGGACGAACCGGTCCAAATCCTGACCCACTTCGAGTCAGACTATGGCGCGGCGCCGAAGGTGGAGATGCGCCGCGGGCAGATTACCACCAATATTGCTCCGGATTTCGCGTCCCAGCGCTGGGTGGGGTTCCGCGGTCCGATCGTGGACAATCCGTTCCTCGCCATCTGCCGCTCCCAGATCGATGTCGAGATCGACGGTGATTGCGATCTGCTCGCGAGGGAGATGCAAGGCTTCCACTGGATGTGCGGCTACGGTGACCATCTCCAGGAGGTTGGCTATGCCCTCAAGAAGGTGGGAATCGACTGGCTCGTCGTGTAGCGCCGGCGGTTCCACGCCAGCACGGACTCGCTACTATATCTCGTCTTTCAACGTCACCAGGTAATTGTCGTAGCCCATCTCCTTGATTTGGTGAAGCTGCGCTTCGAGAAAATCTACGTGCTCTTCTTCGTCGACGAGGATCTTCTCGAACAGCTCGCGGGATCCGTTGTCGTTCGCCTCCACGGCGGTATTAATGGCTTTGTTCAGCCGTTCGACGGCCTTGTATTCGAGCTCAAGATCGTTTTCGATCTGCTCTTTCACGGTCTGCCCGATCTTGAGCGGAAACAACTCGTCCATTCGCGGCGTGCCGTCGAGATAGAGAATCCGTTCAATGACAATCTCGGCGTGCTGCATCTCTTCTATCGACTCTTTGCGCGTAAACTTGGCGAGCTTGTCATACTTCCAATTTTCCATCATCTCGGCGTGAAGGAAGTACTGGTTAATCGCAGTAAGTTCGGCCTTCAGCACCTCGTTTAGATACGCGATGACCTGATCGTTGCCCTTCATATGAGTGGGTTCCTCCTGGATCTCGATAGCGGTTCGGTTGCGGGGGCGGCGCGCCCCCATCAGCGCCGCATCTCAAATTGTAGCACCGCCTGGCCGGTGCAAATCTGGCAGTAAACGTGCAGTAACAACGGGCGAATCGCGCCGGACTCGTGAGGATAAGACACAGAGGCGCTAGACTGATGAACATGAGCGATACCGCCGAGCCGAGCGCGACCCGCGTACTCATCGTCGATGATGAGGAAAACCAGCGGCGCGGTCTCGCCAGCATGATTGCGGCGTGGGGATACCAGACCGAAACCGCCTGCGACGGGCAGGAGGCGCTGGACAAGTGTCCCGAGTTTGAGCCTCACATCATGATCACCGACCTCATGATGCCCCGCTTGGATGGCTTTGATCTTCTGCGGCGGCTTGGCGCGCAGGGCAACCGTTTAACTGCGATCGTCCTCACCGCCTTCGGGAATATCGAGAACGCGATTTCCACCGTTCACGATCTCGGGGCCTTCTGGTTCTTGGAGAAACCCATCAAGGCCAATGTTCTCCGGGTGTTGCTTGACCGTGCGGCCTCACAGAGCCGCCTTGCCGAGGAAGCCGAGCGGCTGCAGCGGCAGCTTAGCTATCAGGGGGTTCTGGGCAATCTGGTGGGCAGTTCCGAACCGATGCAGAGGGTTTACTCCCTGATCCGGCAGGTGGCGCCCAGCCGGGCGGCGGTTATTATCACCGGAGAAAGCGGCTCTGGCAAGGAACTCGTGGCAAGAGCGCTGCACCAGATCAGCCCTCGAAGCCGCGGGCCGTTTGTCGCCATCAATTGTGCCGCCTTGCCCGAAACCTTAATGGAAAGCGAACTTTTCGGACACGAGAAAGGAGCGTTCACAGGCGCCGTGGAGCGCCGCGCCGGCTGTTTTGAGCTGGCGCAGAAAGGCACTCTTTTTCTCGACGAGATTGCCGAAATGCCCATCGGTACGCAAGCCAAGCTGCTGCGCGTGCTCGAAGATTCCTCGGTCCGCCGGCTCGGCGGCAAAACCGAAGCCAAAGTCGATGTCCGTGTAGTGGCGGCCACGAACCAGGAACTGCACCGGGCGGTTGAGAACAGCAAACTGCGCGAGGACCTCTACTACCGTCTGAACGTATTCCACATCGCTCTGCCCTCTTTACGGGAGCGCCTTGAGGATCTTCCGCAACTGATCGAAGCGCTGCTTATCGAACTGAACCGGAAGAACGGCAGCCGCGTCACTGGCGTCGACGAACAGGTGATGCGCGCTTTCGAGCGCCATGACTGGCCCGGAAACGTGCGCGAATTGCGAAACGTGCTCGAGCGCGCGGTTGTTCTCGCCGAAGAGGGTGTTGTCACACCACAGTGGCTGCCGCCCGGCTTCGGCGAAAGCTCGAGCATGAAAAGGATCTCGGCCGCCTCGCTCCCCGGGAGTGTCACTGTGCCCGTCGGAACACGAGTAGACGAGGCCGAGAAGGCCTTGATACTCTCAACGCTTGAGCACACCAATAACAACCGGACCAGAGCCGCCGACATTCTCGGCATCAGCCCCAAGACGCTGTTCAACAAGCTGAAAGAGTATGGAGCGACGGAGCGCCGTGTGTAGCCACCAGTTGGAGAGCCGGGTAAATAATTGCCCGGCGCCAGCCGAAAGATGAGGAAGGAGCGGATTCGCGTGATTGTTCGCCTACATTGGCGGCGGATCATATCCCCGCGGACGTGGCTCCGGAGAATGAGGCAGTGGCGCATGCGGCGAATGTCGCTCAAAAATCGGCTTCGCTTCTCGATCATCTCGCTGGTCACAGTGATGGTGTCCATTCAGTTCCTGGCCACCCTTCGGGTTACCGCCGAGGCCGATTTTGATCAGGCCCTCGAACGATCGCAGGCCATCGCCACCCAAGTGCGGAGCTTTCTCACCGACCGCCTCACCCGGGAACTCCAAACGGCTAATCCGCCGCCGAAGACCGCTGAGGAAAGCATCGCCATCTGGACCACGTTTCTGGAAAACGATCCTTCTATCTCCACCCTTCTCGAGAAGTTGATGGCTAGCTCCAGCGATGCCATCGAGATCCAGGTGTACGATACGGTCGGCCGTATTCTCGCTTCTTCCAGCCCCTCGAGCGCTCGCATCACGTACCAATCCGTGATGGACTTTGAGCAGTGGAATACCCGTACCCTCTGGGACCGGCTATTCGAGGTCCTCACGGGACGGAACGAGTACGCCACCACCATTCCGCTCGGATTCGCGGGCGCTGAAAAGCCCATCTTCACGATTCGGGTTCTAGTTTCGTCGGTTTTCCTGCGAAGCAAGCTGATGCCGCAGATTCACAACTTGCTCGCGACATCCGTGCTTTCGCTCGCCGCCGCCATGCTACTGGCGGTCCTCTTCTCCAACATGGTTCTCAGGGCGCTTAACCGCCTCGCAGAGCGCATCGAGCAGCTTACCGCGGGAGATTTCGCGGGGTGGGCAGAACATGCCGGCGAGTCTGAGGAAATTGCCGCCGTGAGCTCCAAGCTGAACCTGCTGGGCGAGCAGTTTAAGGATGCGATGCAGGTCCGCGGCAACATCGATCATCTGCTCCGGAGCATCGAGACCACCGTGATGATGTTTGATCCGGACCGCCGCCTGGTCCTGGCCGGCCGTCCGGCCGAGCGGTTGCTTGGACTGTCGAGGGAGCGGATGATCGGCCGGCGAATCGAGGAGATCTTCCCTCCGAGTTCGCCGCTTGGGGCCATTGTGCAGTCCGCCGTGGAGCGCCGTATCACCCTTCGCGACCGGCCGGCCTTGCTCGATCGAGACGGCGATGCGCCCGTGCGCCTCCTGGTGAGCGTCGAGTTGCTTGAGAATCTTCCTGGCCTCCACCAGCTCGGAACGCTTGTCACGCTCCGCGATGTGGAGTCGCGGCGGAGGCTGCAGAGCCAGATCGACGTTTCCACCCGGCTCACCGCAATTAGCCGGCTAACCGGCGGCGTGGCGCATGAAATCAAGAATCCGTTGAATGCCATCGCCCTGCATCTGGAAATCCTGAAAGCGAAACTCATGGACGTACACGGCGTGGGCGCCGAAATGGATGTCATTGAGCGGGAGATCGGCCGGCTGGACCGCGTGGTCAAGACTTTCCTCGACTTCACCCGGCCTGTCGAACTGGATCTGAAGCCGGTGGACCTCGTCGCTATAGTGGAAGAGGTCATCGCCCTGGTGGGCCCGGAGGCGGACCATAACCGAGTCCAGGTCGCCTTCTCGCCAGATGTCTCGCCGGCAATCATCGACGCCGACCGCGATCTTCTGAAGCAAGCTGTGCTCAATGTTGTAATGAACGGCATCGAGGCAATGGATTCCGGAGGCACGTTGAAGCTCAGCATCGAGTCCTTGGGGCAGGACTACCAACTCTCGATTATCGACCAGGGCGGTGGTATTCCGCTGGAGATACGCGAGAAGCTGTTCAACCTCTATTTCACGACGAAAAAGGGCGGGTCCGGGATCGGTCTTGCCATGACTTTCCGGGTCATTCACCTGCACGATGCTACAATCGAATTTGTGACGGAGATGGGGCGGGGAACGGCGTTTCAGCTACGTTTTTCCGCATCGGAGGAGTCCGCTTCGTTCATCGAAGGAAAGGCGAGGGCGCGAACGGCCGGTGTCGCCCTTCGAGACGATTAGCTTCCAACTTTTGAGCATCGCCATGAGGCCCTTTCTCGCAAGAGCCCTCGCTCTGGGTGCGATCCTCGTCCTGAGTACCGGTTGTAAACTCACCGGGCCATCGAGGACCCCGAAGGTTCCATCGCCCCCGGCGAGTGCGCGCAGACCCGCGCCCCAGCCGCCGCCGGCAAAGCCTGCATCGCCGGAGATCCTGCCTGATCCGCCGGAAATTCAGGCCGCTGAAACCCATTCACCTCCAACTCCGCTGTTTTTCGAGGCGTCCGTCCTGCCCCCTCCTCCGCCCGAACCGCCGGTGGGCGAGCAACAGCCCCTTCCGGATTCCCCGCCAGGGCCGGAAGTCGAGCCGCCCCCCGCCCAGCCGCCCGCGGTGCCTCAACTCACTGAGTTGCTGCCCGATGAAAAGAAGTGGGAATACGGACAGGAGATTGACCGGCGGCTGCAACACTTGAACCAACTGCTGAGGGAACTAGAGAAGCGTTCCCTCAACCGGGAGCAAGTGGCCTTGCTCGACCGCGTTCGGGTCTTCGTCCGCCAAACCACGCAATCCCGGGGAACGGATCTAGTAACGGCACGGAATCTTTCCTTGCAGGCCGAACTCCTGGCCGAGGAACTCGAACGGACCACCCGTTAGCCAGCCTTCACGCGCTTGAATCAGTCGATTGCGTAGAGGAATCCGGAGTTTGGTCGAGGTTGCGCGGCGGACAGACCGCCGCGCACCTCAAGGTGAGGGCCACGGAGGAGAGGGACCCTCAATCGTTACCCGCGAGGAGAACGTCGCGGGCTCCGAGCTTGCGGCTACTAGAGAGAGAGAAGGTGACACGAGATATCCCCAGCAGGGAGAGAGGCAGAGAAGAGGCCTCCAAGCAGACGGTATCCGGCAAATTTTGCCGATCGACTACCGGTAAGATTTTCCGGCTCGCCACCATCCTGCTTATGCAAGTTGTGGAATCCGTGTCCATCTGACCAATCACGTAGCATTTGTTGTGCCATCCTGCATCCGTGTCAGCAGCGGAGCCTCTCGCGGGGTGTACTGGGGAGGCGGGGGCCACTTGGCCTCTACCAGGAGTTCGCGCCGGGCGGCGCTGGATGGCCGCGGGCAGATGTGGAGGAATCGGCAGCCAGGCGAAATTGACCGGCTCTGGCTGCATTCAGATCTCCTCGCCCCCCGGCTGCGGAATGTCGGCCTCGCCGATGTCGCCGGCGAGATTCTCGAACTTGGTGAACTCGCGCAGAAAGGCAAGCTTGACCCGGCCCACCGGACCGTTACGCTGCTTGCCGATGATGAGATCCGCCAGTCCCCGGAGATCTTCACGGTCGGGTTTGTAATATTCCTCGCGGTAGATGAACCAAACCATATCCGCGTCCTGTTCAATGGATCCTGACTCCCGCAGGTCGCTCAACTGCGGAATCGGGTCTCCGGGGCGCTGCTCCGGCGCGCGGCTAAGCTGCGAGAGCACAAGCATCGGTACTTCGAGCTCCTTGGACATCAGTTTCAAACCGCGGGAGAGATAGCTGACCTCGGCCACGCGGTTCTCGAAGCGGCCGCGGCCGCTCATCAATTGCAGGTAGTCGATGACCACCAATCCCAAGCCACCCTGTTCGGCCTTCAGGCGCCGGAGCTTCGCGTGGATGTCCATCAGGTTGGCTCCGGCGGTATCGTCGATAAAGAGCTGGGATTCCACCAGATCGGCGGCGGAAACCGCCAGCCGGCGGCGCTCATCCTGATTCAGATAGCCGGCGCGAAACTTCTGCTGATCCACGCGCCCACCGGCGCAGACCAGACGTGTGAGCAGGGATTCCTTCGACATTTCGAGCGAAAAGACCGCCACTGTTTTCCTGATGTTGGGATGTGAAGCAACGTGCTGCGCGATGTTCAGCGCGAGCGCTGTCTTGCCCATGGCCGGCCGCGCGGCGAGGATGATGAGTTCGCCAGGGCGGAGTCCGCCGGTCATCTCATCGAGCTTCACATATCCGGTGGAGAGGCCTTTGATCCGTTTGCTCGGATCGAGGAAGGCGTTGAGGCCCCCGTCGTAGTCTTGAATGATTTGATTAGGCGTGGCCAGAGCGCTGCTCGAGTGGTCTTCGCCAAGCTTCAGTAACGACGCCTCGGCCGCGGCCAGAATCTCCTCGGGCTCTTCCCGGCCCATCATGCAACGGTCAATCAGGCTCTGGGAGGCGAAGATCAGCCGGCGGAGCGTGGCCTTGTCCTTGATGATCCGCACGTAGCCGTCGAGGTTGTAGATCTCGGGCAGGCCATCGTCGAGGGAGATGATATAGCTGAGGCCGTCCACGCTTTCCAGTTGCCCCTGCTTGACCAGTTCGTTGGTCAGCGTGATGCGATCCACGCGCTCGCCGCGCTCGTGGATCTCCCCCATCCGGGTGAAGATGCGCCGATGTTTTTCGAGGCTGAAATCGTCCGGTTCCAGGTCCCCGGCAATCTGGATATATGCCGACTCATCCGTCAGGATGGCGCCTAGAACCAGGCGCTCCGCATCGACGTTTGCCGGAAGACCTTTCTCCAGAATGAGCTCACGCGTTGCCATAACCGTCGCCTAAGATATCTCCGTCTGCCGTCACATCGCAACGATGTGGTTACAGAACGGTTTAGCCTCTGGAAATCGGGGCTCGATGGCGGCCTACCGGTGTGATTTGTAAACTGCAGATTCCAAACCGGTTCTTGGCGCCCGACAGGAAGCGTCCAACGATTTCCACAGACATTCCAACGGGGCAATGTCGTCGCATCGCGAGCGGCCCCCAAGAAACACCGAAAAAAGTTTCGATACCGATAGTATACGGTGTTTCTTCGCTCTTTGTTCTATTTTTGTTTGCTCGTACGGCTGGATCTTAGAAGCTGGATTCCAGGGGGGATCCATGCCTCGGGAACCGTTACTCCACTTCCACCCGATAGGTATCGAGGGTGGAACCCAACGCCCTTTGGAGCCGGGATACCGCCTTGTTGAAGTCAAGCCGGGCGACCACGGCCCTCTGCCGCGAGTCGGCCAGCTCGTTTTGACGGGTGAGGACGAGGAAGTTTGTCGATTCGCCGGTGCGGAACAGGCGAATTTCGCTCTCGATCTTCTCCTGTGCGGCGCGGACGCTCGCCTCGGCGGCTTCGATGCGCTGGCGGGCCGTCTGGATCTCCTGAAGAGAGTTCCGCACCTCGGCGGTGATGACCTGGCTGAGCTGCTCCCGCTGGAGATTCAGCCGCCGCTCGGCCACCAGAGTCTTTGCGAGTTCGGCCTTGGCAGCTTGGTTACGGGCCGTAAAATCGATCTGGACGCCCGCGTAGGCCGTTGGGAACCGGCCACGGAACAGGTTGTCCCATAGCGTCCAATAGCTACCTACAAGCTGCTGCGGCACGCCTCCCAACTCAGCGAACTGCAGCGGGGGGAGGCCATGGATTTCAGAGAGTGTGTTCACACGGGCGAACTGCGCGCCGAGGGTCTCGGAAAACGGATTGGCCGAATCCGCAGCGACGGAGCCGCTCAATCCAGCCAGTGAGACGCCGGTCACGAGATTCACCTGGGTTTTAGTCTGGTTGCGGCTGAGCTCTCGCTGAACGTCGTTGACTTCGGTGGCGAGATCCACGCGCCGCAACTCCGGCCGTTTTGCGAGAGCGGTGTCCACGGCGGCTCGTACCGTGCCAAATTTCGGCGGCTCGAGCGTCACCTTCTCAGTGGGGACCAACTCGTTGTCCCACATCGGATCATCATTGCTGCCGGTGAGAAGAATCTTCATTGCGTTCTCCACCTGGGAGGCAAGTCCGACAGAGGCGTACCAGGTGTCGATCCGGCGTTCGAGTTCGGCCTCCGCCGCGGCGAGTTCCACAGGCGCCAGGGTTCCGCTCTCGATCATCCGCTGGGTGCGCGCCAGTTGTTCGCGGGCCAATTCCACCGCCTCGAAGGTCACGGTCACGTTCTGTTGCGCCGCCACCAAGTTCCAGTAAGCCTCCTCGACCTTTGTGACCACACTTATGACCGTGATCTCGAACTCTGCGCCGGAGATGCCGATTTGCTTGCTGGCCACCCGCACGTTCGCCCGGAAAGGATCGATCTCCCGGTTCCGGTAGAGCGGCAGAGTGAGCGTTGCACCCAGTGTCGCGGCGTTGAATGGGCTCAGGGCGTCGAATGGATTAGTCGTGGTCTGGCGGCTGTTCTGCAGAGCGACGCGGACGTTGCCGCCCCACCAGGGCAGCTTCTGGTCCCAGGCCGCGTCAACACTCCCGCTCTGCGTTGTAAGCTTACCGTCCCGGCCGATAAGCGTGGAGCTGGTGGGAGTGTTCCGGTCCTCGAACCGCGGCGAAATGGTGAAATGCGGATCCAGCCAGCCGCGCGCTCCGTGCAGTGTTTCCGCGGCAGTTTCCTGGTTGGTGCGCTCGATCTCGATCTCGAGATTGTTCTTGAGGGCGAGTTCAATGGCCGCTCCGAGCGTGAGTTCCCGTTCGCCGCCGCTGATCCCGACGCGTTTGGGAGGCTCGATCGTCCGGCCGCTCTCCTGAGCGGCCACGGGTAGGAAGAACAGAGTGACGATGATGAAGATCCTGAGCATGTCTTTACCCTTGAGTGCCGGTAATTCCGCTGAAAGCCCGCCGCAGCCCGCGCCCCGGAGCCCCCATCAGGCGGCTGAGCTTCCCCCACACGGGCGAGTGACCGATATCTTCGAATATCGAGTACGCCACCGGCGTCACGAGGAGCGAGAGCAGCAGGCACAGCGTCTGGCCCCCGATCACGACGATCGCCACTGTGCGCCGCGAGCCCGATCCGGCGCCTCCGCCCAAGGCAAGCGGGGTCATGCCGGCCACCAGCGACATCGTCGTCATGAGAATCGGCCGCAGCCGGTCCTCGCAGCCTTGGTAGATCGCCTGCAGCCGGGGAAGTCCGTACTGCCGTTCGAGCACTTTGATGTGGTCCACCTGGAGAATCGAGTTCTTCTTCACGATCCCAAACAGGACGAAAATACCCACCGAGGAGTAGATCACCGAGAAGTTCTCGCCGGCCACCAGCAGGGAGAGAATTGCGAAAGGAACCGAAAGCGGGAGGCTGATAAGAATCGTCACCGGATCGATAAAGCTCTCAAACTGCGCGGCCAGCACCATGTACATGAAGACGATCGCCAGCAGGAACGCCATCACGTAGGCCTTTCCCGCGCGCTCGAACTCCTTGCTGCGGCCGATCAGCCCGCTCCGGTACTCCGGTGGCAGTCCCATTTCTGCCACCTTGTTCTCGAGAATGCCGATCACGGCGGAGAGGGACTGCCCCTCGACGATGTTCGCTGTAATCGAGATCTGCCGTTGCCGGTTGTAGCGTTCGATCTGGTTCGGCCCGACGGCGCGCTCGAGCGTCGCCACGTTTGACACGGGCACGTTGCCAACCTTCGTTGACGGCACAAATAGCCGGCCGAGCACATCGGGCGAATTCCGGAATTCCTTGTCGACGCGAAGCTGGACGTCGTAACGGTCTTCGCCCTCGCGATATGTGGTCACCTGCTCGTCGCCGCCGACGAGCGTGCGGAGCGCTGTCGCCACGGAAGCGACGCTGACGCCGAGATCGGCCGCGCGGTCACGGTTGATATGTACCCGGACCTCCGGCTTCCCGGGCTCGAACGTACTGTCGACATCCACCACGCCGGGCGTGGCGCGGAGAGTTTCCATCAGTTCCCCGGAATACTCCTCCAACCGGTCGAGCTCGGGACCCTGGACATAGAAACGCAAGTCCTCGCTGGTACCGCCCTGAATCACCGACGGCCGCTGCACGGCGATCACCAGGTCCCGGAACTTGCTCAGCCGTTCGCGCGCCATCGCCATTACTTCGTCCTGGCTCTCCTCGCGCTCATCGATGTCGACCATCCCGATGATGATCTCGCCGCGGTCCACCCGCCGCTGCACGTCCGCGCCGATCGTGACGGTGATGTCGCGAATACCCGGCAACTGCTTCAGCTCTTGCTCCACTTCACTAATCACGGTGGTCGTGCCTTCCAGCGATGAACCCGCCGGAGCGCGCACGAGCACCTGGAACTCGCTCTGGTCGTCCTCGGGAAGAAAGTCCTTCCCAATCATCATTCCCATCGGAATTGCCGATAAGGCCACCACGATGGACAGTGCGACGATCGCCCAGCGATGGCCCATTGACCACCGCAGCATGGCCATGTATGGCCGTGAGACTATCCTGAACAGCCAGGTGTCCTTACTCGAGTGATTTCCTTTGTCCGAGACGCGGAGATAGCGTGAGCAAAGCATCGGCGTCATCGTGAAGCTAACCAGCAGCGAGACCATGATCGCGAAGGCCGCGGTGAAGCCGAACGACGACATGAAGCGGCCGACGATGCCTTCCATGAAGGCGATCGGCAGAAAGATGATCACCAGGCTGAATGTGGTGGTCATGACGGCGAGGCCGATGTCCTTCGTGCCCTCGATTGCCGCCTGCAACGGCGGCAGCCCTTTCTCCTCCATGAACCGGAAGATATTCTCGAGGACGACGATGGCGTCGTCGATCACCACTCCCACCATCAACACCAAGGCGAGCATCGTGATCTGGTTGAGCGTGAAGTCCATCGCCTTCATGAGGCTGTACGTGGAGATGATCGAGGTCGGAATGGCAATCGCCGCAATCAGCGTGGAGCGCCAATTGCGCATGAACAGGAGTACGATGAGAGAGGCGAAGAGACCGCCTTCCAGAAGATGCCTCTCGACAGCCTTGAATGAGTCTTCGATAAAACTGGACTGGTCCCGCGTGTAGGTAATCTCGAAGTCAGCCGGAATGCTCGGCCGGAGTTCCTCGATACGGGTCTTGACCGCGTCGATAACATCGAGCGTATTGGTTCCGGATTGCTTGCGGATTTCGAGGATGATGGCCGGCGTGCCGTTCAGCCTGGCCAGTGAGCGAGGCTCTTCATAGCCGTCGGTGACGTAGCCGATATCGGATATGCGCACCGGAGCGCCGTTGACACTGGCGACCACCATCCGCTCGAAATCGCGTGGATCCTCGATACGGCCCATGGTCCTGAGCGAAAGCTCTAGCGGACCCTGCTCCACCCGCCCGCCCGGGATCTCGACGTTCTGCGCCCGCAGCGCGGCGCGCACCTGGTCGATGTTGAGACCGTAAGCCAGCAGTTTGTCGCCGTCAAGCCAGACCTGGATTTGCCGGATGCGCTCCCCGACGAAACGAACTTGGCCGACGCCGGCTACCGTTTCGAGATTCTTCTTGATCCGGTCGTCGACAATTTTGGTGGTTTCCCTGAGGTCCCGCCCGGACGAGATGACAACGTTGACCACTGGTGAGGCGTCCGTGGAGATCTTCTCGATAATCGGCGGCTCAGCGTCGTCCGGGAGTTCGCCGAGAATCCGGTTGATCTTGTCCCGCACCTCCTGCGCCGCCACGTCAGGGTCTTTCTCCAGCATGAATCCGATGGAAACCAGAGACAGCCCCTCGGTGGAGATGGAGTTCAGGTCATCGATGCCGGAGATGGTGTTGACTGCTTCCTCGATCCGGCGCGTAACCTGTGTCTCTACTTCCTCTGGGGCGGCGCCGGGGAGAACAGTGGTAACAGCCACAAAGGGGAACTCGATCTTGGGAAAGAAGTCGACGCCCAGCTTGAAGTAGGCGTCCACGCCCATCACGACGAGCGCCATGATGAGCATGGTTGCGAAGACAGGCCTCCGGATACAGATTTCGGCAAGTTTCTGCATCGCCTAGGACCCCGTCTGAATTGGCTTCACGCCCATCCCATTGACTAGCTCGGCTAAATGGTCGAGCGCCACCATCTCGCCCGGACCGAAATCGGCGTCGCGCACTTCCACCCAGCCGCTGTATTCCTTGCCCAAAATCACCTTGCGCTCCACCGCCCGCCCGTCTTCCACGGTGAATAGCTTGTTCAGACCGGCGACCGCCCGGATGGCCTTTCTCGGAACCACCACGATCTCGGCATCGCGCTCCATCACCATCTCCACCTGGACGAACATTCCGGGCCGTAGCTGCCCATCGCGCTGTGTGATCCGGGCCTCCGCCGTCAGAGTCCGCGAACGAACATCGAGCGATGGATTTACGTCGCTCACGGTGGCTTCGAATACCTCGCCAGGGAACGCATCGGTTCGGAAGGTAAGACCCGTTCCCCGCCGCACCGCCGCCGCTGCCGTTTCCGGGATATCCACCCGAAGCCGCAGCGGGTAGGCCTTCACCAGGCGGATAATCGGCGTGTTCTGCCGTAAGTACTCGCCGGGCGCGGCGAGGCGCTCCTGGATCGTGCCGTCAAACGGAGCCCGAATGGTCGCGTCCTCGAGGCGTTTCTCCGCCAATGCCACTTCCGCTCGTAGGGATTGCACGTTGGCCAACACCACCCGCAGTTCATGCCTGGCCCCATCCAACGCGGCTTCAGCGGCATTGTAGGCCTTCTCGATCTCGACGTAGCGATCGCTGGCGACATCCCCGGTCTTCACGAGTTTCGAAGCAGACTCGTACTTCGTCCGCGCATTCTCAAGCTGCGCTTGCGCCTGGCGGATCGCGGGTGTGGTCTCCGGAGTTTCGCCAGCCTGGTCCGGACTCAGACCGATGCCCGCCAGCGTCCGCGCCAGCGCCGCTTTGGTCCGGTCAAGCTGCAACTTCAACTCGACCTTGTCGAGCTCTGCAATCACTTGGCCCTTGCGAACGGGCTGGCCAAAATCCACACGAATGGCCTCCAGCACCCCGGCAACTTCGTTGGAAACCACTGCCGCCTCATCCGGATGCAGCGAGCCGGTTACAGAGATCGATCGCTCGACCGATCGCGTCTCCACCGGCGCCACTTGCACCGTGAGGGGAGCCGTGACAACTTCCGTCGTAGCTTCTTCCTTGGCATTGCCGCTGCCGCAACCGCTCATGACGAGCGCCACGGCGGAAAAGATCAGTAGAAGGCTCTTCATTTTCCTCCTGCCCCCTTTGCTCTGACTCCGTTCAGAAAGAGCTCCACGAGGGAACGGGCGATCGCCTCGTGGTCTCCGCTGAGTTTCTTGATGCCGAAGATCGTGGTTGCCATGCCCTGGTGGGCAAACATCCCAGCAAACGCCCGGGCGGCGAGATATGCGTCCACCTGGCGAAACGCGCCCTGCTGTATCCGGCGTTCCATGTAATCGTTCAGGATCTGGTACAGGACCGAGACTTGCCGCTCGACGAAACGGTCTCGCAATTCGTGACCTTCGAGCGCACTGTAGAGCAGCAGGCGGACGACCTCCGGCCGCTCCTCATACCATTTCAAGATGGCTGCGCCCAAAGTTTGAAAGAATCGCTCGTCGTCACCGCTCTCGCTGTAGGTGGCCAGCGCGTCGTCGGTCTCTTTCTGGCCCTCGGCGCAGATGGTTTCTATGATGGCGCTGTAGAGATCGCTCTTTGCGCCAAAATGCTGGTAGAGAACCGGCTCGGAAACGCCGACTGCCGCCGCTAACTCGCGCGTGGTAGCCCCGCGAAATCCCTTCTCCGCGAAGAGCTGCACCGCAGCCTCTACAATTGCGGCTTTCCGCTCCTCGCCAGAAAGGCGGTGACGGCGTTGTGCGCTTGCTTTCATGATTCCGTAACTCAGTTAGTAAGCACTAACCTAGTAAGTGCTAGGTTAGCAGATGCTAATTGGACCGCGCAAGTCCTGAGGCGGGCCTGAGGCGGACTATCGGCTTTTGGGGAACATCTTCCGCATCCGCTGCTCCGGCAAGTCAATTAATACACGCCCGAGAAATTCTTTCGTGCTGGCGTTCGAGGACCGCGACTTCGATGCGGTCAAGGTTGCGGATTGCGAGAGAAGCAATTACAACGGTCCAATTGTCCCCGTCTCCTCTGCCGCCGCCAGCAGAAACGGCGCCCGCCGTCGTTGCTTTCTGCCGCCCACCGCACCAATCCGATCTCGCACTAGAGCAGTCCTCGTTTGAGTCCGGCGGGAAGTTCTCGCGTCTCATCCGTCGGCTTAGATTCGGCGTTCCCGTGATCGGCTTCCGGCAGTAGTCCGGTTTCCGCGGATTCTATTCTTTCTGTTGTGGCGGGCTGGGTATCTGATCCGCGCGCCCGCGGCGCTTCGGTGTTTGATCGCACCCGCCCTCCCACTCGCAGTATGATTCCTTCTACGGCAAAGCCATGCGAAAGAAAACGGTTCGGCTTACTTCCACTCTCCTCGCCGCTCTCCTCGCCGCCGGTTGCGGCGTTGGCTCGCGGGAAGTTTCCGGGATAACCCCGACAGGCGTCGAGTTCCAATACGACACTCTCTTCCGGCTGGGAGCCCGTGGCGACAATTGGTGTCTTACCTGGGCGGCGGATGACACGCAGGTAACATCAATGTGCGACGGTGATTGGCTTGACGAGGGACGCTTCTATCACAACCGTCTCTATCGCATCCTCGGGGGTCCCGGCGATTTCAGACGCGCCGCTTTGCCAGGATATCCCGATTTCAGCGGCGAGGAAGGTAGCTGGTTCGGTTACGGGATCGTGTCTCTCGATGGTGTCCTCTACGCTACGCCGTCGAAGACCCCGGACACGAGTTGGTCCGGGCCGTTCCGCGGCTTCAAGCTGCTCAAATCCCGGGACAACGGAGAGACGTGGTTTCGCGTGGACCGTCACGGCGGCGAGCGCTTGATCGAGCCTGCCGGCGATGCGAGAAACGAAGTCAATGAAGCCGAGATGTTCTTCCTCGAGGAGTCCGGCCGACCTCACGTAGAAAAAGAGGCGTATCCGTTTTCCTACGTGGCATTCGTCCAACACGGCCGGGACGGCCGCGCCGCTCCGGACGATTACGTCTACATCTACTCGCCGGAAGGCGCCGCCGCCAACCAACTTCTGCTGGCCCGGGCGCCGAAAGACCAGCTCGGCGTGCGCGGTGCCTGGGAGTACTTCGTGCGTTATGGCGGCAGCGGCGAACCGGAGTGGTCGGCGGACCTGGACCGGCGCGGCCCCGTCCACGTGTTTCCCGAACAGAGTTCAGACGGCCACTACTTCGGCTGGTACTCCTGGCTGCCATCTGTCGTCTGGAACGAGGGGCTCGGAGTCTATGTGATTGCCAATGGCGGAACCTACGGCGGCCGCGGCATGACCGGCTCCGACGACGACTACTACCACCGCTGGATGCACACGGAAACCGGCAGTCTGGGTTTCTGGTATTCGAAGAACCCCTACGGCCCGTGGCGCGAGATCCATTACACCGAATACTGGACCGCCGACGACCCAGAAAACCGCACCTACCAGCCGAAGCTGTCACCCAAATGGATCGGCGTGGATGGCAGGGAAATGATCCTCATCTGGTCCGACGCCATGAAGAACGAGGAAGGCCGTTCACACACGGTCAACTACAAGTGGAATCAGATGAAGATTACCATCATCATCGAGTGAGACCATTGCGGGGTAGAGCGGGCCGTCTGACTCACGATCCCCAAAGTTGAGTGTCAGTAGCATACTTCTGAAGTTCGTGATACGATTTCCGTGTGACCAGATTCGGCGTTCGGGCTCTCGTAATTGGATTCATTGTCAACTCGCTCTGCCTGGCGCAGGAAACCCTTCGGATCAGCATCGTCGACTTGCACGGAGCGGCGGTTCCGGGCGCCACCGTGACCGTCGGAGAAGACGCTCCACGGCGGGCCGGCCCCACCGGGACGGTCGAGACGGCGGTGCGACCACCGGTTCTTGTTCGCGTCTCCGCGCCCGGCTTCATGTTGGAAACACGCCGGCTGGAGGCATGGCCGGAAGATGGCGTCGAGATTGTTATCCGGCCGGAATCCGTCTACCAGACCGTCGATGTCATGGTCCGGCGGGAGGAAGTGCAACTCGGCCCGGCGGACGTCTCCGCGGTCGAAATCGACCAGACCGGCGCCCGCACCGTTTTCGATGCCGTCGACAGGCTCATTCCCAGCGCCTTCGTGACGCGGCGCGGCGTTATGGGCTATGGCATCGCCGGAAGCGGCACCGGCCAGGTGACGGTGCGCGGAGTAGGTAACAGCCCAAATACCGGAGTGCTCGTGGTGGTCGACGGCCGGCCCGACTACATGGGCATGATGGGTCATCCGCTGCCCGACTTCTATAGCCTGCCGGACGCGGAATCCGTCAGCGTCACCAAGGGGCCGGCATCCGTGCTCTACGGGAGCAACGCCATGGGAGGGGCCATCAATATCAAGCCCTCGCGGCCCGTGGAAGGTCTGCACACCGAACTCTCGAGCAGCCTTGGTTCGTACTGGACGGGACAGCACCGCTTCAAGCACGGCGGCGGCTTCCCGAAGTGGTTCTACAATGTCGCCGCTGGCGTCGACCACACCAACGGCCACCGGCCCAGCTCTCACTTCCGCAACCAGGACGGCACCGTGGCCCTCGGCTACAATCTTTCGGACGTGTGGCGTACCAGCCTCAGGGGGCGCTACGGTCACTTCGTGGTGGAAGATCCCGGCGTCGCCGGAGCCGGGCCAGGCCCGTGGGCGAGCGTCGGCCGCGGCGGTTTCAGTTGGAATATCGAGGACCAGACGAACCGCGTATGGGGGAACACGCGCGTCTTCGGCTCCTGGGGCCATCATCACATCGATGACGGCTGGCGCTCGAATGACCGGACCGTAGGCCTGCGAACGCACCAGAACTTCATAGTCAACCCTTCGCTGCTTGTCGACGCCGGCGGCGATTTCACCGATTACGGTGGCGAGGGCCGGAATGTGAATCGCAGCATCGACTACGGGAGCCATACCGGACGTTCCGGCGCGGGTTTTAGCCGCGTCCACTGGTCGCCGCTCAGCGCGGTGCGCCTGAACGGAGGTTTCCGGTACGAGCACAACAGCATTTTTGGCGGCATCGCCGTCCCGGAGTTCGGCGCCACCTTCGGACTCCGCGAGGGGGTCTCGCTGAACCTGAGCGCTGCCCGGGGGTTCCGGAATCCCACGATTCGCGAGCTATACCTATTTCCAGCTCCCAACCCAAACCTCGAGCCGGAGCATATGTGGAATTACCAGGCCACCTTCGCTGTGCAGCCGAACCGGCGCTTTTCGGCCTCGCTCACCGGGTATTACGCGGACCTCGACAACGCCATCATTGTCACCGGCCGCTTTCCGGATCTCCAACTCCTCAACGGCGGCCGGACACTGAATCGCGGCCTGGACGGGACCGTTCGGTGGAGGTTTAACCGGCGCCTGTCTCTTACCGGCGGCTATGCCTGGCTGCGATCCACCAATCTGATGCCCTACGTGCCACGCCACAAGGCAACCTATGCCGCGGAAGTCGACCTCGGCCGCGCGTTCTTCTACTTCGGCGGAATGACTGTCGGCAGCCGGTGGGCGAACGCGATGAAGACAGCCGAGCTCGACGGCTACACGACGCCCACCGTGAAGTTCATGGTTCCGTTGAATCGCCGTCTGACCCTGTTCGGCGCGGTGGACAACCTGTTCAACGAGGATTACCAAGTTATCACCGGCTACCCGATGCCGAAACTGAACGCCTCGGGGGGCTTCACGCTGAGGTTCTGATGCAGGCCCGTCAATGGAAAGCGATGGTAGTCAGCGCCGCGATGGCGGCGCTGGCGCTGGTTCTGCCCGTGGCGTTTCACGCGGTAGGGCTGGGCAGCAAATTTCTCCCCATGCTACTCCCGCTGCTGCTTAACGGTTTCCTGTCGCCGCTGGGATGGGCGGTTGGCGCCGGCCTGGTGGTTCCCTGGATCTCCGCGCTCGCGACGGGCATGCCGCCGGTGTATCCACCCGTGGCCGCTGTTCTATCCGTGGAGGCCGCCGGCATGGCCGCGGTTGCGAATCTCCTCTGGCGGTGGCGGCGGAACGTCTGGTTTGCGCTCATTCCCGCCGTCATCACCGGCCGCACTGTCTCATTTGCCGCCACCTGGACCCTGGCCCAACTCTTCGACCTCCCTCCGGCGCTCGCCTCCATCGCCAAGACCGCCGAAGGCTTGCCCGGCGTGGCCCTGCAACTCGCCGTCATCCCACCGGTGCTCTACTACCTCTCCCATCGCCCCGGCCCCCTATTCGAGGATGACGAAATTCGGAAAATTCGGTGACAGGCTACTCTTTACCGAATTTCCGAAGCGCGCCAAATCCCGATCCTCTCTCGCATGATACGATCATCGAATCGCGTTATTTCGGTACGTTTCTTCGGATTGATCGCCAGCGCCCGCTCTGCTTTGTAGAGCGTCCCGCTGCCTGGCCAATAGCCTAGAGTATGTCCAGCGCCAAACGAATCTACTTCAATGATCTCGCCCCCCGGTGGGACGCCATGCCCTGGCCCGCGGACGCCGCCGCGCGGGCCGCGCAGTTCTGCCGGCGCGCCTGGCCACTGGGCGCGGGACGGCTGCTCGACGCCGGCTGCGGAACCGGACTGCTCGCCCCGCACCTCCTTCGCGCTGGCGACGAATCCTCCCGTCTGGTCGAACTTGACTTCGCCCCCGCCATGGTCGACGAAGCGCGCCGGAAGCATCCCGACAGACGGCTCCTTCCGGTCTGCGCCGATGTCTTGCGGATGCCCTTCCCGCCCGAAACATTTGATGCCGTTCTCTGTTTCGGGATCGTTCCGCATCTGGGTGAGCCGGGGCCGGCGCTGCTTTCGCTCTGGCGAGTAGTGCGTCCCGGCGGCGCGATTGCAGCCGGGCATTTCCTCGGCAGCTCGGAACTGAACGAGCGCCACCGCTCGATCGGCGGCCCGGTCGGCGGCGACCAACTGCCGGCGGCGGTGGAACTCGGCGCGATCCTCCGGGCGCTGGGCGCTACCGTGACGGACGCCGAGGACCGGCCGGAACGCTATTTCGTGCGGGCGGTGAAATGAGACTCGCGAGCGTTTTCCGGCCCGTGCTGGCCACGGCGCTCGTGTGTGCAGCGGCGACCGTCTTGTTGGCCGGAAGCCTTCGCACGCTTGCTGTCCTGGTGGCCGCGGGATTCCTGGCTCACTGGCGCACGGCTGGCAATTGGCGCCGGGCCGCGCTGTTTGCCTGGCCGATTCTAACCTTCGCCGCCATATTGCCGCTGCTGCAATGGGCTGGCGGGCGGCCGGTGGATTGGGCCCTCCCGCTTCGTTCCACCGCGATCTTCTTCTGGCTCACCAGTGCCGTCCGGATCTTCCCCTGGACGCCGGTACTCCGCCGCGCGCGGCCCGGTAGCCCGCTTTTCGAGGCCGTCCTGTTCCTGTTCATTCTCCGCCACTTCGTCGCCATTCTCGGGACCGAGGCGCGCCGCGCCATGATTGCCCGCCGCATGGCCGTCCCGAGGGAATACGGTCCGGAGTGGTTCTCTTCTCTTCGCGGCGCGGTCACCGGCGTCTTCCGGCGTGCGATCGTACGCGCGGAGCGCTTCTACGCCGCGCAGATTCTCCGCGAGGCCGCCGAATGAGACCCGTCGTGGAGTTGGAGGATGTCGCCTTTTCCTACGGCGACCGGCCTCCAGTCATCGAACGCGTGAGCTTTCGAGTGGAAGCCGGGGAGCGGGTCGGCATCGTCGGCGGCAACGGCGCCGGAAAGAGCACGCTGTTGTGGTGCATGCTGAACCTTCACAAGCCCGTCGGCACGGTGCGGTTGTTCGGAGAGAAGTTCCGCCGGAAGACTCTCCGCCGCGTGGGTGTGGTCTTTCAGAATCCGGAAGACCTGCTCTTCATGCCGTTCCTGATCGACGATCTGACTCTGCCCTTGCTAAACCGCGGCGCCGGGCGAGAGGAAGCCTTCGGCGCGGCCCGGGAGATGCTGGACCACATGGGTCTGAGGGAATACGAGGACGAACCGGCCGCCCACCTTAGCCTCGGCCAGCGGAAACGCGCCGCCATCGCCGCCGCCCTGGTCGCGGAGCCGGACCTCCTCGTCCTCGACGAGCCGACCGCCGAACTTGACGCGCGCGCCGTCCGTCTGCTCGCCCGTCATCTTGCCGGTTTGCGCGTCACGCTGCTGATGACAAGCCACAACCTCACCTTCTTGGAACAGTGCTGTTCCCGTCTCCTCGTATTGCACGGTGGACGGATTGCCGCTGACGCCCCCACGAAGGAGATTCTCGGACGCCGGGACCTGCTCGAAGAGGCGGGGCTGATCTGATGCCGTTCCCGCCGCGGTAACTGGCAAGTCCGGCCCGAACGTGGGACCGGACTTGACACTACGATAGTTTCGCGCGGCGCGATCAGAAGCCCGCACACTGATCTTCTTTGTTCCCGCCGACGAGATTGCCGCCGCCCACCGGGGCCGGCTCGTTTTCCTTGCACTGGAGATTGCCGCGAATACGGTTGTCCGTGATGGATCCGCTTCCGGTATTTTTGAACATCTGCAGGTTGCCGCCGATGAAACCGCCATCCGCCATCAACCCTCCGGCGTTCTCTTCATACTGGAAGTCCTCTCCGATTCGAGTGCCCGACAGGAATCCGCTGGTTAACGCGCCGCCCTTGAGCTGCACGTTCCCGTGGACGACAACGCCAAATCCGTGCAGCCGGACGTAGCCGTGCCCCGGCTCACCCTGAATGTTACCCAGGATGCGGGCCGGACCCTCGACATCGAGGTCGCCATAAACCTTCACGTTCCCCTCGATACGCGCCATTACGATGTTGCAGGACACGCCCGCCGGAACAATCACATTGTCATGCCTCCCGGAGAGGACGCCCGTGCACATGGTGTCATCCGCGATGGCGGTCAATCCCGCGCCGGTGAGCAGAAGCGAACAGGTCAGGTTTCTTAGAAACTTCATTCGTGGAACTGCCTCCTTTTTTATTCAATGCCCCCTCCTGCGCACCAGTGCTGCCAATCCACGAGTGCAGGTTTCACGGCTCGCCGTAACTCAATGACATCGAGGTAGTATCATGCCGCGCTGCGAGGAGCGAATTTACGAGTGTTGCCGGTTGTAGCTGTTCCGAAACAAAAGGCCGCAGGAGTTACCCCGTAATCCTTACCGCACAATGTGTTGAGCCCGAGCAATGCGCTGGACCGCATGCAGCCGCGCTATGAGACAACGGGAGTCCGTGGCCTTCCTGCTGGATTTCTTTCTCCCGCTCGACTGGATTCACTGGCGCAGTAGCCTCAAGCGAGCGGCAGCGACATGACGATAGTGAAGCCTTCACCGGGCGCGCGCGCGATTTCGAGCGCCCCGCCAGAACGGGTCACCGCATTATGTAATGCGGCGAAAAGCAGGCTCGCCCTGCCTGGCGGCTGAAACGGCTCGAGCAGGTATGCCGCGGCTTCCGGTTCCAGCTCCACACCCGTCCGCCGGATCTCAATCCGTAGTACCTCGGCGGGCTTCCGGGACGGATTCGAGGTCCGGATCTCCAGCCGGCCCGCGGCCGGCGCCACCTCCCGGGCGAACCCCGCGAAACCGGCGAGCGAGCGCTCACACCACCGGCGGTCCATATGGATTACCGGCTCCGCTGCGTCAAGGCGGCTGGTTATCCGCAGGCCGTTCCCGGCCGCCGGGGACATCCGCCGCATACAGCTTTCGACCACCTCGTGGACATCCACGAGTTGCGGGCGAAGGTGGTAGGAGGAGGCGTACTCCTGTAGCTGGCCGGCCAACCCGGCGATTCGCCCGCTTGCCCGGCGGATCTCAAGCAAATACTCATGCGCAGCCGGCTGCTCCGTTTCTGCGAGCAGGAGTTCGCTGTAGCCAAACAGAGCCGTCAGGTGTTGGTTGAGCAGCCGTCCTGTTTCGCGGGCGAGTTGGCCGGCGATGTCGAGTTCGGCCGGCTCCCGCTCGGTTTCGCTCCCGGAGCCGCTGCCGGTATCCCCGAGCGCCTCGATTATCGGGCCAGTTGATTCCTCCAGAGGAGCGGCAATCTCGACCCATTCGGCGGGCCGCACAAATAGGAGGATTCCCCCAGAAGCGCCGCGCGCGAAGCGGGCCATCCGGACTTCGAGCGGGATAGCGTGACCGGCCCTGTGGCGGCCGGTTACCCGGGCGCAGAGGCCCTGCTCGCGCGCCCCTCTGGTCACCTCCCACGCCTGGATCTCATCCACGGATTTGAGCGGGATCAGGCGGAAGAGACTTTGTCCTGTCACCTCTTCCTGGCCGTATCCGAAGATCTCCTCGGCGGCCTCGTTTAGCGATCGGATGAGCGCCTTGCCATCCAGCAGGAGCACTCCTCCAAACGCGGCCGCACCCAGCGCATGCATCCATGAGCAAGTGTTCGTTTCGCCCGCAGATTCACCTCCGGCCTGTCGAGCTGCCTGCCGGCTCATCGTCCAGGAGATCAGGACCAGGGTCGCGAAGAGGAGAGCGAGCAACGTCGCCCGGATGGCCGTCACCGTGCCCGTCACCATCGTTGTGAGCGCCCAGAGAAGGCAGACGATCACCAGTGCTGTGCCGGCGGGTACACCCCAACGCCATGACGCCAGCGAGCGCACTTTCGTTCTCGTTTTGCGGAGATCCACCTCCTGGTCTATCGGCGATAACTCGCAGCGGCTTAAGCGGCCGGCCCGTTGATATCACTCTGCCGGACTTCCGTTTTCCTCAATAGCCGGTGGGCCCGGCTGGCACGGAATTTGTGATAACTTCTCGACAGTTGTGGATTTGGAGGAACCATGTTCCTGAAAGTCATCCTTATTATCGCGGTGGCAACGCCCGGTCTCTCCGGCGCCGGGAGTTCCTGGGAGATCGGCCTCGCCCGCGAGAAGATCACCCCTCAAAAGCCGATCCGCATGGCGGGCTACGCCTCGCGCACGGATCTGTCGCAGTCCGTATCCTCGGATCTCTGGGCGAAGGCGATCGCGTTTGCCGATGACGGCGGCGGGCGGGCGGTGCTGATCACGGCGGATACGCTCGGTTTCCCCGCGGAGGTCGTGGAGAGCATTTGCGCGCGCATCGGCGAGAAGACGGGGGTTGAGCGGTCCGCCATTCTCATCAACGCTTCGCACACGCACGCCGGACCGCTGCTCATCGCGCGCGACGGCTACTCGGTGAGCGCCGAAGAGCGGCAGGTGATTGACGAATACCGGCGGCAGTTTGAAGAGCGGCTCGTGAAGGTTGCCGTTGAGGCTCTCTCCGATTTGCGGCCCGCCCGCCTGTCATGGGGAACGGGCGTGGCCAAGTTCGTCATGAATCGCCGCGAGTTCACCCCGCGCGGCATCGTGCTCGGATCCAATCCCAGAGGGCTGGCGGACCGTACCGTACCCGTGCTGCGAGTCGACGACCCCGACGGCCGGCTGTTGGCCGTCGTCTTCGGCGCCGCGACCCACAACACCACGCTCACCGGAGAAAACCTCCAGATTGATGGCGACTATGCCGGACACGCGCAGTCCGGTCTCGAGGAGCGTTTTCCGGGCGTACAGGCGATGTTCGTCACCGGTTGCGCCGGCGACGCCAATCCGTTCCCCCGCGGCACTCTTGAGATCGCCAGGACCCACGGCCAGACGCTGGCCGCCGAGGTGGCCCGTGTCCTCGGTGAAAAGCTCAAGCCTGTTGGCGGACCCGTTCGCACGGAACTGCGCGGGGTGGATCTCCCGCTGCGGCAACTCACGCGCAAGCAGATCGAGGAACTCGGTGTGGACGCTCCGAGCTACCGGCGCTTCTTTGTCGAAGGCGCGCTCAAGCGACTAGACGTCAACAAGCAGCTCCTCACTTCTTACACGGCTCCTTTCGCGCTCTGGCAGTTTGGCGCGGATCTCACGCTGGTGGCCCTCAGCGGCGAAACCGTTGTCGACTACACCGCTCTCATCGAAGCGGCCCTTGGACCGCTGAACCTTTGGGTCGCCGGCTTCTCGAATGATATCTACGGCTATCTCGTTACTACGCGCCTCTTGGAGGAGGGGGGCTACGAAACCCGTGGCCTCTACACCGATATCGGACTCTTCGCTCCAGGAGTCGAGGGGCCGGTGATCGCCGCTATCCAGGACATGGCCGGCGCCGCGGGCCGGCCTCGATCGCCGGCGCCCACGCGCTAAGAAGCCTTCCCGGGAGCCCATTGCTGCTCGCCACTATAGCTTCTTGACATCGAGGTACCGCACTCCGGCTTGCTTGGCTCCGTACTGCAGAACGGGTTCGGCCCGGCCTTCGCCCGCGGGGATTTCGACGGATTCGAATACAATCTCCGTCGCGCCCTGGGTGATCGGCTTCTTCACGGATGCGCCGTTCAGGCGGAAGCTCGCTTCGCCGTCCGACGGGGCGGGGTAGGTCCGCAGTTTCACTTCGTATGCCCCGGCTGTACGGACGTCTACTTCCCAGAAGCCCAATCCGTCTTCCTGCCATGCCGCCGAGGGTCCGCGCCAGTCCTGCCGCGTGAGGATCACCGGATTCTCGTGCTCCGTGCCGAGGTAAATACGGGGTGGCTCGTAGCCGCGTGTGGCCGAAACGTCGGCCAGCCACCCCTCGTATTGTTTGCGCAGCCGTTGCACCACGTCCGGGTGCGATGCGGCTATGTCGTTGTCCTCGTTGGGATCGGCGGGAATATCGTACAGTTCCTCGCCGTTCACCAGTTTGTACTGCTGGGTTCGCACGGCGCAGTCGCGGAACGGCTCCGGTTCGTCCCCGCGGTGCCATTGCGTGAACAGCGCGCGGTCCGGCCAGTCGCCCGCCTGGCCCTCGATCAGCGGCATCAGGCTGCGGCCGTCAATCTTGCGGTCCGCTGGCGCCGCGACGCCGCACGCTTCGAGCAGGGTCGGCATCACGTCAATGTGCGCCGCAATGCGGTCCACCTTACCGCCAGGCGTCACGGCGGCGGGCCAGCGCAAGAAAAACGGCACGCGAATGCCACTCTGATAGACAGTGCCCTTTCGCCCGCGCAAGCCGGCGTCGTACCGGTGCTCTTCCCATTGCTGCGGCCCATTGTCGGTCATGAAGATAAGAATCGTGTCTTCCGCCAGGTTAAGCTCGTCGAGCTTCGCGTGCAGCCGCACCAGGTTGTCATCGATGTTTTTCACCATTCCGTAGATCTTCGCCGTCCTCTCGTCGAGACCTTGCTCGAGGTACGGCCGGTAGAGCGATTCTTCGACTTCCAGCGGCACGTGCGGAGCATTGGTGGAGATGTAGGCGAAGAACGGTTGTGCGCGGTTCTGCTCCACGAAATCTAGGGCGGCGTCGAAGAAGATATCGGTGCAGTAGCCCGGCGATTCAACCGCATTCCCGTTGTGCTGCAACACCGGATCGAAGTAACTGTTGCCCGGCGGATCAGAAGGCTGTCCGATGCCGCCTCCGTTGTGTACAAGCGATTCCTGGAATCCCTGATCGATGGTCCGCAGGGGATAGTTGTCGCCGAGATGCCATTTGCCGAAGATCCCGGTCCGGTAGCCCGCTCCGGCCAGCGCCTCGGCCACCGTCACCTCGTCCGAGTGCATCATCGCGCGCCCCATATAGGTGTCCACGACGCCCGTCCGGTAGTTGTACCGCCCGGTCATCAGGCTGGCCCGCGTCGGTGCGCATACAGGGCACGCCTGAAACTGGGTGAACTGCACTCCCTCGGTGGCCACGCGGTCCATTCCCGGTGTCTGCAAATGGGGATTCCCGTGGAGGGATAGGTCGCCATAGCCCTGATCATCGGTAATAACGAGCACCACATTGGGCTGGCCGCTTTCGGTCTTTCCGCCACCGCAGGCAATCATCGAAGCGGCTGCTCCCCCTGCGGCTGAAAGGAACGTTCGTCTACTGGTCTGCTGCATGGAACTACACTACCGCAGGCGCGCGGAGAACGGGGAAATCGAATGTGCTCAAGCCTTGGCGGTCATGGGGGCGTCGCTGCCGCCGGCCACGCTGTGATCGTCTCCGCCAGCCTGCACGAGAGAGTCTTTGCGCGAGGCGTCCGCCGCGGGGGATGGTCTGGCCGCGCTCGCCGCCGCTTCCCCGGCGAGAATCGTTGAGTTGAAATCACGCCGCCTTATGGTCTAACGCGTCAGCGCCTGCACTCACGGCTCTCTTTCTCGGAACGCTGCGCCAGCGCTGATCGAAATCTGAGTTTGATATCGTAGTCGATTCAGGAAGTTCTTATCATGAAACAAATCGTTCTGTTCGCATTTGCCCTCGCGTTCGCCATGGCTGCGGCGGCCGCGCCGCCGAACGTGGTCATCATTTTCGCCGACGACCTCGGCTACGGCGATCTCGCCACTTACGGTAACCCGACAATCGCCACTCCCCGCCTGGATCGCATGGCTCACGAGGGCCAGCGTTGGACGAGTTTCTACGCCGCGGCCAGCGTTTGCACGCCCAGCCGCGCCGGGCTGCTCACCGGCCGCCTGCCCATTAGAAGCGGGATGTGCGCCGATACGCCGCGGGTGCTCTTTCCGGATTCGTTGGGCGGGTTGCCGCCGGAAGAAGTGACGATCGCGGAGGTTCTAAAGGAGCAGGGCTACGCCACCATGGCGGTTGGTAAATGGCACCTCGGCCATTTGCCCGAGTTTCTGCCGACCAAGCAGGGCTTTGACAGTTACTTCGGTATCCCCTATTCGAATGACATGGACAAAGTCCCCGATGCGCCCACCGGTAAGGCCCTCTGGGAAGATCCTGACTACCGTCACTTCAACGTGCCACTGATGCGCGACGAGGAGATCATCGAACGCCCCGCCAACCAGCACACCATCACGAAACGGTATGCCGAAGAGGCCGTGAAGTTCATCAAGGAGCAGAAATCCGGCCCGTTCTTCCTCTACCTGGCGCACAGCCTGCCGCACGTTCCCCTCTTCCGATCCCAGGAGTTTGCCGGCCGCAGCCTGAGCGGTCTCTATGGCGACGTCATCGAGGAGATCGACTGGAGCGTGGGCGAGGTGCTCGACGCGTTGAGGGAGACCGGCGCAAGCGACAACACCCTGGTGGTCTTCACTTCCGACAACGGCCCTTGGTTAATCTTTGACGAACAGGGCGGCTCGTCCGGCCCCCTGCGCGAGGGGAAGGGCTCCACGTGGGATGGAGGCATGCGCGAACCGGCTATCTTCTGGTGGCCGGGCGAGGTGAAGCCGGGAATTGTTCGCAGCATGGGAAGCACTCTGGACCTGCTGCCGACCATCGCCGCGCTCGCGGGCGCCGAGACGCCATCGGACCGCCAACTTGACGGCTATGACCTTTCGCCGGCGCTTCTGGGCGCCGGTGACAGCCCGCGGAACGAAATGATCTTCTACCGCGGGGAACGCGTTTTCGCTGCCCGCGTGGACAAGTATAAGGCGCACTACATGACTCGCAGCGGCTACCG
This sequence comes from uncultured Solibacteraceae bacterium, assembly GCA_964468205.1. Classification (GTDB taxonomy): domain Bacteria; phylum Acidobacteriota; class Terriglobia; order Bryobacterales; family Bryobacteraceae; genus CAWELS01. The sequence continues at coordinate 131,393 of CAYXVG010000002.1, read as the reverse complement.
CGACAAGGTGGAGACCGTACATACGCCGCCGCTGCTATTCGATCTCGATATCGATCCCGGCGAGAAGTGGGACATCGCGGGCAAGCACCCGGAAGTGCTGGAACGCATCGCTGCCGCAGTGGCGGATCACAAGGCTTCGCTGCAGCCCGTGAAGAATCAGCTCGTAGAGCGCTCTCCGAGCGCCATGACTGACCGCGGGGATGATTCGACGGAGTCGCGGGTCCTGCAGAATCAGTGATACTCCGCGCCGGCGGGTGAATCCGCCGGCTGGGGCTGCTCATCTAGTGCGCGTCAGCACGATCGACTGCACCTCCATGGCCTGCGAGCCGGGAATCTCCGTTGCCCTAAGAACAAGCTCCCCCTCCGCCGCGGGCAATGTGAGAACGCCAAGCTCCATCGGGCGGAAGTTCTTCGTGTAGGATTCCATCCGGGGAACGCGGTCCTGCTCCGCGCCGATCAGAGGCGGATCGTGCGCTTCGTCAACCCGTGCGGTGATTCTGCTTTCGCCGAAACTCAGCTCGATGGCGGAACCGGTGTCGGCGGGCGGGCAGGCATAATAAACCACGGCTTCATACTCGCCCGCTTCCCCAACTTCGATGGACCAGGTGATGCGCCCGTCGGTGGTCTTCCAGTTCAGGAAGTACGAATCGTTCGGGAAGCGGTTGCTGCGCTCCACGCCGCCGGAAGGAACGCCGTCGCGGGCCGGTAGCCGGGTGGTCGTTGCGTAACCCACTGTGAAAGGCCGCTTCTCTTCGCCGCCCAGTTCGGATGCGGCTTCCTTTTCGAACGCGGCGAGTTCTGTCTTCAGCGTCGCGGTCACCTCCGGGTGGTCGGCGGCGACGTCAGTCCGCTGGCCGGGATCGGCGGTAAGATCGAAGAGTTGTCCCTCCTGGTCCAGCCGGTACTGCTGTGTACGGATGCTGGCCCTGCCTCGCCAATAGGCGAAGATGTGGCGTTCGGGCCACGGTTCATCTCCACCGACGAGCAAAGGTTTCAAGCTGACCCCGTCCAGAGGTTTTTCGGCGCGTATGGGGATGCCGGCCAGATCGGCCAGAGTCGGCAGCAGATCGATCGCGGCGGCGATCTGAGCCACCCGGAGCCCGGCCTGAATCCGGCCGGGCCAGCGCACCAGCAGCGGAACCCGCACGCCGCCCTCGTCGGTGGATCCCTTGCGCCCTTTCATGCCGCCATTCCAGCGCCAGCCGTTCGGGCCGTTGTCGGTGAAGAAAAGGACGATGGTATCTCCGGCGATTCCGAGTTCGTCGAGCTTGGCCAGCATCCGTCCCACGTTCCAATCGATGTTCTCGCACATGGCCAGAGCCGCCCGGGTGTGCTCAATATCCTCCCGTTCCGGCTCGCGGTTGCGCATGGCGAGTTCGGCGCCGTCGAACTTCTCGTAGAAACGGTCCGGTACCTGCATCGGCGAGTGCGGCGTATTGTACGGCACGTAGGCGAAGAAAGGCCGGTCGCGGTTCTGCTCGATGAAGGCCAGAGCGTGGCGGGTGAGATCGTCAATGATATACCCCTCGCCGGTGACCATCTCGCCGTTGTGGTCCATGGGTGCGTCAAAATAGTGCGCCCAGTGCCCCGAGGTAAAGCCATAGTATTCTTCGAAGCCTCGCGCGTTGGGGTGGTAGGGGTGTTGGCCGCCGTTATGCCACTTCCCGAAAGCGCCCGTCGCATAGCCCGCCGCCTCAAACGTCTCGGCGATAGTGTGCTCGTCGAGGTCGAGCCGCTCGGAGCCGGCGCTGGTGCCCTGTACTCCGCCCCGTACGTGGTACCGCCCCGTGAGAAACTCCGCCCGCGCCGGCGAGCAGACCGGCGAAACGAAGAAGCGTTCGAACAACGCCCCATCTTCGGCAAGGGAATCCACGTGCGGCGTGGCAAGGTTCGTGTTCCCGTGCACACTCAGATCACCCCAACCTTGATCATCGGTCAGGATTACCAGAAAGTTAGGCCGCTTTTCCTCCGGCCGCTCAGCCGCGCCGCACCCCAGAAGCGCTACCAGCAGCGCCCCCGCCGCAACATTTCTTCGTTTCCGCTTAACTCCGCTCATTGACGGCTCCATTTCAGCTCCAACGCACCACACTACACCAGATTCGCGTCCGGCTGTGATTAGATATCGGTATGCCCCGCCTGCTGATCGCCACTTTGCTGAGCTTGGCCAGCGTTGCCGCTGCCGCGGACCGCTTGCCGAACATCATCGTCGTTTTCATCGATGACATGGGCTACGCCGATATTGGGCCTTTCGGGGCGGATGCATACGCGACGCCGAACCTTGACCGCATGGCGATCGAGGGCCGCATGTTCACTGACTTCTATGTGACGCAGCCGGTCTGCTCGGCCTCCCGCGCCGGCCTCCTCACGGGCTGTTACAACAACCGCGTGGGTATCACTGGCGCCCTCGGTCCAACCGCGGACTACGGAATCCACGAGGAGGAAGCCACCCTCGCCGAGATCTGCAAGCAGAAAGACTACGCGACGGCCTGCTACGGAAAGTGGCACCTGGGCCATCATGAGAAGTTCCTGCCCCTCCAACACGGCTTCGACGAGTACTACGGGCTGCCTTACTCGAATGACATGTGGCACTACCATCACTCCAGCCCGGACCGCTTTCCCGCGCTTCCCCTCGTCGACGGAAACCGGATTGTTGACTACGACGTGGACGGTGAAGATCAGGCCCGCCTCACCACCAACTACACCGAACGCGCCGTGGCCTTCATCGAAAACAACGCGGAACGTCCGTTCTTCATCTACCTCCCGCACACGATGGTGCACGTGCCTCTGTACGTGTCGGAGAAGTTCCGCGGCAAATCCGGCGCCGGAATCCTTGGCGATGTGGTGATGGAACTCGACTGGTCGATGGGCCGGATCTTCGACACATTGCGCAAGAACGGTCTCGAGCGCAATACGCTGGTGATATTCACCTCCGACAACGGGCCGTGGCTGAACTACGGTACTCATGCCGGCGCCGCCGACCCCCTGCGGGAAGGCAAGCACACTACCTTTGACGGCGGCGTTCGCGTGCCCACGATTATGTGGTGGCCGGGGACAATCCCGGCTGGATCGTCCAGCGGCGAACCAGTCATGACCATGGACATTCTGCCGACTGTCGCCAGTCTGATCGGCGCGGAACTTCCGCGCCATAAGATCGACGGGAAGGACATCACGCCGCTGCTTAAGGGAGAGGCCGGAGCCCGCAGCCCGCACGAAACGCTATTCTTCTACAGCGGCCGCAGTTTGCAGGCCATGCGGATGGGTAAATGGAAGCTCCACTTCCCTCATGGCTACCAGACCAACGGCGGCCGCAAGGGGCGGTCGGACGGTTTGCCGATACGGCGCGTGCAGGCGGAGATCGGCTTGTCGCTCTACGACCTCGATAATGACATCAGCGAGACAACGAATGTTGCTGAGAAGCATCCGGACGTCGTCTCCCGAATGGAGGCTCTCGCCGAGCGCATGCGCCAGGACTTGGGCGACCAGGTGAAAGGGATCGAAGCGAAGGGTGCTCGTCCCGTGGGGCGGCTGTAGTGCCCCCCCGATTCCGGTGATGACGCGCGAAGAGCTACCGATAAGGAACAGGAGAGGCCGCCGAGGTCATGTCGACTGGCGATATGGTTCCGGCGGTGGGAAAGAGAGTGGCATCGTAGTCTCGTGCAGCCTCGCGACACAAACCATGAACTCTATCGCCTGCTCGTAGAGAATCTTGGCGAAGGGGCCGGCGTCGTTGATCTCGATGAGCGTTTCGTCTATGCGAACCCAGCCGCTCACCGGATTTTCGGAGTTCCGCCGGGCGGATTGATAGGCCGCTGCCTGAATGAGTTTCTGAGCGCCGGGGACAAGAAACGTATTCGGCAAGAGACGGAATTGCGGCGGAGCGGGAAACGAAGCACTTACGAGCTCGAGATCCGGCGGCCTGATGGCGAGCGGCGGCTGCTCATGGTAACGGCGGTCCCGAACTACGACCGCAACGGGGAGTTCCACGGTACGGTTGGCGTTTTTTGGGACATCACCGAAGCGAGAAATACCGAAGAAGAGTTGGCCAAGACCCGTTCGCTGCTCATGGCTGCCGTGGAAAGCTCTCCGGCGGGAATCGTGATTGCCGATGCCCCTGATGTGCGAATCCGCTTGGCGAACCGCGCTGCGCTGACGATTCGCGGTGAAACCAGGGAGGCTCTGCTCGATATACCCGGCGAATTGCACCCGCACAACTGGCAGTGCTTTCACCCTGATGGCAGGCCCTTCCAGGCGGAGGATCTCCCCCTTTCCCGCGCTGTGCTGGAGGGCGCTACGAGCCGGAACGTCGAGATGATGATGCGGAGATCGGACGGCGAGGAGCGGTGGGTGCTCACAAATGCCTCGCCGGTGCGCAATCCCGCGGGAGATGTGATCGCCGGGATCGCGGTGTTTCCGGACGTGACCGAACGGCGCCGGGCCGAGCAGAGCCTGGCGGAACGCGAGGCGCTGTACAGCTTGCTGGCGAACAATGTTCAGGACGTGATCTGGACAGTCGATCTGGACCTGAACTATACCTACATCAGTCCTTCGGCCCTCCGGCAAACAGGCTACAGCGCCAAAGAACTCACCGGTCAGTCAATCCGTAAAATTCTCCCGCCCGAGTCCATGGCCCTGATCGAACACATGGTCGTGGAAGAATTGAAGCGGGACGCAGATCCGGGCGTCGACCCACGGCGATCCGTGACCGTGCAAGTCCAGGGGACGCGGAAAGACGGCGTCCGCTACTGGGCCGACGCTCATGTCAGCTTCCTCCGTGACGACTCTGGCGTTCCCATCGGCATCCTCGGTGTGAGCCGCGATGTCACCGAGCGCAAACGATCCGAGGAAGAACTAAAGCGCGCGAAGGTCGCCGCGGACGCCGCGAACAGGGCCAAAAGCCAGTTCCTAACCAACATGAGTCACGAGATCCGCACCCCGCTCAACGGTATCATCGGCGCGTCAGACCTTCTTTGCGACACTCAACTGGACGAGCGCCAAAAGGAACTGGCGCTGACCGTCCGCCGGTCGGCCGCCTCACTGCTGCGGATTGTGGACGATCTGCTGGATCTCTCCCGGATTGAGCGAGGCCTTGTTCGGATCTACCGCGAGCCGTTTGACCTGCGGGCAGAGCTCCAAACGACTCTCGGTCTCATTTCCCCGGCGGCAGACTCCAAGGGGCTGCGGCTCCGCCTCAACTACCCCGATGCCGCTCCCAGATGGTTCGTCGGCGATGCTGGCCGCATCCGGCAGGTGATTCTGAATCTCCTGAATAATGCCGTGAAATTCACGAAACGGGGAGCGGTGGTGCTCGAAGCGTCCTTCGGCCTGGCGGTTTCGGGACAGATCCCCGTCGAAATCGTGGTACGGGACGACGGAATTGGAATTCCGTTCGATAAGCACACGCTCATTTTCGAGCACTTCACCCAACTCGATCCGACGCCCAAACGAGCATATGAAGGCGTCGGGCTGGGGCTGAGCATCTGCCGGCATCTCGTGACCCTGATGGGCGGATCGATTTCGGTCGACAGCGCCCCGGGCAAAGGATCCGTGTTCCGGATCGCCCTCAATCTGAAGCTCGACGAAAACGCCGCCGCGTCGCAGGACCAAAGCCGCACCGCGAGGGACAAGACCGCAGCGGATTTCTCCGGCCGGAGCGCCCTGCTGGTCGAGGACAATCCGGTAAACCAGCGGATCGGCGTTGCGCTACTCGAGAAGCTGGGCGTGCAAGCCGAAGTCGCGCCTGGCGGAGTCGAGGCCATCGAGGCATTCTCCACCGGCCGCCACGATCTGATCTTCATGGACTGCCAGATGCCCGGGTTGGACGGATTTGAGACAACCCGCCGTATCCGGTCGCTGAACCGCCGCGGCAAGGCGGTGCCGATCGTGGCGATCACCGCCCACGCGATGGAAGGCGATCGGGAACGCTGTTTGGAGGCCGGAATGAACGACTACATCACCAAACCGGTCGCCACGGACGCGCTCCGCCAGGCGCTCCGCCGCTGGCTTCTCGAGCTCGGACTCTCCTGCGCGTGCGGAGCCGGCGCCGGGTTTCGATATCCTGTGTGTGCGCATGAACGTCGCGACTGTCATCCTGCTTTCTCTTCTGCTCGCCATGGTCCTGCCGGCCCAGGAGGCGGCTCCGCGAGAGCAGCCAGAGCCCGTCCTCTCACCGCAGGCCGCCGGCATCGACTCCGCAGCCGCCGATGCGAGTCTCGCGGCCGAGCGCACGGCGCTGAATCTTCTCGGAGAAGTTGACGCCGAACCCGGCGAGGGGCGCCGGAACGAGAACGTCAAGCTTACCCTGATCGACAACAACGTCCTCAAAGAACTCAACACGCGGATGGGCACCACCGCAACTATCTCTCCTGAGTTCAACATCGATGAGGGATACTTCGGCGCCCAGTACGGCGGCGCGGTGAAAACGTCGATCCACCTTCCAGTCGACCCCTCATCGGGATTTCACGGAAACCTCTTCTGGTCCCATGGCAACAGCACTTTCAGCGCGCGCTCTTTCTTCCAAGTGGGCGCAGTGCAGCCGGCCCGGACGCTGTCGGAAGAACTACTCCCGCACCGCAATCTCCCGAAATAGTCCCTCCGCCATCCATCGCCGGAACCAATCAAACAGGCGGTCCTGCGGAGCGTGAACATCTGCGATCGCCGCCCCGAGCGTGTCGCCGCGTGCCAGGGCGCCGAGTAGCGCGAACGCCGGTTCGGTGAGTTCCAGGCTAAGAACGCGAAAATTCCTCCGGTAGATTACCAGCCAAGTTTCCTGCTGGCCGGGAGCCGCCCGCTGGCCGGCGTCGTACCGGTGCACCGGGTATGCATATGTCCCCAGGCGGAACGCCTCCACCGGGACAAGGCTAACCCGCTCCCAATCGCTCGCTGGAACGTCCTTCAACTCGTCCGGCTTCAAGCCGGGCGTCTCGGCGGCGTCGAACACCAGCGTGCGCGACAGCTCATACCGCGCCAGCGCGGAGGCGAATCCCGGATCCGGCAGGCCGTCGATCTCCTCGATGAACTCCGGCAGATGGTCGCCAAGACGGTTCAGCGTGTAGCTGCGTGACGGGTGCGCTTCCAAATACAGCTCCGTCAACTCCGTCCAGAGTTCCTCCCCGAGGAAATCGGACAGCAGCGGGTAATCGACATCGAGCGCCTCGCGCAGCCTCACCTCGTACATCCCCGCGTATATTGCGGCCCGCTCGGCCGGCTCCAAGGTTGCTGATGGCAGTACTCTGCCGCGGGCCGATTCCACCGGCTGGTTTCCCATCACCACCGACTGGAGCCAGCGCTGCGTCTCGTCAAGGGCGGATTCACGCCGCATGGGTTGCCTCCCTGGCCTGCCGGGCGCGATGAGTCCTCGCCTTAAGCGCCTCGGCGTGGACTGTCTCGAAATCCGGCACTTCCGCGTCCCACTCGAGCAGTGTCGCGGCAGCCCCGTGCTCCCGCTGCGTCGCATGACGGTAGAGATTCCAGACCTTGTCGATGACGTGGTCCGAATGCGTATCGATGATATGGGTTCCTTTGTTCGTGTGGCCGGCTAGGTGGATCTGCACCACGCGCCCGGCCGGAATGTTGTCAATGTATTCAAACGGATCGAAGTCATGATTGTACGCGCTCACGTAGACGTTGTTCACATCCAACAGCAAACCGCAATCCGCCTGTTCGGCAACGGCCCGCAAAAAGTCCCATTCCGTCCAGGTGGAGGCCGCGAACTCGAGGTAGCTGGACGGGTTCTCGAGCACCAGCGGGCGCTCTAGGAAATCCTGAATGATGCGAACTCGCGAGACCACATGGCGCAGCGCCTCATCGGTATAGGGCAGCGGGAGAAGATCGTGCGTGTTGAGGCCCATTACACCCGTCCAGCACAAGTGGTCGGATACCCAGCGGGCCTTGGTCCTGGAGGCAAGAGTCTTGAGCTTGCGCAGATAATCGAAATTGACCGGGTCGGTCGAGCCTACCGATAGCGAAACGCCATGCATCGCAACCGGATAGCGCTCCGCGACGAAATCAAGAACGTACGCGGGACGGCCGCCCGTGTCCAGGTAGTTCTCCGAAAGTATTTCGAACCAGTCCACCGGCGGTTCCGCCGAGAGAATATGCGGGTAGTGAGCCGTGCGAAGGCCAACGCCGAAACCGAGGTCTTCGAATCCCCATTTATTGTCCATCTGTCGTTCCCGGACTGAGCGGGCAGGCGGCAGCGCCTGCCCAATTTCGCAGCGTGAAGTTACGCCATGACGCGGCGTAGCCGCAGACGGCTCTGAGCCTTCTTCAGAGGCACGGCGCATCCGCCCTTGCCTTTGCACTCGTTCTTCCCGGCGCAGTCGTGATTTGCTGTCTTGCAGCCGCCCTGTCCCTTGCACTCATTCTTGCCGGCGCAGTCGTGATGAGCCACGGTGGCACATCCGCCCTTGCCTTTGCACTCGTTCTTGCCGGCGCAGTCGTGATCGGCGGTCTGGCAGCCGCCCTGTCCCTTGCATTCATTCATGCCCTTGCAGACGTGTTTGGCGCTGACGTTCTCTCCTTCGCAACTGTCTTTCGCCTTCTTGTCGCCTGCGGTTCCTTGGGCCGCGGCATGGGCTGCGAGCATTCCCGAAAAGGCCGTGGAAACGGCTAGCGCGAAATCCCGTCGAGTCATATGCTCTACTAATCTCCTTGTGATGTGTTTCGGGCGAAACGCCCGTTCAATGGAGGTTTGTCTCGCCAGCGGTAAAACGTAACGCTTGCGGCGCGCTTGTTACAAATGTTCCACCGCTGCGACTAGCGGACCCGGTAGACGACGTAGCGGGAATTCTCGTACTCGGACGCGAATTTCGGTAAACGACTCTCCTGTTGAACAACAATGTAATCGATCCCCAAATCATCGTAGCGGGGGAGTTCGCCGGCGGAGAAGTCCCGCAGCAGGGTCGCTTCATAACGCATCCACCAGTCCCGCGCGAATCCCAGCACCATATTCACCTGCCCGCCGGACTTCCAATCAACGTAGATCGCCCGCAGCGCCCTTACCCGGAAGATGCCGGGTTGCCTTCCCTTGCCCACATCGGGAAACAGGAAGACCGCGTCCCGGTCCGTGTTCTCCCGCGCCCATTCCGCCACGGCGTCAAGCTCCGGGCTGTGTATGTCGCGTTCGGTGACTACCTGGCCGAAGGTCGGGAGCAAAACGAAGGGCAAGACGGCCGCCAGCGCGCAGACGGCGAGAGCGAACCGGCTGCGGTGTACGTGCAGCCAGCCGGCGAGTGCAGCGAGCGCCCCGAGGAAAATCACCAGTGCGCAGCGCCGCAAAATCACGGAATCGGCGAGATCCGGCAGAATCAGCTCCCAGACGTTGTGCTGAACCGGGATCATGAACGCGAAGACCCCGAACAGGAGCGGCTCGACCTTACGATTACGGCTCGCCGAACGCAGGCAGGCCGCAACGCACAGGATGACGGCGAAGGCGGAGACCCAGAGAAGCGCGCGGGCCGGCTGGAACTTCGCCATAATCGCCCACTTCCCCACATCGTAAGCAAGATAGGAAAACGGCACGCTCAACAGCCCGATAAGGGGCATTCCGGCCACGAAGGGCAGCAGTGTGGCGGGCAGGCGGTCCCGCATCCGCCAGAGCGCCGCCATCGAAACGCCCCAGAGAAGCAGATAGTGCCACACCCACTGTCCGGCCCACTCGGAGATCCAGTTGTAAGGAGCGCGAAGGCGCTGCAACCGCTCCAGTTCCGGTGTGAGCCGGGCGAACCAGTATTCGGATTCCGGCCCTCCGGCCGTGAGGCGGGAAATAGCGAACAGGAGCGCTGCCGCGGCCACCGCCGGCAGAAGAAGGCGCAGCATTGCGGCGCGCCGGTATCCGGCTGGCGGGCGTGCGGCCATTGCCGCGGTGACGGCCCAGAACGGATAAGTTGTCGGCGGGTGGTAGAGCATCGCGACGGAAGCGGCCACGCCCGCGGCCAATAGGCGTCCATGACCGGCTAGGCCGGCGGCCAGCAGCAGAAGTCCGACGGCCGATCCCCGCGGCTTCGGTTCATATTCCACCGTCAGCACGGCCGGCCCCATCACTGACGCGCCAAGAGCGAAGGCGCAGGCGGTGAGCAAAGCCAGCCATGTTGGCAGCCCCAAGGCCGTCGCAACCAGGAAGGCCCCGAGAATTCCCGCGGCCCGGAACACGATCTGGTCCGTGGTAAGCGCCTTATAGAAATCCACGTCGAGGAGCCGCCGCACCGCGATGGCTATCTCGTCGTAGATCGAATAGTGTAGATGTTGGTTGGTCGCCACCGGGTCATTCGCCAGCACGGCCGGGTCGTACATGTGCTCGAGAATCGGAACGTAAATCTGTGTGTCCTGCTGCAGCCACGTTTGTCCCGGGAATACAAGAAAGCCCAAGGCGGTGATGAGGATAATGGCGGCGGCAATGTCGAGGCGGGTCGTTATCAAACCGTTCATTCTAACGGATCTGCGGCTCTCTCAAAGCCTGCCGATTTTGCGGTGGCCGAACAGGAAATACGCGCCCAACAGCGATAACAGCACACCGGCAGAGCCCAGCACCAGCGGGGCCGTGAACATCGGCACCAGCGTACCTGTCACCAGACTACCGATTGGCATGCCGCCGCGGAAAGCAACGTTGTACACACTCATTACTCGGCCGCGCATCTCGTCGGTGGCGCTCAGTTGCACCAGCGACGTCACCATCGCGAAAACCAGAATGAGCGCCAGTCCGGCTACGAACAGAAGCGCGCTGCTAAGCCACAGCGTCTTGGAAACAGCGAACCCGGCGATGGCCAATCCGAGTCCGATTACCCCGAGCAGCGTAACGCGCCCCTTGTGCTCGCGGTGCCCAAAAGCCGCGACGAGCAATGCGCCAACGATCGATCCAGCGCCGGAGAGCGAAAGAAACAGCGTATAAACGGCCGGCCCTCCCTGAAACACGTCGCGGGCGAACACCGGCAGGAACACTACCACCGGAATGCCCAGGACCGTCATGCAAAAGGCCAGCGCGATCAAGGACTCGAGCCCGCCGCGCTGCCGCATGAACTCGATCCCGCTCTTCATGCTCTCGAGCATCGACTGTGTCGTCGGAGCCGGCTTGAAGTTTACCCGGATGAGCAGGAGAGACGTAATCACGGCCAGATACGAGATGCCGTTCAAGCTGAAGCACACCGCGGCGCCGAAGTTCGTGAGCACCAGGCCCCCGATCATCGGCCCCAACACCCGCGCCACGTTGAACTGAATCGAGTTCATCGCGATGGCGTTCGGCAGGTCTTTCGACTTCACGAGTGTCGGAATCAAAGCGGCGTAGGCCGGTCCGCCAAAGGCCTGCGAAAGGCCCACGAAAAACGACAGCGTCAGAATGTGCCACACTTCGACCACGTCGAAGGCGAAGAGCAGCGCGAGAATGAACGCGCAAAGCATCTGCAGGATCTGGCCGCCGACGAGCAGCGTGCGCCGGTCCATCCGGTCCGCCACCACTCCGCCCACGAGCGAGAACAGGAAGATCGGAATCTCGCCGAGAAAGGCGTCCAGCCCGAGCAGAAACGGCGAATCCGAGAGTTCCAGCACCAGCCAGCTTTGCGCCAGCTTCTGCATCCACGTGCCGATCGAAGAGACACATGCCCCGCACCAGACAACCCGGAAGTCCCGGTAGTCGAGAAGGGCCCTAAATACGCGGTTGAACAAGAATTGCGGCGCCTACGGCAGCGGCTGCTCCCGGTGAATGAGGTGCAGGATGTTCCCGTCCGGATCGGTGAAGAACACCAGCCTGTTGCCTTCCATCTGAATCATGTCGGTAATGAAGTTCACGCCCTTGTCTTTCAGTTGCCTATGGGCGGCATCGAAGTCATCGGGGACAATAGCGAGGTGGCGGATGCCCGGGGTCTTCATCTTCTCCTCCGGCCGGCCGCCCTCCGACGGGATGATCTCGAGCATCGTGCCGTTGGCGGCTCTGACGAATACGTTTCCGCCGTATCGGTAGTTGATGGTGAAATCGAGGTGATCCACGTACCACTGGGCCAGCTTCTCGGGGTCCGGAGTGGCAATCGCGGTGTGTTCGAGTCCTTGGAACATGATCTTTCCATTGTAAGCCCGGCGCGAAGCGGGCCAACGGGATCGCCGCTAATAAACTTCGAAACAGAAGACGTCGTTCGCCCCGCGCGGGGTCAGGCAGTACTGGCCGTTGTCGAGGAACTCGTTCACTTCGATCCAGTAAACGCCGCCCTCCAGTTGGCGGAAAGTGAGATACCGCGCGCGTGGCGTCTTCTTGCCCGGCTTGTTCGGGAAAACGGTTTCGCGCTGGCCCTTGGTGACTTCCATCTCGTAAAGCTGGATGTCCTGTGGCTGGATCTCTCCGGTCTTGATGATGAAGATCGGTTCCGCCAAAGGCGTCCGAGCCGGCGACGAGGCTCCCGAGACCACGTAGGCGGTGTCCTTTTTGCGGTCCTCCTGGCGCGCCATCGTCTTCTCGATCGGTACAAGATTCGCCGCGTGTAGCAGGTAAGGAACGTCAGCCTCCTCCGGAGGCGGCCCGTTATACTCTTGCGAGAAGGCCGCCGCGGCTAAAAATAGCGCGAGCGCTGTCAGACGATTCGCTGGATTCCCCATATCCTTCATTCTAAACAGACGAATACGGATCGCGAAGCGTTGCGGATTGCCCGCGGAGCCAATCGCCCAACTCGGGAGCGAGAAAGTCGCGCACAGTGAGATCGCAGTCCGCCAATTCGCTGGTGGTCGTCAATAGCCCGACCACGCGCATTCCCGCCGCCCGCGCCGCGGCCACGCCGGTAAACGAATCCTCGAACACAATGCAGTCCTCCGGCGGCGTTCCGAGCCTCCGGGCGGTGGTGAAGTAGATTTCGGGGTCGGGCTTCGGGCGCTCCACTTCGTGACCGTCGATCACCACCGTGAAATGCCGCCTCAGGCCCGATCGCTTCAGCACGAACTCGACGTTCTCCCGCTCGGCGTTCGACGCCAAGGCTTTCGGCGCGTCTCGATGGAGTTCGAGAAAACCGGCCACGCCGGGTACAAGCTGTCTCTCCAACCGCGGCCCCATCAGCTCCCGGAAAATCACCTCTTTCCGCGCGCCATGCCGGGTCACATCCGGCTGCGGCGTCTCATCCCCGAAAAAGATCCGGACGATCGCGTCATTGTGCTTGCCGAGCATCTTGATCTCGATCGTTTCGCGGTCCGCCTCGATCCCGTTTGCCCGGAGATACGCCTGCCAGGCTTCGTTGTGGACCGGGGTCGAGTGCACGATCACGCCGTCCATGTCGAAAATGAGGGCAAGGCCCGGCTGAATCTGGCTGGAAGTTGCCATTCGAGGGGATGATAGCATAGGGCGTTTGTCCCGCCCAGCGAAAGGCTCGCGCGAGAGCCGGTACAGCGCGGATTAGAAGCCATGGCACTACCCTGGACCAAGATCGTGGCCGTTGCCTTTGTCGCCCTAGCCGCCGTGTTGCGGTTCACGGGCCTGGCCGCGCTCTGCCTCAACGGTGACGAGATCTTCTCCATCATCACCGTGCGCTACGGGTGGGATCATTTCGCCATTGAGGTGGTGAAGGACGCCATCCACCCCCCGCTCTTCTACCTCCTGCTCCGTGGCTGGATCGCCGCGGGCGGCGAGGTGCTGAGCTGGGTACGGCTGTTTCCCGCTATCGCCTCCGCCCTCGCGCTCGTCCCGCTCTGGCTGCTCTGCCGGGAATTGGATGTCAGCCGACCGGCTCGCCTCACCGCATTCGGGCTGTTCGCCGTGAATCCTTACCTGCTTCAATATGCCAAACACGTTCGCATGTACAGTCTGCTCATGCTCCTGACGGTCACCGCGCTCTGGCTCTGCGCACGCCTGCTCCGCGGAAATGCGGGGCGCCCGCTCTGGCTTTGGTGGTTCGTGGTAAACCTCGCCATGATCTACACCCAGTACTACGGCTGGGTGGTTCTTGGGCTGCAACTCGTGATTCTGTTCTTCTGGCGACCCGGAATGCGCCGGCGCGTGGCCCTCTCCGGAGCGGCCTTTGTCCTGCTGTTCGCTCCCTGGGCTTGGCTGGCCGCGGGCGCACTGGCGAAAAAGGGCGGGGCGGAAGAGAACCTCGGCTGGATCGACCGGCCCGGCTGGAGCGAATTCCTCTGGTACTTCGTCGACCTCTGCGGCTTCACCACAATACCGGACGCCGGGACCACGATTGTTGGCGTGGCCCTGGCCCTGCTGCTCGGGATCCTCCTTCGGGCTCTGCGTTTTGGCTCGGACTGGCAAAACGCCGGCCGCTTCGCCTTTGTCGCTTGCTTTGCCCTGGTTCCGCCCGCGCTCGCCTTTCTAGCCTCGCAGGTGGCGCCACAATCGGTCTGGGGACACCGCCATCTCATTGTGAGCGCGGTTCCGTTTATCCTCTTCTGCGCCATGTCGATTGACCTGGTTCCCCGCTGGCCGGTAAAGGCGGCCCTCGGGGCCGTCGCCGCCGTCTGGATATGCTTCGCGTTCTTGACCCTCACCGCGGACCGCCACGAGAAGGTCCCCTGGGACGCTCTCGTTCTCGATATCCTTCAACGTGAACCGGCAACCGCGAAGGTTCCGCTGCACGCCATCGGACCTCATCTGCACTTCCCCCTCTGGTTCTTCCTCGAGGAATGGAAAATGCGGCAGACCAGCCTGATGGCGATAGAACTTCCCGCCAACTTGGACGCGGCGGCGCTGGCCCGGAAAGCGGAAAACATCGAGGTGCGGCCGAGCCAGGGCCTGCCCTCGGCCGAGCCGGGCCGGCAGTGGGTTGTATATACCAGCGCTTCCTGGCCAGAACACGCTCCACCCCGTGACCTGCTGGCCCGGCAGGGCTGCACGGCGGGTCCGGAATCCACCTCCCGAGATTGGTACCAGACCGTCTTCGCGTTTCCGGTCACGTGTCCCCCTCGATAGGATGATAAGTTTATGCCATCGCAAGAGGATGCCGGGAACTGGTCGCTGCGGCGCAGTCATTGCGTGACTTGGCTGGTGGCCGCGTTCACCTTCTCCCTCGCCTACGCTGTTCTTCGCTACAACGTGTTCAAGGGCGTCGGCTGGCAACATCTGCCGCTCTATATTGTCAACAAGGCGGTCTCGCTGTCCGCGGTCGTTCTGCTCGCGAGCTCCTACCTCGTCGGCAGGTGGATCCGCGTGTTCCACGACGATCCGGTGAAGCGGCTCGTACTGTCAAAGTTTCTCGGCCTGAGCGGGTTCTGGCTCGCGGCGCTCCACGTACTGATGTCGATGCTGCTCCTCTCGCCGCACTACTACGAGAAGTTCTTCCGGGACGAGAAGTTGAACCTCACCGGAGAGCTTGCCATGCTATTCGGCGCCTTTTCGCTCATGTTCCTGTTAATCCCCGTGGTATCTTCGTTGCCCCGCATGAAACAGGACCTCGGCGAACTCTGGTGGCGACGTTCGCAGCGACTCGGATACGTGGCGCTCACCCTGAACTCCGGTCACCTCTTCGCGATGGGCTACCGGGGCTGGCTGGATGTCTCCGCTTGGCCCGGCGGTTTGCCGCCGATCACCATGATCGCCTTCTTCATTGGCCTGCTGCCGCTGATCGCCTGGCTGGCGGTGCGCTGGCCGTCCCACCAGCCGGACCAGAATTCCCGGCTCAGCCCTCCGGCTCGTGGTTCGGTCTCACCGGCCTCAAGAACCGAGCCCGCCGCTGGAAACCGATATCCTGAAGAGTGATGCTGTCCGAGAATGACGCTAGTGCCCATCCCCGCCCGATTGCGGATCAGATGCAGCCGGCGGAACGAAGCGAGTTTGTTACCTCGGTGGCTCACTTCTACCGCGGTGAGCTCTCTCGGATGATCACTTGGCGCGACCGCCTGGACCACACGACAAACTGGGCTATCGCCGCCACGGCGGGCATGCTGTCCGTCTCGCTCTCATCGGCGGCATCTCATCACGCCGTCATCCTGTGTTGCATGGCGCTCGTGTTTCTTCTCCTGTTGATCGAATCCAGGCGATACCGCTTTCTCGATGTCTCCCGTCAGCGCGTGAGGCTTCTCGAACGGAACTACTATGCCCGCCTGTTCGATGATAATGCGCACGAGGACACGGACAACTGGCTGCAACGCCTCAGCGCCGATCTGCAGCATCCGCACTTTGGGATCAATCTGATCGGCGCGATGCAGAATCGCGTCCGCCGGAATTACTTCTGGATCTATCTCCCGCTGTTTCTGTCATGGTGGCTGAAGATCTCCACCAACGTGCTCAACGCGTCGAGAGGAGACGCCGAGTTTGTGCACTCATCGGCGGAGCTTCTCGATAATGCCAGGGTTGCCTATATCCCGGGGGCGCTCGTGATGGGAGGAGTCTCGCTGTTCTTCATTCTGCTGCTCGGCTTGATTTTCGTCCGGCTTCCCGAATCGCGCAAGGAAGACTCCATCGACGCCGACGTCTAGCCTCCCGGCGGCATGGGACCTCGGAACGGCAACCCGCCGTTCACTCGGCCTCCGCTCCTCGGGCGCGCTCGCTGAGCGACTTGTAGCGCTCGAAAACCTTCTGAACGTAGTCTTGCGTCTCCTTGTATGGGGGAATCCCATCGTACCGGCTCACCGCTCCCGCGCCCGCGTTGTACGCCGCCAGCGCTCGGTATACTCCGCCGTCGTACTTAAGCAAAAGGTCGCGCAGGTGGCGCGCCCCAGCGTCCACGTTCTGCAAGGGATCGTGTGGATCCGCGTTCAGCTCCGCGGCGGTGCCCGGCATGAGCTGCATGATTCCGATGGCCCCTTTCGGGGAGATTGCCTCGGGCCGGTAGCCCGATTCCACCGCGGCCACGCTGTGGAGGAACTCCTCGGGCAGCCCATAGCGCTTGGCCGCTTCCCTCACCAGTTCCTCCGGCGAAACGGCGGCTACGGCGGGAGCGGCAACCAAAACCGGAGCCGGTGGCGGCGAATAGTCCTCGTGCTCAAAAGCCCGGATTTCCGCAGCCGGAAGTTCGATCACTCCACCGGAGGTGAACAGCCGCACCATTTCGCCGTCGCGCTCGTGACGTTCCACGTGCAGGCGGAAGCCGCTGGCCAGTACAGCATATTCCCCGGCCGCCAGCGGTAAAGCGGCCAGTATGAGCAAGAACAAACGCAACACGATTCCTCTGTTAATGATATGACGCCGCCCAAGTCCAAAACGTGTAGTAATGGCTTGGGGCCTGGCTGTGTCGTGATAGTATCGGAGCGCACTTTCATCCGAAGGAGGGAACGCAATGCCTGACAGTGTATACAAAGTAATCGAGTTGGTGGGTACCAGCCCGAACTCCTGGGAGGAGGCGGCCAAGAATGCCGTGGAGACGGCTAGCCGGCGCCTCAAGAACCTCCGCATCGCGGAAGTCGGGAAGCTCGACATGACCATCGCGGACGGCAAGGTCACGGGCTACCGAGCCCGCGTCAGCCTCTCATTCAAGTACGAAGAAGGCCAGTAGCCGGCGCGGTCAACTAACCTCGATATCCCAGCCGAATCCCGGCTCATCCGAGGGACGCGTGTAGATGCCCTCCGGGCCGCGAGTGATGAGGTTATCTTCCTCGTATCGCCGGTACACTTCCGGCGGGCCTCCGGGTGGGGGCATGAAGAGTTCCGCCCACGGGCTGTTTGGCGTCGCGATGATGAAATGGACTCCGTCGCGGCCGCCTCCCCCGTGGGGAATCACCGGAATGTCGTAGGCCGCGGCCAGCGCGCCGATACGCCGCATTTCCGTCAGCCCGCCGCACCAGTGTATGTCCGGCTGCCAGATCTCGGCGGCCTCGTGTTCGAGCAACTGCCGGAAACCGTAGCGGGTGTATTCATGCTCGCCGGTAACGATCCGGGTGGACTTGATCTGTTTCCGCAGGCGGCCGAAGCCGGCGTAGTCGTGCGGTTGCAGGCACTCCTCCATCCAATAGACGCGGTACGGCTCGAACATCTCTGCCATCTCGAGCGTATAGCGCTCGGTCCACGACATCCAGCAGTCGAGCAGAATGTCGCCGTCGGGACCCAGCGCCTCACGGGCGCGCTTCACCAGGGCCACGTTTCCGCGCTGGCCCTCGATCCCGTCCGCGGGTCCATGGGGTATGGCCAGCTTCAGCCTCTTATAGCCAAAATCGATATGCTGCTCGATGTCGTTGCCGGTGCAATAGGCGGGCAGGCGCGGCTTCGTTTCGCCGCCGAGCAACCGGTAGACCGGCATTCCGGCAGCTTTCCCAATGAGGTCCCAAACGGCCAGGTCGACGCCGCTGATCGCGTTGACCACTGCACCCTTCCGGCCATAATGCATCGACGATCGCCACAGAATATCCCAGATACGCTCCACGTTCCAGGCGTTTTCTCCCAGCAGCAGCTTCTTGAAATGGCCTTCCACCATTGGGCCGCCCGCTGGACCGCCCTGCCCGTAGCCCTTCAACCCTTTGTCCGTGCTGATCTCTACCCAGAAACCGCTGATGCCACCGGGATCCGGCATGAACAGCGAACGCTGCGCCTTATACTCGGGATAGATCGACATCGGGTTCGCCACCTCGACGCCCCCCGTCGACCAGGACCCAGGCGCTGGCTCGTACTTCGGGACCGGCCGCCGCGGGCGAACCCGCACCAGCCGCACACCCGTGATCTTCAGTTCATCCCGCCCCCCGGCCGCAGGCAAACCGCTGGGGACAGCCGCGGCTGCCAGACCGGCCGTGGCCCCCGTGAAAAAATCTCTGCGCTTCATTCCGCTCCTCCTTTCGCCGTTGCCGATTATTTCGGGCGGCGCGAAGAATGTCAAGACGCGCGGCCTACTCCCCAGCGGGATGCCCAGCGCTCAGGTAGTCATAGTGGAGCATCGCATTCAGCAGCAGTGAATAGCTACCCTGGGTGGAAGCCCGCCACATCGGATTGTTCGCAAACAGCAGATAGTGGCCCCGCCCGGCGGGAACATCCACAATCGCCGGCTTCTTCGCCAACTCGTCGCCGCCCGCGAGCATGCCCGACACTAGCAGCTTGTCCGCTTCCGCGAAGCGAAGAATCACCCTCGGCTGTTCCTCCGGCGGCGGCAGGTAGGCCCGGTAGCGCTCGCGCAAATACGGCTCGAGTGGCAACTCCTCTCCGGGTTCCACGTCCGGGCGCTCCGCCGGAGCGAAGTACGGCCGGCCCTGCGGGATGTCGGGATCGTCCTTGCCGCCACGCCCCGTCGGCCGCGCCGGCGGTTTTGCGGGCGCGCGCCGGGCAAGGCCGCCGGTTTTCGATACCTGGAACACCGGGGCTTGGCTGAAGTAGATCGCGAAACTCTCATCGTAGCCGTAGGTGACCGGAGACTTCGAATCCGCTACCGTGGCGTTCATGATGCTCCCCTGCGCCTTCAGGTTCTTCGTCTGGACGATGGATACGCCTTCGATCAGCCCAAAGTCCACCGGCAGGGCGCTGTTTCGCGCGATCGTAATGAATAGCCCGCCCTCCGTCACGAACCTCCGCACATGCTCCAGGCCATGCAGCCCAATTCCTCCGCGAATGTCGTCGCTCTGGTCCGGCGACGTGGCGATGTGCGGTGTCAACTCGGAGCCCTTCCACGGAATCGGATCGCCGCGCATCGGGATACCGTTCACCAGGTCCTGGGAAGATCCGCCAACCGGCCCCAGCAAAATGACGTCATACTTCTCGCGCAGCTTCGGAGTGTCCCGCAGCTCATGGACGGACACATAGCTGTGCGGGATCCGCAGACGGTCCAAGGCAATCCTCACCCAACCCTCGCTCTGCGTGTTGGTCCAGGTGTGCACCAGCGCAATTCTGGGCGTGCTTACCGGGTGCGAAGCGACCCCGGGCATTCCGGCCACCGCCAGCACATCCACTCCGAGACTCCGAGCGCAACTCTCCATCATCTGCGGCAGGTTCTCTGGATTCCCTTCCACCGGAAGCAAATACGAGCCGGCTCGGAACGCCTGGCCGTCCACCTCGAACGGCACTTCGGCCGCCAGGATCTTGAGTTCCGGATGGCGAAAGCGCAGCGTCGCCAGCGTGCCCTCCGCCCGGTGGCCGATCACATATCCCGCCGGCGAGCTTGAGCCGCTCACCGAGCCCTCCACGGCAATCGGCTCCGCCACTGGGCTCATCGGCGCGTCCAGAATCGCCGGATCGGTGATCCGCATCGTCTCCACGTTGCGCAGCGGGCCAGCCGTCCAGCCGGTGTCGTCGTACGGCCGGTTGTCGTCCGGATTGTAATACTGCCGGTCGAGCATCAAGTCCGCCATGCGGCTGAATGGCTGATCCATCCGTACCACGTAACTTCCGGCCTCAATCTCCTGCGGTTCGGAAAGCTTCTCCTCCAACCGATGGATTTCGACGCCGTGCTCGCCGAGCAAATTGAGCAGTTCCGCCTGGGCGACCGGCCGCGCTTCGCCCGCTGGAAGCACCCATGCCGCCGGCCCCTCGTTTACCGCCTTCGCTACCGAACGTTTGCTCTTCAGCCAGAAGTTCTCCAGAAACTCCCGGCGGTTCCGAGCCGTGAAGTTCATCGCCGTGAGCAGCGCGCTCTGCTGCAGATTGACGTTATTCCGTAGCGACCACTTCACCCGGTCGATCGGTGGATTCGGACGGTACCAAAGCCGAGTCGTATAGCCCTCGGGAACCTCGCGCTCGAGCGTCTCGGGAGTCCGGTTGCCGAAAGTCTCATAGAACCTGCCAATGGAATTATGTCCGTGGGCCGCGATCATCATGTAGTTGGCGCCCCAGCCGTCATAGAAGCCATGGGTCCAGACGCCGGGCGTCCCGTGCTTCGACATCTCCTCCACCTCGTGGTAGGCCAGCTTCTGCCACTCGTTGATGGCGATCGGGTCCAGCCAGGCGTTGTACGGCCCGGTGCCGGTCGAAGTGTAGAGAAACGGAATCGACTCGTGCAGGTCATGCACCACCTGAGGGTGGTAGCGGAAGAAGGATTTGAGCACGATCCGGCTGAGGTTGAGGCCCAGCCCCAGCCCGTCCCGGTTGTTATCGTGCACCACGTACTTGCCCCAATAGACCAGTGGCGGAACCACTTTCCCAGGATTCGCTTTCTGATGATTCCACAGGTCCACCTGCCGCTCCCGGCCATCCACCTCGAGCACCGGCGTGATCATCACAATTGAATTCTTGCGGATTTCCTCAAAGAAGGGCCGCTCCTCCACGGCGAGCCGGTAGGCCAACTCCATCAGCATTTCCGGCGAGCCCGTCTCGGGCGAATGCAAAGCGCCGGACGCCCAATAGAACGGCAGACCTCCGGCAATCAGCTCCTGCGCCTCCTCGTCGGAGATCTTCCGGGGATCGGCCAGGCGAGCCGTGATCCCGCGGTAGTGGTCGAGACGTTCGAGGTTCGCCTCGTCGGAGATAACCACGAGTATCGTCTCGCGGCCCTCCTCGGAATGGCCCTGCACGAACACTTTCACCCGCGGCGAGGCCGCCTCGAGCGCGCGCATGTAGGCGTGGACATCCCGCGCGTAGGTGAGATATCCCTCGGCCCCGGCAATATAGCCGTTCGCCTTGAGGGGCGTCGGTACGGTTCCCGAAGCCGGGAGCTTGTCCACCAGGCGGGTGAGAAAGTGATCCGCGGTGGTGTGCTCGCGGATCTTCGCGGTGTAAGCTTGATCGATCGCTTGTTGCGCCAGCAGAACAAACGAGAACAGGGCGCCGGCGATCAGGCGGGCAGTGAGCGCAAGTGAGGACTTCATGGCCGTGAATCCGCTATGATATTCCATTCCCTCGCCGGAGTCTGCTAGAACGGGTCGTTGGTCCCGCGATATGACTACCGTTTCCCATCTCGAATGCTCGCTCTGCGGCAAACGGCTCGCTGCGGGAGAGGTCTGGAATCTTTGCCCGTGCGGCGGTCCTCTGCTGGTGCGGTACGACCTCGAAAAGACGAAACAGAGCTGGAACCGCGCCTGGATCGGCAACGCCCCGGCCACGATGTGGCGCTACCAGCCGGTCCTGCCCGTGGTGAAGCCGGAGTCCATCGTCTCTCTTGGCGAGGGTTTCACGCCGCTGCTGCGTTCCCAACGCATCCACAAGCGGTTGGGATGCGAGCACCTCTGGTTCAAGGACGACGGGCTGAATCCGACCGGCTCGTTTAAGGCGCGCGGTATGTCCTGCGCGGTCTCGATGGCCGTCGGGCTCGGCATTCGCAAGCTGGCCGCTCCGTCGGCCGGCAACGCCGCCAGCGCGCTCGCCGCCTATGCCGCCGCCGCCGGGCTCGAGGCGCACATCTTCATGCCTCGGGACGTGCCGCAGTCCAACTACATCGAGTGCAAGTCTTTCGGCGCGCAAGTGACCCTGGTGGACGGCCTTATCAGCGACTGCGGCCGCATTGTCGAAGAGCGCGCCGCCGGGGAGGGCTGGTTCGACGTCAGCACCTTGAAGGAACCCTATCGGGTCGAAGGCAAGAAGACCATGGGCTACGAGGTCGCCGAACAGTTCCGCTGGCAACTGCCCGATGCAATCCTCTATCCCACCGGAGGGGGCGTGGGGCTCATCGGCATGTGGAAAGCCTTCGCTGAGATGGAGGCGATGGGCTGGATCGGCCCAAAACGCCCCAAAATGATCGCTGTGCAGGCCGAAGGCTGCCAGCCGGTGGTCCGGGCTTGGAAGGAGGACGCCACAAAAAGCTCTTTCTGGGAAGACCCTTACACCGTGGCGAGCGGCCTGCGCGTCCCCAAGCCCCTCGGCGACTTCCTGATTCTCGAGGCCGTCCGCGAAAGCGGCGGCTGCGCCATCGCCGTCTCGGACGACGAAATGCTCTCAGCGGGAATTGAACTCTCAAACGGCGAAGGGATGTTCGCGGCGCCGGAAGGCGCCGCCTGCGTTGCCGCGCTCCAAAAGCTCATCAGTAGCGAGTATCTACACCCGGCAGAAAAGGTGTTGATCTACAACACCGGCTCCGGCTTGAAGTATCTGGAGGCCTGGTCGACCCGTTTCCCGCGACTCGGCGGCGGCGAACACGACAAGCTCGGCGGACTCATCACGCCGAGGTAGTGCTCAGCCAGCGCTCCAGCAATTCGTGCAGTTCGCCGGCGCTCACCGGCTTGCTGATGTAGTCGTCCATGCCGGCCTGCAGGCAAAGATCCCGGTCTCCCTCCATCGCCCGCGCGGTCATGGCCACGATCGGGATGTGTTTCCCCGCTGGTTCGGTAGCGCGGACGCGGGACGTCGCCTCCAAACCGTCCATGCCGGGCATATTCACATCCATCAGTACCAAGTCCACCTCGAACCTTCGCAGGAACTCGATGGCCCGCTCTCCGCTCTCGACGGACGTCACCTCGCAACCCGCACGCTCGAGCAGCCGCTCCGCGACAAGCCGGTTGACCGCGTTATCTTCGACCACCAGCACCCTTCTCCGGCCCGTCGGAGATGGAATGTATGCCGGAACAGCCTCGCTGGGAGCCGCCGTGTCGCCTTCCCGGGCTTCCCCCAGCGGTAGCGTGAACCAGAACTTGCTGCCCTTTCCAAGAGTGGATTCGCACCCAATCTCGCCGCCCATCATCTCGACGAGCCGCTTGGAAATCGCCAGCCCCAGTCCGGTGCCGCCAAACCGCCGCGTAGCGGACGAGTCCGCCTGCACGAACTCCCCGAAGATGTTCTTCACCTGATCTTCCGGGATGCCGATCCCGGTGTCTTCCACCGAAAAGAGAACGCGCCCCTCTTCGCCACCGGGGTGCGGCTCCACGCGGATGCGTACGTTGCCACCCTCGGTGAACTTGATCCCATTGCCGGCAAGGTTGACCAGTACTTGCCGGATGCGGCCGCCATCGCCAAACAGCCGGGCGGGGATCGCATCGTCGATAAGGTAATCCACGATGAGCCCCTTCTCACGCGCTTGCGGAAGCAGCAGCGTGATGATGGCGCGAAGAGTGGTCCGCGGTTCAAACGGCTCCGGCCGGATTTCCAGTTTCCCCGCTTCAATCTTCGACAGATCCAGAATGTCGTTCACGATGTGAAGCAGTGACTCGGTCGAGTCCTTGACGGCTTTCGCGTAATGCCGCTGCTCTTCGGTGAGCGGAGTGCACAGCAAAAGCTCGTTCATGCCCAGAATGCCGTTCATCGGGGTGCGGATCTCGTGGCTCATCGCGGCCACGAACTGGCTCTTCATCGCCGTCGCTTCCTGCGCCGATCCTAGGGCGAGCGCGAGTTCCTGGTTCTTCTGCTGGAGCGCCCGGGCCGACTGCTCAAGCAGTGCTTCCGCCCGGCGGCGCTCCGTGATGTCCTTGCCCACGCAATAAAGCAGACCCGATTCCGGCGAGTAAGTAGCGGCCCAGAGAAACCACCGGTAGGAACCGTCCTTGCAGCGCAACCGGTTCTCTACGGCGTTCACGGCGATTCCGTTGGCGGGCTTGGCAAACTGCAGTAGAGAGAACGGACGGTCGTCCGGATGCACAATCTTGAGGAACGGCTGTGTCTTGAGCTCGGGAAGTGAGTACTGTAGCGTCTGCTCCCACGCCGGATTCAACTCGATCACCCGGCCTTGCGGACTGGCTATGCAGAACAGGTCGTCCGATAGGTTGAACAGCCGCTCCCGCTCCTCTTCCGCTTTCCGGCGCTCTCGCGCCAGGCTCTGGATCTGCCGGGTCCGCTGCTGCGTCTTCTGCGCAAGATGGATCGTGATGCCGAGCATCCCCCCAACCAGCGCTCCAAACAAGAGGGTAAGCTCCGGCAGCGGGCTGTGATTCGCCGCCAGCCATTGCTCCGATGGCCAGATCTCCAAAACCGGTGTCGCATCGTAAAACCTTGCCTGTTTCCTACGGCCCCACCGCCGCCGCAGTTCCTCCGAGGTAGCGGTTCTGGCTCCATGGCGGAAGATCGGCCGGCCTTCATTGAGAACCGCCATGGAAAACCCGCTGGAACTGGGATCCGAACCGAGAATGGAGTCGAGTAGTAGGGTGAGATCCACCGTCACCGCGGCGTAGCCGGCCGGCTGGCTGGCAGATGGCAAGGCAACGATGACCTGAATGTCCTCGGTCTCCGCGACGGAATCCGAACTCAGGACCGTAAAGCCCGTCCGTTCCGTGTACCGCACAACCGGCTCGCAATCCACGCCGGCGGAGGCCGGGTCTTGAATCCGCGCCTGGTGGTCCGGGTGCGCCTTCGCCCAACGCAGCCCGCAGCCCGTGTCTAACCACGACACCCGCACGTATCCCGGATCAGTCTCCAGCAATCCATCCGCCCATTTCTCCCACTCGGCTTCCTCATCGGTCTCCAGAAACGGAGCCGCTAGGGATAGGCCGGTGAAGACCAACACCCGAGCGTTCACCTGGGCGGCGAGGTACCGGCTGAAATGGTCCGACGCCATGGAAATCAGATTCTCCACCCGGTTCTTCCGCTCGAACGACATCACCTGCCACAAGCTGAGCGCCACTATCACTGTCCCGGCGCTCACCACCACCGGAGCCCAGCGCATCGCTACCGCGTTCCGGTCCGTCGATTCCCGCCACGCCATGACGGCCGCCGATAGCCCGAGAAGAGCGAAGGCCCCCGCGGTATGAAACGCCATCGGCGCCAGCCTCCCGTCGCCATAGAGCCAGGTAGTATGCGCAAGGTTCGCCACCATCAGAATCACGCTGGCGACAACAACAACCGTTCCGGTGAACCCCATCACGAGCGTCGAAACCCTCCCGCCGCGGCGAAAACCGGCGAACAGCATCGCCGCGCCGAGCAGCATCAGGCAGACTGACGATTCCAACTCCACCAGCAGCGGAAGCTCTGCCGGCGGCCGCGACCCGAAGAGCGAATGCGCGGGATGCAACTCCACTCCGAACACCGCCTCCGCCACGCACAACGCCCCGCCGGTGAAAGCCAGGGCGCCTAGGATGGCTGCGAACTTATGCCGGCGGCGGAATGTGAACAGCACTCCCGCGCTCGCGATCACCAGCCCCAACGCGGTCGGGCTCGCCATCGGGTGGTGGTTCCAGAACAGGCGAATCAGCGAGGGATCCTCGAGACGCCAACCGAGCAGAACGAGCAGTCCCGCCACACCGGAAATGGCGCTCGCCAATACCGGAAACTGCATGAATTCGCCGAGTTTCTTCTTCGCGAGCATCTTGAAGCGGTTCTCATCCACAACCCGGGAGCATCCGGCCGGAAACCGTACTCCCCGTCATGACTATCTAAACACTACACCAAACTTCCTTATCGGCAGAATTGCCGTTCGTGTTGTGCCGGGAGACTCTTTGCCGCACCCCGCCCGGTTCTCGGCAACTCTACTCCGACAGCAGTTCCGCAATCCGCTCAGCGTCGTTCGGAACCGTCACTGGATGGTTCTCGAACTCGCCCCGCACGGCTGCCCCGGACGCCGTCTTCAACTGCCCGGTGTGGTAGCGATAGACGTAATCCGGGTCCTTCAGCAGGTTCCCCGTCAGCACGGCCACCACATCTGCGGAGCGGTCGATCACCCCCGCCGCGGTCAGCTTGCGAATGCCCGCCAGCGTCGCCGCCGAGGCCGGTTCACAGCCGATTCCCGCGGCCCCGATTTGCGCCTTCGCGTCCGCGATCTCTTTCTCGCTCACCTGTTCGGCGACGCCGCCCGAGGTCGCCACTTCGAACCATGCCTTTGGCCAGGAGACCGGATCCCCGATCCGGATCGCCGTCGCCAGTGTGTCCGGATGTTGTTCCGCTGCGAACCCATCCTCATCCGGCGCCTGCATGAACCGGTAGAAAGGCGCGGCGCCTTCCGCCTGAATCACTGCCAGCAGCGGCGTCTTCCGGATGAATCCAAGCTCACGAAGCTCCCGCAGCGCCTTCCCAAGCGCTGATACGTTGCCCAGGTTCCCTCCCGGCAGCACAATCCAGTCCGGCGGGTTCCAGTCGCGCTGGTCCATCATCTCGATCGCGATCGACTTCTGGCCCTCGATGCGGAATGGATTGATCGAGTTCAGCAAATAGATCCCCAATCGTTCGGCAAGCTGCCGGACGAGGGCGAGAATTTGATCAAAGTTCGCCTCCACCTGGAGGGTTCGCGCCCCATATTCGAGCGCCTGCGCGAGCTTGCCATAAGAAATATTTCCGTGCGGGATGAAGATAATCGGCTGCAGGCCGGCCGCCGCCGCGTACGCCGTCATCGAGGCGGAAGTGTTGCCCGTCGACACGCAGGCGACGCGCGTCATCCCGAGCCGTAGCGCCTGCGCCGTGCCGCACGTCATTCCGTTGTCCTTGAACGAGCCCGTGGGATTAAAGCCCTGGTGCTTGAATGTCAGACTCTCGAGACCTCCATAGCGGGCCGCGCGCTCCGAACTGAGCAGTGGAGTGTTCCCCTCGCGCAGCGTCACCACTTGGTCATAATCGTCGAGAAATCCGATCAGCTCCCGGTACCGCCACACTCCACTCTGGTTGAGCGGCGCGTTGTCCATCCGCCGCTGGCGGAAAGTCCTCTTCCACTCCTCCGGATCGAGTTTCCGATCCGGATAGTCGACCTCGAGAAGACTGCCGCAATGCCGGCAGTTATAGATCACTTCCGTAACGGGATAACGCGCGCGGCATTCATGTTTGAAGCAAACGAGTTCAGAAGGCATGAGAATGGTGAAAGAACCATGATAGCGGTTGAACTCGACAGTGGAAAAATCTTGGTACGTGAAGTCCCCCGGCCGCGGCGGAAACCCGGTTACGCCCTCATCCGGCTGCGGGTTGCCGGAATCTGTAACACGGACCTCGAGCTCAAGCAAGGCTACTACGGCTTCCGCGGCCGGCCTGGACACGAGTTCGTTGGCGACGTGGTGGCGGCGGACAACGGGAAGTGGCTCGGTAAACGGGTGGTCGGCGAAATCAATCTTCCTTGCGGCCAGTGCGCTTGGTGCCGGAGGGAAATGGGCCGGCACTGCCCGAAGCGCACGGTTCTGGGCATTGTAAAACACCCCGGTGCGTTCGCGGAGTATCTCACTCTGCCGGAAGCGAACCTCGTCCCGGTCCCTCCCGGCGTCCCGGATGAACACGCCGTCTTTACCGAACCGCTGGCGGCGGCGTGCGAAATCCTCGATCAAGTGCTTATCCCCAAGTGGACGCGCGTCGCCGTACTCGGCGACGGCAAGCTCGGCTTGCTCATCGCGCAGGTCCTCCAGGTAAGCGGCGCGAGAGTGTCTCTCTACGGGCGCCACCGGAACAAAATGCGCATCGCCGCGGCGGTGGGCGTCGAAACCCGGCTCGCCGGCCGCCGGATGCCGCGAAACGAGTACGACTACGTCGTGGAGGCCACCGGATCCGAGGAGGGTCTGCAAACGGCCGTCGCAATGACCCGGCCGCGCGGCACGGTGGTGATGAAATCCACCATCCACGGAACCCTCGCCATCGACATGGCGCCCGTCGTCGTCCACGAAATCACTCTCCTCGGCTCCAGGTGCGGGCCCTTCGCTCCGGCGATGCGTTTGCTGCGCGAGGGAAAGCTCAATCTGGAACCGATGATCACGGACCGGCTCCCGCTGTCCACCGCTGGAATGGCATTTGACCGGGCCGCCCAGCCTGGCGTCCTGAAAGTGCTGCTGGACCCCGCCCTCTAGCGCGCGGCCACGCGGGGACCTCTCGCCAAACGCCTTCGGGCGCCGGCGCGTTCCCCCGTCTCCGGTCCGCCGCAAAACCCCGATCGCCGGAACCGCTACCTGGAAATCACGCTGATCTCTTTGAAATAGACACTCGACTTCGGGTCGTGATTCTGCAAACCGATGTAGCCGTGGCCGGGCCGCGGCCCGCGCACCGGCTCATACCACTTCTGCCGCGGCGGAACCGGCTGCGACGGGTCAAACTCCATCACCGGCACTCCGTTCACGATGGAACGCGTGATGTGCCCGTCCAGTTCGATTTCAAGCGTGTTCCATTCCCCTCGCGGCTTCTGAGGGCGCGCGTTCACCTTGGCCAGGGAATAGATGGACCCGGTGGCGTGCCAGTCGTCGCCCTCCGCTTCGATCTGCACCTCATACCCGTTGTGCACCCCGTACCAGGGATCGGTCGGCTCTTCCGGCAGGCGGATGATGACCCCGGAGTTGGCCCTCTCGCTGGCGGCCATGAACACAACCCGAATCGTGCAGTTGCCGAACTTTTCGCCGTTGTAGTAAAGCAGCCCCATGCCGCCGACGGTCTTCATGGCTCCGTCCTCGACAACGAATTCGCCGGGGCCGGTCATCGTCCAACCCGTCAGGTCAACCCCGTTGAAAAGCTGCTTTCCAGTGGCTTCGGGCGCCTGCCCGGAGGAACACCCCGCTAGCAGAACCGCGGCGGCGAACAGGAGACTCGCAACGGACTTCATCACCCGGTTATTGTAACGGGAACCGGCCCTGTGCCACCATGAGGGCGGAATGCTGAAACGGTGGTGGGCGCGGCTCAACACAGCGCTCGAAGCGGGCATGAAGCAGCGCGTAACGCGCGCCGGCTTGGTCTTCACGGCTGCCATCCTCGTCATTGCCCTGGCCGCCTTCGCCTCCGCCAACAATTTATTGTTCCTGCTCTTTGCCATGATGCTCGCCGCCCTGCTGGTGTCGGGCTTCGTCAGCCGCCTCGGGCTGGCGGGACTCAAGATGGGCTTCACCCTTCCCCCCCACATCTCCGCCGGGCAGACCGTGCCCGCCCAGGTGGCGGTCCTCAACGAGAAGTCCTGGATGACGTCATTCTCCATCCATCTCACCGGCGTCGCGCTCAGCGCCTTCAATTCCCGGCTGTACTTCCCCGTGCTGCCGGCGAAATCCGAGGTGCGCGCCACCGTCGAAGTCCGGTTCGGGAAACGCGGCATGTACAAGGAAGAAGGCTTCGAGTTCTCCACCCGCTTCCCGTTCGGCTTCACCGAGCGGCGTATCCGCGTTTCGCTCCAGCACAACGTCCTCGTCTACCCGTCGCTCGCACGGCAACCAGGCTTCGATCGCCTGCTTTCCGAGGTCACCGGGGACATCGAGTCCCACCAGCGCGGCCGTGGCAGCGACTTCTATCGCATCCGTCCCTATGAAACCAACGAAAGCGCGCGTCATGTGGACTGGCGCGCCACCGCCCACACCGGCGATCTGCAGGTGCGGGAATTCGCCGCTGACCACGATCCGCTGGTCGAGATCTTCCTCGATCTCGCCACGCCCGCGGCGCTGGACGAGTGGTTTGAGCGGGCGGTCGACTGCAGCGCCTTCCTCGCCTGGAACACGAGCCTCCAGGACGCCCGCGTCCGCTTCCGGAGCCAGGAGTTCGACCTCATGTGCCCGGTGGAAGGCGATGTCTACGTAATCCTCAAGTATTTGGCGCTTGTCGAACGCAAGCGGCGCGCGCAGACCCCCGAACCCGGCGACGAACGGAGTTGCCAAGTGGTGTTCACGCCGCGCCGTGAAGAGTTCGAGCGCGCCGGCTGGGCGCAAGCCCGTTTCGTCAGCCCCGAAGATCTGCCGCCGGCCCCCAACTGAAACCGGGCCCAGGTAAGTCAGGTATTCCCGCGAACCCCATGGCTCCATCCGCAGCGCGCTCCGCGTGCTTGTCCGGTACGCTAAGAATCCTCTCCGGTCAAGTGTCAGAACATCCAGGGCCGCGAGACGCTTTGTGAGCAATACGAGCGTCTCATCCGCGCGTATCATCGGCGTCGTCCCCATGTAGTGCAGCGTAGTATGCATGCATCACGCTCGTTACCTCGCCTTCACTCTCGTCCCCGGCCGGATCTCGTCAGTGGCCCGCAGAACGATGGGATCGCCGGAACTGAGATCGCCGAACACCTCCACCCTGTCTCCCACCGTCATCCCCCGGCGCACGTCCACCCGCTCGGCGGCGCCGCCCGTGACGCGAATCACGAAGATGCGTTCGGTCGTGCTCTTCACGGCGGTGGGCGGCACGAACAGGCTCTCGCCCTTCCGGCGCACCCGCCCCGAGATCTCCGCGTACATGCCGGGCGACAACTCGCCGGCCGAATTGTTCACGTCAAGCTCCACCGGCATCGTCCGGGTCGACGGATCCACGGCGTAGGACGGCCGGGCCACGATGCCGGTATACGTACTGCCGGGATGGGCGGGCACGGTGAAGCTCACCCGCGCTCCCTTCCGGACGCTATCGAAGTATGCCTCCGCCTCCGCCCGCTGGGCTTCGATCGCCGGCGGCCGAGCCTCCGCTTCATCACCGCTTCGTGCGGCCCGCTGGTCCAGAGGAAAACCGTATTCACGGGAAAGCTCGACGGCTGTACGCCAACGAAGCCAATGGACGTCTCCAAAGTGCCTTCCCCGAATTCGTCGTTGACCCTCGCGAGAACCCGC
The DNA here is from genome assembly GCA_964468205.1 of uncultured Solibacteraceae bacterium. Classification (GTDB taxonomy): domain Bacteria; phylum Acidobacteriota; class Terriglobia; order Bryobacterales; family Bryobacteraceae; genus CAWELS01. The sequence continues at coordinate 100,265 of CAYXVG010000002.1, read as the reverse complement.
TGGACGATGCGCTCGGTCTCTTCCACCCGTGTGCCGGACGGGGCCCGTAGCCGCATCTGCAGCTCGCCCGTGTCGACTTGCGGGAAAATCTCCCGCCCCAGTGATTGTCCGGTGAAATAGAAAATCGCTCCGTTGGAGATGACATACAACGCTACGATCGGCCAGCGGAGCTTCACCAGTCCGCCGGAGACGCGCCCGTATGCTTCACGCACCGGATCGAACCATGTTCGCTTCTCGGTCCCGATTTCTCCTCGCCGGCGGTTGAACCACGTTTCGAGAAATGGGGACAAAAGAACTCGCCAGGAAGTACGACGCGATCATCGCGAAGCCCACGGCCAGCGCCAGCGGCACGAACAAGGCCCGGGCCACGGGTCTGCCCCGCCCGAGGTGCGAGTGTATGTTCTCGATGGCGATGACGGACTCATCCACTAGGATTCCGATGGCCAACGTCAGCCCCCCAAGCGTTATCAGGTTGACCGACTGTCCGGTGGCCCACAGTGCGACGAGCGCCGAAAGCAGCGCCAGCGGAATCGTCATCAACACCACTATCGCGCTGCGAAAACTCCCCAGCGCGATCAGGATCAGCAAACCCGTCAGCAGAGCGCCAAGCAACCCCTCGATGGTGAGCGCCGAGAGTGCGTTTGTCACATAGTAGGACTGGTCGAACTCGAAGGTGATGTCGATGTCGTCCGGCAAGGCGGCCCGGAAATGCGGCAATGCGCTCTTCACGCGCTGCACCACCGCCAGCGTCGAGGCGTCGGCGCGCTTGGTGGCCGCGATTTAGTTCGGCCTCGGCGAGCGCCTCCACACTTCTGCCAAAAGTCTCCATCCGTTCCACGTTGGCTTGCGCCGCTTCCACCACTTTGCGAGCCGCCAGCCCGCTGAAAAATGCGTTCACTACAGCCACGGAAACCTCGTGTTCGGTCGCTGCTCGGCCCGCCTCCGCCGATCTCTTCCGTTTCTGCGCCGCCTCGACATTGGCTTTCCGCAGGCCGAGGTCGAAAGGCTCCCAGCGGAACGCTAATCCGACGGCGGTGCCGAACGTGCTTGTGCCCGTCTGGTCCCCGAGAGCGGGACCTGATATCGGAGCAATCACGTCGTTCGGGAAGGTCAAGCCGAAGATGTTGTTCCTCGTTGCCCGGTTCACCTGGTAGTGGAAGTCGGTCCGAGGCAGGTACGACGTTTTCGAAAGTTCCCCCCCGGAGTCTGCGGCGTTGATCTCGGAGTCCCCGGCTCGGATGGCCGGGTAGTGTCTCATGGCCGAGCCAATGGCCTGTTCGATGGTAACCGCCTCCGCCGGCGGTGTCGCCTGCGCGGTCAGCGCTCCCGGCGCAATCGCGCACACGGCCGCCGCCGCCACCAACGTACGAAATGACTGCACAATATCCCTCTCTGGCGCCGGCTGCGCCTACATCCCCTTCTTCCGGCGGTCGCGCTCCATGCGCTTGCGCAAAACCGCTTGTATCTCAGCCTCTGACAGAGCCTCGCCGGCCAACTCCATCAGTCTCTTCTTCTCACCCCGGAAATACTTCCGCCCGGCCGGCGTTGCGCGGTAATACTTGCGCAATCGCCCGTTTACGACCCGCTCGGACCGCCGGAGATAGCCGCTCTTCTCGAGCTTGTGAAACCTGGGATAAAGTTGGCTGGCGTTCAGGCTGTAACCGTGCTCGGCAAGTCCCTCGATCATGCAGACGCCGAAAATCCACTCCTCGGTGGCGTGGTGCAGGATGTGCAACTCGATAAAGTCGACGCGCGGCTGCTTGTTATTCCCCATCTGAGTCCCAGAATCCGTCCAAGTGCAAAATTGCAGTTCATGTGATCAGAAATCGATATCATAAAACAATATCAAAACCAAGTCTGCTGCTTCTCGGCCGGGATACCGGGATGCCGGGATGCCGGGAACCGCCGGCGATATACTGAAATTGCTTTGCGATGGATCGGTCTCAGCGCAATCGCCGCGCTGCTCACAAGCTTCGGAGCTGTACAGCGGGATGTCGGATCTCCCGCGCCCGAAACCTGGGCGGCGCCCGGCCGGATCGCCATCGTTCTGGACAAGAAAGCTATGCGCCCCTCCCTGGAACCTGCCATCCGGGATCTCGGCGATCGTGGACTGGCGGTGTCCATGCGGGAACTCGGCGACGGCAAGCTCTATCTCGTCGACGAGCAGGGAATCATTCGCCGGCGTGCAAAAGTCCCGTCTTTCTCTGCCGGCCTGGTCGCATTTGCAGCGGACTGGGAACTCGGCCGCGGTCTCTTCCTCACCCGCTGCGCCCGCTGCCACGGCGACGACGGCATGGACACCGGATACCCTTTCATCGAGCAGCTTGGAGGCATCGGCCGCCGCTGGAGCATGGCCGAAATGCGGGCGAAGCTCAACCCCACCGGCGCGCAAACGCACCCGATTCTCGTCCGCGGCGACCAGTTCTCGAAAAGAGAATTCGAGGGACTGCTGATCTTCTTGGCAGGCCTGTAGGTCCCGGCCCGTCACTCCGCACGCCACGCCCCGCCGGTTGATAAGCTGAGTCTCTAAGGAGGCGCCGCCATGAATCTCGGCCTGATCAACTCCGCCTGGCTCGGCTCGCCCATTGGCGTCGAGGATGGCATCCGCAAAACCAAGGAGATCGGCTTCGACACCATCGACATCTTCGCCGACCCTCTCGAACTCGAAGTACGCGAGAAGAAGCTCATCGTCGATACCTGCCGGGAAGTCGAACTCCCCATCATCTCCGTCTGCTGCGTCGCCCTCGGCATCGCCGACTTCAACCCCTCGGTCCGCGACTTCCACGTGGACCGCTGCGAGAGCTACCTCGACTTCTGCTATGAGCTCGGCGCGCGCAATCTACTGTTGGTTCTCGGCGAGTACGTCTGGCAGCAGGAAGTGATCAAGCCGGAAGACCAATGGAAATGGGCGGTGGAGAACACAAACTACCTCGGCGGCTACGCCGCCGCGCTCGGCCTCGATATCGCCATCGAACTCGAGCCGTTCCGGCTCTCGCTCATCAATAACCTGGCGCGGATGAAGAAGTTCCTCGAAGATGTCGGCCAGCCGGCAGTGAAGGCGAATCTCGATATTTCGCACCTCGCCCTCGCTGGTACGGCCCCGGCCGAAATCGACACGATCAAGGATCGCATCGCCCACGTTCATTTCTCCGATTGCGACGGTCAGGTCCACGGCGATCTGCCGCCGGGCCGCGGCGTGGTGGACTTCCCGCCGTATCTCGACGCCCTGAAGAAGACGGGTTTTGATGGTGCCCTGTCCATCGAGCTCGAATACTCGCCCGAGCCGGACAAGATCGTCGAGTGGGTCACCGAGGCCTATACCGGGACGGCCAGGCTCATGAAGGAGGCCGGACTGCGATGAATCGCCGCACCTTCTTCCGGACCTCCACCGCCGTCGGCGCCGCCCCGTTCGTCGGTAGCGTGCAAGGAGCGAATGACCGCTTGGTCGTCGGCCAGATCGGCTGCGGCGGCCGCGGCCGCTACGAGGTCGATATCTGCTCCCGCCACCCGAAGTTCGAAGTCGCTGCCGTGTGCGACGTCTTCCAGCCGCTTGTCGGCAAGACGAAAGCCGATTACGGAATCAAGGATGGCTACCAGGATTTCCGGCGCATCCTCGACCGCCGCGACATCGACGCTGTGTTCGTCTCCACCCCGGATCACTGGCATGCCCTCATCGCGGTGGAGGCGTGCAAGGCGGGCAAGGACGTCTACTGTGAAAAGCCTCTCAGTCTCACCATTGACGACGGCGCTAAGATGGTCGCCGCCGCGCGCAAGTACAACCGCATCGTCCAAACCGGCAGCCAGCAGCGCTCCTCGCCCCACTTCCTCCGCGTCGCGGAGCTGATCCAGGCCGGCCACCTCGGCAAGGTGCATCTGGTGGAGTGCTGGAACTTCGCCAACGAAGGAACAACGGGCATCGGCAATCCGCCCGACGAAGCCCCGCCGCCCGGACTCGACTGGGACCTCTATCTCGGCCCCGCCCCCATGCGCCCGTACAACCGCAACCGCTTCATCTGGAACTACCGCTATTTCTGGGACTACTCCGGCGGCATGATGACCGACTGGGGCGCCCACCATATGGACATCGTTCACATGGCTATGGGCGTGGACGCCCCGCTCGCCGTCGCCTCCAACGGCGGCAAATTCGTCGTCAACGACAACCGCGAAACGCCCGACACCTTCGAGACCATCTTCGAGTACCCGGGCTTCATCGCGCGCTACTCCATGCGGAAGTCGAACGCGCACCCCTTCATGGACCGCCCCTATGGCATGCTCTTCCACGGCGAGAAAGGCTCCCTGGTGCTGGACCGGCGCGGCTTTGAGATCATCCCGGAAATGGCCGGCGGAAAACCTGACATCGACCGCATCGAGAATCTGCTTCACGGCTCCGCCAGCGAGTCCCCGTCTCCTTTCGACCGCCAACGTCTCGCCTCCGGCGCCGTCTCCCGCCGCTCGCCCAAGCCCCTTTGTGATATCGAGCAGGTCGACTACGTGTTCATGGAGCCGGCGGTCCAGGAGATCCACCTCGAAAACTGGCTGCGCGCCATCGCCTCCCGGGAGCGCCCGAACGCCGACGTCGAAATCGGCCACCGCTCGGTGACTGCCTGCCACCTCGGCGTCATCGCTTTCCGTACCGGCCGCCGTATTCGATGGGACCGCGATGCCGAACAGATCACCGGCGACCCGGAAGCAAACAATATGCTGGCCCGCCACTACCGCGCCCCCTGGAAACTCGAAGTCTGAAGAGCGGGGCCGGCCTTCGCTCCCCGGCCCTTCTCAACTAGCTACTTCCTGCGCGAACTGCACCGTCTCCACCCCGGCCCGCAGCGTCACCTCAATCGAGTCGCCCGGCGCGAGGAAAATCTTGTCCCCCGATGCCTCCTTCGGCTTCACGAGGCCTCCGGAAGCAAGCAGGAAACCCTGGCCTGCCGCGTGAGGCAGCACCGCTTTGACGCCGCCGGTCAACTCCCCAATCTCAGCCGCGCTGTACAGTTTCGAGAATGGTGCGTCCTTTTCCGCGTAGGCCACGGTTCCATCCGCGCGTTCGAGGGTTGCGCTCAGAGCCAGATCCTCGGAGTCGATCACGCCTTCGACCGGTACCAGGAACTCTCCCGGCATTCTCAACCCGCCGGGAAAACAGTTGTTCGTCTTCCCGTCCTCGATCCACTTCATCTCGATGCAAGGGAAGACGGCCACGGCTTTCGCCGCGCTTGTCACCCAAAGTCCGACCTCGAATTCGGGGAATAAATCCACTCCCTCACCGGGGTGAACGATGGCGTCGCTCGTCAAGGCAACCTCGCCCCTCTGCACCGTCCCTTTCTCGAAGTAAAAGCCGATCTTGCCCGCCCCAACCCCGGTGAACGACTCCGGCATGGGGGCCCGCGCGCTCCCGGTCGGAGTTGCATCCCTTCGCGATATCACGCTAGCGTTCCGCAGCGCCACGAGCAGCTGATCCCCCGAATACTTCTCGATGATGTCCAAAAAGTCCTTCAGCGGAACCGCCGTCCAAGCCTCCGTCCGCCCGCTTTCGGGCAGCGAAAACACGGCCTCCTGCGGCGTGATTACGAATCGTATCCAATTCATCTCAATGCCTCCATTTCCATGCCTCTTGTCCCCCCTTACCGTCGCAGGCCGACCTCCATTGCCGGGTCGGGGCCTGAGTCAGGCGGCGTCGTGATCACGTTCACGATCTCCTTCGTCGCGACCGAAACGACGAAAATCTTATCGAGTGACTGGACGCCGAGATACGCGAGCGAGCCATCCTCGGAAAGATGCAGCGATAACGGTGGCCCTTCCAGCTTTACCACGTCGGTCTGCTTCCCCGTCGCAATGTCGGCGAACCCCGCCGCCTCACCCTCCTGCAGGTTGTAGACGAGCTGCGCGCCGTCCGGCGTCAACGCGATCCGCCCCGGGCCTTGTCCCGTCGCGATCTCGCCGGTCACTTCTTTCGTCTCCGTATTGATGATCGAAATCTTGTTGCCGTCCGAGTTCGTCACGTAAAGCAGTTTCCCATCGAGCGACAGCGCCGCCCCCTGCGGGCGCCCGCCAACCGGAATGAGCTTCGTCTCGCCCGTCTCCAGGTGAATCGCCGCCACCGTGTCGGAGCCGGTGTTGCTCACGTACGCCCACTCCCCCTTGGGGCCGAGCTTCACCATGTGCGGCGCCTCGCCCTGGGTTTCGTAGTACCGCAACACTTTCCTACCCACCGGATCCACCAGGAGCAAACCGTCCGGGTTCTCCACGGTGCTCACAAGATGGCCCGTCGAAGGCACGACGTCGAGGCCGTGCGGGCGGCGGTACTCGCCGAGGTCGATGACTCCGGCTTTCGTCCGCGAGACGAGATCGATAATCGAGATCGTGTTCCACCCCTGCGCGTCCTCCGTCATCCACAGCACGCCGTTGTCGCTCACATACAGCAGCTTTCCGTCAGGCGACTTCACCATCTCGTGCGGATGGTTGCCCACCGGAACCGTGGCCAGGACGTCGCCGGCCGGCGAGTAGAAATTGACCGTCGCCGCCTTCTTGTGCACCGCGACAATCTCCGCCCCCTGCGCGGACTCCGCGGCGTCCGGTTCGCTTCCTCCACAGGCCGCGAGAAACAACATCATCAGATTTGCCAGCGCTCGATTTGACATTGGAATTATTCTCCGATACGCCGCATTGTTCCACAACGGCGGGCTGAAAACAACGCCGGGTGTTCGCCCTAGTACTCGCGTCCTATCCATGGAAACCTATACTGGAAATAGTGGGATTCCAGCTTGCAGTCGACTACTCGCCGCGGGGGGATCAGCAGCAGGCCATCGACAGCCTGGTCCGCGGCCTCCTCGATGGGGAACGGCACCAGGTGCTGCTCGGCGTCACTGGCTCCGGCAAAACCTTCACCATGGCCAAGGTGATCGAGAAGCTTGGCCGTCCATCGCTCGTCCTGGCTCACAATAAGACGCTAGCGGCGCAACTTTTTCACGAATTCAAGTCATTTTTTCCGAACAACGCGGTCGACTACTTTGTAAGCTACTATGATTACTACCAGCCGGAGGCCTATATTCCGTCGAGCGACGTCTATATCGAAAAAGAAGCCACCATCAATGATGAACTCGACAAACTACGCCTGGCCGCCACCAAGTCTCTGTTCGAGCGGCGTGACTGCGTCATCGTCGCCAGCGTAAGCTGCATTTACGGCCTCGGCTCCCCCGACGCCTACTACGGCATGCTGCTGATGCTCGAAAAGGGCAAGCAGTTTCCCCGGGAGAAGCTGCTCGGACGCCTCGTCGATATCCTTTACGAGCGCATTGACGGCGATCTCCGGCGCGGCGCCTTCCGCGTCCGGGGCGACGTCATCGAACTCTATCCCACCTACGACGACTACGCCTACCGGATCGAGCTCTGGGGTGACGAAATTGACAACCTTAGCCAAATCGACCCAGTCACGGGCCAGGTCCGCCAAACCTACCTCCGCCTGCCCATCTACCCCAAAACCCACTACGTCATGAGCGACGAAACCAGGGAAGCGGCGATGCGCGGCATCCGCAATGAGCTCGAGTGGTGGCGGAAACACCTCGAAGAGGAGGGCAAGCTCATCGAGGCTCAGCGCCTGCACCAGCGCACCATGTTTGACCTCGAAATGATGAAGGAGATCGGCTACTGCCACGGCGTCGAAAACTACTCCCGCCACTTCTCCGGACGGCTCCCGGGAGAAGCTCCTCCCACCCTACTCGACTACCTCCCCCAGGATTCCCTCCTCTTCATCGACGAGAGCCATCAAACCGTACCCCAGCTCAACGGTATGTATCACGGCGACCGCTCCCGGAAGGAAAACCTCGTCGCCCACGGCTTCCGCCTCCCCAGCGCCCTCGACAATCGACCCCTGACCTTCGAGGAGTTCGAAAACCGTGTCAATCAGGTGATCTACGTCTCCGCCACGCCCGGCCCCTACGAGCTCACCAAAAGCGCCGGCGTGGTCGTTGAGCAGATCATCCGGCCCACCGGACTCACCGATCCCGAGGTGGAAGTCCGCCCCGTCAAGGGTCAGGTCGACGACCTGTTGAACGAAATCCGACTCCGCTCGGAGAGGAACGAGCGGGTCCTCGTCACAACCCTCACCAAGCGCATGGCCGAGGACCTCGCCGAGTACTACTCCGAAGCCGGCGTGCGCTGCCAATACCTGCACTCCGAGATCAGCACCCTCGACCGGGTGAAAATCCTGCGCGACCTGCGCCGCGGCGAGTTCGATGTGTTGATCGGGGTGAACCTGCTGCGTGAGGGCCTCGACCTGCCGGAAGTCTCGCTGGTCGCGATTCTCGACGCTGACAAGGAAGGCTTCCTTCGCTCCGGCGGGTCCCTCATCCAAACCATGGGACGGGCCGCCCGGAACGTCAATGGCCGCGCCGTCCTCTACGCCGACGTCATTACCCGCAGCATGCGCCAGGCGATGGACGAAACCGAACGCCGCCGTCGCACCCAGGTCGCCTACAACGAAGAAAACGGCATCACCCCGCAGACGATCATCAAACCCATCGACATGAGCCTCGTCGCCGTCGCCGAGGGCGACTACGTGACGGTCCCCCTCGATGACGACGAAGATGAAATCGATTCGCTGACGCCGGAACAGCTCGGACATTACCTCGGCGAACTCGAGGAAAACATGCGGGAAGCGGCCAGGACCTTCGAGTTCGAAAAAGCCGCTCAGTATCGCGATCGCATCAAGGCGATCAAGCAACGGGGAGTATTCGATGAAGTCTCCGCAATTCGGACTGGTACTGAAGGGGAAGGCTAGCGCCTGCCCCCTCACCCGGCTCGCAAACCTGCCCGAGTGGCTGGGCCCCGTCAAGGCGCGTGCCTACCGCCAGGCTAGCCGTTTCGTCAATAGCCGCCGCGCCGGCTTCCCTGTCCACGACTATTCCGAGCTGGCCGGAAACCGCTTCCTCATAATCTCCGCGCCACCCTACAAATTGGACGTCACCCTCAGGGAAATGACCGATGCCGGAATCTGTTGGAGGCGAAAGCGGGTCGTGCTCTGCGGCTCGGATGCCGGCGGCCACGCCCGGCGAGATCTCGAGCAACGAGGAGCCCAAACCCTCGCCTTGAAGCTGCTTGACGATTCTCAGCGCCTCTGGTTCCTCATTGACGGAGCGCCCGCCCTGGTACAAAACGTGAAACGCCTGGTCGAGAGCGGTGGCGGCCGAATCACCGAGGTCTCCCCAGGGTCGCTCGGACTCTGCGGCGCCGCAATCAGCTTCGCGACCTGGCTCCTGTTGCCGTCGATTGCCGCCTCGGTTCAGTCCTTCCGGCGGGCCGGCTTGTCGCCCGGACGGGCCGCGCCCCTCGTCGAACAACTCGTCGAGCGCTCCGTCCGCGCCTACCTCAAAGGAGGGGCCCGGGCCTGGAAACCGCCCCGCGACAGCGGGAGCCGGGCCGAGTTCTTGGAACAGGTGGCCGCAATGTATCATGCCGACCCCGAACTCGCCGAATCCCTGGTCGTGATGGCGAAAACTTCGCTCAGCCGCGCCGGCATTTCATGCGATTGGCTTGGAGAGGAGGCGCCGCTGGCCAAAACGTCAACCGCGGGGGCGTGAGAAGAGTGCAACCTCGAAACCACGGATCGGCCTGGATGCGCGCGGCGGCTCTCTGCGCCCTTGCGGCGCTCGGTCTGCTCCCCGCCGCGGCGCTCCCGCAGATCCCGCAAGACACGGGGCTCGAGCCGGAGGTCCTGCTGCTCGCCCGCCTCAAGGTCAAAATGGAGCAGGTCCTCCTCCGGCAGCCCGACTACACCTGCATACAGACGGTGGAGCGCTCCCGCCGCACCGCGCCGGCCCGCCGCTTCAAGCTCCTCGATACGCTCCGGCTCGAAGTCGCCCTCGTCAACGGTGCCGAAATGTTCTCCTGGCCCGGCGAAAGCGAGTTCCGCTCCTCCGACATTCGCGAAATCGTCACCAGCGGCGCCATCGGCAGCGGCAGCTTTGCCAGCCACGCCCGCTCCGTATTTCTCTCGAACACCGCCCGTTATGAATATGTCGGCCAGGAAACCCTCGGGATGCGAACCTGCGAGCGGTTCGATTATCGCGTCCCCCTGAACCTCAGCGGTTACACCCTCACCATGGAGAACGTCGAGGCCATCGTCGCCTATCACGGCTCCTTCTGGGTCGACTCCGAAACTCTCGACCTGGTCAAACTGTTGGTGCATGCCGACGTGATTCCCCCCGAGTTGAAACTGCAGGCCGTCGAAACCGAACTCTGGTACGAGCGATTCCAGATCGGCGATTCCGAGTTTCTGCTGCCGGAGCTCGGCGTCACCACCCTCACCCACCTCAACGGAGACCAGAGCCGAAACGAAATCCGCTTCTCCGGCTGCCGGCAGTACACCGGCGAGTCGTTTCTCTCCTTCGACGCCCCGCCCGAACCCGCCGAACAGAAGGAGCCTCCCCGCACACTGGACCTGCCCGAAGGCCTGGAACTCCACCTCGCGCTCGAGACCCCCATCGAAGACGGCCTCACGGCGGGCGGCGATCAGGTCCAGGCGCGCTTGGTAAAAGACGCCAGGCTGCGGCGCGAAACCATCGTTCCCGAGGGCGCGATAGTATCTGGCCGCGTGCTCCACCTCGAGAAGCTCGGCCACCGGGCGCCCTACTTCCTCGTGTCTCTGCGCTTCGACGAACTCGCCTTTGACAACTACCGAACTCCACTCACGGCCGAACTCGTTCGTTTCGTCTCTTACATCGGCGGAGGGCTCCCGCGCCTCGATCCGGCGGAGCTTTTCCCCCGCGGTGGCGTCACCATCACCACCCGGCCCGGCCTTGAGAACGTTCCCGGCGCAGCCCATTTTTATGTTAAAGGTGGGAAGTTACGGATTCCGCCAGGCTCTCGAATGGTTTGGCGGGTTGTGCAAAATCGAAATGGGGATTAGCTGTGATTCAGTTTGAACTTGTCGCCACCGACCGCGCGCTCTTCGACCACGCCATGGAATTCGCCGAAAAACAGGTCCGGTCTTTGATGGAAATGCACCCGGGCTTCTATCCCCTCTATACAAGCGGGGGCAAGTGGAAACACGAAGGTCAGGCGTGGACACACTGGTGCGACGGCTTCCTGCCTGGCATGATGTGGCTCTTCCGCCGCTACCTGCCCGAAGACCACCCCGACAAGAAATTCTGGCTCGAAAGCGCCATCCGCTACACCGAGCCGCTTGAGGAACGCAAGCTCGATCGCGACGTCCACGACCTCGGCTTCATCTTCCTCTCTACCTACTACCGCTGGTTCCGTTTCAATCGCGATCCGAAACTCAATGACGTGCTGGTGCAGGCGGGACAGACCCTCGCCCTGCGCTTCCAGGACAAAGGACAGTACCTGAGCTCATTCATCGCCTCGAACTCCCTCTTCATCGACATCATGATGAACGTGGGCATCATCTTCTACGCCGCTCACCAGACCAACGACAAGCGCCTGCGCGACATCGCCCTCCGCCACTGCTACACCACCCGGCGGGTCCTCGTCCGCGGCGACGGCTCCACCGCCCACGAGGGCATCTTTGACCTCGAAACCGGCGAGTTCCTCCGCCAAACCACCCACCAGGGCTACCGCGGCGACTCCTGCTGGGCCCGCGGCCTCACCTGGGCGATGTACGGCTTCTGCTCCGCCTACGAAGCCAGCCGCGACCCCCGCTTCCTCGAAACCGCCGAGGCCTGCGCCGACTACTACATTACCCACGCCCCGGTCGATGGCGTCCCACCCTGGGACTTCAAAGCCCCCCCCGAGCAGCGCAAGCAACTCGATACCTCCGCCGCCGCCATCGCCGCCGCTGGCTATCTCCGCCTCTGTCGCGTCCTGGCCGACCCGGTTAAAGGCCACTTCTACTGGTCTACCGGTATCCGCATTCTTCAATCGCTCTGCCACAAGCACCTCGCCGATGACGACCCGTCGTGGGAGGGAATCCTCAAGGGCGGCGTCTATCACATCCATAAAGGGCTCGGCGTCGACGAAAGCGTCATGTGGGGCGAGTATTTCTTCGTCGAAGCTCTCGAGAACGCTCTCCGGCGGCTGTAACGCCCGCGCCGGCGCCTAACCGGCCGCCGCCATCTCCTCCCGGCCGCCGCACGAGCTCAAACCACGTTCCGATAGTCCTCGTCGCGGGTGAAAAAGTTTCGTGTCCCGCAACCGGGGCAATTGTATGCCGGCGGCCTGCCCGTCACCCCGAGACCGCCCGGTGAATGGCCGGAGCCACACCGGATGCAAACGTTCGTCCACGGCTCCTCGCTCGGCGCCTCCGGAATTTCGCCGAAGTAGAATGACCAGCCGTAAACCGACAGCCGCGTCCCAAACGCCCGGTCCCACCGCCGGAACAACCAAACGGCCCAGCGTAGCGTTCCCTCTCCGGCTCCCGCCAACAGCCGGAAGCGGCGGTTCCGGCGCGCCCCGCGGTTGGCGGGATGGAGAAAGGAAAGCGAAGTGAATAGCGTCCTGCGGCAGCGCGCCGGGAGGCCGGCGAAGCCCTCGAACAGCCTGGTCACCTCCTCCGGAGAGCGGAACGCATTGACGTGCCCGCCGCCGCTCGCGAAGAAGCGGTAGAGCCGGTCGGTGAGCGTCCCAGCGTCGGGCGTTGAAACGAATAAGGCCCCGTCGGGCCGCAGCACGCGCGCCATCTCGCGAACCACCGCGTCGAGCCGGCGAAAGTGCTCCAGCCCGTGGTTGCAGATCACCGCATCGAACGCTCCGTCCTCGAAAGGCAGCCGTGCTGCATCGGCTCGCACCGCCATGGCCCCGCCCGAGAGCGGCGGTGCGTCAAGGTCCATGCGGATCGTGCGGACAGGATATTCCCCGGCCGGGAAGCTGCCGTGCTGCGCGGCTAGGTCGAGAACCCGGGCGCCGGCTGGAAGGCCGCGCAGGATCTCGTGCAAGGCGTTATCCCTCCGGGGCCGGCTTCGGCGCGGGAGCCGGGTTGCCAAGGGCGATCAAAGCGCACAGATACATCACCCCCCCAATCAACAACGTCTCCCGCAGCCCAAGGTGGACCGCCAGGAATATAGCCGTCGCGGAGCCGAGCACGCTCGCCGCCGCGTTCAACGCCCACGCCCAACGCACCGATGCACGGTGCCGGTTCCGCAACCGCGCCATCCCCGCCGGAAACGCCGTTCCCATCACGAATCCGGCCGGAGCGATCAACACCACCGTCAGCACAATCTTCAGCCCCAGCGGCCAACCGGCGCCGCCCGTCGTCATCGGCGGCAGCAAAACCGCCAGAAGCGCCACCAGTAGCGCAATCGTCGCCAGTGCCCCCGTCAGCCCGCGTTCCGACGGGCCAATCAGGCGCGGCGAGAAAAAACTCCCCAGGCTGCTCGAAACCAGCAGCGAGAAAATAATCACCGTCAGCGCGTAAGTCGGGTGTTCGAGAAACAGCACGAACCTCTGGATCAGCGATACCTGTATCAGTATGTAGCCCATCCCGATGAAGAAGAAGTACCACAGATAGCGCGCCACGCCGGCCTTCCCCGGCAGCCGCGCTTGCAGAAACAGCGGCGGAAAAGCGAGCACGATCGCGGTCGCCAGCAGGCTCACGCTCAACAGCCGGAACAGCATCGGCACCGCGCGATTCAACCCTTCGGCGTTCGGACCCTGCCTGAGGAATCCCACGATGTCCTCCACGCTGGCGGTATAGAAAAAATACGGGCGGTTGTCGTCCACCGGCAGAACATTGTGAGGATAGCCGTCCAGGTAGTTCCAGGGCGTCTCGCTGCGGAGGAGTTCCGCGTAGGGATTCTCCGCCTCATCCCCTGGTAGATACGCCACCTCCACCCCGGCGGCCGCGGCAAGGGATGCAATCTGCGCCAGGTCGGACTCCGTGAACGGAGCGCGGCCCACCAGCACCGTATCCATCGCGTGCCCGCGCTGGTCCTCCCGTATCACCGCGATGTGACGCCACGGGTCGAAGTCGCCCATCTCCGCCAGCGCCTGGATCCCCAGCGCCACCAAGCGCAGCGACTCCCGCGGCGGCTCATGGGTCCAGTGGGAAAAGGTCATCACTCCGTTCGGCGTCAAACAACTTAGATAATCCGTGAACGCTTCCGTCGTATACAGATTCGTCTCGCTCAATGCCAGCGCGCCGGCCGCCGAGGAATCCCAGCTACTCAAATCGGAAACCTTGAGCAAGTGAAACTGTTCATCGCTCCGCCGCAAAAAGCTGCGTCCGTCGCCGACCACGATGCGCACCTCGGACCGCTTGTAAAGGCCGCTCGACAAATAGGCGAACTGCTCCCTCATGATGGTGTCGGCGATGATCGGATTCACTTCCACCCCGATCACATCATGACTCCCCGCGGCCAGCGCGCGCGCCACGTCCCAGCCTCCGCCAGGGCCGATCACCAGGGTCTTCGGAGCCGGCCGCAAAAGAAACGGTACGCCCGCTCCTCCACGCAGCAGGGTCGCCTTCTGCTCCTCGCTTACGTGTTCGAAGTCCACGCTCGCAATCGGAGAGGAAGCGCCCGCGTCGATGTGAATTGCCGTCTCCCCCGTCCGCTCGTCTCCCGCGAGCGCCACCCGCGAGAAGCTGTTCCACTTCACGAAAAACTCTTCTCGCAAATGCTCGCCCTTCGCGTACTTCACGTCAATGATCGACTGCTTGGAGTTCAACACGATCAAACCCACCAGCCCCAACGCAATCGCCACCGCCACCACCCGGCCGCGCATTGACCCCGCCGCTGTGAACCAGATCGCCGACGACGCCGCGAACAGTACCGACGCGCCGATAACCGTATTTGGACCCCCGAGATAGTTGAGCAGCGGAACCAGCAGCAGGCACCCCGCCGCGGCGCCGGCAAGATCGAAGAAATAAACGCGGTCCACCCGCTCCACCGTCTCCGCAATGGCCGTCGAAATCACCGCCCCGGCTAGAAAAAACGGGATCGCGGTCACCAGATACACAAGTGTCAGTTGACCGGTCTCGAGGCTCCCTTTTCGCGTCAGCACATAAGCCAGCGTGAAGATCACGGCGCCGCTGTTGATGGCTGAAAGCACCCCAAGCTTGTGGAACAGCCTCTCCGGCCGCCCCTGGAACGCGTAAGAGAAGATTCCCCCCGCCCCGAGCCCGAACAGGGAAATGGAAATCGCCAGAAAAGCGAAATGATAGTAAAAGACGACGGAGAAAATGCGCGTCAGCGAAAGCTCGAGAACGATCGTGGCCAGCGTGTTCAGCGTCACGCCCAAATACACCTGAGGCCAGCTCAAGGAATTGGTGCGGCTGGGCGAAGAGAGACGAGACAAAATACTATGTTAAGCCACTCGGCTGTTTGTTGGACGCGGGCCGCGGCCGCCGTGTTACGAAAATAGGAGTTCGATTGCCGCGCCGGAACGTGCAATGTCCCCGCACACTCCCCCCCGCCCCCGCGCGGATAAACTGGTATCCAACACCATGCGCACCATAACCGCCGCCCTTCTCGTATTCTTCCTTCCCGCCGCTGCCCAGGAAGCTCCCCGCCGTATCACCATCGGCGAAGCCGTCACGCTCTCCGGCGCCGGTTCCATTATCGTCGCCCCGGACGGCTCGGTTGCCCATTCCCAGCGGCAAATCGATCTTGCCGCGAACAAATCCACTATCCGCTGGCACGGCGAAGTCTGCGGTGCTTCGCCCGTCGCCGCGGATACCTCAGCGGATATCGCCGTCTGCTCTCCCGCCGGCGATGCCCTTGCCATGGTCGCCAACGTCGAGGGCGAAACCGGCATCTATGTGAGGCGTCGCGGAGAAACCTTCCTTGTCACCCGCTTCAATCTTGCCAACGCCTTTCTCCCCGCCGCCGGCGCCACCCTTGCCTGGTCTCCCACCGGCGATCACCTCGCCTTCGTGGGAACCCTGGAGCCCGATCCCGATCCGCCGGATCCCGTTGTCATATCCCGCCTCCCATACAAATCGCGCACCGCTCTCAGCGACAACCGCCGCACCCGCGTATACGTCGTTCCCGCCCTCCCCGGCGCCAAACCGCGGCCCGTCACGCCCCCGGAATTCGACTCGCACTCCATCACCTGGCTCGCCGGCTCCGGCGAAATCGTCTACGCCTCCAACCGTGAGCCCGATCCCGCCGCAAACCACAACTACGACCTCTTCGCCGTGGATCCCCTCCGCGGAACCACCCGCTCCCTCACCGCCACCCCGGGAGTGGAGATGACCCCGCTCGCCTCGCCCGCCGGAAACTGGATCGCCTACACCGCAACCACCCGAAAAGTCACCACCATCGACAGCGTCGCCGAAGATCGCCACGTCTGGGTCATTCCCGCCGCGGGCGGCGACGCCAGGGAACTCAACCCGAAGCTGGACCGCCGCTGCACCCTCCACGCCTGGACTCCGGATTCGCGCTCCGTTCTCTACACGGCCCAGGACCACGGCAAAACCGTCCTCTGGAAGACCGAGATTGCCACCGGCGCCTCTGAAAAGCTCATCGACGAACCGGCGTCCATCGGCGCCGTTGGCATCTCCCGGGACGCCGTCCTCTATTACACCCGTTCCGATCCCGGCACGCTCCCGGAACTGTACCGCCGCCTCCCGGGCGCCGCCGCGCCGGAACGGCTCACCTATTACACCCGGGCTCTCCTAAGCGGGCTTCCGCTCTCCCGGCCCGAGACTATCAGCTTCGCGAGCTTTGACGGCGCCCCGGCCGAGGGCTGGCTGTATCCCCCGCTCGACCCCGCCCCGGGCGAAAAATGGCCCCTCATCCTGACGGTCCACGGTGGCCCACACGGCATGTACGGCTACGGTTTCAGCTCCACCAATCAACTGCTCGCCGCCCGCGGATACGCCGTCCTCGCCCTCAATCCCCGCGGCTCATCCGGCTACGGGCAAGCGTTTTCCGATGGCTGCGTCAACGACTGGGGCGGCGGCGACTACCGCGACCTCATGTCCGGCGTCGACTATGCGTTGGAACACTACCCCGTTCACCCGGACCGGCTCGGCGTCATGGGCGGCAGCTACGGCGGCTACATGACCAACTGGATCATCACCCAAACCCCGCGATTCCGCGCCGCCGTCGCCGTCGCCAGCCTCTCCAACCTCATTAGCTTCTACGCCACCTCGCTCTACCAGGACCTCGTCCACGCCGAGTTCGCCGGCTTCCCCTGGCAGGACGGCAATTTCCAAACCCTTTGGGACCGCTCGCCCCTCAAACACATCGCCCGCGCCCGCACCCCCACCCTGCTACTCCACGGCGAGCAGGACAACGACGTCCACATCACCCAGGCCGAGGAAATGTTCACCGCGCTCCGCCTCCAAGGCGTCCCCTCCACCTTCGTCCGCTACCCCCGCGAAGGCCACTCGTTCAACGAGCCCAAACACCGGGCCGACTACCTCGTCCGCATCCTCGAATGGTTCGGCAAGCACCTCTAGCTGCTTCCCGCCGCATCGCCCATCGCCTGCACCCCCCCTGACCCCGATCCGTCCACATCCGCGCACACACGCCACTCCCCCTTTCCCGCCTCCCACGCCAACCACCGAGCCGAACGCCCCAACGCCCCCCGGCCTCACCGCCGCCGGCCCGGCCTCAGCCCCCGGCCCGCTGCAGGTAAACCACGTGGGTTTGCATGAACTCGTACAGTCCGTGCTTGCCGTCGGCCCCGCCGATGCCGCTCTTCCGCCAGCCCGCATGGAACCCCTGCATCGCCTCGAAATTTTCGCGGTTGATGTACGTCTCGCCAAACCGGATCTCCTGGCACGCCCGCAGCGCAACGTCGAGGTCCCGCGTGTAAATGGACGACGTAAGCCCGTAGTCGGAGTCGTTGGCTAGCGCGATCGCCTCGTCGATATCCTCGAACGTCACAATCGGAACCACCGGGCCGAACACCTCCTTGCGGATGATCTCCATCTCCTGCCGCACCCCGCGCAGCACCGTCGGTTCGAAATAGAACCCGCCTTCGCCCTCGCCCCGCCGGCCCCCGGTCACCACCGACGCCCCGGCCTCCACCGCGCTCCGCACCAGCGACTCCACCTTCTGGTACCCCCGCTCGTTGATCAGCGGCCCGTAGTCCACCGTCTCATCCGCCAGCGGATCCCCGAAGCGGCATTCCTGCATCGCCGCCGACAGCTTATCGGTGAACTCATCCGCCACCCGCCGCTCCACGTAAACCCGCTCCGCGCAGTTGCACACCTGCCCGCTGTTGATCACTCGCGAGTCCTTCACCGCCTTCACTGCCACCGCCATATCGGCGTCCGCCATCACGATCGCCGGAGCCTTCCCTCCCAGCTCCAGGTTCACCTTCGTGATGTTCGCCGCCGCCGCCGTCATCACCGCCGAGCCCGTCTCCACGCTCCCCGTGAAGCTGATCATTCCGATCCCCGGTGAGGAAGCGAGCGCCCGGCCCACCGTCGGCCCGCGCCCGTGAACAACGTTCACCACCCCGGGCGGAACATCGCTTCCAGCCAGCAGTTCGCAGAACTTCACCGCATTGTGCGGCGTCTCCTCGCTCGGCTTGATCACAATCGTGTTCCCGGTCACCAGCGCCGGCGCCGCCTTCCGCGCAATCAGGAAGAACGGGAAGTTCCACGGCAGGATCCCCCCAATCACCCCAACCGGCTGCCGGAACAAAAAGATCGTCTCCCCCGGCCGGTCGCTCTCCAGAATCTCCCCCTCGATCCGCCGCGCCCACTCGGCCATGTAGTCGATGTAATCCGCCGTGAACCCGACCTCCACCCGCGCCAGCCCAAGCACCTTCCCCTGCTCCTCGGTAATCACCCGCGCAATCGCCTCCGCGTTCTCGCGTATCCTCGCCGCCACCCCCCGCAGCGCCTTCGCCCGCTCCACCGCCGGCCGCTTCCCCCACTCCGCCTGCGCCCGTCCGGCCGCCGCCACCGCCTCCTCCACATCCGCCCCGCTGCTCTCCGGAACCGTGCAAATCACCTTCCCATTCGCCGGATTCCTCACCTCCACCCGCTCCCCGCCCCGCGAGGAGACGAAATTCCCATTCACGTAATTCTCGAAGTCCAACATGGCAGTGTCCATTGTATGCCACCCCGCCCCCGGACCACCCGCCGCACCCCGTCAGGGACTGGCTTCAGTGTCCCAAGAGCTTTGCTCGCGTGGACACTGCTGCCTGTCCCCCACTTGGCAGAGACTCCGCGCCGGCTCACTCAGGCACTCGCTTCACTCTCCCAAGAACTCCGCTCGCGTGGACACTGCTGCCTGTCCCCCACTTGGCAGAGACTCCGCGCCGGCTCACTCAGGCACTCGCTTCACTCTCCCAAGAACTCCGCTCGCGTGGACACTGCTGCCTGTCCCCCGCTTGGCAGAGACTCCGCGCCGGCTCACTCAGGCACTCGCTTCACTCTTCCAAGAACTCCGCTCGCGTGGACACTGCTGCCTGTCCCCACCCTTGCACAATCTCCACCACCGCGCCCTCCCCTCCTGCCACGCCCGGAGCCCGGCTTTACCTTCGGCCTCCGCCTGCAATCCCCATCGAAAATGTTGTATCCCTGAATACAGACAATTTCGCCCAAAATGCCTGACACCCCGGAACCGCAAGCGCGCCGGCACTTTGACCGGCTCCTCGCCGCCGCCGGCTGGTCCATCCAGGACTCCAGCCGCGAAAACCTTTACGAATCCCGCGGCATCGCCGTCCGCGAGTTCCCCCTCCGCCCCGGCCCCGGCTTCGCCGACTACCTCCTCTACGTCGACAAACAACCTGTCGACGCCCGCGAAGCCGCCATCGACGCCAATTTCAAACGTGCCGCCGGCCTCCGCCAGGCCATCCTCAAACGCGCCTTCGCCGGCCAACTCGTCCCGCAAGACCTCAACTACGCACCCGCCTCCATCCTCCTGGAACGCATCCGCACGGACGCTCCTGCCGTGTCCGAGAGGATCAATCGCTCACAGAGGAAGACACGAGATGCCTGACTTGAAAAGAAACCCAGCCGCCCCTGACTGGGAGTCCGTTCACCTCGCTGACGACACAACCATCGCCCAATACCTCGTGCTCGAAGGAGAATGCAATCAGCAAGCCCTCGGAGAGTTTGTCCGGAGACGATTTGCCGAGCGATACCTCGACCCTTGCACCGCTTCAAGCAGTCAATGCGGTGGACCGGCCGTTAAGAGCAGCGGGTTCACCATGATGGCTATCTGTTGTCTTTGCATCGAAAGCTTGGAGTGTTTCCGGCGCGGATGGAGACAAACCCGCAGACCGCACGAACAGGTATTCCGTAACTTCTTTGACCGCGAACAGGGATTCGCGCCGTTCCGAGGCTACTCGAAGTCGTTCTACGCAAATGTCCGTTGTGGAATCCTCCACCAGGCGGAGACAACCGGTGGCTGGCGTATCTGGCTCAAGGGTCTGCTGTTCGATTCTGACAGGCTCACCATAAATGCGAGCCTTTTCGCTGATGAGCTGCGCAAGGCCATTGACCATTACGTGAACGAACTGCAGGATAATGACTGGGATTCAGATATCTTAGTGAACTTCAGAAAGAAGATGAAGTCAATCCTGGACAACTGTCGGCGCCCAAGCCAATAGTAGACGAATTGTTCGAAGTGACAGACTCAATGCCACGGTGGGCTGCCTTGCCCGGCTTGGGTAGTGTCAGGGATTTTGTGTTTCCGTCCTTTCCCCCGTTGTGGCATCGCGATCGATGCCGGACCCATGGTTGGCCCCATCGCTCTGTTCTAAGGATCTTACTGGCCGGCGGGGGCCGCCGTCCAGGCCGCGCGCCAGCGTGGAGTGTCCCCCCGGTACGCAACAGCACGGCAGTATGGTCAAGGTGCGCGGGCAGCTTCGGCAAAGCCCCCGCCGTACCTGAATCCGGTCGTGTGTCCTGTCATGCGCCGGTCACAACCGCCGCCCGGCCGGCCACCACCTGCTGCCCGCACCCCGGACACTGCCGCGGCAGCCACTCGGCATCATACTCGCCCGGCTTGCATCCCAGCAACGAACATGGGATAAAGACAATCACGGGTGCGAAGCACGCCCCGAAGCCGCTACCCGCCAAAGGCACACGGCTCCGGGCTCCGCCTTCGCTTCTATCTATCAGATTCCACGCTGAAAAAGAACCCCACCCCGCCCCTCAGGGCTTTGGCCAGTTTAGATTCACAACCATTTCAGATTTTTTTTCGCTTGTCGAATCAACAAGTTGACCTGTTGGCGACCCCGGAGTGCCGGTATGCGTCCAGTACCATGGGAGCAACTCAGGCCGCTAGTGGTGGCGGCCTTACAGACGCCGGAAGGCGTCGCCAGCAGGCAGGCATCCGCCGTCTGCTCCCCGGTAAGCCGTCGCGGTGGGGACCGCGACGCGCGGGTTGAGCTTGGCGGAAGCCGGCGCACGCGGCCTCTTGGGCGGGGGCCGCGTGCGCCAGCCTGCTGGAGATTCTCTCCGGACTCAATACGCTTCCGCTCCCAGACGAAAAAAGGCGGGATCCCGAAGGATCCCGCCAAATGCAGAGTTTGGACCAGCGGTTAGAACTGAATGCGCGCTCCAAGCTGCATGGTGCGGGCTGGCGTCGCGCTTCCGATGGTGCCGTATCCGGCGCCGCCCAGGCTGCGGCCGGGCAGAGCGAAGTCCGGATGGTTGAGGGCGTTGAAGAAGTCGGCGCGGAACTGCACGAAGCGCGATTCTCCAAACGGAAAGTTCTTGCCGATGGAAAGGTCGATCGTTTGCCGGCCGTCAGCCCGGACGATACCGCGGCCCGCGTTTCCGAACGTGTACGCCGGCGGAGCCTCGAAAGCCTCGGTGTTAAACCAGCGTTGCACGGTGCGCTCGCTGGTTGAAAGATTCGGGTCGCTCAACACGTTGGCGCGCTGCGCTCCAGCGGAGAACGAATTGGTGCCGTTCGAGTTCATTGTCACGGTGAAAGGACCGCCGGTCTGAATCTGGACGATGGCGCCCAGTTTCCAACCGCCGATGATGTGCGACAGGATTCCGTCCTGCACCCACCGCCGGCCCTTGCCCCAAGGCAGGTCGTAGGTGGAGCTCCAGGTGAAGCGATGGCGGATGTCGAGTGAATCCGGCCCGCGGTCGAGCTGGCGGTTGTAGAAATCCTGCCAGATCTGGTCGTCGCCGAGACTGCCCTGCACGTTGTCGGCGTTGCCGATCGCCTGTGCCCAGGTGTAGCCCGCGAGGAACGCCAGACCAGCAGACAGGCGTTTCTCCAGCTTGATATTCCCCGAGTGATAGTTGTTTTGGGCGAGTGCCGCGGAGAGTACGGTGACATTCAGGAACTGCGGGTAAGGGCGGCGCACCTGAGCGTTGCCCGGACCCATCAACTCCGGCGGAACCTGGTTATGATTCAGGCCTCCGTTCGGAAGCTTCCGGCTGAGGTTGGCGGTGTAGTTGACTTCGAGCATCATGTTGTCCGGCAGCATCCGCTGGATGCCCAGGTTGACGTGTTGAGCGTAGCCCGTGCGGCGGTTCTGCTCGTAGAACGAGACGTTAGTGTTCGCTTTACTTCCGACTGGAACCGCACCGAACGAATCGTCCAGGACGGGCTTGCTGGTGTCCACCTCAGGGCCGTCCTGGAGTAGGAAGGCCGGGGTGATGCCGTTGTCAGGAGATGCTGCTGCTCCCGAGATTTCAAAGCCGAGGGTGGCCGCGTTGGCCGAAGTCGATGGACCTTCATAGAAGATGCCATAACCGCCCCGAACCACCGTGTTCTCCGAACCGCCCGGCTTCCAGGCGAAGCCGAACCGCGGGCCGAAGTTATTCCAGTCCGGCCGGTACGGCGACTCGTCCCAACCGTTCACGCCGGCGAACTTCACCACGCCGGGAGTGCCGGAAACGGGATTGATCGCAAATCGGTCGAAGCTGTTGGAGCGGTTGTTCCGGTCGGTGACCGGCGTGTCCGTCTCCCACCGCAGTCCGAGATTGAGGGTGAGGTTCCGGGTGACTTTCCAGTCGTCTTGCACATACCAGGCGTAATACCAACTGTATCGATCGAGTTCCTCGGTCTCGCGGAGCGAGAAACCGTTGACCCAGCCGAGCATGTACGACGCGAATGCGAATCCGGTCCTGCTGTCGCCGGGAACGCCGGTGCCGTTCCGGTTGAACGCATACTGGCCACTGATAATGGGCCGGTTGATATCTACGTTGATGCCTTTTCGGATCTCGCCGCCGAACTTCACCACGTGGTTCCCTTTAACCCACGTCCAGCTATTCGTCACCTGGTGCTGCTGAATCGGTTTCTGGACGCGCTCGCCGCTGTGGCCGAGGTTGACCATGCCGGTGCCGGTCATGCGGGGGAACGCTTCAGGGGAAACACCCTTTAGGCCTACATCTTCCACTACTCCCTTGCCGAGACCGGCGCTGTTTGCGAACCAGGTCCGGTTGCTGAAGGCGTAACCGACGTCCATGATCAGGTTCGGCGACACTGTCCACGTGTCTTTGAAAAGGTAGGAGTGCTGCCACCGGTCCGGAGCGATCGGGTACTGCTGGTCGCCCGCCCCATCGAATGGGAAGTTGGTTGTCCAGGAGTACGGATCTTTGTTGTACACGTACCGGAAAAAGAAGCGGTTGCTGTCAGTAAATGCGTGATCGAGGCGGACTGTCAGATTGTCGCGGTTGAACTTCCGCGCCCGGTTGCCGGCGAAGTTCTGCGCGCCGGACAAGTTAGTGGCCGGACGGTTGACTTCGGGCCAGTACTTCGTCAGTCCTGAGGAGACCGGGTCTACCACGTCACCGGGAATGACGTTGCCCGGGAATGGATCCCGAATGGTCTTGCCACCTTCGGTGCGCGTGCTGAACGGATTGTAGATCGTGATCAGGTTTCCGGCGTTGTCAGTTGTCTGGCTGAAGTCGCCGCGCATCTGTTCGGTAGTGGGGACGGTCAGGATCTGCGTGCTTCCTTCGGACTTTCTGGTTCCCTCATAGCCGGCGAAGAAGTGGGTCTTGTTCTTAATGATCGGGCCGCCCACCGTGCCGCCAAACAGGTTGTAGCGGAGAGGGGCTTTTATCTTCTCCGTACCCCGTGTAGGCGCGAAGAATCCGGCGGCGTCAAGCGCGTCGTTGCGGAAGTATTCGAAGGCGCTCCCATGGATCTCGTTCGTTCCGGATTTCGTGGTACTGATCAGAACGCCGCTGCCCGAAGCGCCAAACTCGGCAGCGTACCCGTTCTGAATAACGCGGAACTCCTTGATGACCTCCACCGGCGGATCGATGTCCACCTGCAGGGAAGCCATGCGGATATTCTGGATGTTGCCGCCGTCCAGCACGTAGGTGCTCTTGTAGCCGCGCCCGCCTGCCATCGCGAACTGAGGCTTCGCGTCGCCGGCGTAGTTAACGAAAATGACGTTCGAGGAGAGTTTCACCAACTCGAGCGCGCGCCGGTTGCCGAGCGGCATATCTTCCACCGCGCGTTGGTTGATCAATTGTCCGACCGTCGAATCGGAGGTTTGGAGCAGCGGTGATTCGCTGGTCACCGTCACGGTCTCGGAGACGGCGCCCAACTCCATCATGATGTTCAGCTCCAAGACCTGCGACGTTTCGATCGTCACCCCGGATCGCTCGTATCGTTTGAACCCATCGGCCGTCGCCGTGATGGTATACGTGCCCACCTGAAGGAACGGAAGGACAAACAAGCCCACCTCGTTCGTTTGGGCGCGGGTAACGATTCCCGTGTCGTCATTTGTCGCGATAACTTCGACCCCTGGTATCACCGCTGAGCTCGAGTCCGATACAGTGCCCGTAATGCGGCCCTGTGCGGTCTGAGCGGTAGCGGCGGATGGTAGAAATAGCAATGTGGCGGCCACCAAGAAAACGATGGACCACGCCGGCAGATTCCTCATTGGTTGTAACTCCCTTGTTCGGATTAACCGGTTCGGCGGCAGCTGCTCGGTCATGCTTTGCCCCGCCCGATTCCCCCGGTGGAACATCCAGGCGGTTTTCTGCCGGCGGCCGGCCAGGCGATCTCCTCACATTGACCACCCGCCAGTTTACCGGTACAGCCTAACTCTAAATGCAGGTACAGAAGATTGCAACAAATGTAAAGTAAACTTTACTATTTTGCGCGCCTTCTGCTCCGGCGTCGAAGAGAGTTGCGAAGAGGGCGAACAGGAGCCGGGTTTTCGCTTTTCCGCCGCGGTTCGATATGATGTCCTGCGGGAGTTCTAATGCCACAAGAAGATTTTTCGAGAAGATCGTTTCTCAACAAATCCGCCGCGGCCGGCGCCGCGGCCTTTACCATCGTCAAGCCGCATCTGGTGCGGGGTGCTGGAAAAGAGAAGCTGAAGGCCGGCCTGATCGGGTGCGGGGGCCGAGGGACGCAGTCGGTGATGGATATGCTCGCCGGCAACGAGAACGTCGAGCTGATTTCGATGGCCGATATCTTCGAGGACAAGCTCGAACGTTCGCTGCGGCGGCTCCGCGAAGGCGACATCCGCTTTGCCCGCTATGTGGGTGGAGAGGTGATGCGCGACGGCAAGCCGCACCGTTTGACGCAGGAAGAGGTCCGGACCAATATTGTCGACAACATCAAGGTGGAGCCCACGGCCCGGTTTATCGGGCAAGACGCTTTTCAGAAGGTGGTGGACAGCGGCGTCGACATCGTCATGCTCGCCACGCCTCCCGGCTATAGACCGCTGCATTTCGAGGCTGCCGTTAACGCCGGCAAGCACGTTTTTTGCGAGAAGCCTTTCGGCACCGATCCCGTCGGTGTGAAGCGATTTATGAAGGCGGCCCGCCTGTCCGAGCAGAAAGGGCTGACGGTGGTTACGGGCGCGCAGCGGCGATTCCAGAAACCGTACGTCGAGACGGTAGAAAAGATCCACGCCGGCGCCATCGGCGACGTCAACGCCTGTTACGCGTACTGGGTGGGGACGCCGGTGATCCAACAGAAGTCTCGCGATCCGAAATGGAACGACTACGAGTGGCAGCACCGTGCCTGGTACTCGCACGTCTGGATCTGCGGCGACCAGATCGTCGAACAGCATCTGCACAATATCGACGTCTGCAACTGGGTGATGGGCATGCACCCGGTGGCGGCGCGGGCGAGCGGCGGCTGCGCCTGGCGGCCCCGGGAAGAGATCTACGGCAACATCTACGATCACATCGTCACGGAGTTCGTCTACCCGAACGGCGTGATCATGCACAGCCACTGCCGGCAGTACCCGCGCGATCAGCAGATCTACCGCAATGTGAGCGAGTGGATTGTCGGCAGCAAGGGCAGCAGCAACGCCCAAGACATGGGACCGCAGAAAGACTACAACGACCCGTACATGCAGGAGCATATCGCCCTGATGGACTCGATTCGCGGCGACGGGCCGCGCATCAATCACGCCATGGATGTGG
Organism: uncultured Solibacteraceae bacterium; assembly: GCA_964468205.1. Classification (GTDB taxonomy): domain Bacteria; phylum Acidobacteriota; class Terriglobia; order Bryobacterales; family Bryobacteraceae; genus CAWELS01. The sequence goes on along the minus strand of CAYXVG010000002.1, from coordinate 74,041 downwards.
CCGAAAGCACGATGACCTGCATCATGGGCCGGGAGTCCGCTTACTCCGGGCAGGAGATCACCTGGAACGACGTCATGATGTCGAAGCTGGATCTGACGCCGGAGAATATTAGCGAGTCGGCCAACTTCAACAACCAGCCGCTGCCGGTACCTGGACAGTATAAGTTCGTCTGATGATGACGGCAAGACCGGTTCTGCGCCGGCGGGACTTTTCCCGGCTGGCGATCTTGGGAGGATCCCTCGCGGGCTCCTCCCTTTCCTATTCCGGGGGCGCCGAACTGCGCGTCCTGCGCGTCCGCAAGATCTTCTCCGACGGGAAGCATAATGCTTTCACCGGGCTCGTCCGTTTCGAAGACCGCTACTTCATCGCCTTCCGGAGCGCGGCGAACCATCTTTCCCTGGACGGCGCGGTGCGGGTGATCGCGTCGCCGGCGGCCGACCGCTGGACGGTCGCGCACACAGCGTCGCGAAACGGCGAGGACCTGCGCGACCCGAAGCTGGCCGTCTTCCGGGGCAAGCTCTTCGTTTACTTTGCCGCCCGTCCGGAGACCGATCTGCAGCACCGGACTTCGATGGCGCTGGTGTCACACGACGGCGCGGAATTCGGCGAGCCGCGCATCCTCGAGGGCGTTCCGGATGGCTACTGGTTGTGGCACGCCGCTGCCCACGGCGAGTGGATCTACGGTACGGCCTACCGCCGCCGGCGCGCGTCGTACCACGTTCTGCTGCTGCGGTCGGCCGACGGCCTGCGCTGGGAGAAAGCGGCGGAGTTCCCGTTGCCAGGCGGCGAAACCTATCTGGACTTTGCCGCGGACGGCTCGCTATGGGCATTTGTTCGCAACAACAGCCCGGGCCATACCGCCTATGTGTGCCAGGCGGAGCCGCCGTACGACAGCTTCGAACCGGTCGAGCACTTCCCCACCCATATCGGCGGGCCGATGATTAAGCGGCTCGACGGAGGCTGTGTTTTGATCACCCGCCAATGGGACCCCCCGGGACGGCGCAACCTGCGCACGGAGATCTTCTGGATGGCCGATGGCGCCCGGCCGGTATCGGTCACCCGCTTACCGAGCGGCGGCGACACCTCTTATGCTACGTGGCTCGACACGGCTCCGGACCGAGCGCTCGTGTCCTACTACTCGTCTCATGAGCACACGATGGATGTCGCGCCGAGCGATCCGCCTCACCGCGACAGCGCCCACGCCGAGCACTCCACCGGTGCGGACATCTTCCTCGCGAGCGTTTCTTATTAGAATCACGGCTGTCCGTAGCCGGTGCGGATGCGCCGGCGCCGGGCCGGCGGGCGAGGCCTCGCGTCGAAGGCGCCTGGAAGCCGGCCAGCAAGAAAAAGGGCCGCCCCCGTTAAGGGAGCGGCCGAGGTCGAAGTTGGTTGAGGTTGTGGCTAGAAGCTGAAGCGCAGGCCGAAACGGAACTGCCGTTCATCGCTTTGAGCGCTGCTGATCTCCATGAAGTTGCTATTAGACGCGTTGCTGGCCGGATTGTTAAAGTGCGGCGTGTTGCTGACGTTGAAGGCCTCGGCCCGGAACTCGAGCGCGTAACGCTCGCTGAAGCGGAAGTTCCGGAAGATGCTCATGTCGAGGTTGGTCCAGTTCGGCCCGCTCAGGATGTTGCGTCCCGACGAGCCGAAACGCTGCCCGGTGACCGGCGCAAACGCGTCCGGATCGTAGAATTTCGCGCCCGGCCCGACGCCGCCGATCTTGATCACTTCGTCCTTTACCTGGTCCGCCGTTTGAGTGTTGCTAGGAGCGTTGACGGACGCGCCCGACGCGGTGACGGTGAAAGGCCTGCCGGTGTAATGGCTGAAGGTTCCGTTGAACTGCCAGTCGCGCAGAATCCACGATCCGGCGCCACTGGTGGCGAAGGGCTTGCCTGGCCCGAAGGGTAGTTCGTAGAGGAAACCCATCACGAACATGTGCTTGCGGTCGTATCCGGCGGGACCGCGGTTCCAACCGATCTCCGGTTCCCAGTTGCGGCCGACGCTCGCCCATCCGTCTTCGTCGGTCATATTGATGGCTTTTGAGAACGTGTAGGCGCCCTTGAGGAACAATCCGTTGGACATCTGCTTGTTGATGGCCACCTGCAGCGAGTGGTAGTTAGCGCTGAGCCAGCCGTCCCACATGGCGGTGCCGATGCGGCGGCCGAGGTTCGAAGCCAGCGGGCGGCCGGAATTGCCGGACCCGGGGAAGCCCGCGTTGATGTCGCGGTCGGCGAGCTGGTGCGTGGTCTGGTTGCCAACGTAGGCGACCGAGGTGACGAAGTCGGCCGGCAGCCGGCGTTCGATGGTGAAGTTCCATGACTGGATGTAGCCACGGTTGAGTTCGCCTCCCCACGGGCTTCTCGGTCCCATCGAGATATTCGCCGGCAGGGGGATCTGGCCGGCCGAGACGTCCGGACGCTCGATCTCGGCCGGGAAGCCCTCGTCGACCGTGTTGACCCACTGGAACGAATCGGAGTTCCAGGCGCCGCCGAGGCTGGCCGGGTAGAGCCCGCGCAACGGGCGGGCGAAGGGGAGCGGGTCGTAGGTTATCCCGTACCCGGTGCGGATCACCGTGTTGGTAGTGGCGCGATAGGCGATTCCGATGCGCGGGGCGAATAAGGCTTTGCTGACCGTTATGCCTGCGTCGTCCGGCGTCGCGCCGAGACCGCCCAGGAGCACCATGTTCGTCGACGGATCCCAGCGTTCCAGCCCGCGCCCGTCACGGCTCATGAGCGGGTAGTACTCCCAGCGCAACCCGAGATTCAAGGTGAGCTTTGGCGTTACCTGCCAGCGGTCGCGGGCGTAGAGGCCGAACTGCCACTCGCGGGCGGTCATGAGAAAGAACTGCTCGGCCTTCTGATAGTCGTTCACTAGCCCGAGCAGGGCCGAGGCGTACTGGTTGAGCTGATTCGGCGAGGCGCCGCCGCGAAGGGCGGTTGGGTCGCCATCGAACCGAATGAGGCCGCGTGGGCCCTCGTTTACCTCGGGCTGCCAGTGGTTGAGGTGGTGCTTCACGGTGTCGAAGCCGAAGCGCAACTCGTGCGCGCCCTTGATCCAACTCATGTTCGAGGTGAACGTCCAACTGCGGTCATTGCGCCACATCGGCTGCCAGCCGTTGTCGTTGCCCCAGTTGTGCTGGTAGGCGCGAATCTCCGCCTGGCCGGTATAGCAGAGGCCGTCGGGATCGGGGCATTGATCGAGCACCTGCTCGACCCCAAAGCCACCCGTTGGTCCGTTCGCGCCCGGAATGTCCCACACCTCAGTTCCCCAGTTGACGCCGTGGTCCGGACCGAGCACGGTCTGATCGAATTTGGTGAAGCCGAACGTGGCGTCCCAGAGCAGGTTCGGGCTGATTGTCCAAGTGTCGCCGAAAGTGATGACATTCACGTCAGTGTCGCCGGTTCCGGGGGCGCCGAGTTCGGGCCCCCCGGCTTCACCGAAGGCCATCACTCCGTTCACGATGGCCTGCATGCGGCTGTACTTGCCAAAGAAGTTATGGTTTGGCGCCGGATTCCAGTTGATCTTCACGTCGAAGTTGTCGCGATCCATCTTCTGCTGGTCTGACACGGCAAAGTTATTTAGGTGGCCTGGGAGATTCGGTTCGGGGATCATCTCCTGAATGCCCAAGATCACGCGGCTGTGGCGTTCGTTTGGAATTCGGTTGCCCGGGAAGGGGCTGCGGTCCGTGCCGTCGGCGTTGCCGGTCAGCGGGTCGTAGATGGTGGTGGAAAAGCCGCTGAAATCGCCGGCCCGCATGTCCGTGGTGGGAACTCCAAAGTTGCCGCTTTTGCCCGCGCGCTCCATGAACCGCTCATATCCGAAGAAGAAGAAAAGCTTGTCCTTGACAATCGGGCCGCCGATGGTTCCGGTGAAGATGTCGTTGCTGCTGTCGGGTTTGTCGGTGCGCAGGAAGAAGTTGCGCGCGCGCAGGCTCTCATCGTCGTGATACCAGGAGGCGACGCCATGGAATTCGTTCGTGCCGGACTTGGAGACGACCGTGACGGCTGATCCGCCGGCCATACCCTGCTCGGCATCGAACGCGGAGGTGGTGACGTTCACCGACTCGATCGTTTCCACCGGAGGCACATAGGCGGTGTGGTGCGGCAGCCAGATGTAGACATTGGTCGCACCGTCGACGCGCGTGTTGTTGTTGTTCCGGTTGGTTCCGTTGATGTTTGTGGTCAGCGCCCTGGCGGGGCTGTCGACCGGGGAGTTCTGGAAGGCCGCCGGAGTTGCTCCTGGAACAAGGTTGACCAAGCTCTGATAGTTGCGGTAATTCGCGAGCGGTAGATTGGTCATCGCGGTCTTGGTCAGCTCGCTGCGGGTGTCGGATTTATCGGTCTGCAATTGCGCCGCGGCGGCGGAGACACTGACCACTTCGGTGACGGCGCCGACTTCGAGTTCCACGTCAAGACGGCTGACGTTGTTCGCCGTCACCTCGACGCCGGTCCGGCTCGCCGGGCGGAAACCAGCCGCCTCGACGGTCAGTTCGTAGGTGCCAGGTTGCAGGTTAACCAACGAGTAGCGTCCTCCCTCGTCGGTGGTGACGGACCGGTTAACGCCGATGCTCTCACTCGCGACGCTCACCTGAGCTGCCGGAACGACGGCGCTACTGGGGTCCGATACGACGCCTACAATCGAACCGTTCAACACCTGAGCGCGGAGCGAAGAGATGGCGGTGAACGAAAGAGCCAACAATAAGCCAAGCGAAAACACACGAAATCCGTGCAGCATAATGAGCCTCCTTGATTCGACTTCAGATTCCCGGGTCCATCCGGACGGAGGAAGTACCCCTTCTTCAGTAGAAAGCGTAGCAATGCACGCGGCTGGGATCAAGATAAAATTCGATGAATATACGATCTGAGAAGAGAAATATAGGTGATAAATATTTCAGATCACAACAAAATTACTAAGAGTTGAAATCAACGTTACAAGGCCGGACTCCGCCGGCGCGGACGAGGTGGCGGCGGCCGCCACTTGCGCGGATCCAAAGGAAGCCCGATGCATCCAGGCCGTCGGTTGTGCCGGCGAGCGATTGTTCGGCGTTTTCGACGATCACCCGCCGGCCGCTCGCGTAGCTCGATGTCCGCTCAAACAGGCGGAGGATGGCGGGGGCGCCTTCGTCGCGCAGAAGTCCGGTGTAAGCGGCGATGGCGTCGAGCAGCGGCGGCAGGAGGGCGTCCGGGGAATGAGGGCGGCCGGTGGCAAGGCGGAGCGACGTTGCGATGGCGGCGAGTTCCGGCGGGAAGGCCTCGTGGTTGACGTTGACGCCGATGCCGGCGATGACGCGCGCGCCGTGCAGTTCGACGAGAATGCCCGCGCACTTCTTCTCGCCGATGAGCACGTCGTTGGGCCACCGGAGATCGCACGCGGTCCCGGTCAAATCCTGAATGGCCTCGTGCGCGGCGAGTCCGAGGGCGAGCGTCACAACCGGCAATTCGGCGGCGGGGCAGGGCAGCGGCAGGACCGCCGAGAGGTAGAGTCCGTCGCCCTTCGCCGAATGCCAGCGGCGTCCGAGCCGGCCCTGGCCGGCTGTCTGCTCGGCTGCGACAATGACCGTGCCAGACGTATGAGCGAGCGCGTCGGCCATGGTGGAGGCCGTCTTTTCGACGCAGATGATGTTCCAGTTCACGGTGGCGTGTCTCAATCGAAGGCGATGCGGAAGTTCAGGTCGACGGCGGCCGCTGAGTGGGTGATCGCGCCGGAGGAGATGAAGTCCGCGCCGGCTTCGGCGTAGGCCCTCACGGTCGCGAGCGTGACGCCGCCGGAGATCTCGGTTGTCGCGCGGCCGCCGATGTAGCGGATCCACTCGGCGGCTTCGGCGGGGCTGAGGTTATCGAGGAGCAGGTTCTTCGCGCCGGCATCGAGCGCGTCGTCGAGTTCGGCCCGGGTGCGCACCTCGATCTCGACGGGCAAGCCTGTTTGGAAGGCGCGTTCGAGCGCCTGCCGGACACCGCCCACGGCCGTGATGTGGTTGTTCTTGATCAGGATCGCATCCCACAAGCCCAGGCGGTGGTTGGTGACGCCGCCGGCGGCCGCGGCCATCTTTTCGAGACGCCGCAGACCGGGCGTTGTCTTGCGCGTGTCGAGGATCTTCGTTTTGGCGCCGGCGGCCGCTTGCACGTAGCGGGCGCCGAGCGTGGCCACTCCGCTCAGCCGCTGCATGAAGTTCAAGGCTACCCGCTCGCATTCGAGCAGCGTCCGGGCTTTGCCGCGGACGGCGGCGATGCACTGCCCTTCCGAGCAGCGTTCGCCGCTAGCGGCCAGCAGCTCGAGTTCCTTGACGCCGCCGCGCTGCTCATAGATGAGCGGCAGCAACTCGATACCGGCCAGCGTGATCTCCTCCCTGGCAAAGAAGCGCCCGAAGGCGTTCTGATCTTCCGGGATGGTGGCGCGCGACGTCACGTCGCCGGCGCCGACGTCTTCGGCGATAGCGCGCCGGACGGCGTCAATGACCTCGGGATGGGATACGTCGAACATCTATGCGATCCCGGCGAGGGCCTCGCGGCTCTTGGCGAGCTTTGCTTCGTACTCGGCGAGCTTTGACCGGGACTCTTCGACTACGTGCGCCGGGGCGCGGCTGACAAAGCTCTCGTTCGAGAGCTGTTTTGACGTGTTGATGACCAGCTTCTCAAGGCCGGCGACCTCTTTCTCGAGCGCCTTCATTGCCGCCTCCACCTTCTCCGGGGCGACGTCGAGCACGAGGTCGAACTCCGGGGTCGATCGCTTGACCACGCCCTTGACGGGGGCGACCTCGCGGCTCACCGCCAGCCGCACGCGGGCAAGCTTTTCGATCGCCTCGCGATTTTCGATGGCGACCTTGTGCGCGCCGCCGGATGAGTGGATCACAGCGCCAAGAAACTCCTTCGGCTCGATCTTCATCTGTGACCTGAGGTTGCGCGTGGAGACAACAATCTCCTGCAGCAGTTCCATCTCCTTTTCCGCCGCGGTGTTCGTCCAGGAGTCGTCCGGTTGCGGATAAGGCGCCTTGGCGATGGAAGGCGGCTGCCCTTCGGCGCCCTTCGCCAGCCGCTGCCAAAGTTCCTCGGTGATGAACGGCATAGCCGGATGCAGCAGCCGCAGCGCGGTTTCAAAAGCAGCGAGCAGGTTCTTCCAGTCCGGCGTCAGGCCGGAGCCTTCGGTGAGGCGAAGCTTCTTCATTTCGACATACCAGTCGCAGAACTCGTGCCAGAAGAAGTGCCAGAGGTTTTGCGCCACTTCGTGGTAGCGAAAGCCATCGATCGACTTGTTGAGCTGCGCGGCGCAGGCGTTGAGGCGGCTGAACATCCAGCGATCCTCGAGCGGCGCGCCGTCGAGCTCCGGAGCGGACGGGATTTGCGGCTCGACGCCCGAGTCCTCCATCTTCATGAAGAGGAAGCGGGCGGCGTTCCAGATCTTGTTGGCGAAAGCCCGGGCGGAGACCATGCGCTCCTCGGTGAGGACGATGTCCGTGCCGGGGGCGGCGCCGAGCAGCAGCGACATGCGCACCGCGTCGGTACCATAGTTCTCGGTCACTACGAGCGGGTCGATCACGTTGCCCTTGGTCTTCGACATCTTCTGTTTTTCGGCGTCGCGCACCAGGCCGTGGATATAGACGGTGCGGAACGGCACGTCGCCCATGAACTCCATGCCAGCCATGACCATGCGGGCCACCCAAAAGAAGAGAATGTCGAAGCCGGTGATCAGCAGCGAGGTGGGGTAGAATTTCCGCAGATCCTCCGTGTCGTCCGGCCAGCCCATGGTGGAGAAGGGCCAGAGAGCGGAACTGAACCAGGTGTCGAGAACGTCGGTGTCCTGCTCAAGCCGCGCCGAGCCGCACTGGGCGCACTTCTTTGGTATTTCGCGGGCGACGATGATTTCGGAGCAGTCCTGGCAGTGCCAGGCCGGGATGCGGTGGCCCCACCAGAGCTGGCGGGAGATACACCAATCGCGGATGTTGTACATCCATTCGTAGTAGGTCTTGGTCCAGTTTTCGGGGATGAACTGGATGCGCCCGTCCTTGACCACTTCGATGGCCGGCTCGGCCAGGGGCCTCGTCTTGACGAACCACTGTTTGGAGACGAGCGGCTCCACGGGCTCCTTGCAACGCTGGCACTTCGAGAGGCTGAGGTCGTAGGGTTCAGTGTCGCCGAGCAAGCCCTGGGCGTCGAGATCGGCGACCACTTTTTTGCGGGCCTCGAAACGGTCGAGTCCTGCGTAGGCGCCAGCGTCGGCGGTCATCTTTGCGTCTTCGCCGATCACTTTGATGAGGGCCAGATTGTTGCGCTTGCCGGCCTCGAAGTCGTTCGGGTCGTGCGCCGGGGTGACCTTGACGACGCCGGTGCCGAACTCGGGGTCGGCGAAGGAGTCGGCGATGACCGGGATTTCGCGATTCATCAGCGGCAGGACGACGGTCTTGCCGTGCAGGTCCCGGTAGCGCTCGTCTTCGGGGTGGACGGCGACGGCCGTGTCACCGAGCATCGTCTCCGGCCGGGTGGTGGCGACGCTGACGAAGCGCTCCGAATCCTTGACCGGGTACCTGATGTGCCAGAGGTTGCCCTGGGTGGGGTCGTAGTCCACCTCGAGATCACTTAGAGCGGTGCTGCAGCGGGGGCACCAGTTGATCATGTACTCGCCGCGGTAAATGAGCCCCTTTTCGTAGAGGCGGACGAAGACCTCGCGGACGGCGCGGTTCAGCCCCTCGTCGAGGGTGAAGCGCTCGCGCGACCAGTCACAGGAGGCGCCGAGGCGGATCATCTGGTTGACGATGGTTCCGCCGTACTGCTTCTTCCATTCCCAAACCTTCTCCTCGAACTTCTCCCGGCCAAGGTCGTGGCGTGTGAGGCCTTCTTCCTTGAGTTGCCGCTCCACCACCATTTGGGTGGCGATGCCGGCATGGTCGGTGCCCGGGAGCCAGAGCGTGTTGTCGCCCTTCATCCGATGCCAGCGGATGGTGACGTCGATCTCGGTGTGCTCGAGCATGTGCCCCATGTGGAGGCTGCCGGTGACGTTGGGGGGCGGGATTACAAGCGAGTAGGTAGGCGCGTCGCTCGCCACGCCGGCCGCAAAGATTCCGTTGTCAATCCACCACTTGGCCCAGTGCGGCTCAAACCGCTGGGGTTCGTACACTTTTTCCAGTTGCATGGGTAATCTCCAATTCTAGCAGCGGGGCCGGAACCGGCCCTGTGGGGCGGGTCCGAAGACGCCCCGCGAGGCGGTAGCGAAAGCGCCCTGCGAGACGGGAGCGGAATCGGGCCCGCG
>CAYXVG010000002.1:35409-64704 GCA_964468205.1 uncultured Solibacteraceae bacterium | reverse complement strand
CCCGCGAGGCGGTAGCGAAAGCGCCCTGCGAGACGGGAGCGGAATCGGGCCCGCGAGGCGGAGCCGGAAGTGACGCCGCGAAGCAGGAGTATAATGAGGTCCGCGCGGCGGTAGCGAAAGCGCCCTGCGAGACGGGAGCGGAATCAGGTCCGCGAGGCGGAGCCGGAAGTGACGCCGCGAAGCAGGAGTGTAATGAGGTCCGCGCGGGGTTCACTTCTCCGGCGGAGCGGCCGGGTATTCGAGGTCTTTCGGGGGCATCTCGCGGCCGCCGTCCTTGAGGTAGTGCTCCATCCAGCGGAGCATCCGGAGGTTGTAGTCATAGCGGGCGGCGGAGCGGCTGTTGCCGTGCCCTTCGCCGGGGTACCAGATGAGCCGCACTGGCGTTTTTCCGAGGATTTTCAGGTTCCGGTAGAGCTCGAGCGACTGGGAGGGCGGCACGCGGGGGTCCTCCTTGCCGTGAAGGATCAGCAGTGGCGTTCGGGCCTTCTCGACGTGATAGATAGGGCTCTGTTGGAGGAACAGATCCCAGTTCTCCCAGAGGCGCTGGCGGTCGTGGACCAGGTAGACCTCGTCCGGGATGTCGGAGGTTCCGAGCTTTGAGATCTTGTTGCTGATGCCGACGAACATGACGCCGGCGGCGAAATGCTCGCTGAGAGCCGTGGAGCACCAGGCGGTCGCGTAGCCGCCATAGGAGCCGCCGGTGACGCCGACGCGCTTTTCGTCGGCGAGGCCGGTTCCAACCAGATGCCGGACGCCGTCGACGAGGTCGTCAAACTCCTCCATCGCTGGGCGGCCGTGGTCGAGCATCGAGAACTCGACGCCGCGCCCGGTGGAGGCTCGGTAGTTCGGATAGAAGACCGCGAAGCCGCGTGCCGCGGCGGTCTGGCCCGGCATGGCGTAGCTGGTGAGCCAATCATTGCGCTGGTGGGCTTCCGGTCCGCCGTGGACGTAGAGGATCAGCGGGTAGCGCTTCCCCTTCTCCTCGTTGAGGGGCCGGATGAGGATGCCTTGGAGCTTCAAACCGTCCCGGGCTTCATACTGGACGACCTCCTGCTTGGCGAGGGTGATGTCCGCAAGCCAGGGATTCGAGCTGGTGACCCGCCTGGCGGCGGCGTCGCCGGGCGCCCAGACGAAGAGTTCCCAGGGATGCTCCGGCGCGCTGCCGACGAAGGCCATCTTGCCGGACTCGGGCGAGTAGGAGAAGGACGGCAAGGCTTTATCGAGCAGGGTTCCGGTTTCGCCGGTGGCGATATTCATTTCGCGGAGTTCCGTGGTGACGCCTTGGTCCCAGAGGTAGAGGAGCGTGTTGTCGTCTTTCCAGGCGAGTTGGACGACGTCGCCGGGATCCTCGAGAAAGTGCTTCGAGGTTTCGCGCGTCTCCATGCTGGTGAGGAATAGGCGGCCGGCGTTCGGGTCGTGCTGCGTGGCGCCGGCGATCATGGCGACGTGCCGCCGGTCCGGGCTCCAGCGAATCTGGCCGAGCTTGCCGGGGTTGTCAATCTTGTGGACGATTTCGCCGTCGTCCGAGCGGACGATGTAGACGCGGGTGTACATGTAGGAGTCGTCCACGAGCGGGGTGGGCGCGAGCGCGAGCGCGAGCAGGGCGCCGTCGGCCGAGGCGACCAGATCATTGGCGCTGCCCTCTAGCTCCAGCATCTTCTTCTCGGGTTTGTCGCCCGAGAGGTCCGCCACCCAAACGCGGGTGAAGGCAAGCTCTTCTTCGAAAACCTCCTGGTTAAAGCCTTTTTCCACGAGTTTTTCTTTTTTCTCGTCTTTTTTCTCTTTTGCAGCGAAGGAGACGCGATCGCCAGAGCCGAGCCAGTCATAGCGGCTGATATCGGTGTCGTGCTCGATCACTTTCCTCGCTTCGCCGCCGGCGAGCGGAATCACGTAGAGGCAAGTGGTCTTGTCGTCGCCGCGTTTGGAGAGAAAGCTGATTGCCTTGCCGTCCGGGGTCCACTGGATGGAGGTGACATTCACGTCTCCGGTGATGTACGGCTGGCTGCCGCGTTCGGCGTCCCAGACGTGAAGCTCGCTCCAGGCGGGGCCGCTCTCTTCTTCGAATAGCTTGCGCGGCACGTTCCGGGTGTAGGCGACGGCGGCGCCGCTGGAGGAGATTCGAGCCGAGGAGACGTAACGCAGGTTGGCGACGTCTTCCGGGGTGATTAGCCGGTCCGCCGCCAGGGTGGCGAGAGCGGCGGCGCTCAGCAGCAAGAGTTGAAAGAAACGCATTTCGGTCTCCTGGTCGGGATTGCTTAGGATATAGTTTCCATAATCGCTTGCAGCGGGCGCGCGGTCAAACCGGCGCCGGATTCCGGTGCGGCGGAGGCGGAATACGCTACACTGCTGGTTCCAGGAGGAATACCCGACATCATGTCCATCAGTCCCTCCGCTGGACAGCCTGTTTCCGCCGCGGATGTAGTGAACATCCCGCGCCTGATCGCCATGTACTACACCGAGCGTCCCGACCCCGGCGACGCCGGGCAGCACGTGAAATTCGGGACGTCCGGGCATCGGGGCTCGCCGCTCAAGAACTCGTTCAACGAGGATCACATCCTCGCCATCAGCCAGGCGATCTGCGAGTACCGACAGAGCCAGGGCACGAGCGGCCCCTTGTTTCTGGGTATGGACACACACGCCCTTTCGGAGCCGGCGTTCATCACGGCGGTGGAAGTGCTGGCCGGGAACGGCGTGGAGGTAATGATTGACAGCGGGGGCGGCTACACGCCCACGCCGGCCATCTCTCACGCAATTCTGAATCACAACCGCGGCGGCGCTAAATCCGACGGCATTGTGATTACCCCTTCGCACAACCCGCCGCAGGACGGCGGTATAAAGTACAACCCGCCGAGCGGCGGTCCGGCCGGGACGGAGGCCACGGGCTGGATCGCGGACCGCGCGAACGAGTTGCTTGGCGGCGGCCTTGCGGGCGTGAAGCGGATGCCTTACGGGCAGGCGCTCCGGGTGGACACCACGCATCGCTTCGACTATTTGGCCGCGTACATTGACGAGCTGCCTTCAGTGGTGAACGTCGAGGCGATTCGCGGCGCGGGTCTGAAACTGGCCGCCGATGCGCTCGGTGGCGCCGGATTGGCATATTGGGGCGCGATCGACGAGAAGTACAAGCTTGGCCTCAAGATCTTCAACGCCGACTACGACCCGACTTTCCGGTTCATGACGCTCGACTGGGACGGCAAGATCCGCATGGACTGCTCGTCGCGCTACGCCATGGCGAACCTGATCGGATTGAAGGACGAGTTCGACGTCGCCTGCGCCTGCGATACCGACCATGACCGCCATGGCATAGTGACGCGCTCGGCCGGGCTGCTGAATCCCAACCACTACCTCAGCGTCGCGGTCTGGTATCTCTTCACGCACCGCGAGGGCTGGCCGGCTGGGGCGGGGGTTGGGAAGACGGCGGTGAGCAGCTCGATGATCGACCGCGTGACGGCGGCGATCGGCCGGAAGCTCGACGAGGTTCCGGTTGGTTTCAAGTGGTTCGTTGACGGACTGCTGGACGGGTCGCTCGGCTTCGGCGGCGAGGAGAGCGCCGGCGCTTCATTCTTGCGGATGGACGGCTCGGCGTGGTCCACCGACAAAGACGGGATTCTGATGGGCCTGCTGGCCTCGGAGATGATGGCGGGAGCCGGGCGCGACCCGGGCGAGCTTTACCGGCGACTGACGGAGGAGCACGGCGAGCCGGTCTACGAGCGCATCGACCGCAAGGCGAATTCGAAGCAGAAGGCCTTGCTCGGCGCTCTCTCGGCGGAGCAGGTGCACGCCTCCGAGCTGGCGGGCGAGAAGATTGAGCGGATTCTCACGAACGCGCCCGGCAACAACGAGCCGATCGGCGGGTTGAAGGTGGTGACGAAGAACGGCTGGTTCGCGGCGCGGCCTTCGGGCACCGAGGATGTTTACAAGATCTACACCGAGAGCTTTCTCGGCGCTGCTCACCTGCACCAGATCCAGGAGGAGGCGCAGGGGCTGGTGTCGAAGGTTTTCGCGGAAGCCGGGGTTTGAGCGGCCTGCAGGCGAGAGATGGGAAGGCGAGGAAAGGCGAAGATAAGGCGAAGAATAATCACCGCTAAACTATTCATTCCAATGCCTTTAGGTAGAATTTGGCTTTGATTGTGAATTTTTGTTTTTTGGGCGAGACTCCTTTCCCCCGACCGATGGGCGGCTCCCGGCGCTCCTTGGAGTGGTTCGGGTGCACCGGAGCCGCACGGCAGACTGCGGAATATTCGGTTGTGAAACATCGATTCCCGGAATGCGTTCGCGCCGGCGAACCCTGAGGTTGCCGGCGTCCGGGTTTTGGCTGCGAGGCTGGTTCGCTCCGCCGATTCTCTTATAGCATAGGGGCGGGAGCAGCGAGCGGCCGGGATGGGTGTAAGTTGTTGATTTGGCGAGGGTGGGGGGCTGGAGAATCGCTCGTAATTGGGTTTGCCGGCCTAAACACATCATCCCCGTCCCTGCCACTCATCTGGGCTGATGTGAGCTTGGTTGAGAATAGTCCTAAGCGCAGCTACAGCTATCTCTCGTTCCTTCGGCACGATCACCGTGCCGGCAATCCCGTCCGCGGTTCGCACGAACTCGACGTGGCTTCCGCCAGGTTGTCCCGCCGTGATAGCCGGATCTAACCCCGCTCTCATCCTCGAACCAGATCTCCGCCCCCATCTCCTCGGCCAGCTGGCGGATCTGAGGATACTGTTCACGCTTCCACTTCTCCACCCGGGCCGGGTCTTGTTCGGTCGCGCGAAACAGCGGCCGCTGGCACGACAAACCCATCTGCTTGAGCAACCGCGCCACGCTGGCGCGGCTCAACTTGATTCCCAGATCCTCGTAGATCAGCCACTGCACCAATCGCAGGGTCCACAGCGCAAACTCGAAGCGGTGCTGCAGGGGAGTCCTGCCGGCGATGGCACGATACAAATACTACATCTGAGAAGCGCTGATCTTCCTCGGCCGACCCGCTATCGGCTTCGCTTTCAGCGCATCCCAACCTCCAGCACGATAGCGGGCCAACCATTCGTAGATCGTCCGGCGGTTGAAGCCCAGCGTACGGGCCACATCTTCGGGACTCTCGCCCGTCTGGACTCGCTCGTCCGCTCGCTGGCGCAACTCTTCCAACGTCTTGGGATCCAGTTTCCGGCCGTCGTTTGCGCGCATGCTTATTGGGTGAAACACCAAAGACTCTTCAGAAATATGCACTTACTTATGAGATAATTAGTGATCTATTTCAACGGCCTCGCGCACCTAAAACCATCCGAGGGCCATGCCGCATATGGATATGTCCATCCGCGCGTTGCTGATGTAAGAAGGTCTTCATAGCGGTTATCATGCGCCTTGTACGACCCCCCGCGTAATACTCTTTCAATGCCGCAAGATTCGGGACCCGTGGGATTGTTAACTGTCTGTTCAGAATAATAGCCAAACCAGTCGTTTGTCCATTCCCATACATTTCCCGACATATCGTACAAACCCCATGGGTTTGGTTTCTTTGTTGCTACAGGATGGGTAGAGTTCTCGCTGTTCCTGTCCCACCAAAGATAGTCTCCGTTCATTTCGTTCCCCCAAGAATAAGTAGTAGACGTGCCTGCCCGGCACGCATACTCCCATTGCGCTTCGGTTGGCAAGCGGTAACCGCTTTTCGAAGGATCGAATGTCAAGTCATACAACATACGGCATCGCCCCTTAACATCCCGGTCCGTTTCTACCCGTGAATAGCTGTATGCTGGTTCCAGACCGTCGCGCTTACTTCGTGCATTGCAAAAGAGCACTGCATCGAACCAGGTAACCTGCTCAACCGGCTTCAGCGGATCATCGTTATGAAAAGCAGGATTTCTGTCCATTAAGCTTACAAATTGTTTCTGAGTGACTTCAGTTGCATCAATATAAAATCCGTCCAAAATCACCTTGTGTCGTGGTTTTTCCACAACTTGTTGCTCATTGGAGCCCATGAGGAAGTCACCAGCGGGAATCAAGACCATTTTGGTATTGCCCGGTAAAGTAAGTTCAGGAGTTTGCGCGTTGCTGGCTAACACAAAAATTAAAAATGAACTAAACAATAATGCTGCCTTTAGTACTTTGGTTTTGCAATTCATATCTGTCTCCATTGTTAAGTGTTGTTTTGTAGTGATTGTTATAACACATAAGGATCAGCATCTGCGGCACGCGAAGCGCATTCGTTGCATGCGTTGTTAGACGGTCACCTGTCGGAAGATCGAGATTGGTCGCCGATCAGAGCCGTGGGCAGATCGGCGCCACGAAGGTCCGCCTTATCCAGTAGAACGCGGCGGCAGCGAGCCGGCGTGAAATTGGCAGAGGAAGAATCAGATCGTGAGAAGTCTGACATTTCAAAGTTGGACTCGCGACTCAGGGAGGCTGGCGCCGAAACCACGTCGGCCAGACAGGCGAGTTGCTGGGCCACTAGGGGATCGGTTGTGGCCGCCTTCGCACCTACGGCTACGGCGTGCATTCCTTTTGCGTCTGGTCTCGTTGCACTTCGAGTTCGAGAAGTTCAGGCGGAGTACGAATCCCAGAGAGCTCTTTTGCAACGCTAGATATCATGCCGAGCGCCGCCAACACGACGAGAGGAAGACCAAGCCGGATCAAACCCTTGTATGAACGCTGCCCTTGTTTCGCGGCATGGCTATGTGCAACACCGAGCAGAGTTGCGATGAAGGAGACTATGATGATCGTTACTACCGACAACCTACTGCCTCGGTTGTTCGTGTTCGACATATCTAGCTTGTGTCCAGGCCGCTCAGCAGGTCGGCCTAATCCTACCCTCCTGGAGACGGTTTTCCGCAAACGTCTTGGCTATGGTCAACTATGGAGGTTCAGTCTGGTGCACGAGTTTCCGGAGACGACTGGCAAACGAGGCGTTATCCTCGTCACTCCGACCGAAGAATATGAGGGCCACCCTGCGGGTTTCTCGCTGCAGTTCACCCCAAACGCCGCCTTCGCCGCGATTGCACCGTTTGAGAATTTGCCTCGCCCGGCGTCCACTGTCTCACGCCCGTCGTCTGCCAATGGTTTTCCACAGCTTTTGAACCTGCAATCCTCAACAATATTTCGCGAGAGCATATGCCTTCTCGACCGCACGGTGGTAGGCTATCGAATTATGCGGTCTGAGTTGGTCAGAGAGGCAAGCGTGAGGGCGACGGGGGCCGACATTCACGAGGTGCAGAATCTCATCTCCGCATACGGCGAGGCTTGTGCGATAGCGTCCGATCCAGAATCCCACGGTGACCTCCTTTGGGACGTCTTCGACGGCAGGCGTAAAGCGTTGTTGAAGTGGGCAAGGAATTATGAACGGGCGTGCGAACGGTCGCTGCAAGCCTACGTCAGCGGTGTTCCTGTGAAACGCGCCTCGGGATGCTGTTGGTACGAGAGCCGGAAAATCCGCAGCCTGCGCGCTCTGGGAAAGATCGGCGCCCGGCGGCTGTTTCGTTTGTGATAGAAACCTCGAGTGGGATCGGGCGCTTTCCGCACCACCCAGCTCGTGCGGTTAATCCGATTTCGTTAGCAGGTCGTTGATGGCCGCTTCAAACTGCTCGTACGGGACGGCGCCCTGAAGCAGTTTGGTGGCCAGGAAGGAATCGGCGCCGCCTGTTCCCGCGCGACCGATAACGAAGGAAGGTGTTCCGGTTATGCCGAGCTTCTGCACGTCCCGCAAATCCTTCTCCACCTGTTCCCGGTAGTGGTCCGTTTCCATGCAGGCTTTCCACGGTTCGAGGTCAACGCCAACTTCCTTGGCGTAGCCTTCCACCTCGGACTCCGATAGGTTCTGCCGGTTGGCGAAGATCTTCGCCCGCAGTTCCCAGTACTTGTCCTGCTCCCCCGCGCATAGGGCGGCTTCCGAGGCGCGCTGGGCTTGCGGGTGAATTCGCGAGAGAGGAAACTCCCGCGCCACGTAGCGCACCTTCCCGGTCTCGATGAAGTTCTCCATGATCTTCGGGAAGGTCTCGTCGTAGTAGCGCACACAGAACGGACATTGCAGGTCGCTGAACTCGACAAGCACAAGATCGGCCGACTCTTCGCCCATCGACGGGGAGCCGGCAACGCTCACCTCCTGGGGGCGAAAGGGCCTGGGCAACCGGGCGAGCACCGGTTCCAGTATGGCTTTGAGTTCGTTCAGTTCCTCCTGCAAAGCCTCCTGGTTCTTCTTCAGCTCTTCCACCTCTTGCCGCAGATCCTGGCTGCCGCCGGCCGTCTGGGCCTGGCAAGCGCCGGTTGCGCCCGCGCACATGATGAGCGCCGGGATGAGAACCGCCTGGGGATATTTCATGCGTATGCTTTTAGTTTAGCGTTCTTGTTTGGGACTTGATACTCCGCTGCCGGCCCGGCTTTCGACCCGGGCCGGTATCATGATAGTTTCATCTACGACGGACCGCGGTTGGAGGTAGAGGAAATGGCAGCAAAAATCGCAATGATCGGCGCGGGGAGCATCGTCTTCTGCAAGACGCTGATGAGTGACATCATGGCGACCCCCGCTCTCGCGGACAGTGAGTTCGCCCTGATGAGCCGCACCGAGCCGAAGCTCCGGCGCATGGAGGACTTCGGCCGGCGAATGATCCAAGATAACGGCCTGCCCGGCAGCGTGTGGGCCACGCTCGACCGGCGCGAGGCCTTGAAAGACGCCGACTTCGTCGTCGTTATGATTCAGGTCGGCGGGGTCGAGGCGTTCGAGCTCGACTATAAGATTCCGCTCAAGTACGGAGTGGACCAGTGCATCGCCGACTCTCTCGGGCCGGGCGGCATCTTCCGCGGCCTGCGCGCCATCCCCGAGCTGCTGGACATCGCCTGGGACATGCAGGAACTCTCCAAGCCGCACGCCATCATGCTCCAATACGCAAACCCGATGGCGGCCAACTGCCTCGCCCTCGGTGAAGCCTCGGAGATCAGCTTCGTCGGCCTCTGCCACGGGGTGCAGACGACGCTCGATCTCATCGCCCGGTACTGCGAAGTTCCGAAGGAAGAGATCACCTACACCTGCGGCGGCATCAACCACATGGACTGGTTCCTGACCCTGGAGCACAAGGGCCGGGACCTCTATCCGATGCTGCGCGAGCGCTTTGAAAAGCCCGAGTACTACAAAAACGAAAAGGTGCGCGGCGAGGTGTTCCGTCACTTCGGCTATTTCATGACCGAAAGTACCGGCCACCTGAGCGAATACGTCCCGTGGTTCCGCAAGAGCCGGAAGGCGCTGGAACTTTACTGCGACGAACCGAGCTTCGGCGGCGAGAGCGGCGCCTATTACAACTGGTGCCAACTGGTGGCGGACAAGTACGCCGAAGAAGATCCGCTGCGGTTTGAATCCACCGCGATCTCCTCGCGAAGCGTCGAATATTGTTCCTACATCATGGAAGCGGTGCAAACGGGTAACCCGTTCCGCTTCATGGGAAACGTGCGCAATGATGGCTACATCACGAATCTGCCAATGGGCTGCTGCGTCGAGGTCCCGGCTTTTGCCGATGACTCGGGATTGCATCCGACGGTCGTAGGCGACCTGCCGTTGCAGTGCGCCGCGCTGTGCCAGACGAACGTGAATGTCCAGATCCTCGCGGCTGAGGCGGCCATCCATGGCGATCCCGACCACCTTGTGCATGCGGTGGCGATGGACCCGCTGACAAGCGCGGTCTGCACGCTCGCCGAGGTGCGGGAGATGTGCGCCGAAATGCTGGAAGCGCAGCGCCAATGGCTGCCGAACTTCTCGGGCCGCGAGATTGAGCCGCGTCCGGTGATCAGCATCCCCGATGACTGCTGGCCGGTGGACGTTCCGCTCGACCCTGCGCTCGCCATCGGCAAACGCTTCTCGACCCTGGTGGAGCAGAAAACCGAATAGGCCCACCGCCGCTCCGGGACAATCAGCGCCCGCTGGAATCGAGTGATGAATCCGCCGTTGTTACTGGCCGCCTGGAGCGCCGAGGCTTTGTGGCTGGCCGTTCAGGTGATCCTGCTGGCATGGTCGCTCATGGGCTGGGGCTATTCCTGCTTCCGGCTTCTTAACCCGGACCGCGAATCCGGGGCCGCTGGCGGGCCCAATCCGTTCGAATACGGCGTGCCGGGCATCGCTCTGGTCGTGGTTCTTGGCGGGTTCGCGACGCTGTTCACTGCCCTCTCCGACGCGCTCGGCACGGCCATGCTCGTCGGTGGGTGGGCTGGCTACGCTTTCTTGGTCCGGACTCTGCGGCAAACGCCGGCGCGCCTGGCGCTCCAATTCACGCTGGCGCTTGTCCTGGGGCTGTTCTTCGCCTCCGGCTCCGCGTTCACTGGCGTTCACTACGACACGGGTCTGTATCACCTGCAGCAAGTCCTCTGGTATCAGGCGGAACCGCTCCCGTTCGGCCTCGCGAACCTGCTCGGCCACTTCGGGTACGTTTCGGCATGGTTGCTATTCAGCGCCGCTGTCTCGGCGAATTCACTCCTTCCCGATCTTCTCTTTCTCGTGAACCCAACCCTGTCGGTCATCGTTTCCGGCGCGTTGCTGCAGTTGGGGCTGGAGCGGATCCGGGCGGGGCGCATGAGCTTCGGCCCGCTACTGAGCCTGGCCGCGGTCGCGCTGCTAGTTTTCGCGGCGCGCCCAACCTTCTTCTCCTGGATGGGCGCGAGCCCCTCCACCGACATACCGGCGATGTGGATCACCATCTACGCACTGGCTCGCTTCGCGGCGTTTCTCGAGGACGGTGAACCGCTCGCCGCGCTGTCCGCCGAAAGCTCCTGGGCTCTCTTCGCCTGCTTCACCGCGTCAAGCTTGGCGGTGGCGGTGAAGCTCTCGCAGTTTCCCGCCGCTCTCATGGTCGCCGCCGGTTCCCTCTGGCTGCTGCGCCGGGCTTCCTGGAGGAGTTGGCGGAACCTACTGATCCCAGCCGGCGGCGCGGCTTGCGTTGGCGCTGTCTGGGTGGTCCACGGATTGCTCTCATCGGGCTGCTTCGCTTACCCCGCCGGCCCAAGCTGCGTAGGTTGGCTGCCTTGGAGCGTCGATCGTGTCGAACTCGAACGCTTTGCCTGGGTTTTTCAGACCTGGGCGCGCGCGCCAGGATATCCGAAGCCAGAGGAGATCACGGCCTGGAACTGGTTCCCCCACTGGCTCGAGCTGCTCTATCCCCACCGGGAGACTCTGCCGGATGTGGGCATGGCATTCGTCATCCTCCTCGCGGCGGCGCTGGTTTGGCGGATCGCGGCGCGAAGGCGAGGCGGCTCCGGCAACGCCGCCGGATTGCCTTGGTGCGTTGGAGCCTCATTGCTCGGGGTGATTGTTGTGACTCTGCAAGCTCCGGATCCCCGTTATTGCCTCGGCTTCGTGGTGGCTCTGCCGGCGGCGTTGCTGGCTTGGCTGTTTCTGAAGCCCGCGGCGAACCTTTCTGGGCGGGGGCGCACCGCTTTGCTTCTGACGGCTGCCGCCGTCATTGCCGGATTCGGAATCAAGGAGTTGCGGCGGACCCTCCCAAAGCCGGACGAGGAGCGCCAATGCTGCACCTGGCGGGATTTCCCCGAGGTAGAGGCCCGGACCGTGCAGACCGAAGGCGGCGCCACGGTCCTGCAGCCAGTGAAGGGCGATCAGTGCTGGGATCTACCCGGGCCTTGTACGCCGCATCCGAACGACCATCTGCAGGAAACCCGCTACCTCGGCCACCGTGCCTTCATTCGGACTCAGCCGGCCGGTTCGCCGGGGCAAGGTGAAACTGCTCCACCATGATCGCCAGCGGCCGCGGGTCGACGCCGTCGCGGTTCCAGCGGGTGAATTCAAGCCGGATCTCGTTCTTGCCCGCCCGCAGAACAACATCGGCGATCAGCAGCCGCGCTTCCTCGTAGCCGCTGCAGGGCAGGGAACCGCTGAATACTTCCCGGCCGTCGCAGGTCACTTTGATCCGTTGTTCCGGGTGCGGGTTTCGGTACTTGAGAAAGAGCGTGTGCGGCCCTTCCCGCCGTGACCGGTACGCGATGCGGGTGGCGGGCCCGAAGGCCCAGCGGTAGGGGCCCACGCCATATTTCGGAATTGGGTTCTCCTCGTCGCTCAGGTCATGAACCGCAACTCCCTGGGACTCGTCCGCGAACGGATTTAGCGGAACCGGCGCCTCCGGCCGCTCCGGCCGGAAGGTCAGCTTCGCTCGAAGGCCGGCCGTTTCGGTAATGCCCAACCGGCGGAAGACGCGAAGAAAGCTCAGCAGGGAGCGCTCGAGCGCCCACTCGTTGCGGACGTGGGCGGCTCCCCACCGCCCGATGGCGGCGCAGCGTTCCGGGTTCAGGTAGTAGTCCAGAATCGCCGCCGCGAGCGCCTGCGGCGAGCGCTCGCGCACCAGTGTTCCGGTGACGCCTGGAGTAATCGCTTCCGGAACCGCCGCCGCCGCGATTCCGATGGCGGGAGTGCCGCAAGCCGCGGCTTCCACGAAGGCCTGCCCGAAGGTCTCCTCCCGGCTCGCGCCCACGAAGAGGTCCGCGGCGGCGTAGGCGAGCGCGAGCTTCTCCGGCGAGTCAAGGTAGCCCAGATAGACCACCGGATCCAGGCCGAAGTCCTCATCGAGGCCGGCCGCGCCGGCAATCGCCACGAGCAGGCCGGGAAGGTCTAGCTGGCGGATGGCGTCGATCACGTCCCGAAGTCCCTTGCGCGGATCGCTTACGCTTCCGGACAACAGCACGATAAAGCGGTCCTCGGGCAGTTTGAGCATCCGCCGCGCCGTCCCCGGCTCGACCTGCCGGAACACGCCGGCTGGGATTCCGAGTTGTACCCGCTGGAGCGAGACGGCGTCGAGATGCCCGGCTTCGAGAGTGCGGCGAGCGAACGACTCCGTCCACTCGGAGCACGCCAGCAGATGGGGGCGTTGTTCGAGGCCGAGCGCGCGGCGCTTCCGCTCGAACGCGGCGGCGATCTTTGAAGGGTGCAATTGCGGGTACTCGTCCGGCGTGGGGCACGTCTCGTCGCAGCCGCTCAGATGCTTGTCACAGCCGGCTGTGTAAGCGCAGCGGCCGGTGAGCAGCCAGAAGTCGTGGAGCACGCTGAACGTGGGCGCGAGGGCGGCAAGCTTGTTGAGCAATAAGGGATCCGTGCCGGTGCGGTGGAGGTTGCCGGCAACAATCACATGCGGATGGTGGCGCTCTACCGTTTCGAGGACGCGCTCGAGGTTGTGTGGCGGCGTTTTGAGGCCGAATTCGTCGTGCTTCAGCGCGACCACCTGCACGTCGTGGCCGGCCATCAGGAATGACTCCGCAATGCGCTGGTGCGCAATGCCTGCTCCGTAATCGTATCCGAAATCATTAACCATCGAGACTCGTAGGCGGTGGCGTGACGCTGCCGGGCGCGGCTCCGGCGCGGTGAGCTGGTGGTTGTCCAGGAACTTCTGGCGGCACCGGATGAGTTCGGCGTGGAAGGCGTCTTCGTCGGCCGTCTTCTGGTCTGCGTGCTCGCGGAACAGGGCGGCCGGCGAACCGATGACGTGGAGGCGGGCTCCTTCGAGCGCGCAGCGCAGCCAGAGCTCGTAGTCCATGCTGTAGTGAAGCTCCTCGCTGACCCGCCCGCCGGCTTGCCGCCAGATGTCGCGGGTGAAGAATACCTCCGGCTGGTAGAAGAAGCGCCCGGCGTTCCAGCTTCCGTCGAGATCCAGGAGTTCATTAAGCGGCAGTGGCCCGTCTTCGCAACTAGCAAGGTGGCGCGATACGCGCGTGCCATCCTTCACGATCTCGCATACACCGGCCACCATGTCCGCCCCGGACGCGTCGAAGGCGAGAGCAATCGAGTAGAGCGCGCCTGGCGCCAGCATGTCGTCGCTGTTTAGCCAGGTGAGGATCTCTCCGGTGGCGAGCGCCATGCCTTTGTTGATGGCGTGTGCTTGTCCGCGGTCGGGCTCGGAGACGGCCTGGGCGAGACGGCCGCGGTAACGGTCGAGGACGGACTGCGTGCTGTCGATGGAGCCGCCATCCATAATGATGTGCTCGACATTGGAGTAGTCCTGCCGGAGAACCGACAGGATGTTCTCCTCGAGGAAGCGGCCCTGGTTGAATGACGGCGTCACGACCGAAATGCGGGGCCATGGCCGGCCGCTGGGCAAAGTGTCCGGCCAGGGAGAAGTGTCCAACGTCCGGAACGGCCATCCGGGCGGGCGTTTCCGCAGCTCCGGCAGCACGGCCGCGCGGGCAGGCTCCGTTTCGCCGGCCACCGGCGTGTAACCGGAAGTGGAGAGCTCGCCAAGGGCGAAGTACTTGGCGTCCAGATTTCGCTTCACTGCTTCGAGAGCTTCCGGGTGAAAGTCCCGGGGAAAAGCGGTGCAGCGAGAAGTCGCCCGGAGGTGGGAGTAACCCGCCTTTTCCGTAGAGTCCTCCGGGACGGCCTCGAACCGGCCGGAAAGGGACAGTACAGACGCGCGATTGCCGCGGCACCAACAGAGTACCTCTGCGCCCGCCGGAACCAGCGCCGCTAGTTCCAAAGCATCCTCGAAGGACACCGAGCGGCGGCGTCCGCCGAGGATGACAAGTGCGGGTGCAAGTGCCAGGTCGCGCCGTACCTCGGCCAGCCCGCCATGAAAAAAGAGCGGTGTGTCGGGGACGCCCGCGTCAAGAATGCCTCCGCGAAGTTCCCGCAGATCTTCGGCATCGGGGGTGGAGGCAACCAGCGCCTGGCCCTCGGCTGATGCGAGCGCGGCCGCGGCGGCTCGGGCGGAGCAGCCGGCAAGCAATACCGTTCCCCGCGCTTCGCGGACCGCCCGGCTAATGATCTCCAACTCGATCTTCCCCTCATCGCCGGGAAGGGTGAACGGAATTTCCTCGCGATGCATGCCGTCCGGGACTCCTCTAATCGAAGACACGCCAGATTCGCAGCGCGGAGAGCAGCTTGGCGAAGATGCTCTGGCGGATGGAATCGAGCTTCGCGCTGGCGTCCGCATACCGGGCTTCGAGCACCCGGCGGTTGGCGTTGAGGATTTCCAGCTCTTGGCGGGCCGAGGAGAGATCCTCCTGCAATCCGGCGTACTCTTCGCCCAGCTTCGAGTGCTCCTTCTTGAGCAGCCCGATCAAATCGCGGAGGCGCTCTGATTCAGCACGGTTCGTCTCCGAATCCTGGCGCACGTTCTCCAACTCGAATTCGCGCTGGCTCAGCTTCTCTTCGCTAGTCCCGGCGAGGCGGCGCAGATCCTCCACCTGGCGCGTGAGCCGCTGGAGGGCGGCGCGCTGTTCGGATACGCCCCGGCGCTCCGCGTCGAGGGCGGCCTCAAGAGCGGAGGTGCGGCTAGACAACCCGGCAATCTGGCGGTTCGACTCCCGGGTACGCAGGTCGGCGGTAGCCCAAGCGTCCGCGATCATCTTGCGGAGCAGCCATTCGGAGGCTTCTTCCCTTTGCACCCGGAATGGTCCGGATTCGGAGGCGGTTCTCGCGAATCCTTTCAGAACAGCCTCTTCTGATACCGTCTTGACGCAGAAGGAATCCGAGAGATGGCAATGCCAGTCGCAGCCGGAGCAAGGGACTTCGACCGTGACGGCGCAGCCATTCCGGGCAGCCGGGATGAAGCGCGGCCACGTACCGCCTCCGAAGACAGCAACCACCGGCTTGCCTAAAGCCGCGGCGAGATGCATGGGCCCGGTGTCGCGGCCGAGATAGCCGGCGGACACCGAAAGCAGGCCGATCAGTTGGGGCAGGCTCAATGGGGAAGAACAGAGATTCACCGTACGGTCGCGCATTGCCCCCATTCCTCGCCGGATGGCCTCGGTCGCTTCATCTTCATCCCGGGTTTCGGGAAAGACGATTTCGATTTCGTGCCGTTCGCAGATCCGGCTCAAGGTTTGGCTCCAGTTTTCCAAATTCCAATTGCGGATGGCCGTCCACTGGCTGTGGCCGGCGCACGCGACCCAGACGCGTTCGGCGTTGAAGCCGAGTTTCCGGAGCAGAGAGAAGGCGTGCTCGCGCGATTCTTCGGTGGCCTCAATCGCTGGCGGCGGAAGCGTGACGTTGCGCCCCAGCACGGCGGCACAGAGCGCTTCGTTCTTGCGAATCTCGAGGTCGTCTTCGCTCACCGCGGCCTCCTGCGACAGCTTGAGTGACGAGGACTGATCCAGGCCCGCCGCCGGTGAGCCGCGGAAGAGATACCCGTTCATGCCGATGCTGGGCGTGTCCGGAAGACACTCGACCAGGTACTCGTCGAGAAGGGTGCGCTGGTAAGGAGCCACCACAATCCGGTTGGGCGCGAAGTCTCGGCAGGTGTTGACCAGCGATTCCAGTTCGCCAAGATGTTTCGGGAAGTTCGGCTCGTAGGGATTGAGAGGGCAGTGCACAACCCTGGCCCCAGGCGCCGCGTAGGGCGCGAGCGGACTCACGGCGGAGCGGGTCACGAGAAGCAACTCGTGCCCGGCCGCCGACAGTTCGGCGAAGAGCGGCTGGCGCAGGACAAAGT
Source organism: uncultured Solibacteraceae bacterium (assembly GCA_964468205.1). Taxonomy (GTDB): domain Bacteria; phylum Acidobacteriota; class Terriglobia; order Bryobacterales; family Bryobacteraceae; genus CAWELS01. The sequence continues at coordinate 48,325 of CAYXVG010000002.1, read as the reverse complement.
CGCCCATCGTGTCGGGGTTTGTGATCAGGATCTTCATATCGCCGGCGCTATGTTCGGCCGCGCCACCATCCATTCGACATTATTCTTTACCATTCGGCACTGCAACCCTGGGGCCGCGTCAGTTAAACTGGTAGCAAGCTTTTCCCGCCATTATGAGAACTGGGACATTCGTGATTTTCGCATTCGCGGCGCTTGGGTTGTCGGCGATCGCGTGGCAAAAGGCGCCCGAAACGCTGCCTGAACCTTACCATACGCCGTCGGCAAGGAACCGGCCTCGGGTGATTGAGAGGCCGGACGGAGCCACGCTGCATGTGCCGCAGGGCTTTGATGTGCAGGACTACGCCAATGGTTTCGAGCGGCCGCGCTACATGATTCTGGGACCTTCGGGCGAGATCCTTCTGAGCGACAGCGCGCGGAGCGGCAAGGTCTACGTGCTGATCGACAAGAACAAGGACCACCAGGTGGACGAGCGGAAAGTGTTGCTCGATAACCTCGACCGGCCGTACGGTCTCGCCTTCTGGAAAGACTACCTCTACGTCGGTGAGACCACTTCGCTCAAACGCTACAAGTACGATGCGCAGACGATGACCGCCGGCCCGGGAGAGGAGATCGTCGACATGTCCGAGTTCGGTGAGGGTCACTGGACACGGACGGTGATCTTTGACCGGCGCGGCGAGAAGCTCTACCTCGCCATCGGCTCCCGGTCGAACGTCTCCGCGGGCGAGCCTGAAATGCGCGCGGCGATCAATCGATTCAATCCTGACGGGACCGGACACGAGATCTATGCATCGGGAACGCGCAATCCCATCGGGCTGGATTGGTATCCGGGCACGGACACCCTCTGGGCGGCCGTTCAGGAGCGCGACGGATTGGGTGACGACCTCGTTCCCGATTACTTCACGCACCTCCAGGAAGGCGGTTTCTACGGCTGGCCGTACGCCTACATCGGCCCGAACGAAGATCCGCGCCGGGCGGGCGAGAGACCGGATCTCGTGAAGAAGACCATCGAACCGGACATTCCGGTCCAGGCGCATATCGCAGTCATGGACTCGCGCTTCTACACCGGCAAGCAGTTCCCCGAGGGGTACCGCGGGGGCGCGTTCGTCGCGTGCCACGGCAGTTGGAACCGTTCCCGGCGCGTCGGCTACTCTGTCATCTTCGTCCCCTTCCGTGACGGTAAGCCGACCGGAAAGGTGGAGGAGTTTCTAAGCGGATTCATGCTCGCTCCCGATGAGACTGAGGTGTGGGGCCGGCCGGTGGGCCTGCTGCAACTCGAGGACGGCAGCCTGCTCATGAGCGACGACGGCGGGAACAAGATCTGGCGGATATCGTACACTGGCTGACGAATGCCGTGTAGACTCTTGCCGGGGGGGCTGCAACTCGCGGTCGCGCTCTGCCTCTCCCTCCCGGCCATGGCGCAGTACGAGGGAGTTCCTTTTTCGCACAAGAAACACTTGGGGCTGAGTCTTGAATGCGTGGGTTGTCATGAAGGCGCCAAGACCAGCGAAAAGGCTGGGGACGTGCTGCTGCCCTCCGGCTCCGTCTGCACGCAGTGCCATGCTCCGGCTCCGGTGAAGGAGCCGGCCGAATTGCTCGTCACCAAGTTCAACCACAAGCTGCATAACTCGATCCCCAACATCAACCAGGTGATCCTGGCGGCGATCCGCTCGGGAGACTACCTGGCGCCGGCTTCGGAGGAGTTGGTAGACCGACTGCAGGGGGCGGAAGGGTGCGGAGCGTGCCACCGCGGCCTGGTTGAGTCCGAGGCGGTGACTAAGGCCGTATTTCCGCACATGGCGGACTGCCTGGTTTGCCACAGCGACATCGAGCCGCCCTTCAGTTGCGAGAAATGCCACGACGCCAGCGCCGAACTGATGCCCGCTTCGCACACCCCGGACTACCTGGAGTCCCACAGCCGCCCTGGAGCTTTAAGAGAAACGGACTCCTGCGCCATCTGTCACGGCCGCGAATTTACCTGCCTTGGCTGCCACTAGCGGCGGCGTTCCCCTCAGATCTTCCCGCTGAGGCGATACCAGGCCAGCCCGGCCCACTCGTGGAGCACATCCTCATTAGCGCGCATGGCGCTCCAATGGGGAATGAAGGTAGTCCAGCGCATGGGGGAAGGTTCTGACATCAGATTGCACGGTGCGGGAATGACGTCGATGCCCTGCTTGCGGAAGCATGCGGCGGCGCGCCACAGATGGACTCCGTGAGTGACGAGAAACACCTTGCCGATTCCTTTCCCGCGAAGAATGCGACTGGATTCCACGGCGTTCTGATAGGTCGAGAGGGATTTCTGTTCGGTCCAAGTCAGATGGGCGGGAACGCCCGAGCGAACGAGGTGGTCCCGCATTACCAACGACACCACCACGCGCCGGCCCTTCGGGCCAAGGGGGCCGCCGGAAGCGAGCACCGGTAGCGGCTCGCGCTCGCGGTGGAGCCACGCGGCGTACTCCGTGCGCTCGTAACTGTAGTCATCCAGCACCGTCAACGGACGCCCGTCACCTGCCACGCGCAAACCGGCGGACAGCACGACGATCGCCCCCGCACCTCGCTCCGATAGGCGGCTCGTTGTGTAGCCACTTTCGAGACCGCGGGCCGCCAGCGGGATGAGGGGCGGCCACGACCAGAAGAACAGAAGAAGCGAAGCGCCCGTGAGAGTGAAGCGGGCGATCACGGGCCGGCGGCGGAAAACAATGATGGTCAAAAAGAGAACAGCGATGACGAAAGGAAGGACAGGTTGGATGTAGGTCATCGGCTTCTTTGCAGTATAGCCAAGGGCGCGAACCGCCCCACTAAAGGCTCGCAGCCGCCTGCTAAAGAACTGGTCCGATGCTCCAGGGAACGAATTCGTCGTGTCCCAAGCGTTCGCTGCACGTTGTCTCGCCGGAGGCGACCCGCAGGAGAAACTGGAAGATCTCCTGGCCGACTTCCTCCACGCTCGACTCGCCGTCGGCAATGCGGCCGGCATTGATGTCCATGTCCTCGGGCATCCGGCGATAGGTGTTGGTGTTGCTCGAAATCTTGATCACCGGGACGATGGGAAATCCGTTGGCGCTGCCCCGGCCGGTGGTGAAGGCCATGATGTTGGCGCCGCCCGCGGCGATGCCAGAGAGAGAAATCGGGTCATTGCCAGGCGTGTTCATGAAGACGAGGCCGCGCGTGTTGATGCGTTCGGCGTAGTCGTACGCTCCGGTGAACGGGGTGGTCCCGCCTTTGGCCACTGCGCCGAGGGACTTCTCGAGAATGTTCGTCAGGCCGCCATCCTTGTTGCCGGGGGAGGGGTTGTCGTCAAATGTGCTGCCGAAAGGGCGCAGGTAGGCTTTGTACTGCTCCACCAACTCGAGGTAGCGCTCGGCCACGCGCCGATTCGCGGCGTGGCGCACAATGAGGTGCTCGGCGCCAAAAGTCTCGGTGGTTTCCGCGAGCACCGCCGTTCCGCCGGCGGCCACGAGGCGGTCGCAGCAGTCTCCGAGGGCCGGGTTGGCGGTGATGCCCGAAAAGGCGTCCGAACCGCCGCACTGGAGCCCGAGCGCCAGTTTATAAGCCGGAACCTCCACGCGCTTTTCCGCCACCGCCTGGTCGATCATCCTCCGGATGACGCGTGAGGCTTCCGCGACGGCGGCTCTGGTCCCGCCGGAGCCTTGCAGCGTCAAGCCGGTGATATGGCCGCGCTGCGGGGCATTGGAGCCAAGGTAAAGATCCACTTGATTCACTTCGCAGCCGAGGCCGACGATTAGCGCTCCGGAAACGTTCGGATGGTCGAGCACGCCGGCGATGGTGCGCCGGAGTTGTTCGGTGTCCGGACCCACCTGCACGCTGCACCCGTGGCCGTGAGGAAACGCGGCCACGCCGTGGACGTTCTCCGGCAGGCTCTCCCGCGGAAACTCCCTCGCGATCAGCTCTGCCGTGTACGCCCCGCAATTGCTGGCCGCGACCACCGCGATGTAGTTTCGCGTTCCCGCGCGCCCGTCGGTGCGGGGATAGCCGAGAAAGGTTGGCCCGGCATCGGGTTCCGGTACGATGCCGCGATCCCCCTCCGGAAAGTCGTATTCCAAGTCTCCGTTCCGGAGGGTTACGTTGTGGATGTGCACGTGGGCGCCGGCGGGAATCCGCTCGGTGGCATATCCGATCACGTGGCCGAAACGAACCAGCGGGGAGCCCGACTCGATATCGGCAAGCGCCACCTTGTGCGCGAATGGCACGGCTTCGTGGACTTTAAGCGAAATCTCATCCAAACGCAATTTCTGCCCCGCGGCCAGGGAGACGCGCGCGACAGCGACGTTGTCTTCCGGGTGAAGGCGGATAATCGAATTGTCCGGAGTGGGCAGAGTGACAATTTGGTCCATGTATTCCTCGTGGCCACACGGATCACGGTAGCCGAGCCAGTTAAGGTTGCCCCCCGTAGTGCGCCTTGTGCTCATTATACTTGAGGAAGTGCCCCAGGCGATCCTGAAGGGCGTTGCGGCCCTCGTACTCGTTTACTTCCTCCTGTTCTTCGGCCTCGGCGACGTAGGGTTGCTTGGTCCTGATGAGCCACGCTACGCCTCCATCGGGCGCGAGATGGCTCACAGCGGCGATTGGGTGACGCCAAGACTTTGGGGAGACCGCTGGTTCGAAAAGCCAGCTCTGCTCTATTGGATGACGGGGGCGGCGTTCCGGGCCGGAATCGACGATGATCTCGCTCCCCGGTTGCCGGTGGCGCTGTGGAGCCTCGCTTTTCTGGCGTTCTATTACTTCTGGCTGCGGCGCGAGTTCGGCGGGCGGTCAGCCGCTATCTCGGCATTGATACTCGCCTCGAGCGCCGGGTGGTTCGCCTTCAGCCGCATCTGCGCGACGGACCTTCCCATGAGCGCCGCCTTCGCGGCCTCGATTCTTCTGAGTCTGGCCTGGGTACGGGAGGAGCGGAGCCAGTATGCGTTGCCGGCCGGAGTGTTGCTGGGTGTGGCGGCGCTTGCCAAGGGACTGGTGCCGCTGGTTCTCACCGCTCCCCTGCTATGGTTCGGCCGCCGGCGGGCAAAGGACCTGGTGGCCTACTACGGTTTCGCCTTGGCCGTGGCGGCTCCCTGGTACGTCCTGTGCGCCTTGCGCAACGGAATGCCGTTTCTGCACGAATTCTTCTGGCGTCACCACTTCGGCCGGATGGTTACAGGGGAGATGCAGCACGTGCAGCCCTTCTGGTTCTACGCTCCGGTGCTCGCCGCCGGCTTCCTACCGTGGACTCCCCTGCTGGGGCTGGCCGGGAGCCAGCGGGTCTGGCGGGACGGGCGTCTGCGCTTTCTGCTGCTCACGGCCGGATTCGGCTTTCTCTTCTTTTCCGCTTCCACTAATAAGTTGCCAGGCTACCTGCTGCCACTGTTCCCTCTCCTTGCCCTGGTGGTGGGGCAGGCTCTCGCTGGAGTTTGCTCCGCCCGCGGGTGGCTGGTGGCGGCGACCGCTATGTTGGCCGTCTTCCCCGTAGCGGGGGCGGTGTTGCCGGCAGCGGTGGGGAGCGGTTTGAGCCGGGCGGAGATGCCGGAGATTCAGTGGATCGTCCTCCTTCCCGTAGCTGTGGTCGCGGCCGTTGTATTCCTGTTCGAACAGAGGGGAGCCCGGACGGCCGCGGTGGCTACTGTTGGATCCGGCGTAGCCGCCGGCGTCGTCTATCTCGTGTTGACCGTGTTTCCCATTTTGGACAAGCAGGTCTCGGCCCGGAAGCTTTGGGAGGAATGCGCTGAGTTTTCACACCGGCTTTGCGTGGGAGACATTCATCGAAACTGGCGCTACGGGTTGAATTACTACTCGATCGAACCGCTGCCGGCATGCCCGGAAGACGACCGGCCGCTGCAGCTTGAGCAACGGGAGCGGCAGCGGCCGGTGGTGGTGCATCGATAATCAGCGCTTTTCAGCGGCCTTGATCTCTTTTTCGATCTCTGCCACCAGTTCCTTCGATTCGTCGCTTTCCGGGAGAGATTTCAGAATCTCGAGTGCCTGTTCACCGAAGAGCTTCAGCCGGTCGGGCCGGTCCAGCTTGTACGGTCCGTAGTAGCCGGTAATCTCCTGCAGCATCTTCGCCGTGCCGAGCATGAAGGTGTCCTTGGGGACGGTGGGATCTTCGGCGTTGAAGACTTGCTGTGCTTTTGCGGTGTCCTCCTCGGCTCCCACGGCCACACTGGTTTTTAGCAGGACGGCGCGTTGTAGGACGCGCCGTTCGGCGGCCGAAATCTCGGCTTCCGAAACAGGCGCCCCTTCCCGCGCGCGGTTCAGTTCGGCAACGGGGAGAGCGCTGCCCGTCGGGAACGAGAACGCGAGCGGGATCGGTCCGGCAGGGTCGGCCTGCTTCATTGCCGTATTGGTTTCATAAAATGCGCCCACCTGGCGGTTCGCCATGGTCCGATAGTTGTTCATCAATCGCCGGAACTCTGTCGCCGCGGCTTGATTGGCGCGACCGCCCTGTTCGAGTGCGTCAGCGATATCCATGTAACCGGAAGCGAGGCCGGCGGTGAGAACCAAACGCCAGGGAAGCGCCCGCGCCGCGAGGGGACCGCCGGCGCTAATTACTTGTCCGAGGTTGTCCGCCGTTTTGGGCAGATCACCGCTCTGCCAGGTTGTTTCCGCGTTCTGCCAGTGCCACTCCGGAGTTCCCTGTGCCGGGGGTCTCGGGCCCGACTCGCAGGAAATCACCAAAGCCAGCAGGGCAAGAACCACACTGAACAGGAAAAGCTGAGCCTTAAGTCTTGAATTCACGATTGCCTCCTGACCACTGCAATTGGTATCACATCCAGGGCCGCCGTTCAACCGCGGAGCGGTATCCGGTTCCGGCCATTCGTCAACATTTGAGGAACTGCTTGATGCAGCGCATCGCCTGCCGCGTCCGGTGCTCGTTTTCGATCAGTGCAAAACGCACGTGCCCCTCGCCCATGGGGCCGAAGCCGATACCGGGCGAAACCGCAGTCAGGGCTTCGGTCAACAACCGCTTGGAGAATTCAAGCGATCCGAGATCCCGGAATCGCTCCGGGAGGGGCGCCCACAGAAACATGGTTCCCTTGGGCGGATCCACGGTCCAGCCGGCGGCGTTCAGGCCCTCCACGAGGACGTCACGCCGCACCCGGTAGATATCACAGATCTTTTTGCACTCCTGCTCGCAGTCCCGCAAGGCGATGATGGAGGCGATTTGAATCGGTTGGAAGATGCCGTAGTCCAGATAGCTCTTGATGCGCCCGAGCGCGGCGATCATTTTCGGATTACCCACGCAAAATCCCACGCGCCAGCCGGCCATGTTGTAGCTCTTCGAGAGCGAGAAGATCTCGACGCCGATCTCCTTGGCCCCTTCCACCTGCAGTAGGCTGGGCGGGCGGTAACCGTCAAACGCGATGTCGGCGTAGGCAAAGTCATGGACAATCATGCTGCCGTGGCGGGACGCCATGCGCACAATCTCCTTGAAGAAGTCGATGTCGACGCAGGTAGTGGTGGGGTTGTGCGGAAACGAAAGCAGCAGCATCTTCGGCGTGAAGAGGGCTGTCTTGTAGTGGCGCTCCAGATTATCCAGGAATGTATCCGCGTCGGGCATCTCGATCATGGAAGCGTGGCCCTCGGCCATGATGACGCCGTACTGATGGATGGGATAGGCGGGGTTGGGCGAGACCACTTCGTCGCCCGGGCCAACCGTTGCAAACAGGAGATGGGCCAGCGCGTCCTTGGCGCCGATGGTGGCGATGGCTTCGGTTTCGGGGTCGATGTCAACGCCGTAATTACGTTTGTAGCGCTTCGCCATTTCCAGCCGCAGGTTCGGGACTCCACGGGACATCGAGTAGCGATGATTACGTGCATTCTGCGCCGCTTCCGCCAGTTTGTCGACGATGGGCTGGGGAGTGGGCCCGTCCGGATTCCCCATTCCGAAATCGACCACGTCAAGCTGCTGTGCGCGCAGCTTGGCCTTCATCTCGTTCACGACGGCGAAGACGTAGGGCGGCAACTTTCGGATGCGATAGTATTCTTCTGACGAAACAGGCATAGATTCTATTGTATTGCCGATCGCGTTGCGGCACCGGCGCACCCGGTTCTGGGGCGGCGTAGAACTGCCAATTCGAGATATCATGATGCCCTGTATGGTGTCGCGTTTTCTCGTTTGGTTTGTTGTCATCGCCGCCGCGTGTTTCGGGGAGATTCCGACCCCTGAGGAGCACCTTGGCTTTCCGCCGGGAGAAGACTACAAACTCGCCGACTATAGCCAGATTGTGAGCTACTTCCAGAAACTCGACGAAGCCAGCGACAGATTGCGCTTTGTGGAGTTCGGGCGTTCCGCGCACGGGAAACCCATGTATGCCGCTTTCATCTCCTCGGTGGCGAACCTACAGAACCTCGAGAAATACCGGGAGATCAACCGGAAGCTTGCGTTGGGCCTGGTGTCTCAGGAAGAGTCGCGCCGGCTGGCGAACGAAGGCAAGGCAATTGTCTGGATCGACTCCGGCCTCCATTCGAGCGAGGTTGCGCCGGCGCAGCACGCCCCCGTTCTCGCGCACCGCCTTCTTACCGACGAGGGCGAGGAGGCGCGGCGGATCCGGGAGAGCGTGATCCTCATACAGGTCCCGGTCATTAACCCGGACGGACACGACTGGATTGTTGAGTGGTACCGGAAGAACGTTGGCACGCCCTACGAAATAGCGCCCCTGCCGAAGCTCTATCAGAAATACGCCGGCCACGACAATAACCGGGACTGGTTCATGATGAACCTGCAAGAGACGCGCCAGGTGGCGCCGCTGCTCTACGAGCATTGGTTTCCTCACATTGTCTACAACCAGCACCAGCAGCCGGCCTTTCCGGCGCGCATTTTCGTTCCGCCCTACGCCGAACCGCTGAACCCGAACGTACCGGCCTCGGTGATGGAGGGAGTGAATCTGATCGGCGCGGCGATGAAAGAGCGTTTCGCCCGGGAAGACAAGCCCGGCGTGCTGTCCTATTTCGGCTTTGACGCGTGGTGGAACGGCGGCATGCGGACCGCGCCGGCCTTCCATAACATGCACGGGATCCTGACGGAAACTGCCGCCGGGGTCTATGCGACCCCGCGCATCGACGATCAGAAAGATCTGCCGAAGGCGTTTGCCAATGGAACGCCGGCGCAGCAGCCTTCGATCTTCTACCAGCGGCCATGGCTAGGCGGCCGCTGGGGGGTGAAGGAGGCGATCGACTACATGATCACCGCCGACTTCGCGATCCTGGATCTCGCCGCGACCCGGCCGCACGTTTTCTTGCAGAAGGCCTATGACATGGCCCGCGCGTCGATCACCGCCGGCGAGGAGGGCACACCTTACGCCTATGTCGTTCCGGCCGGTCAGTGGGACACATCTTCCGCTCTCGCGATGCTCCGGCGGCTGCGCTGGGCCGGCATCACTGTCCACCGCGCGGCGAGCGGCTTCAGCGCCGGAGAGAAAGAATACTCTTCCGGAGCTTACGTTCTGCTGGCGGCGCAGCCCTTCCGCGCGTATTTAGTGGATCTGATGGAACCGCAGCAGTACCCGGAGATTCGCCAGGGACCGGACGGCTCGGTGAAGCGGCCCTACGACATCACCGGCTGGACGCTGAGCATGAATATGGGCGTGTCGGTGGATCGCATTGACGATCCTTTCCAAGCGGACCTTGAAGAAGTTGCGGAACTCCCCGGTACAGCAGCCTCGCGCGACCACCGGGAGAATGCGTCGTTTCGTGACACGGCTCTCGATCTGCGCCGGGGCGAGCGGGTCCGCTGGGGCGCCAACGGCGAAATTCTCTACAAGAGCTCTGCGGACAAGGACGCCTTCAGCACGGGCCAGTTCGAACTTCGCCCTCCGCGCCTGGCCCTTTATGAATCCTGGGTGGCGAATATCGATACGGGATGGACCCAGTGGGTGCTCGACGAATTCGAAGTGCCCTACACGCTGATTCACAATGACGATTTCCAAGGCTCCAGACTTAGTGACCGTTTCGACACGGTGCTGCTTGCATCGCAGAATCCATGGACGATCGTTCACGGCTACCGCGAGGCCGAAGCGGCGCGCCGCGCGAATAAGCCGGAGCTAGACAACAAGGCCCGCCAGCGCCCCGAGTTCACCGGCGGCATCGGGCTGCTTGGGCTGCACAACCTGGAGCGTTTCGTCGTTGGCGGCGGAACGCTGATTGCGATCGATGACGCAACGCGGCTCCCGGTCGAGATGTTTCCTTTGCCGGTACAGGATGTTTCCGGGAGCGATTCCGGCGGGGAGCGCTTTAGCTGCCCGGGTTCGCTGATCCGGTTGACCGTGGAGGGCGGCAACCCCATCGCCTTCGGAATGCCACCCGAAATGATCGGTTTCAGCCGCGGCGGCAAGGCCTTCGAGATCCGCTTGGTGGACGGGCTCAACGAAGGAGAGCGCGAAGCGCGGGTGGTGGTCCGCTACGCCAAGAGCAGCCTGCTGGCCAGTGGGTGGCTGTCGGGCGAGAAGTCCGTCCTCGGTAAACCCGCCGTGGTGGAGATACGCCACGGAAAGGGCAAGGTGATTCTCTTCGGTTTCAGGCCTCAATTCCGGGGCCAAACATACGGCGCCTTCAAGCTGCTACTCAACGCGGTGTATCTGGCGTCCGCAAAGGAGCTGGAATGACGGACGGCAGATTCCGCATCGGTATTACGCCGGATTTCTACGAGGAGGCGGAGGGCAGATTCGAGGCAGCCGTGGAGCAGGAACTGGCTCCAGCCGCCGGAGCGACCTATGTACGCATGCCGCCGCAGCCCGGCAAACTGGGCACGCCCGAGGCGCTCAATCAGTTCGACGGCATCTTCTGTCTAGGGCTGCGCATTGAAGCCGCGAGTCTCCAGGGGGTGGATCGGCTCGCGGTCGTGGCCCGCTGGGGCGTCGGCTATGATCGCATCGACGTGGAAGCCCTGACCGAGGCCGATATCCTGCTGGCGATTACGCCGAATGCGGTGAAGCGGCCAGTGGCGGAGGCGGCCATCGCGCTCGTCTTCGCTCTGGCGAAGAACCTGCTCAACCAGGACCGCATCGTTCGCGCCGGCAAATGGCGCGGCGATCTGCCCGGTTTGGGAGTCGACCTGCCCGGCCGGACGCTAGGGTCGATCGGCTGCGGCAACATCGCGCGGGAGATGTTCCGCATGGCTGCCGGCCTCGGATTCGGCCGGATGATCGCCGCCGATCCCTACGTCAGGCAGGCCGACGTAGCGGCGCTCGGCGTGGACCTTGTCGACTTTGAAACCGTCTTCCACGAGAGCGACTATCTGGCTGTTCATGCTCCGCTGAATCTCGAAACCAACGGCATGGTCGGCGAACGGGAGTTGCGTTGGATGAAGCCGACCGCTTGCCTCATCAACACGGCGCGCGGTCCGATCGTGCAGGAAGCGGCGCTCGTCAAGGCGCTCGAGGAAGGCTGGATCAAAGGCGCCGGCCTCGACGTTTTCGAGACAGAACCGCCGCCGCCGGACCACCCGCTATTCAAGCTCGACAACGTGATCCTTGCGCCACACGGGCTGGCCTGGACCGAGGAGCTGGTCCGGGATAACGGCATTGAAGCCTGCCGGAACCTTCTGGCGGTGTCGCGGGGCGAGCTTCCTGGCGGGATTGTGAATCCGCAGGTATTGAACCGTCCCGGTTTTCGAAAGAAGCTCCGGATGTTCGCCGGGCGGAAGGCGGAACGGAAGGCAGAAACACGACGATGAAGCCCAACCGCATGAAAGAGGTTCTGGCCGGCGGAGGTATTCCGGTCGGGCACATGATCTCGGAGTTCGCCACCCGAGGTATCGCGAAGATTCTAGAGCCGACAGGCGTGGACTTCGTGGTGATCGATATGGAGCACACCGGGCATGGGTCGGAGCGTATCGCCGACCTTATGGCGTGGTTCAAAGCCGTGTCGGTGGCCCCATTCGTCCGGGTGCCCCAGCCGCTGTATCACTTCATGGCGCGCAGCCTGGATGCTGGTGGACTCGGAGTAATGGTTCCTGACGTCAAGACCGCCGAAGAGGCGCGCGAAGTGATCCGCGCGGTGAAATATGCCCCACTGGGGAACCGGGGGGTCGGGTTGGGTACCGCGCACACCGACTTCCTGGTTCCGAAGGATCCGGCCGCCTATTTCGAGGAAGCGAACCGGACGACGGCGGTCATTTGCCAGATCGAATCGGTAACCGGGCTGGAGAATCTTGATGGCATTGCCGCCACCGAGGGAGTCGATGTGCTGTGGGTAGGGCATAACGACCTGTCGATTTCGATGGGCATTCCGGGGGAGTTTCAGAACCCCCGGTTTCTCGAAGCTCTCCAACGCATCGTGGACGCGGCGATCCGCCAGGGGAAGGCCGCCGGCGGACAGCCGGGTTCGATGAAGTTGGCCGAGCAGTGGCTTGGCTTTGGCTTCAACGTAATTTCTTGGGGGGCGGACATGGCGCTCTACCGGAGGTGCCTAACCGCCGAGGTGAAGGAACTGCGCAAGAGCTTTCCGCCTCCGGGCGGGCCGGCCGTGAGCTGATGGAACTCGCCACCGGCCGCCTCGAGGCTTCCTGCTACCTGCGTGTCACAATGACGGACCGCCAGGAGAAGTTATCCGCTGCGTCGTACGCTTTGATCGTAATCAGCGTGGAGCCCTGGTTGAGCGGAATTGGCGCCGTCTGCCAGAAGCTGGTTCCCTGAGCCACGCCTCCGAAGCCCGTGTTGGTGGACCAGCGGACGATCGAGACTCCCACGTTATCGCTTACCGTTCCCCGCAGGGCGATAGTGGTGGCGCTGGTGCTGGCGGCCGGACCCGAGGGATAGATCATCGTGAGAGTGGGCGCCGTGCGGTCTGACGGAGCCGGCGGATCCGGTTCGGGCTCTGGTGCTGGCGGACTCGCGGGTGGGTCATCCGGCTCTGAGGGTGGCTCCGGCGTTGGTTCCGGAGCGGGTCCCGGGCTGGGGTCAAGTGGCGGCTCCGGCGTTGGCTCCGG
>CAYXVG010000002.1:0-35309 GCA_964468205.1 uncultured Solibacteraceae bacterium | reverse complement strand
GGCTCCGGCGTTGGCTCCGGAGTTGGGGGCGGAGTCACCGGAGGCTGGGGAGAGGACGGCGGAGGAGTCGAGGGCGGAGGCGCCGGTCCCGGGTTTGGCGGGGGCGCCGGCGGGGCTATCCGTTCGATCTCCAGCGTACGGGTTGCGGACTCGCCGCGAGCATCGGCCACGGTCACCGAGATTCTGTTCGTTCCAAGGTTGAGGGGCAGTTGCGGCGTACTCCAGTTTCCCTCGGCGATGGGCCGATACCCGCTCTGTCCCGACGTTGTCTCCCATCGCAGTGTCAGCGGCGCGGTTCCGCCGGAAGCGGCGCCGGAAACGCCGACACTCGTGGCGGTGAACTGGGCTCCGAAGGCCGGACTCACGATCGAGAGAGCGAGAGGCGGGGGCGGAGGCTCGGCCGCGGCCGGCGCGTACAGGGTCTGGATCGCGGCGACGTCGCCCGGGGCAAGATGCGAGACCATCCGGTAGTAGGGGTACATCACGTCGGACGGATAGTCGGAATGGCCAAGGCCAAGCGCATGACCCAACTCGTGAAGTGCGACGCTGAACAGATCAATCCGGACGCCGACGTTCCACGGTTCGTCGTCGTCAAAATGGACATCACCGGCGATCGGTTCCGGGTTTGGCGGGGCGGGGTAGTACGTTCGCGCCAGCACGTTGCCGCGGCCATCGAACGGAAACGGCGTGCCGTAGTTCCCGGTGGCGAAACGATAGTTGATGTTACGCGAGGTTGACGGCCTCCCGCCGGCCGAGAAAGCTACTTTCACGTGCCGCTCCCACTCCCGCATTGCCTTCTCGATTTCGGCCTGGACGACATCCGCGGGCAGTTGCCTCGAGAGTTCCTCGAACGAGTATGTGAGGCCGGCGCCGCCGAGGCCGGAACCGTCCCAACCAGGACCAACGGTCGCTATGTATTGGGCGATGGGGCCGCCGCCAACCAGTGCGCCGGTGCAGCCATGAACGGGTTCGCCCCGGAGAATCGCTTCGGAGGCGGGGAACAGATAAGCCACTTCGTCCCACTCCGCCAGCTTTCTGTAATCTCCAGTGCCGCCCGCAACGAGCAGGTGGCGGCGGTTCAAATCCGGCCGCTCCAAAATCCGCAGCCCCGAGCGCAGCACAATCATCCGCGCTTTCCAGTCTTCCACGTCGGGATGAAACTCCACGAGGAACTCCTGCATTTTCGGGTCGAGGCGGGCGCTCATCTTTCGCCTGGCGGAAATGCGAAGCGCCCGTTTCACTCCCGGAACCGCGGCCGGCGCGCCATCGGGCGCCGACACCAGAACGCCGTTGTCCGGAACCACGCCCAACACCGCGAAACCGGCCCGGCGCAAATGTTCCCGCATGGCCGCATCCGGGGCTTGTTCGAGGTCCAACACGATGTGGCGGCGGCCGGCCTCCCACCGGCGCTCCTGGCCGTACGATTCTTCGGCGGTCGTGGCGCCAACGCCCTTCAGGCGAAGGCGGGGAGAGCCGGCGGCGGTTAGCGAAACGACGGTTGCAATCAGGAGAAAGAGGTATCGGAATCTCACAATACCCGCATCGACGAGGGTGAGAATCGTTCCACTGAAAACGCACTTAGTCTCCAAGGCAAGGAGTTCTTATGCGTGTGATTTGTTCGGTGGTATTACTCACACTTCTGCAGGTTGCAGTCCCCACTCTTCGCCTCGCCGGGCAGACGGCCTATCTCATTGAGACCGTCGGTGGTGGAGGGGGAGTCCGCGAGGGGGAATCCGCGCTCAGCGCGCGGTTCACGGCAATCGGCGGCATTTCCGCGGATGCGTCGGGCAACCTCTACATCAGTGACAGCCAGGGCCATCGAATCCGCCGTGTCATGGCCGCTACAGAGACCGTGGAAACCGTGGCGGGAGACGGTTCCGCCGGAGACGCCGGGGATGGTGGGCCGAGCGCGGCCGCGCAACTCAATCAACCGTACGGGACCGCGGTGGACAGCCGCGGGGCGGTCTATTTCGCGGACTTCCTCAACCGGCGGGTACGGCGGATCACGCCCGAGGGCTTGATCGAAACAGTAGCCGGCGGCGGACGTACCGGCGGCGCGCCGGCGCTGGCCATTCGCCTCTCCGGACCGCGCAACCTGGCGGTGGACCGCCAAGGCAACTTCTTTATCTCCGATTTCAGCGCGCACCGTGTCTACCGCATCAATCCGGCCGGGGGAATCGAAAGCGTGGCCGGCATCGGCTTTCCCGGCTACACCGGCGATGGCGATGCCGCGGCGGCGCCGCTGAACGGCCCGGCGGGACTCGCGGTGGGCGAGGATGGCAGCCTCTACATCGCCGACAGCGGCAACGGCTGTGTGCGCGTGGTGCGGGACGGGAAGATCACGACGGTGCTGGGAAGGTCAGACGACTCACCGCCGCTTGCGACGCCAACGGGGCTAGCACTCGACCCGTTCGACAGCCTTTACGTGGCCGATCCCGGCGCCGGGGCGGTCTACCGTCTGTCTCCGGACGGAGAAGTGCAGACCCTGCTGCAGGAAGCCGGCGTACGCGACGTGGCCGTGGGGCCGCTGCGGATCTTCATCGCCGGCGAACGAACCGTCAAGACGCTTGACCGGACAGGGAATTCGGTCCTGTTTGCGGGAAGCGACCGCTACGGACCGCACGGAGACGGCGTCGCGGCGACTGAAACCACGCTGGATGGACCGATCGGTCTGGGGCTGGATATCTTTGGCAACCTGCTGGTGGTGGAAGAGCCTGCCCGCAGGATTCGCAAAATCAACGCCAATGGCAAACTCTTCACAGTGGCGGTCGGTGGGGCTGGAACCGGACCACCCCACAGCGAGGAACTGCTGGACCCGGTAGCCGCCGCGGGCGACCGTTGGGGCCGGATCTGGATCGCCGACTACCTCGGCCACCGCATCCATTGCGTCCAGGTGGACGGGACGATCAAAACCATCGCCGGGACAGGGGAACAGGGCTTCTCCGGCGACCACGGCCCGGCCCGTCTCGCCCGCCTAAACCGGCCGCGAGGAGTTGCGGTGGACCAGCACGGCAACGTCTATGTCTCCGACAGCGGCAACCACCGTATCCGGCGGATCAATCCCGAGGGTAATATCGACACCGTCGCCGGCAACGGCGGTCCGGGATCGGCCGGCGACTTCCAGCCCGGCCTCACGGCGGCGTTCGACACCCCGGCCGGGTTGTGGGCCGACAGCGCCGGCGGGATATACATTGCCGACCGCGGAAGCCACCAGGTGCGATACTTGCGTTCGGACGGATTCGTGATCCCGGTCGCGGGCAACGGACTGCCCGGATTCAGCGGCGACGGGGGCCCCGCCCGGAAGGCGAGCTTGCACGCCCCAACGGCGGTGAGCGCCAGCAAGGATGGCTCGGTCTGGATCGCCGATACCGCCAACCACCGCGTGCGCCGGGTGGATCCGGAGGGGGTGATTACTACCATCGCCGGAGCGGGGACGCCCGGGTATGGGGGAGACGGCGGCGATGCCAGCTTCGCGCGGCTCCATTTTCCCAGCGGTATCGTGGTCCGCGAGGAATACGTGTTCGTGGCGGACCTGGACAACAACCGGGTGCGCCGCATTGCGAGGGTCATTGCCCCGCCAATGACAGATCCGGGCGCGGAGTGCACAGTTGTTCACGGGGCCACGTTCGCCGGCGGGACGTTGGCGCCCGGGCAGATCGCCACTATCTTCGGCTCCGGGATCGGTCCGAAGGAGGCGGCCTTCGCCCGCATCGGCGCCAGCGGTACGCTCGCTGCCAACCTCGCGGGCGTGGAGGTGCGGTTCAACGGCCGGCCGGCCCCCCTGTTTTACGCCGGCACGGAGCAGGCGAATGTTCAGGTACCGTCGGGACTGACGCCCGGCGAGCCGATGCTGATTGACGTCTTCTACAGCGGCGCAGCCGTCTGCCGCGCTCAGTCGGCCCTCGCCGAGGCGGCGCCCGGGTTTTTCACACTCTCCGGCGGCGCCGGCCATGCCGTGGCTCTCAATCAGGACGGTGCGCTCAATAGTCCGGATCAGCCCGCGGCGCGAGGTTCCGTCGTCACTCTCTACGCCACGGGAGAAGGATTGACGGATCCACCGGCCGAGGACGGGAAACCCGCTTCCGCGCCCCTGCCGCGGCCTTTGCTTCCGGTTCAGGTACGTCTCGGAGGAGCACCGGTCGAAGTGCTGTACGCCGGCGCCGCGCCGGGATATGCCGGATTGATGCAGGTAAACATACGGGTGCCCAGCGGCTTCTTTCCCAGCGGCGACCTCTCGCTTGAGATGTTTGTCGGCTCGCACCGGAGCCAGTCCGGAGTATTTCTTTCCGTGCGGTAGCGGGCGGCGGGCCGCGCTATCGCTTCCACTCGAGGGCCAGCGTGTAGGTGGCGCCGCCGCGCGCGCGGTCCTCCACCCGGATTGTGGTCGTGTAGTTGTTCCGCGCCGACGGACGTTCGGTGATCTCGGCTTTGCCCCGGCCCTGGCGGACCTCCAACCTGAGTTCGGAAACGTCGCCCAGAGGCATCGGCTGGTTCGGAACCTCCATCTTGCGCGGCTCGGCTCCCTGCAGGTTCCGGACCGTGAATTCCGCTCCGCGGACTTCAATTTCGGCGGCCCCGTCCACCCAGACGACCACCTCGAAGAAGCCCTGCGCGCTGGCCGGTTCAGCGGGTGATTCGGAGGCCGGTTGTGCCGGCGCCGCGCTGGCAGGGGTATCCATCTCGATGAAGGGCGGCGGTTCCACGGATTGCCCGTCCAGGGCGAGATACGGGTTGAACTCGTACTCCAGTGAGAACTCGCCCGCAAAGTTCAGATTGCGGGATACCGCGTAGGCCGGGTCGAGGCCCCACTGCCCGGCCGCCAGGATGTCCCTCTTCCTGGTCCGGTTATCGTGCCAGCCCCAGAATGGCTTCGCCATGTTGGAACCCATTGCACGCCCGTAGAAGGCCCCCGAGATGGTCGTAAACGCCGCTTGGGGCCGGTTTCCGTGTGGAGCGTAGGTGAAGAAGTCATCGAAGGTGCGGCCCCGCCGGTCTCCGTTGCGGAGCCACCAATGCTGGTAGATCGGCAGCAGATCATATCCCACCCATCGGTCATTGCCGTGCTTCGGCCTCTCCGCCGATCCTTTGTATGTATAGGTGACGCCGGTTCCCGCGGTGAACTCATTCCTTTCGACGTCGTAGCGGGCGTGGGATGACTGCGTGCCGTACACGCCGTGGCCTCCCGATTCAATGAACACCACCGGGCGATGACCGTGGAACTCGACCTTGCCGTCCACGTTGTGCTCGCCTCCACGCACCGAGTCATCGGCGCTAAACGAGTAGATGTTGTTGTGCGCCAGAGTCTCCATCGCCAGCAGCCGGCCGTATGCGGAATCGTCTTTGGCAATGGTGAGAATAAGTCCCTCGTTGTCATTCTCGTGGCAGGACCCGGCGACGCATTTATCCGAGTAGTCCCGTGGATGGAAGATGTTGTAAATGAGGAACCAGTGGGTGGCGGTCTCCATCGCCGCATAGTAGACATAGGCCTGGGAGGATCCTTCCTCGAGGCGTTCCCAGTTGTTATCCCCACGCCAGTCGCCGTCGTAGTCGAAGCGGGCGATATAGTCGGACTTGTGCTGCCACCAAGTCTCCTGGGCGATTACCGGCGCCCAGTGCTCCGCGAGGTCGCGGTACGGATCGAGCGATGTCGCTTCGGCGCCGAAATCCAGCTTTTCCGCCTTCCGGTGCGAAGGGGCGCTGGCGTTGACCTCGATCGTCAGATCCGCCGTGCGTCCGGACAGGCTGGCCTGTACCCGGTAGCGGCCGGGTTTCTCCGGTGCGGTGTAGATGGCCCCGTCTTGGAGTACATATTGCCCGGAGATCTGGCCGAATATTCGACCTGCCCTGGATTGGTAGATGGACACGAATTCTTCATCGTCCTCGCCTTGGAACCGGTACGGCTTGGAGATCCAGCCGCCATCGGATTCGAGCACTTTCAACTCAGCTCCGTCCAGGCGCAGGCGGCCCGTTTCGGTCCCGGCCTGTCCGTAGACGCGCACCTGGAGCGCGATGGTTTCATGAGGCCGGACGCGGGCGCCGGGATCCGCATGGATCTTGAGTTCCGTGACCGTCGCCTGCCCAAGCAGGCAAGGCGCTGTCAGAATGGCGGCGGCGATGGCTCGGACTGGATTCATGGTTCGTTTTTCAAATGGTACATCGTTTCAGCGAGCGGGTATCCCGCGGACACCTCGCCCTTGCAAGTAGGACGCCGGGGGCGGCAAGCGGGATTCGGCCAATCGCCCGGAAGATTCGTCTGAAAGGAGGGATGCGGGTGGTACGGCGGTTCGGCGCCGGGCCGGTTCCGCCCGAGGGGTTTCCAGGCCGGTATGCCGGGAGGGGGAGTCTACTGGATGCTCAGGGCGGCGCCGGCCGGGAGATCGACGAAACGACCAGGAAAGTGCAGGCGGAGGAACGCGCTGGCTTGCGCCCCGGTGCAGTGGCAAGGCGCCAGGCGCTGGATTCCGTATTGCTCAAACGCCTGGGCGGTCCGGTCTAGACGCTCGCTGGAGGCGCGGCCTAGGTGGAAGCCGCCGATCAATGTGTGGATGCGTGTCGCGCCGGTCAGCGCGGCGATGTAATCGAGAGTGTTGACGACGCCGGAATGGGCGCAGCCGCAGATCACGGTGACTCCTGCCGGGGCGTCAATGAAAAGAGCTTGGTCATCTGTAATAGGATCGGTTTCGGTGGCCGCGGAGTCGAGGAAGAAACTGCCTCCGGTATCCTCGAAATCGTTGCCGCGTGGAATCTGCCCGGTAGCGTGAACGCCGGGCGCCACTTCGACCGGTCCTTCCGAGAGGGTTAAGCAGCTTCCAGCCGCGAGGGCAGCGGCAGCGCAGTTCTCCGGCATGCCAATGCTTTCGGTCTCCGCGCCGCGGCGGGTGAATTTCGGCAGCAGCGCGGCCGGATGAGCGAATACTTTTGCGCTTCTGCAGTTGTGCAGCACCGAGGCGAGTCCCCCCGTGTGATCATCGTGTCCGTGGCTGCACACCACGGCATCGAGTCCCGCGAGGGAAACTCCCAGCTCGCGGGCGTTTGGGTAGAGGGTCATTCCACTTCCGGTGTCAAACAGCACCCGGGAGTCCGGGGTCTCAATCAGAAAAGACAGTCCATGTTCGGCCAGCAGCCGCCGGCGGCGGACGGTGTTCTCAACAAGCGTTGTGACAGTCAGGTTCTCAGCCATGGCAGTGTTCTCGAAGGACGAGGGAGTGAATTGGCACGCCGAGGTCTCGCGCGATAACCGCGCACTTGGCCATCAGCAGAAAGAAGATGTTGCCGCGTTCCAAACCGCTGAGAGTCTCGTAGTTCGCCTGTCCTTTGGCAAGGATCAGATCCGCGGCGTCGAAGCGGCGGTGGAACTCGGGCGAGCATAGAGGCAGCATCGTGCCTGGAGCGCCTGATCCATTGTCGATTACAGTAACCATGCGGGTGATTCCCGCGGCCTCGGCATCTTCCATGGTTGCGTCGTTGATAATGGGCCGCGCCTTCACCACGTAGGTTACCCGGGAGCAGGGAAGTAGTTCGAGCAACAGGCGGTCGAATACAATCTCGCCCGCGTTGTCGCCCAGGAAGAGGATATCCGCGGCTTCGGAGAGCGCCTGGCGAAACCGTTCTATTCCGTCTCGCGCGAACGGTCTCTCGGCGGCTTCCTCGATCTTTTCGCTGAGTCCGGGACCGGCTATTTCCGGGTGCGGGCCAAGGTCGATGATATTGCCGGCGATGGCCAACCGGACGGCGTTCTCGAGCGGATCGCCGTCGCGAAACCGGTCGCGAAGCCGGGGAAGCAGCTCGAGCGCCACTTGGTTGGAAAGGCGCTTGGCGGCGAGGTAAGGATCGGTGTTGCCGGTGAGCCGCTGGATCTCGGAGTGGATTTCCACCGCCAGGGCCGGAGGGGATTCCCGAAAGTCCATCTCACTCGCGGTCCGCAGTATCGAGCGCAAGACGCGCTCCTGAACGGCGACGTCGTCCGTGACGAATCGCGCCGCCTCGAGAGCTTGGCGGCAGGCGCAGGGCAAACATTCCAAATGTGTCTTCATCCGTCCTCTGTTATGGGCATATGCTTATATTATCGCAATAGCGCGTTCCTGTGACGGGGGCAACAGCTTGCCGTCCAGCGACATACTAGCCACCGCAAACCGAGGTTTCCGTAAGCTATGTAATCTTTTCGAAAATAAAGACTTACGACAAGTCACAACCACTAACCCTGCACCGCTGTCACGTAGTCCTCATCACTAGGTGCGATCCCACTAGGGGTGCGCCGAAGGGGGTAGAACTGAGGTGACCGATGGCGCGGTTCGTCGTTGCCTGGGGCCCGTGGGTTCTGGTAGTTTGGATCGCGGCCGGTAGTCTCTTCGCCGGTGGCGCCGCAGTGAGTTTCTCACCGGTACCGGAAGTGCGCGAATATCCTGGCGCGGTGACAGCGAGTTCCCTTCGGTTCGCCTGCGCACCGGATATCGTTACCCTTTCCGTGTTCTTTCAGCAACAAAGTCTTCCGTTCGAGCAGAGTCTGGTTCGGAAACAGAACAGCCGTTTCTGCCATATCCACTACGAACCGTCGGTCAGGGGTTTCCGGGCACTGCCAGACGATGCTCCACTGACGGAACTTCACCTGGATGTGAACGCTCTTAGCTTCCTTGTGCCACGGAAGAAACCCGTCGGCGATACACTCGACATGGCGAAAGCCATCATACCGGAGCTCCCGCCGGAAATCTCTCTCACACTTCAAGTCAATGGCCGGCATCCGCGAAAGCTGTATCACCGCGCGCTTGATCTTCATTTCCAGGGTCAGCGAGGCCGGATCGCCATTCGTGAGAATCCGCAAGACATCACGAACTCCTGGGTACAGGACTACATGAAGAGCGGAACCGCCGGTGGCAAACCTGTCATTCTGCTACCGCGGCGGCTCTGGGAGGGCCGCACCGACTATGGCGCCGAATACCAACCGCTGCTCGATTCTCTCTCCGGCGGGCGTTTCGTCCGCTCGAAGCTTTCCTGGGAGGGGGGCGATATTCTGGTTGCCAGCGACCCCCGCGAGCCGTCCAAGAATCTGATCCTATTTGGCTATGCGGCCAGATCCTATTGGGGAACCGAGCTGACCGCGCCGGAGTACGCCTATGTCCTTCGAGTCGAATTCGGCGCGGATCGTGCCGTGGACATGAGTGGCGTTTTGCCCCACCTCGACTACTTTCTCTGCCTTGTGCCGGATCTGAACGCTGTCCTCTTAGCTGAACCCGAGAAAGAGAACTTCGCCGTCGCCCGGGCGGCTCTGGACCACCTCCTGACCCAATTCGGCCCGGACCCGCCCGCTGAGCTGACAAATTTGGACAAGCTGTTTCAGCGGGAAGAAGAGGCGTTTGGTCCGGGGCTGGCCGCCGTTCGGGTCGCTCTGCACCGCGCACGGGCCGCTTCGCCTGCGTGGCCGATGGTATTGCTCGAAGAGATGGGACCGGAGCTCGATGCCTGGATTCAGCGCAAGTGTCCCAAGAACCCCGCGAACTGCTTCTCTCCAGCCGGCCGCGCCGAATTGCTGGACCGTGACCCGGATTTGCTCGAAAACGGCGTGTCCAGCGCCATCGAGCTGTATCTCGCCTCGTTGATGCCCGCCCGGATGTTTTCCGTAATCGCGACGCAACTGCCCGGTTTCGCGGATCCGTCCGCCGCAAAGATGGCTATCCGCGTGGAAGCTTTACGGCGCCAGGGTTTTCGAATTATCCGCACCTCCCGTCTGGGTGGCGATCCGACTCTCGCGGAACCGTGGGCGGGCATCAGCTACGCCAACGCGGCTCTGGTTGGGAAGACCCTCTTCGTGCCGCGGTACGGGCTCGGTCCGGCCGAGGATGAGCTGATTCATGAGCTTGCCGTTCAATTACCACCCGATTACCGGGTTGTTTCCGTTTTCGCCCGGTACTCATTGCTGCGCAACGGGGGGACCCATTGCGTTCTGGGCATGGTTCGAACTCCGGACTACTCGCTCCCGCCGCGCCGGCCAATGCAGACCGCGGAGTAGGGATTCTGTCCAAACGTCCTGCTTACACTTTTTAAAGGCTAGAATAACCTTTGTAGGGCACACATCGTCTTACATTTTCGGGGGCTAGGGTTGTGGTGTGTTGATTTATGAGTCTACGGCCTCGTCGTCCAAGCCGGTCGATCTTGATTGCCACGATATTGGCAGGACTGGTCATGTCTCTTGCCGTCCTTCAAAACCGCTGGATCGGAGAGCTTGGCGAGGCCCGGCGGGAGCAGATATCCAAAGACCTGAGACAGGTATCCGACTCCGTATCACGAGGATTCGGGAGAGAGCTGACGCGTCTTGGAGTTGCCTTCCGGCGCGGTCACCTCTCCGAGGGTGGTCCGATCTGGGGCGTCTACGCACAGCTATTCCAAGAATGGAAAGACGTGGCTCTTCACCCAGGATTGGCCGTGGCCGTTTACGGCGGCATCCAGAGCGCCGGGGGGCTGCCGGAAATCCAGCGAATTGATGAGGATGCGCCGGTTGTAGCCAGTAACCGCCTGCATGCGCTTGCCATGCAATGCGCGGACTTCACGTCCGGGCGTATGCGCATCGGTCCCGGTCGAACCCCGATTCACCGGTGGAGTTTTGCCATGCTCGATGGCCGGCCGCTCATGATCCGGCCGGTGTTCTCCGAGGAAGGGCCTGCTGCATCCGGCGCCAGCGGCGAGCCCATGGGGTATCTGATCGTCGAGCTGGACAAGAGCTATCTCCGCAATCATTTCCTTCCGTCTCTCGGGGAAAGATACTCAGGGCGGATCTCCGACTCGGTCTTCCAGCTCTCTATTCTTCGCGGTGAGACCGGTGGGGAAACACTTTTCGGACCTGCCCTTGCTGACGGCCAATTGCCTGACCGTACTTCCACGTTGATCCGGTATCGCGGTTTTGGCCTCGCGCGGCCGGGTTCTCAAACACGACAGGATGGCTGGCGCGCATGGTCGGCGGCTCCGGAGATTTCCGCATGCCGGGAAACGGACGTGTGGACTCTTGCGGTGTCGCATCGTTCGGGATCGGTTGACCGCGCGGTTGCCGGCTACCGGGCACGCAATCTCGCGATCAGCGGGGGCATCCTGGCCTTGCTGGCTTTGGCCGCCTGGATGCTTGTGGTCACCACGCGGCGCGCGGAACATTTGGCGAAGCTCAGAATGCAGTTTGCCGCGGGCGTTTCCCACGAATTCCGGACGCCTCTCACTGTGATCCGTCTGCTCGCGGATAACCTCTCCAGCGGCATTGTCCGCGGCGAACGGGAAGTCGCTGATACCGGCCGGACATTGCTCAGGGAAAGCAGAAGGCTTTCCGCGATGGTGGAGCAGGTACTCGACTTCGCCTCACTGCAAGGAAAGGCCCGGAGGCCAGAGGTCGGGCCGCTCGACATCGAAGAGGTGATTCGCAACGCGGAGCGGCTTGCGAAGCCGGCCCTCAAGGAATCAGGGGTGAGCATCACCACCACGGTGCCAGCCGGACTGCCGCGAGCATTAGGCAACCCGGACATGCTTTCCCAGTGTCTGCAAAACCTGTTGGGCAACGCCGTGAAGCATTCAGGGAAGAGCCCGGACGTTCGCATTCAGGCGGAGAGCGGCGGAACTTCGGCGAAGCCCACGGTCGAGGTCTCCGTAACCGATGCCGGTCCCGGCATCGCCCGCGAAGACCTGCCTCGGATCTTCGACCCCTTCTATCAGGGCGGCGGAAATGGAAACGTAAAGACCCCGGGTGTCGGCTTGGGCCTCAGCTTGACCAAGGAGATGGTGGAGTCGATGGGTGGCTCCGTCCTCGTGGACTCCTGTGTGGGACGCGGCTCCCGCTTCACGATCTCACTGGCCGCGGTTGTGGATGGTGCAATTGATGAAAAACGGCAAGCAAATCCTGTTGGTTGAAGACGACGAAAGCCTTTGCGTCGCGCTGTCGCAGCGGCTCGAGGCCGAGGGCTACACCGTCAAGACCGTCACTGACGGTTCCGAAGCTGACGACCTTCTGCGTGATCATCCGTTTGATCTCGTCGTGCTTGACTTGATGCTGCCTGGCAAGAGCGGACTAGATCTCTGCCGGGATTTCCGGCGGCGGGACATCCAGACGCCGGTGATCATGCTTACCGCGCGAGCGGAGGTCTACGACAAAGTCGTCGGACTGAAGATTGGCGCCGACGACTATGTGACGAAACCGTTCGAGGTCGCCGAGTTTCTGGCGCGGGTGGAAGCCTTGGTCCGCCGTGCCGCGGCCGGCGGCAAAGTCGACGAGACTCCGGTCCGGTTCGGGCCCTTCGAATTGAACCTGCGGCGGACGGAACTGACGAAATCGGGCGATCGTGTGCCGCTCGCCGCAAAAGAGTATCAGCTTCTGCGCCATTTCCTCATGAATCGGGGAAAGACCATTCCGCGCGGAGATCTCCTCAAGGAAGTGTGGGGATTTGCGTACGCCACGTCGACCCGGACTCTGGACGTCCACGTGTCCGCTCTGCGGCAGAAGCTTGAAGACGACCCGAAGAGCCCACGCTGGATACTTACCGTTCACGGCATCGGGTACCGGTTCTCGGAGTAGAGTTGCGCCGCATTCCGGCGCGCCTGCCAGCACGGCCTTATTTCCGCGGCCTCGCTATTCCGGATGCGAAAGGGTAGAATTGACCTTCCGGTTCGATGAAGCAGAACATCACCTTGTCAGTGGAACGCGACCTGTTGAAGCGCATCCGGACGCATGCCGCCGCACGGGGCGTCAGCATCAGCGGATTGATGGCCGAGGAACTCAGGCAGATTGTCGAGGATCAGGAGGCCTACCAGCAGGCCATGGCCGCGGCGATTTCGCAAATGGAGACCGGCGCGGATCTGGGCGCCACCGGAATAGGCTGCCGGGAGGGCGCTCATGACCGGAAAAACCTTCGTTGACACCAGCATCCTCATTTATGCGTACGACAACACCGCTGGTTCCCTCCATGACATCGCCGTACGGACGATGACCGAGTTGTGGCAGTCCCGCCGGGGCCGGTTGAGTCCCCACATCCTCACCGAGTTCTTCGTCTTCCTGACCCGCGCGATCCGAAAACCGATTCCGGCCCGCGAGGCCAGGGAGATGATTCGCCCTTATATGCACTGGGTGGAGACGCCTCTCTCCGGGGTGGCGGTGGTCCGAGCCAGCGAGATCGCCGAACTCTGGGGCATTTCTTTCTGGGACGCAATGGTCGTGGCGTCTGCCGAGGAGGTGGGAGCGCGCCAGATTCTGACCGCGGAGGCGGTGTCCAACCGCGCCATCGCCGGTATCGATATCGTCAACCCTTTCCGGGAGGAGGACTGCGGCTCAAATGGCGGCTGACGAGAGGATGGGACACGGGTCCGTATGGAATTCCGCAAGACTGGCTGAGATGTTTCTTTCGGGCGTGCGCGGGGCCATTCCGCTGGCCAACGAGCAGATCGGAGTGATGCTTCGCCTGCTCGGCGGGACCGGAATTACAATGCGCCGCGTGCTGGACCTCGGCAGCGGGGACGGCATTCTCGCCGCCGCGATCGGAGAGGCCTATCCGCGGTGCGAGCTTGTGCTGCTCGACTTCAACGAGACGATGCTCGACGCGGCCAGAAGCCGCTTTGCGCAGCGGGCCGCTACGGTTCAGTACCTACTGAAGGACTACGGCGAAAAGGACTGGCCGGCTTCGGTGGAGCCGCCCTTCGACGCCATCGTTTCGGGCTTTTCCATCCACCATCAACCAGATGACCGTAAACGCGAGATCTATGGAGAAATCTTCGGCCTGCTCTCCCCCAGTGGAATCTTCGTAAACGTGGAGCATGTCTCCTCGCCGACCGAATGGGTGCGAAGGCTCAACGATGAACACTTCCTGGACAGCCTCCAACGCTGGCAGCCCGGCGTGGAACGGCAGGCGGTCGCGGAGAAATATTATTTCCGCCCGGACAAGAAAGCCAACATCCTCGCGCCGGTGGAACTGCAATGCGAATGGCTGCGCGAGATTGGCTATACCGACGTCGACTGCCACTTGAAGATCTTCGAACTGGCGGTCTTTGCCGGCCGCAAGCCCCGCGCCTGAATGACTTGCCCCGCTTGGTTTGCGCGTCCGCAGCGCCGGCGGGTGGAGCCTGGCCGGCATCGGAGAGAATGCGGTGGAGTCCCGGCCGGTTATATGATGGACAATTCTAACCAGGAGGTATTGATATGAAAGTAACGCGGCGCGATGTGATGAAAGGCGCCATGGGCGCATCGGTGGTAACCTCACCGGCGACGGCTCTTGGCTCGCAGGCGAACTCAAAGGTGACCTTCGGGATTATTGGAACCGGCG
The DNA here is from genome assembly GCA_964468205.1 of uncultured Solibacteraceae bacterium. Lineage (GTDB taxonomy): Bacteria > Acidobacteriota > Terriglobia > Bryobacterales > Bryobacteraceae > CAWELS01. The sequence continues at coordinate 21,030 of CAYXVG010000002.1, read as the reverse complement.
GACGGGGGCGGTACGTCGGAGGCCACATGGCTCGTGACGGCCGTGCCGGAGTGTCTGCGATATGTGATATCTTCCCGGACCGGATCGATCTCGCCAAGACTCACGTGCCGGGAGCCGACTCGGCCAAGGTCTATCGGGATTACCGCGACCTGCTCGCCGACGAGAGCGTTGACGCCGTGTTGATCACCACGCCAGTACACCTCCACGCCGAGCACTTCGAGATGGCGGTGGAATCGACGAAGAAGCACATTTACTGCGAAAAGCCGGCCGCGCCCGACGTGGCGCGCGTCAGGCGGATCGCGGCGGCCGGCGAGAATGTCGGCGAGGGGCGCGTCGTGCAGTGGGGGTTCCAGCAGCGCTTCAGCCCGGAATACCTCCGGGCGATGGAGATGGTGGAGGATGGGAGCCTCGGCGAGGTGAAACTTGCCCTCTCGTTCTGGATCCTCGGCGGGCCACCTCCCACCGGCTTCAAGAACCCCTATCCGGATCTTCCCCCGGAGACTCAGAAGCTGCGGCTCTGGGCGCGCTGGACCGAACTCTCCGGCGGGCCAATCGTCGAGCAGGACTGCCACGGAGTCGATATGCTGAACTGGTTCCTCAAGGATCGCCCGTTGAAAGCGATTGCCCAGGGAGGAGTCCGCTATAAGGTCCCTTACGGCGACTGGACCACGGATCATCACCAGATCAGCTACACCTACCCCAACGACATGTCCGGCTGGCTCATCTCCATCAAAAGCGCCGCCGGATTCCGCGATGTGAAGGAACAGATCTACGGTTCCAAGGGTATGGTCGAGACGGCTCGTACCTACTACAAGCTGCACGGCCCCAAGGAGGGCTGGCGGTTCACTGACGCCGACCGCCTCGAAGACAGAAGTCTCATTGAAAGGGTCGATTCCAAGCGCGAGATTACTATCGACGCCGTCGAGCACTTCTTCGACAAGATTCTCGCCGGGGAATCCTACAACATGACCGATGTCGCCGTGGAGGCGACCGCGACCTCCCTGCTTGGGCGCATGGCCTACGAGTACCAGCGCGAGGTGACGTGGGAGGAAATGTGGCGCTCCGCGTGACCATGGGCTTCGGTACCGTCAAGAAACGGGAATAGAAAGGAACTCGAATGATCTTCAGGCTTGTGATGGCAATTGTGCTGGTGTTGGGGGTGGTTGCCGGGCAGCAGCCGGCGGACCCGTGCGCGCGGACGGCGGCGACCGGGTATAGCGATACGCCGGTCATTCCTGGGCAGAAGTGGAAAGTGCATGATATCGACCGGCCGCATCCGCCGCGGGTGGCGCCGGGCGGCCCGGCGCTTCCGGTCGCGCCTCCTTCGGACGCCGTGGTGCTGTTCGATGGCAAGGATCTCTCGCAATGGGTGCAGCGGGCAAAACGCGGGCCGGATAGGGGCGAACTCGTCGAGCCGCGGTGGAAGGTGGAAAACGGGTACATGGAAGTTACCCCCGGCGCCGGTCACCTGCTCAGCAACGAGAAGTTCGGTGACATCCAGCTTCACGTCGAATGGGCGGCGCCGCCTGAGGTGTGCGGGTCCAGCCAGTGGCGCGGCAACGGCGGCGTTATGATCATGGAGCGCTACGAGATTCAGATACTCGACTCGATCGACAACCCGACCTACGCCGATGGCCAGGCCGGATCCATCTATGGCCAGTTTCCGCCACTAGTGAACGCTTCCCGGCGGCGCGGCGAATGGCAGAGCTTCGATATCTTCTTTGAGGCGCCGGAATTTGACGGCGAGAAACTCGTTGAGCCGGCCTATGTGACGGTGGTGCACAACGGAGTTCTCGTTCATCACCGCCAGCGTATCGTCGGACCCGTGGCTCACCGGAAGTGGAACGAGTACAAGGCGCACGAGTCCGAACTGCCGATTCTGTTACAGGATCACGACGTGCCGGTGCGCTACCGCAATATTTGGGTGCGCCGTCTCGGAGGCTACGATCAGCAGTAACCCGGCCGGAGGTCCCGCTCCACGCTCTCCCGAACCTCCTCTGCGCCGCTCCCTTACAATGGGAAGAGTCTGCGCATGCCGTTTCCGTATCGGACCTTAATTGACGCCGTATTCGTCCTCTTCGCTGTCTTGCTGCAATGGAAACTGCTGAACTGGGCGCTGGAATCGCGCTGGGTCCGCCGGAACCGGACGCCCGGGCTCCTGCTCCGCGGCCTGTTCTGGACCGGATGCGCAGCCCTCGCCTTCGGCGTCACTTATGGCGTTTTGGCGTCTTGGGCGAAGGTGCCCTCTTCCGATCTGCTGGACTGGCTTCGGGGCGCGGGAATCGCCTGGTGTATCGCCTGGGGAGGAGTCTTTCTGGTCGCCGTCATCCTGCGGGCGGCTCCGGACTTTGACCCCGGGCGGCGGCGGGTCCTGACCGCCGCCAGCGGAGCGGTGCTGGCCACGCCTCTCGCCGCGACTACAGCCGCGGTGGTAACCGGCCGCGGGCAACTGAGGCTCGTCGAAGAGAAGATCGCTTACCCCGGCCTGCCGGCTGACTTGGACGGCTTACGCATACTCCATCTCAGCGACATCCATTTTGGTCCCTTCCTTGACAGCGCCACTTTGCAGCGGGCCGTGGACATGGCCAACGAGGCCCGCCCGGATCTGACCGTTGTCACGGGGGATCTGATCACCCTTCGCGATGATCACCTCTCTGAATGCCTCCGTCTCCTCTCCGGGCTAAGGGCCGAAGCCGGGGTCTACGGCTGTCACGGGAACCATGAGAGGCGAGCCCGTTGCCAGGACCGTGCGACGGACGAAGGCGCCCGGCTCGGCCTCCAATTTCTGCGCGGCGAATCCAGACGATTGCGGTTCGGAGGCGCGACCATTAGCTTGACCGGTGTCGATTACCAAGTGAAAAGAAAGCGCTACCTTGCGGGCGCGGAAGAGCTGATCAGCGATGGCGACTTCAACCTCTTGCTTTCCCACAATCCGGACGTTTTCCCGGTTGCCGCCAAGCAAGGCTGGGACCTCACGTTGGCGGGTCACACGCACGGCGGACAGATCACCATTGAGCCGTTTCATCAATATCTGAACGTCGCCCGGATTTTTACCCCTTATTTGTACGGGACCTATCGCCGGAACGGGTCCGCCATCTATGTGACCCGGGGCATCGGAACGGTGGCCGTGCCCGCGCGAATCGGGGCTCCTCCGGAGATTGGGCTGATACGACTGTGCGCTACCTGATATTGAGTGACATTCATGCCAACTGGGACGCCCTCGAAGCTGTGCTCGCCGATGCCCGGGGACACTATGACACAATCGTTTGCTGCGGCGACGTGGTCGGCTATGGCGGCGAGCCCAATCGCGCCACCGACTGGATCCGCGAAACCGTCAAGCACGTCGTGCGGGGCAATCACGACAAGGCAGCCACCGGCTCCGAGGACATCGAATGGTTCAACCCGGTGGCCAAAGCCGCCACCCTCTGGACCCGGGAAACGCTCACCCCAGTGAACTATGCTTTTTTGCAGGGCCTGCCGAAAGGGCCTCTGAAGCTGAACGACTTTCAGATCGTTCACGGATCGCCACTCGACGAAGACGACTACATCGTTTCGCCCGGACAGGCGGATCAGCTCTATGGCTACCTGGAGGGCTTGACCTTCTTCGGGCACAGCCACCTGCAGGGAGGGTTCCTCATTCACCGCAACGGCACTCGCGAAATCCCCCGGGTCGCGGCCGGCGAATCCGGATTCGAATTTGGCATCCCGCCGGACTGCGACTGTCTGATTAATCCGGGGTCGGTGGGGCAGCCGCGCGACGGCGACCCGCGCGCCGCGTATGCCATTTTCGATCCGGAAGCTCAAGGCGTCCTCTACCGCCGTGTGACCTACGCTGTCGAGGAGGCGCAACGGAAAATTGTCAACGCCGGCCTTCCCCGAGTCCTCGCCGAGCGCCTCTCCCAAGGCGCCTGACATCCGTGGGACGGCTTCACATCCGGCGTGAGCGGAGGAAGCCCGTCCCGATCGCGGAACTAGTGGACGTGTGCGGCGGCGTGGTGCGCTTGGGTGGCGCTGTCCTGGAAGTTGAAGTGGCCAACGAATGCGCTGCGCTGTCCGGGTGTGCTCCAGCGGGTGTTGAGGCCGGAACCTTGGAAGCTATGCGCGAGGGCATAGGCCGGCATCGCGTGGTGCAGCTTCGTGAGCGGGCGGTACCAGACCTCCTCGTTCGAGCAGATGTGGTCTCCGTTGTTGAGCGCGCGGGTTTCGATGGTAGCTAATTCTCCCGCGACGAGCTTCGCATCGACGCTGTGCATATCACTGCCGGCAATATCGAGGCTCACCGGGCGGAATTCGACGCGGACGACATCCTGCAGCAAATCGCCAGCCATGCGCTTGGCGAACGCCTGCAGTGCGAGCCGCTGCTCGGCGTCGGCGTCTTCATCTACGATGAGAACGGACTTCACGGGGAATGTGTTTCCTAACTCAGCCCCAAGAGTGTTGTTTGCCAGCAGAACGCCGACCACCCCGAGGCCGTCTAGGCTCACACCCTGCCACGAGCCCTTTTCGACGTGCCAGCCCATTACGGCGCGCTTGCCTACCAAGCCAACTTCACCGTTGGCGAAACAAGGGCCCGTGTAGACGTCAGCGGTACGGGCCTCAACATAGGTTCCCTCCACATGCGTAGCCGGCAGCGAATTGCCGAGCACGGACATGGCGGAAAAAAGAAACACAGAGAGTGTGATGGTGGAGAGTCGCATCCCAGAACCTCCTCAAGAAATCTACACCTTATTGTATAACATCCACACCAGTAGCCGTTCGTGGCAATAAAAAGGCCCGGGCTTTGCACCCGGGCCTTTTGGTCAGAGATGCCGGCTCACGGCCGGCGCTGAAGACGCTAGAAGTATAGTTTCAGCCCGAGCTGCATGCGCCGGGGATCGTTGAGCGTGCCCTGCACGAGACCGAAGTTCGGCGCCTCGATATTGGTGGCGCCGGGGTTGAACCGCGATCTGTTGAATGCGTTGAACATTTCCCAGCGGAAGTCCAGCCGGATCGATTCCTTGATCGGGAAGGTCTTCGCGACGGAGAAGTTCACCTCGTTCTGCCACGGCATCCGCGCCTTCGGGTTGAATCGTGTCAGGTTGCCGGGACGGTTGGGGTCCTGAGGACCGAAAAAGGATGGGTCCACGAAGTACCTGTCCGAGCCCTTCCAGTCGGGATTGTTATGGTCGACAACCCATCCCTCGTGCGATGTCGCCCAGGCCGAGTTCCGCCCGGCGAAGAGCGGGAAGGTCACGCTGTTGTTGAGCGCCAGCGGGAAGCCGCTTGAGTAGAAGTGAACTCCCGCGATCCGCCAGCCGCCGAGCACCCAGGCGCCCGGTCCTCCGGTCAGCCAGCGCTTGCCCTTGCCAAACGGTAGCTCATAGATGTAGTTGAACTTCAAGCTGTGGGTCTGATCATACTGGCCAATGGACTTCTCGAGCCCGCGGTTGTAATGGTCCATGGCGGTGTTGTCGCCGTCGGAGGAGTCGGCGTCGGTGAGGATCTTGGAGAGGACATAGGAACCCTGCAGGGTCAAGCCGGCCGAGTATGCCTTCTCGATTTTCAACACCATCGCGTGGTACGTCGAATGACCGCTTTTATCGCCATGTCCCTGCCGCGTCTGAATGGTCCGGTACTGCGGGAAGGGCCGCAGAGCCTGCGATACGCTGACCGGCGCGCAGGTGGACGAGAACTCGCAGTCGATGTTGGAGTAGGGACGCACAAGCCCGGCTGCCTGCGCGGCGGCCGAGTTCATATTGCTGGTGAGCAGCGTCCGGCCGTAGGTGTCCAGGTAGCTGAACGGCAACTGGTTCATGTTCTTCAAGCCGGCCACCAGGTGTGTGCCGGCCGTCGCGTTGTACGCCGCTTCGAAGATCATCGATTGCGAAAGCTGCCGCTGGATGGAGAAAGTCCACTGGTAGTTGGTCGGCAGAAGGGTCGCGTCGCTGTCCCAGAACGCCGTATTGTTTCCGTTGGAGAAACTGGGGTCGATCGAGGGCGGCGGAGTAAAAGGTGGCAGGCCTTCGTCCATCAGGAAGCCGGGAGTGATTCCCTGGTCCAGGCTTCCCGGCCGGAAGATCAGTACCGCTCCCTCGAAGTGCGTGCTGCCGGTAACGGTCTTCGCCACGCCGTAGCTGATGCCGCCGGAGGTCCGGACCACGGTTTTGTTGTTGAGCTGATAGGCGAGGCCCGCACGGGGTCCGATGCCTCCCCAGTAACCGTCGACCAGAGTCCGCGAATTCTCCCGTCCCTCGCCGAACCCGGCAAAACGCAGCGCTCCCGGAATGCCATCGGCGCTGGGGTTTGGCTTGTCGGGCGTGAGGTCGCTCCACTTGTCCTTCGGTTCGAGCGGCGGCAGGGTGAACTCATACCGTAAGCCGAAATTAACGGTCAGCCGGGGCGTGACTTTCCAGTCGTCCTGCACGTACCAGGCGTGGCTGCGCCACTGCTGGCCGACGAACCGGTCATTCTCGGTACCGCCGGAGAACGATTGGCCGAGCAGGAATGAAGCAAAACCGTTGCCTCCACCGACACTCAAATTGTTATTGCCAGGAATGCTCGTCGACCGGCGGTCGCCGCGCACCAGGCCGCCAATGGTCTGCTGTCCGAAGCCGTTGTAGTGCATCCGCTCCCAGAGGTATCCGAACTTGAGCGTGTGGTTGTTCTTGATCCAGGTGAGATCGCCGCCGGCGCTGAAGACGAAGTTCTCTGAGCCGTCGTGGGCTGCGGCCACCCAGTTGTTGTAGTCGGAGAAGTCCACCTTCAGCAGGTTCCGGTCGCAGTCCCACGCACCTTCGAGACACACCCCCTGGCTGGACCAGTTGCCGTCGAGGGTGATCGCGTCATGGCTTTCCTTCCACCAGTTCACGCCGCCAAAGGCGTAGCCCACCAGGGTGGGGCTGATTACCTTGGTGAACGTGCCCCGGTATACATGGCTCTTCTGGGTATCGATGCGATTCTGGTTTACCAGTCCCGGGAGACCCGGATAGCCGTCCGGCCCCGGAGTCCGCTCGTGCAAACCGTAGTTGTAGAGGAAGCTCACCTTGGTGAGGTCGGAGAAGTTATGGTCCGCCTTCGCGGAGAACTTTGTCCACGGGTCAAGCGCCGTGCCTGCGTTGTTGATGTAGTTGTTCCGGACATACTCGCTCGTCCCTGGAGTGGCGCCGTTATTCGGAAAAACCGAGTTCCCGATCACGCCCAGATAATTCTTCGCTAGGGTGCTGAACTGGCTCTGGGGAACCATGTTCCCCGCGAAGGGGTCGCGGATCGAACCGCTGCCATTCGGATTCGGCCGGGTCGTGGCGGGGTCGTAGAGTTGCACGAACTTGCTGTTGCCGTCCACCCAGTTGCTGAAGTCGCCCTGATACATCTCCGGGGTGGGGACGCTGAAGCGGCCGCTCGAGGCGCCCACGCGGTTGCGGAACCATTCGCCCGAGGTGAACCAGAAGGTCTTATTCTTGCCGTTGTAGAGCTTGGGGATGACGACGGGGCCGCCGAGGCTGAAGCCGAAGTCATGCTGCTTGTAAACGCCCTTTTCGGCTTCGAAGAACCGGCGTGCATCCAGTGCGTCATTGCGGAGGAATTCGTAAGCGGTACCGTGGAACTCGTTGGAGCCGGACTTCGAGGCAAAGGTGATGAGGCCGCCGGAAGCGCGGCCGTATTCGGCCTTGAAGCCGTTCGTCTCCACCGAGAACTCGGTGATGGCGTCCACCGACGGAGTGTTTACGTTCGCCCATTGGACCGAATTGAACCGGCCGGTGAGGATGGAAACCCCGTCGAGTGTGGCGCCGTAAGATCCCGCCTGTCCGCCACCCACGGTGAAGGCCTTGTCCGAATCGATGTCCGGAGAACTGGCTTCCGGCGTGATCATCGCCAAGTCGAAGGCGCCGCGCATGGCTCCGCCGACGACCAACGGCAGTTCGTCCACCATCTTCGTGGAGACCTGCGTGGTGATCTTCGCGGTTTCGGTCTGGATCTGCGCGAGCGAACTGCTAACGGTGACAGACTCAGACACCTGGCCCAGTTCCAGAACCACGTTAGCCGTCGCCGTCCCGCCGGCGATCAAAACGACATTCGTCAGTTCGTACTTCTTGAATCCTTCGGCCTCCACGGACACGGTGTAGGTGCCGGGCGGCAAAGACGGAACCGTGAAGTTGCCACTGGCGGTACTTTGTGTTGTGCTGGAGGTGTTGGTTGCCTGATTTCTCACGGCGACGGACGCCCCCGGGATTACCGCGCCGGTGGAATCCAACACTAATCCTGTGACAACGCCCCTGTCGGACTGGGCAAGCACTAAGGTCACCGAGAGACAAAACAAAAACAAGGCGGTCATGAGCCGCCGCGCGACATGCACGTTCGAAGTGTTCATCTACATTTCCCCTTTTACCGGTTTTCCGGTCTGAAATAGGCTGAACTCCCTAAAGCTTAGGTGAGCGGGCATTGAGCGACCCGCTCCTGGGACATACGTTTGCAATCCGAAATTGCGGTCCCTTGTTATTCATAGTGTCTATTGAGAAAGAACGGAATAGCCTGAATAGGGGATAAATGGCGCCCTGGTGATACTAATTTGTCGCCAGTCTGCATCGGGTGGGGATCCGGAACCGGTAATCTACTGGAGAGAAGCCCGGCCGCCGTTACTGCGGTGACTGTACTTCGACTCCTACTGCGGATCTACAGCCACTTGGCTGGGCGCCGAGACGTAAGTGATTTCGCGTCCGCGCGGTCTGTTGCCGTGCACGCCGCTTCACCCTCGGGCGCTCTTGCTGGTGGTCTGCTTCTGGCCAGACGACAGCCGGTCGCCGCCGGCCGGTAAATTTTACGCTGTCCCGCAAATCCTGCGATTGCATTCCTGTCGAAGTCTGCGATAACTTACCAGCGAGTGACGGATAACCGTGCTGGTGTGGCAACGGCTGCTATGGCGAACTGGCTGACACTCGAAGAAGCTGCACAATACCTGAGGGTGGACAGGCACACTTGCTACGACCTCGTTGGCAAACGGAATGTTCCCCTTACAACTGCTCTCGCCGAGCCATGCCGGCGCCTCATTGCCGCCCCTTACGACTGTTGCGTCTGACCCTCTGTGCCCGCCTCCACCCCAGCCCAGCAAACAATACGCATGGCCACCGCCGACTCTCCTCTGCGGTTTGGTTCACCGTGCGGTCTGCCCGTTCCTGGGGGTGCTCGGTCTTTGCCTCTACCCCCAGCCCTACGGCCCCGCCCAGCAGAGCAAGCCTTTCTTCGTCGGCGATTACAAGGTCTATGCAAATTTCCGTGTCAGAGTGTTATACGGCGATCATGCTGCCCAAACGTGTGAGGAAGAAACTACATGACGAATGCCAGTTTGCTTGGGAGAACACGAATGGACCAACAGGACCGGTTCCATGGTTGTCTGCTTGGTCTTGCCGTCGGAGACGCCGTCGGCGCCGCTGTCGAGTTTCAACCGCGGGGAAGCTTTGAGCCGCTGACGGACATGATTGGCGGCGGCCCGTTTCATCTCCGTGCAGGCCAGTGGACCGATGACACTTCCATGGCGCTTTGCCTGGCGGCCAGCCTCGTCGAGTGCAATGGTTTCGATGCAATGGATCAAATGAATCGCTATTGCAAATGGGTTGACACAGGTTACATGAGTAGCACTGGATCGTGTTTCGACATTGGCGGCACGGTGGACTCCGCATTGCGGAGGTTTCGCCAAACAGGAGATCCCTATTCTGGAGCGAGCGACCCGCACGCGGCTGGGAATGGATGCATTATGCGGCTGGCGCCGATCCCCATGTTCTTCTTCCCGGATTTGGATGCAGCAGAGCGATTCGCGGCCGAAAGCGCCCGAACCACTCACGGTGCAGCCGAGTGCATTGATGCATGCCGTCTGCTTGCGCGGGTCATCTGGAGGGCGCTATCCGGCAGGCCGAAGGATGAGCTCGCTCTCGGAGACAGCATGACGTTCGTGGGAGCGGAGAAAATTGCTGGAATTGCCCGCGCGGCATATCGGGAAAAGTCCAAGCGAGATATCCGTGGTTCCGGGTACGTGGTGGACAGTCTGGAAGCGGCAATGTGGTGTTTCCTTCGCACTGACGGTTTTGAGGATGCGATACTAATGGCTGCGAATCTGGGTGACGATGCTGACACGACGGCCGCTGTATGCGGGCAGATTGCCGGGGCGTACTACGGCGCCCGGCAGATCCCCGCGGCTTGGTTAGAGCGGCTTGCCTTTTGCACGGAGATTACCGATCTTGCCGCGCGGCTATACCGCGCGGGCAACGATGGAGCGGGCTAACATCTTACTCGATCCGGCGGGGTGGGGCGGTATCTCGGAGCACCTCGGATCAGTCAGGTAGGCGATGGGCCAGAGGGTCACGAAGCAAAACGCTCAGGTCAACAAGGAACGGAAGCTGGGAGAGGAAGTGAAAACAGAGATCCGGGCGCCAGACAAGCGCACCATGGCGAATGAGCTGCAATTTCATTACCGGGAGTGGGGCCGCCCCGGCGCACGGCCGCTGCTACTGTTGCACGGCCTTACAGGGCACGCCTGGGAATTTGACAGCATTGCATCCGCCCGGTCCAATCAGTTCCGCGTCTTAGCAGTGAACCAGCGAGGGCACCAAGCCAGCTCATGGGCTAGAGGAGCATTCGGCCGATGTCATGGCGGACGATATCGCCGCACTCATCGATGCTCCAGGACTCGACAGCGTGCGGATCATCGGCAGGAGATACGCGCCTTCGTCCTCAACAACCTCAAGCAAGGCCCGGACGGCCGGTGGATTTGGCGGTTCGACGCCCGCGGTCTCGTTACTTGGATGGAGCGCGCCTCCGCCAGGGGCGAAATGCATTGGACTGCGCTCCGGAAGCTTGCCTGTCCAACCCTTGTCAACGGTGCCGGAGAGAGTCCGTTCACCAGGGCGCCCGCTGTGGAACGCATGGCGCGGGAGATACCGCGGGCTCGTTTGGTTACGATTCCCGGTGCTGGTCACGACATCCATATCGATCAATGTGACGCGCTGCTGGCCGAATTGCGGGTGTTCCTGACGGCAAGTTAAGGCGCCTTATGTCTTGGATGCCGGACTGCAAGGTTTGCGCTGGCGAGCTTGGACGCTAGGCCGAAAGGAAGCAGACAAATGGTGTATCAGGAAGTGAAAGTGGCGATTGCTTCGGTATGGTTGATTACTTCGGCGTTCCTCTCGTCCGTCCTGATAGCTCCTCATCTTCTGTCCGAGATCGCCCTCCTCTCCGTGAGCGCGGCTTTGCAGTCGCCTCATCACGAACACGGGCCGTGTTTCTTGTGCGGCATGACGAGAGCGTTCCTGGCCATTTCGCGCGGCGATCTTACAGAGGCGGCCGCTTTCCATCGCTGGTCTGTAGCGCTGTACGCAATTTTCTTCGTGAACGGAATGTTGGCGGCTATATTCGTTTCAAAGCTGATGCTCAGGTTGTCCCGGTCGCTTCGTGCGGCAGGCCAAGTCACGTACAACAAACAAACAGAAAAGGAAGCATAGTCATGCAGGTACTCAGTCTGATTTGGGGGATTCTCGCAATCCTCGGCATGCTCGTGGGGTTCGTCCCCTGTCTCGGAGCGCTGAATTGGATCAATATTCCATTCGCGGGGATTGGGATCGTGATTAGCGGTGTGGCGTTCGGTACCGCCGGCCATGCGCCCAAGGGCAGTAGCGTTGCCGGTCTTGTATGCTGCATCATCGCCCTATTCTTCGGCCTCATTCGTCTCGTTTTGGGTGGGGGACTAATCTAAGACATGACTGCATGGCATTACCGAATTCCGTTCCCCGCCAGCGGCATGCAGCGGAGGGCGTTCCTCGGCCTGCGATGCCGGTCGTGGGACGAACAAAATGAGGAACTGGTCGGATGAAGGGCGATAGCGTTGGAGGTCCGATCCGATGGCGCATGCACATTCCAGTGCCGCCCGAGAGAGTCTATGAAGCCCTCGACTCCAATCATGGTCGCGCCTCCTTTTGGGCTGAGTCGGCCGTCGAAGCGAATGGCCGGATCGAGTTCCGCTTCATCAACGGTTACCGCTGCAACTGCTCGGTGATTGAGCGGCAGCCTCCTCGTCTCCTAGTGATCGACTACATTGGCGGACCCGTGCGCTTCGAGCTATCTCCGGACGGGTCGGGCGGCGCCGATCTGCTGTTGACCCACGAAGGGATCGGGCCGGATGATTGGAACGAAGTCCATGCCGGCTGGCTCAACGTGCTGTTCCCGCTGAAAGCCTGGTTGACGCACGGAGTCGATCTCCGGAACCACGACCCCGGCCGGTCGTGGGACGAAGGCTACGCCGACCAGTGACGCTTGCAAGTCGCCGCGCGGTCGGTTGCTCAGCGACCTGGTAATAGCAATGGGCGCTTTAGGGCTCGGCATAGTCCACGCCTTATGCGCCAGGAAGACAATAAGGAGGCCGTTATGGATTTGGGAGCTTTCTCCGTCAGCTTGGCTGTACAAGATATCGAGGCGTCGAAGATCTTCTATGAAAAGCTCGGGTTCACGGTATTCGCCGGTGATCAATCGCAAAATTGGCTGATTATGAAGAATGGCGGCCACGCTATTGGCTTGTTTCAAGGAATGTTCGATAAGAACATTCTCACCTTCAACCCGGGCTGGACGAACGATGCTCAGCCGCTCCGCGAATTCACTGACGTTCGAGAGTTACAGCGCCAGCTCAAAGAGCGTGGCGTCACCCTGCGTACCGAAGCCGACGAAGGCTCAACTGGCCCAGCCAGCTTCACGATTGTGGATCCCGATGGAAACACGATTCTGGTAGATCAACACGTATAGCCAACTAGACAACGTGGACGCCGCGAAACCCGGCGTGCGAGTATGAGGTAGCGCGATCCGGCCAAAAACACAAAGGGCCTCTTCCGCTCGGCGGAGAGGCCCTTTGCAGGTCAAATCTGAGCTATAGAGTCCGGAAACAGTTCCGGGATTCGTTACACTCGTAGTCGTCGGCCAGTTTGCCATCCGGGCCGAGGCAGTTCTGCGTTTTGTGGCACCAGAAAAGGCGGTCGCCCGAGGTGAGCATCGGGTCGTGGTCTTTGTCCACGAACATGCCTTTCCACCGCAGGAATTGGCAGCGGTCGTCGTCGAGAATGTTCATTCCGGCGTATTCCATCGCTTCCCTCCTTAACCGGCCGCCGCAAGCAGCGCGCGCTTGACGGCGACTTTGGCCAACTGCACCTTGTAACCGGTCTGGCTGAGCGGGCGCGCGCCTTTCACGGCTGCCTCGCCGGCCTTTTCGGCCACCGACTCATTGATTGTTTTGCCCGAAAGCGACTTGGCCGCGCCGGGCGCCGCCACCGGGACCGGTCCGACATGGCCCATGACGATGCTCGCGCTAGCCACCTGGCTTCCGTTCATTTTTAGCGCCACCGAAGCGGTCGCGAGAGGCCAATCGAGCGAATGCTTCTCGCGCACCTCGTAGGTGGCGTTCCGGGTCGCGCCGGATGGAATGACGATCTCGGTCAGGATTTCGTTGGGCTGGAGAGCGATCTCGCGATCGGAATCGCTCTCGGGAGCCACAAAGAAATCCGCCGCCGCTACTTCCCGCTCCCCGGAGGAGGAAGCGAGGTTCAACCTGGCGCCCAGCGCCATCAGCGCCGGCCCGAAGCTCGATGCACTGACGAACTGGGCGTTGCCCTTGCCGAAGATGGCATGAAACCGGTTCTCTCCACCGGTCACTAGGCTCTTGCCGTCCTTCACGCCGAGTAGGCCGAAGCCGTTGCGGAAATACCAGCAGCGAGGCCGCTGGCAGAGGTCGCCCCCGACCGTGCCCATGTTGCGGATCTGCATCGAAGAGATCCCCTGGGCCGCTTGGGCGAGCGACGGGTAGTCAGAGCGGACAGCATCGCTGGACAGCAATTCGGCTACCGTTACCGTCGCGCCGATCCGGAGACCGGCGGAGGTCTTCTCGATGCCTCCGAGTTCCTTGATGCCCTTGATGTTCACCACCCGCTTCGGGGTGTGAATGTACTCCTTCATCAGGCTGAGGAGGTCGGTGCCCCCGGCGAGGACGTCGGCCTCTCCCCAACCGGAACCCAACAGGCCGGTGGCCTCTTTGAGGGTTGTCGGACTTGCATATTCGAATGCCTGCATGTCTGTATCCTCCTCTACGCCAGTGCCGCAAGCACTTTGTCCGGTGTCAGCGGCACCTCTGGAACGCGCTTGCCGACCGCGTTCGCTACCGCGTTGCTGATGGCCGCGATCGTCGGAATCGTCGGCGGTTCGCCGAGTCCGATGACGCCGCGGGAGTCGTGCGCCTCGGTGATGTCGAGATGCACCTCGATGACACCGACCTCCTTGATTCCGGCAAGCTTGTAGAACTCCATGTCAGCGTTCAGGAAGCGGCCGGTCAACTGGTCCATCACCCGTACTTCGTAAAGCGCCCCGCAGATGCCCATGATCACGCCACCGAAAATCTGGCTTTCGGCCGTCTTCGGGTTGATGATCAAACCGCAGTCGTGGACCGCGACAAGCTTGTTGAGCCTGGTGATGCCCGTCTCAGCGTCCACCGTGACGTGCGCGATCTGAACGCCGCCAACTCCGCTGTCGATCAGCCCCGCCGGGTTCCGGCGGTCGTTTTCGCCGGTGACCTGGATAGGAGTGACGCCCAGCTTCGCGCAAGCGGCCGTCCACGAGAGGCTCTTCGACGAGTCGCCCTCGACCATGATCTTGCCTTCTCTGGCAACCAACTGGCCGGGTTGAGCGCCAAGGCTGGGCGCCACGGCCTCGAAGAGCTTCTCCAGAGCGTTCAGAGTCGACTTCCGAGTCGCGGCCGAAGTTCCACCCACGGTCGTGGAACCGCCCGAGGCGCCCCCGGGCGGGTAACGATTGTCACCGATCTTGAGCCGGATGTCCTTCATGTTCAAACCAAGGCTCTCAGCCGCCGTTTGCGTCATGATCGTCCGGGTTCCGGTGCCAAGGTCTTGAGAGCCCATCTCGATCTCCACCGAACCGTCGGGATGGATCGTGGTCCGGGCCGTTGCGTTGTGGCCCATGCCGCCCCACGTCCCGACGCCGATACCGAGCCCGTCTCGAACCGAGCTCTTGTCGGCTCCGCGGGGCTTCCATTTCCCGCTCCAGCCCACCATGTCGGCGGCCTTTTCAAGCTGGGAAGTATAGACCTCCGGGCGTTCCGTCAGGGCGAAGTTCTTCATGAAGACTTCGTACGGATCAAGACCCGCTTTGGCCGCGAAGTCATCGATGGCCGCGCAAGTCAGGAAGGCGACCTGTGGATGGTTCGGAGCGCGCCAGGCGCGGGCGCCGCCGTTGTTGGTAGAGACCGCGGAGTGATTGAACCGCTTGTTGGCGATCTCGGTGAAGACATACGGCGCCAGGTTCGCGTTCAACCCCCCGCCGCCGAAGCCGCCGGTCGACCAAGTGGTGGAGTCCCAGACTGTGAGCGTTCCGTCCTTCATGCCGCCGATCTTGATCTTGCCGAAGAACGATGGCCGGCAGCCGGCTATCTCCAATTCCGTGCGGCGGTCCAGATGCAGGCGGATAGGCTTGCCGCCCACCTTCTGAGAAAGTTTGGCGGTTCCCACGCCCCATACATCGGAAGAAAACTTACTGCCGAATCCCCCGCCCATGTGGTCCTGGCGAACATGGACATCAGTGGCTGGGATCTCCAAACCTTTCGCGAGATCGGGACCGATATTCGTGACCGCCTGCGTGGTAGCCCGAAACTCCACTTTCTTGCCGTCAAAGGCGATCACTTGCCCGTGGGTCTCGAGACAGCAATGGTTCAACACGGGGATTCCGTATTCACCCTCGTTCACCACTTCGGCGTCTTTGAACGCTTGATCCGGGTCTCCAGTCACCACTTCGCCGGCCGGCTTGGCGCGATTCATCCGCTGCGCGCGGGCGATGTCTTCTTCGCGGACAAGGAAATCGGAGAAGACTTCGTAGTCCACCTTGATCTTCTTAACCGCATCCAAAGCGCGCTCTTCGGTGTCCGCGGCCACTATCGCCACTTCCTGGCCCGCCCATTGCAGTTCCTTGCCGGCTTCCGCGATCACTTGGACCCCGGCGACGCCCTTGCTGCTCGCGGCGGCGCTCGTGTCGATCGAATTCACTTTCGCATGTGCGTGCGGGCACGTCAGCAGCGCTCCATAGAGCATACCGGGCAGCTTTGCGTCCTGGCTGTAAATCGCGCGGCCGCTCGCCTTCACCGACCCGTCGACGCGGTTCAGCGGCTTGCCCATCACCCGCCGTTCATCCATCGCAGGCCATTTGTATTCAGGCATTTCTACCTCCCATCGCCTTCGACGCCTCCACGACGGCTTTGCGGATGCCCATGTAGGTACCGCAACGGCACAGGTTGCCGCCAAGCCCCTCGGTCACATCCTCTTCCGTCGGGTTGGGATTCTCATCAATGAACGCTTTTGCCGCAACCACGAATCCCGGCGTGCAGAAACCGCACTGCTGGGCGTCATGGTTAACAAACGCCTTCATCACCGGATGGAGTTCGCCACCCTTGGACATTCCTTCCACCGTCTGGATGTTCTTGCCCGCCGCGTCAATCGCCAGCGTGGAGCAGGCGTACACGGCTTTCCCTTCCACGAGCACTGTGCAGGAGCCGCAAGTACCGCGGTCGCAGACCCGCTTGGCGCCGGTCAAGCTCAGCCGGTCGCGAAGTGCGTCCAGAAGCGTGACCCTGGGTTCCACCTCCAGCTTGTGCTCTTTGCCATTTACCCAAAGAGTAATCGACGTCTCCCCCGGGCCGACCACTTGGCCTCCGGCGGCCGCCGCCTGTGCTTCGTCCTGAAGAAGACTCGTCCCAACTGCGCCACCGACACCCACGCCCTGTATGAAACCACGGCGGGAGAATCCGGAATTAGGCGCTTTACGGACGTCAGAATCATTCTTGGCACTCACTGACACACCGTCCTTTCTTGCCCGTCTCTGCGGTGCAATGCCTCTTGCCGGCGTATTCTTCCGGAACCACCAATCGACGCTCCCGGACACCGGAACGGCATTCTGCCGCTGCCTTTGCTAACATTGCAACTTACTCAGTATGTTGAGTAACACTGGTTCCGACTATACCAGATGACCCAGTGGGCTACAACCTGTCTTCGGCGGCGGTTCTGCGGTTGCCGGAACGTCCCGCGGACGCCCTTTTTCCCCGTCACTGCATCATGCGGCCAACGGGTTTCCACGGCCTACCCTACTTGATGTGTCTGGAATGGTTCTCCTCGGCAAATCCACGCATTTCCGCGGCGTGCACCCGCGGCGCGAAGTCTCGGCCGCGAAGACAGCCGCTCGCGATGCGGTCGTACCTCGGGGGCTGCCGCCGCCGGATTGACGCCGGTTCAGGTGTGGCTACGCGGGCGATTCCCGGATGTTGGCTGCACCTTCTCGGCGAGCTTGAGAAGTTCCGACGCAGCGCGGGTCCCCGGATTGCCGCGTGGCGGGCCGTGAGGAACTACGGCGAGGTTCAGAAGGCTCAACTGGAAGCGAAGGGTATCGTTCAGTTCTTTCTCGGGACGGCTCATTACCGGTCTAATCGGCAAATCTTGAACGAACCGTTAGGCGAAAGACTGCCGCACCGGCGGGAATTTGGCACTTCCCGCCGATAGGGTTTCGGACTCACGGACTCAGGTTGGGAGGGTGTTGTGAGAGCGTTTATGGTGGGAGATTTCAGGGAACTTAGAAGGAGAAGGGAATGGAGGGGCAACCTCTGCGGTCCGTGAGTCCTTCCCATGTATCATCACGCTCAATACACAAGCACTTGTGATTCCAAACGGCCGCGGAACCCCTGAATGCCTGTCAAATAGGCGCAATGACGTGTCCCACGCCGATAATATGAGCGCCGCTCCCCATCACTTCCCGGTGTCGATTTGAACCCATAGTGTCAATTCGGGATTCCAAAAGGACGATCCGGCGAAATCGCCTCGCTCGCCTGCGACTTCGCCGGATGAACTTGCTCCGCCGCGGGACCTACGGCTGCGCTGGCGGCAGGTCTGCGGGCCGCGAAACATCGCCTGCCCGGGCCTCGTCGATATTCACGCTGTAGGCCTCGAGCGTGCGTCCCACGGCTTGTTCAAGGTCCACCCTCGCTTTTGCATAGGCGGTGAGGGCCTGCACCTCGATGGATTGGGCCTGGGCCAGGTCACGCTGGTACTGAATGACAAAGAAGACCGTCGACGCGCCGAGCGCGTACTTCTTCTGCTCGGCGTCCAGCGTCTCCTGCTGCAACTGCCGCTCTTTCACCGCGGCATCGTAAAGGGCCTTCGCTTGCGTCGCCCCGATGACGGCGTTTTCCACCTGTACGCGGATATTATTGTGCAACTGCCGCTCCTGGATTTCCTGCCGGCGAAGCTGCAGCGAATCGCGAATGTAGTCCGCCTGCGCCGACCGGTTCCCGATCGGAATACTGAGCTGAACGCCCAGCCCGTAATCCGGGAAATTGCGCCGGAAAAGCTGTTTCAACGCCGTTCCATAGCCGCCGACGAAAAAGGCGTCCGGACTCGGCTGGCCGGGCAGCCCCCCAAGCGGATTCGGGTCGCCTGCCAGCGCGTTGTGGTTGTAGAAGGCCAGCGCATCGAGCGACGGCTTGAGGGCGCTGCGGCTGCCCGCCATGCCGATTTTGGTGTTCTCGACATTGATCCTCGTCTGCTCGACCTCCGGACGCAGCGAGAGGGCCTTGTCAACCAGTTTCGCGAGCTCGGCCGTGCCCTTCTCGTCCGGGGCGGGGAGCCGGTCCGTGGCCACGATCCGGGCCTGCGCCAGCGCCGGATTGAAGACGCCCGTGCTGCTCAGAACGTTCTTGATCACCGTCTCTTGCTGCAGCAGGCGGGTTTGCGATGCGGTGAGTTCCTGCTGGCGCCGGGCAACCTGCGCTTCGGCGCTCGTAATCTCGATGGGAGCCAGCGTGCCGATCTCCACCTGCTTCTTGTTGTCGTTGTAAAGTTTCTCCGCGAGCGCCAGGGCCTGTTGCTTCACCTTCACATCCTCGGAGAAGGAAACCAGATCCCAATACAGCTTGACGATTGACGAAATCGTCGCAATCACCTGCTGGCGGAACACCAGGTCCGAGACGCGAAGGTTGTTCTTGGCAATCTTGATGTTGCGGCCGTTCACCGCTCTGCCCCAGCCCTGCAGCAGACGCTGTGTGATCCGGACCTGCCAGTTGGAGTCCCACGTCGGGTTCAGATCGCTCCTGGTGTTGGTGGAACTCACGCGGTTGCTGTTCCAGCCCGCTGAGATACCTGTTCCACTCAGCCAGTTCTTCTCCACTCCGAGATTCCAGGAATGGCTCTCGAAGACCAGCGAGTTCGTTCCGGTGGTGATCGTGTTGCTCAACGGATTGGTTCGGTGTGACCAGTTATAGCGGCTGAAGAAGCTGGGGTCGAGATTGGGCGTCGCCACACCCGTCTGGGTGATGATCGCGCCGCCGGCCTCGGTAGCCGTCTGGCCGTCGCCGCTGGTCACCTGACGCCCGCCCGCTCCTTCCGACTGCACACCGAGAGCGGTCTGCTGGATGCTCTCCGGCCCGGTGTTCACCGTCTGCGGCACGCCTCGCAAAAGCCCGCCCGCTTCGGCGCGCAACAGGTCCGCCTGGGCAATCTGCGGTCCGTAACGCGATAGCTCGACATCAAGGTTGTTCTCGAGCGCCAGCGCGATGGTGTCGTTGAGCGAAAGGTAAAGCTTACCGGCGCGCAGCAACTGCTCGAGCCGGGCCGAGTTTCTCAGATCAATCGGATCAATCGTTCTCGGCGTGTAAGGAGCGATAAGCGGGTTCTTCTCGGTCGTCTGCCAGGAGTACCGGGACTCCTGAGCCGGCGCCAGCGGCGCCAGCAGCAGTGCCGCGCAAATGATCGCAATGGTTTGCTGAAGTGTTCGCATGAATTCGATTCCTAGATTCCTTAGGGGCTCTGCCTCTGGATGTTATACGTTGCAATTGGTGCCGTTTGTTCCCTGAATTTCCAATGGTATAGTAGCGATTTGCGAGCCAGCAACCGGCCACCGGCGAACGGCCCTCAAAACTAGATGAGGCGCATAAAACTCACGATCTGTTACGACGGGACTGACTTTCACGGCTGGCAGGTGCAGCCGGATCTGCCCACTATCCAGGGCTCGCTGCAGACGGTCTTGTCGGAAATCGAGGGCGCGCCGGTCTCCGTCACCGGCTCCGGACGGACCGACGCCGGCGTCCACGCACTGGCCCAGGTGGCGGCCTTCTCGCTCGCTAACCCGATTCCGCCGGATAACCTCCGTAAAGCGATGAACCGCCTCCTGCCCCGTTCCGTGCGGGTCCTCGACGCCGAGGTGGTTCGAGACGGCTTCCATCCCATTCGCGACGCCCGGGCCAAAACCTACGAATATAGGATCGTCCGCGACGAAGTCTGCTCCCCGTTTGAACGGCGCTACGTCCACCATTATCCCTACCCGCTCGATGAAGAGCGGATGGCCGCGCTGGCGCCCGTCCTGGCCGGAAAACACGACTTCTCCTGTTTCGCCGCGGCCGACAGGTCCGATGCCCCGCACCTCTCGAAGGTGCGGACCATCTTCTCGTCGGAATTCGAATGTTCGCCCGGCCGTCTGGTCTACCGTGTTCGCGGAAACGGATTCCTCAAGCATATGGTGCGCAATATCGCCGGCCTGCTGCTCGAAACCGGCAAGGGCAACGCCGGCCGCGCGGAGATCGACCGCTATCTCACCGGAACCCCTGCGGAGAAGGCCGGACCCACCGCCCCCGCGCAAGGGCTCTTCCTTGTCTCGGTCGAGTATGGAAGCAGCACGTCATCAACCATAGATGACGCGCTCATCTGAAAAGAGTTAACAATCCCCGCCACATCCCCAAGTGTGCGCTGGCGGACAGTGACGCCGCAAAAGGAGACAATCTCCCGGCGCCGTCCGGGGCATTCAGCGCTTCGTGTGCCGCCGGTGGGGCGGCCTTTCTTGGCCTGCCGTCCGCTCCGGCCGTGCCGCTCTGCAACCGGAGCGCTCCCGAGTTACCCTCGTAAGGAAGGAGTGCCAATGCCAACCAGACGCGACCTGTTAACGGGAGCCCTCGCCTCGCCCGCGATCCTGCGCCCGGCGCCGGCGGCC
>CAYXVG010000001.1:0-251600 GCA_964468205.1 uncultured Solibacteraceae bacterium | reverse complement strand
AACCTCTCCCCGCCCCCGGCAACCTCACCCTGAGAACCCAACTTGCGCCCGCACTTGTCCCCTGCCCTTCTTCACCTTCTCACGTCCCCCAAAATCCCTTCCAAGCCACCCTCACCCCCCGCTCCAACCCGACCGATTTGAGCGCATCCGCTCCCATTCACCCTCATCCGGGCTCGCGTGCGCCTCGGCCAATTGGCTTCGTTCCGTACCCCCGGCCTACAACCCGAACGTCTCCTCCACCCACATCCTGCTCAGCCGCAGATTCGACTCGAGCGGCCGCGTCACCTCCGTCTTCGGCTCATGAAACAACTCGACCACGGCCCAGCCGTCGAAACCCCGCCCTTTCAAATACCCCACAATCGCCGCATAGTCGATCTCCCCGTCACCGGCCGCCTCGGTGGACACACCCCCTTTCGTATTCCGAATATGGAGTGCCGCCACCCTATCCCCAGCCTCTTTGAGGATCGCCAGCGGATCCTGCCCGCCGCGCCGCGCCCACATGAGATCGATGCACAGCGCCAGCTCGGTGTTCTGGACAATGTGCCGCCACTCCCGGGCGTCCTCAAACATCTCCGGGTCGTGGTGATGCACCATGAGCTGAACACCCTTCTTCGCGAGCGCCTCGCCCAGCCGGTTCAATCCCCTGGCCTGGATCGCCAGTTCGGCATCGGTCTTCAGCGCCTTCTTCGGTTTTGGGATCGGATTGGTGTTGATAATCCGGGTCTGGAGCGGCGCCAGCGCCTCCACCAGCTCAAGCGTCTCGTCCATCATCTTCGCGCTGCCCGCCTCGGTGTGCATCAGGCCCCCGTGATAGCAGATCGGAACCTGCAGCCCGTGCTCCCCGAGCAGCCGCAATGTCGTCTCGCGAATCTCCGGCTGGAAGAACGAAGACATGAACTCGGCATACTCGTAGCCCGCCGCACGTGTGCCCGCAATGACGTCGCCAACGCCCTCGGCCAGCGTGCGTCCCTGCCTCCTTAGCTCCTGCGTCCAGATGAACATTTGCGCCGCCACCCTCGGGCCGTACCCGGGCGCCCCGCGCAACATGCCCGCTCCCGCGGCCCCGAGTAGCAGCTTTCTCCGGCTGATTCTCCATTCCTCTTCATGCGTGTTCATTTGTGGCTCCTTCACAATTGGCCGGGCTCCTGAGAAGAGTATAGTAGGCTGGCAGGACACACTCATGTTTCAAATCGGATTTCACACGGACGCTTTCAATTCCAGCTACTGGAACTTCGGTCAGTGCCTCGAATGGGCGCGGGAAAATGGCCTGAATTACATCGAATGCGGGACCATCGACGGCGTAAGCTGGATTCACGGTCTCGGCTACCAGCCGCACGTCGCCCTGTGGGAAGACCCTGTGCTGCTGCGGAAGAAAATGGACGCCCGCGGCATCGCGTTCAGCCAACTCGACGCCGCCTTCCCGCTTTCGCTCCCCGAGGGGGCCAGTCTCGGTGTCGAGTACATCCTCCATACCATTCGCTGGGCCAAGCTCGTCGGCTGCCCGCGCGTCGACACCACCGATGACCGCTTCAAGCCGGAAGGGGCAACCGACCGCGAGGTGCTCGACCACATGAAACGCATCTTTCTCCAGGTGCTCAAAGTCGCCGAGCCTTACGGCATCGTCATCAACATCGAACCCCACGGCTACTACACCACCAAGCCCGAATTCATGGCCGAGATGCTCAACTACGCCGACTCGCCCTACCTCCGGATGAACATGGACACCGGCAACACCTACATCGCCGGCCAGGACCCCGTCCCGTTCCTCGAGGAGTTCAAGAACCGCGTCAGCCACGTCCACATCAAGGACGTCAGCGAATCTCTCGCCGCCGCCTCCCGCGGCGGACTCACCGGCATTGCGGTTTCCCATTGCGCCATCGGCGACGGTGTCAACGCGGACAACATCAAAGAATGCCTCGCCATCCTCCGCGAGGCCGGCTATGACGGCGTCCTCTCCATCGAATGCGAAGGCGCCGGCGGACCCATGATCGAAAAAAGCCTCGCTTGGCTCCGCGAGGAAACAAAGGACTGAACCACCAATGAACACCGGGACACGCGAGCCTCCTCTGCCTCGTTATCGGTATTCATTCGTGTTCATTCGCAGCTTCCAGCCATGACCCGCCGCCACCTCCTTGCCACCCTCGCCGCCTCCGCCGCCAGTTGTGCCCGCCGAGACAGGCGCCCGAATGTCCTCTGCGTCATCGTTGACGACATGAACGATTGGACCGAGGGTCTCGGCGGCTACGCCGGCACGCTCTACACTCCGAACATCGAGCGGCTGGCAGCCCGCGGCGTCTCCTTCGAAAATGCGCACTGCCCGGCCCCCTGGTGCGCTCCTTCCCGCGCGGCCACGTTTCTCGGCCTACGTCCCTCCACCACCGGCATCTACAATAACGGCCAGTGGTGGAAACCCGTCCTCCCGGACGCGGTCACCTTCCCGGCCCACTTCAAGGCCAGCGGCTACCGCACCATCGGCTCCGGCAAAACCCTCCATCACACCGCCGGATTCAACCCGCCGGATCAGTGGGACGACTACTTCCGCATCGTCTTCGACGACCCCTGGGACAAGACCAACCGCCGCAACTACCCGTGGGTCCTGGATACCGAAACGCCGCCCTATCACCCTCTCAACGGTATCCAGCCCTTCTCGCACGAATTCGACTGGGGCGCGCTGCCAAAACCGGATGACGAATATGGCGATGTCAAGGCGGTCAACTGGGCTATCCGCCACCTGATGGAGCCGCGCGGGCAACCCCTGTTTGCCGCCGTCGGAACCTTCCGGCCTCACATCCCCCTCTATGTCCCCCGGCGCTACCTCGATATGTACCCGCTCGATGAGATCCGCCTGCCCGAGGTCCCCGGCGACGATCTTGACGACATCCCTCCCGAGGGCCAGTCGCTTGCCGCCGCCCGCCGGGCCGACCTCGACAAGACCATCGCCTCCGGCAAGTGGAAGGAGTTCGTCCAGGCCTACCTCGCCAGCATCACCTTCGCCGATGCCCAGCTCGGACGTCTGCTCGACGCCCTCGAACAGAGCCCCGGCGCGGAGAACACAATCGTCGTCTTCTGGTCTGACCACGGCTGGCACCTCGGCGAGAAGCGCCACGTCCACAAGGCGACCCTATGGGAAGAAGCGACTCGCGTTCCGCTCGTGATCGCCGGCCCGGGCCTCCGCGAAGGCGCTCGCAGCAGGCAGCCTGTAAGCTTGCTCGACATCTATCCAACCCTGAACGAACTGTGCGGCCTTCCCGAAAGGCCGGAGCTCGAAGGCGTCAGCCTCGCGCCCCTGCTCCGCGACCCCGAGGCGAAACGGGAGCAGCCCGCCCTCGTCACGCTCAATCCCGGCCAGCACGCCGTCCGCTCCGAACGCTGGCGCTACATCCGCTATTCGGACGGCAGCGAGGAACTCTATGACCACAACTCCGATCCGAACGAATGGACCAACCTCGCCGCCGATCCGCGGTACGATGCCGTGAAGCGCGGCCATGCCCGCTGGATTCCGGCCGCCGAGGCCCCTCGCGCACCCGGCAAGGACGCCTACGATTTCGACTTCGCGGCCTATACCTGGAGGAGGCGGTAGTGCCGCACTGCCTGGACGGCGGCGAAACCGTCAACTTCACCGCCCGCCAGCCGGGTCTTGTTTCCGAGTTGAGCGGCATCCTTCGCTCCGGCGGGCGTTCCGCCGCTCCGGAGGTCCTCCGGTGATCCGGGCCGCCGCCCTGCTCATCCTGGCGCTCCTGCCCACCCTGCACGCTGCTGACTACTACCGCTGGCGTAGCCTCCCCGAACTGCCCGAGCCGCGCGGCGTCGCTGGCCCGGTCACTGGAATCAGCAATGGCGCCCTCATCGTCGCCGGAGGCGCCCACTTCGACATCCCGCCCTTTGAAGGCGGAACGAAGCTCTGGATCGACCGTGGCTTCGTCCTCGAAACTCCTGATGGAACGTGGCGCGAAGCCGGCAATCTGCCCCGCCCGCTGGCCTACACCGCCAACGTCACCACCCCGGACGGCATCCTCGTCATCGGCGGCTCTGACTCCGGCCGCCATTACCGCGATGTGTTCCGCCTGCGCTGGACCGGCTCTTCGCTCGAAACTGAACCGCTCCCGCCGCTGCCCCGGCCCTGCGCTAATACCAGCGCTGCCATGCTCGACAATACCATCTACATCGCCGGCGGCCAGGAAGCGCCCGGCTCCACCGCAGCGCTGCGCGCCTTCTGGTCGCTCGACCTCTCGGCCGCCGAACCAGAGTGGCGGGAACTAGAACCCTGGCCCGGCCCGGCTCGCATTTTTCCTGTTGTCGTCGCCCAGGACAGCTCTGTCCTCGTGATCAGCGGCGCCGAACTACTCCCCGGCGATCACGGCGGCGTTACCCGCCGCTTCCTCGCCGATGCCTACCGTTACACGACCGGCGCAGGCTGGAAGCGGATCGCGGATGTCCCGCGCCCGGCTGTCGCGGCGCCCGCAATCGCGGAAGGCCAAACGCACATCATGATCTTTGGCGGCGACGATGGCGCGCACTTCTTTCGCCAGCGGGAACTCCGGGACAATCACCCCGGCTTCGGGCGCACTATCCTGGCTTACCACACCGTCACGGACACCTGGACCACCCGGGGCGCGATGCCCTTCAGTCAGGTCACCACCACCGCCCTCCGCTGGAATCGCGAGGTCGTTATACCGAGCGGCGAAGACCGCCCCGGACACCGTACGCCGGAGTTCTGGGCCGGCGCTGCCGGCGCCACGAAAAGCCGCTTCGCCGCCGCCGACTATATCGCGATGAGTCTCTACCTGGCCTCGCTCGTCGCCATGGGGCTCTACGTCTCCCGGCGCGGCAAGCGTACTGAGGACTTCTTTCTTGCCGGCCGCCGCATTCCCTGGTGGGCGGCCGGTCTCAGCATCTTCGGCACCCAGCTCAGTTCCATCAGCTTCATGGCGATCCCGGCCAAGGCCTACGCGGCCGACTGGGTCTACTTCATGGCGAACGTCGCCATCGTCCTGATCGCTCCCCTCGTCATCTATTGCTACCTTCCCTTCTTCCGCCAACTTAACGTCACCTCGGCCTACGAATATCTCGAGCAGCGCTTCAACCTGCCCGTTCGCCTCTTCGCCAGCGCCGCCTTCATCCTCTACCAGCTTGGCCGGATGGCGATCGTCCTCTTCCTCCCTGCGCTGGCTCTGGCCACCGTTACCGGCATCGACGTCTACGCCTGCATCCTCGTCATGGGCGTACTCTGCACCTTCTACACTGTCATCGGAGGCATCGAGGCTGTCATCTGGACCGATGTGCTGCAGGTGGTCGTGCTGCTCGGGGGAGCGCTGCTCAGCCTGCTCCTCATCGTCTGGCGCTGTGGCGGCTTCGGCGAGGTGATCGCCCTCGGCCTGGCCGGCGATAAGTTCCACATGATCGACTGGAGCTGGGACCTCACCACCACCGCCGTGTGGATCGTCCTCCTCGGCAACCTCTTCGCCAATCTCGGACCTTACACGTCCGACCAGGTCGTCGTGCAGCGCTACCTCACCACCAAGGACGAGAAGGCCGCCGCCCGATCCATCTGGACCAACGCCGCTCTCGTCCTTCCCGGCACAGTGCTCTGGTTCGGCCTCGGCACTGCCCTCTATGCCTTCTACAAGCTCAACCCCGAAAGGTTGGAACCGGCCACCAACACCGATGCCATCTTTCCACTCTTCATCGCTCAGCAACTGCCGGCCGGTCTCTCGGGGTTGATTATCGCCGCGGTCTTCGCCGCTACCATGTCGACCCTGGACAGCAGCATGAACAGTGTCTCAACGGCCGGGGTGACCGATTTCTACCGCCGCTTCCGCCCCGGCGTCGCGGACGCGGTCTGCCTGCGTTTGGCGAAGTGGCTGACCGGCCTCCTCGGAGCGGCCGCCACCGCGGCGGCCGTGCTGCTCGCCACCTTCGACATCGCCTCTCTGTGGGACATCTTCCAGCAGGTAATGGGACTCTTCGGCGGCGCTCTCGCCGGCCTCTTCGCGCTCGGCATCTTCACCCGCCGCGCCACCGGCGCCGGTGCGCTGGCCGGAGCCGGCGCCAGCGTGGCGGTCCTCTATTGGGTCAAGACCTTCACGCCTGTGCACTTCTTTCTCTACGCCGTCGTCGGAGTGCTCACCTGCTTTGTGGCCGGCTACCTGGCCAGCCTCGTCATGCCCGGAACGCGCCGCGACCTCGACGGGCTGACACTCTTCACGAGGCTCTGACCGCATCCCGGTCACACCACAAAATCGACACACGACGCCGATTGATTTCAATCGGTTATGCCGTCTCCTCCGTTTGCCTATATCGCCTCCTGTGCTATACACGCTAATGGAGGCCGGCGCGCCCGGTCGGTTCTTATGATGAAACTATCCGGTATCCTGCCCGCGGCGGTCACGCCCACCAATACTGACGAAGAATTTGTCCCGTCGGCCATGGAGCGTCTGCTCGGGCGGCTTTATGATGCGGGCGCGCACGGCGTCTACGTGAGCGGCAACACCGGAGAGGGGATGGCGCAACCGGCAGGCGAGCGGGAGCGCGTGATCGAAGTGGCGATCCGGAATTCCCCTCCAGGTAAGTTGGTGGTGGCTCACGTGGGCGCTCACCGGACCTCGGATTCGATCCGCCTGGCGAAATTCGCCGCCAAAACCGGAGCGGCCGCGGTGAGCAGCCTCCCGCCTCTAGGCATGTCGTTTGCCGAGACAAAAGCCTTCTACCAGCAACTAGCCGTGGCGACGGACTGCCCCGTGCTGATCTACTTCTTTCCGGCGTACTCACAGGCCATCGCTTCACTCGATTCGCTGCGGGAGTTGCTGGAGATTCCGAATGTGGCCGGCATCAAGTTCACCGGCTTTGACCTCTACACCCTGTCTCTGCTTAAGAAATCCGGCGCGGTCGTTTTCAACGGACACGACGAAGTACTCGCCGCCGGCCTGTTGATGGGAGCCGATGGCGGCATCGGCAGTTTCTATAACCTCATCCCGGAACTCTTTGTCGACGTCTACAACGCGGCCCAGGCGCGCGATTGGGAACATGCCCGGCAGGTGCAGGGCCGCATCAATGAGCTGATCGAGATCACCCTCCGTTACCCATATCTCTCCGCCATTAAGCTTATGCTCAAGTGGTCGGGTCTCGACTGCGGCGCCTGCTTCGCGCCGCGGAGACCGCTCACCGCGGCGGAAGAGGCGTCGCTGACCATGGCGCTGGCGAAATCGAGTTTCGCTGACGCCCCGTTCGCACGGTCCCAATAGGCTGCCCGTGAGCAGAAACCATCCACTGTACTGCCAGAGGAGGCGTGGTGTTTAACGACAAGATGTTTTGGATTCCGAGCCGGGACCGCGGGGAGCGCTTGAAAGAACGCTGGCTCCCCTCGCCGGAGTTCGCCGCTCTCACGGGCGCGAACCACAATTTCAGCCCCTCGCAACTCGCGGAATGGATGCTGTTTTGGAAGACGGATATCTGTGAACAAGACGAGTTTCGCTCGTCATTCCCGCGCCTGTCTCTTCCCGAGGCGCAACGTGTCTGGCTCGAGATGGAGAGGCTCTATTTCGCGCGGTACGACTATTTCCTGCGGGTATGGCCGGAGTGGTACAGCAGCGGCGTCTGGATGCCGCCGTATCCCGGCTCGAGAACGGTGGGTGGTATGTTGACGCACGACGGACTACCCCTATCTCAGGACCTCGTACGCCGCTTTAACGATTGGCAGGACTTGTATAACGATTCCCCGCCATGCGGCCCGAACAAGATCGATTGGGACCGCTTCGATGCTGCCGGCGAGGATCTGGCCCGCGATCTCAAGCGATGTGTAGGTGAGAGAGTCTATGTCGAATACGATTGCTTGGTGGAGATTCTGATGGATGGAACAACACGCTCCTGCCGGCCGCTGCTGGGTCTGCCGGAGGCAGAAGAATGAATCGGGCGCCCCTGCTGCTCGGCCATGATCGGGTGTTGGCGGCCGAGCCCGGCGCTAACGCTCGTTCCGGGAGTTGCGCCGCCTCATCCGAGTGGGTATCCTCGGGATGATGAAAACCACCCAGTTCTTCTCACTGTGTCTTGTCGCCGCTCTCGCGTTTGTGCTCGCCTGCCAGCCGGCGCCCCAGCAAACGGCTGAACCCGGCGCCACCGCGGCCGCTCCCGATCCGCTCGAGCAGCCGCTTTCTTCTGATCCCCTGATCGCCGGATTCCAGCAAAGCACCGTGGCCAGCGTCTGCGACGCCGTGGACCAGGTGGCCGGTGTCCGGCCCTACATGTCGCATGACATGCGGCCATGGATTGGAGAGGCCTTCGTCGGCCGTGCCGCCACCGCGCTGGTCAAACCCGCCAAGCCGGAGGAATCGACCCCGGCCACGGCGGTCAAACATCCTGTGGAGATGATCGATGAAGCGGAGCCCGGTACGGTCGGTGTCATAGTATTCGAAGACGGCCAGGAGATCGCCGCCCTCGGCGGGTTGATGGCCACCGCCGCAAAGGCGCGCGGCATGGCGGGCATGGTCCTCGACGGTGCGATCCGCGACATTAATGAGGTTAAGAGCATCGGTCTTCCGGTATTCGCCCGCGCGGCCTCGCCGGCGAACGCCGTGGGCCGCTACGCGAGCGTCGCCAAGAACATCGAAGTGGAATGCGCCGGCGTCAAGGTGAAACCCGGTGACATCATCGTTGCGGGAGTCGACGGCGTCATTGTCGTTCCCCAGGATAAGGCGGAAGAAGTCCTTAAGGTCGCTCAGGAAATCGACGAGCGCGAAAGCAAGATGGTGCCGTTTATCCAGAAG
This sequence comes from uncultured Solibacteraceae bacterium, assembly GCA_964468205.1. Classification (GTDB taxonomy): domain Bacteria; phylum Acidobacteriota; class Terriglobia; order Bryobacterales; family Bryobacteraceae; genus CAWELS01. The sequence goes on along the minus strand of CAYXVG010000001.1, from coordinate 242,841 downwards.
GAGAAATCCCTGCAGAAAGCAGTGGCGGAGTTCAATCGCATTTAAGGCCGGGCCACCCGGCTGCAAGAGCCCGGACAGGCCAAACAACATGTCCGGGCCCCTTTGTGTGGTGGTCAAATAGATTCTTGGGGGCGCCCGGAGATCTTATGGATAAGAAAAAGAGCATTGATCTACTGAACAGAGCGGTTGGTGACGAGTTGCAGGCGATTCACCAATACATGTACTTTCACTTCCACCTCGACGACCAGGGGTTCGGCCCCCTCGCCAGTCTCTTCAAGCGGACCGCGATAGAGGAGATGGGACACGTCGAATTGCTGGCCGAGCGCATTCTATTCCTGAAGGGCGATGTCGAGATGGCGGTTGCCGGGCCGGTCGAATCCATCACCGACCCGGAGGAAATGGTGAAAAAGGCCGCGGATATGGAGGATCAGAGCGCTCGGGATTACAACGCTGCGGCGCTCGAATGCAGCGCCAACGCCGATTCCAAGTCGAAGTCGATCTTCGAAGGTCTTGTCGCCGACGAGGAACGGCACTTCGACCAGTTCGATCAGCAGTTGGACAACATCAAGCGGTTCGGTCCCAATTACCTGGCCCTGCAGTCCTTCAGCGGACCGTCTGAAGCCGGCGAGACGCAACCATAACCTGCCTCGGAAGACGGCTAGCCGGCCGGACTTCCGGGGCACAAGCCTGTTCGCGGCCCCGAACAGTCACCCCGGCGAAGCCGAAGCGGTCAAGTTCGCCCTGGCGCGGCGGCGTTGAGTAAAAACCCGCCGCGCGAGTTTTTACCAACTCCTTACAGAGGTAGGGTATCCCCCCCTTGGAAGGCGTCGTCTTCTAGTGTACGGGGACTAGTTCCCCGCCGGGGAGTATTGCCCTGGAACCGCGCGACCCGCCAGTCTTGCCGGATCGCCGGGTAAGGAGCAATGGATGCAGAATGACGCAATTCGCGTTCTTCTAGTTGACAACCAAAGCATCGTTCGGCGCGGTTGCGCGGCGATTCTGAACGCGGAGACGGACATCATCGTGGCGGCTGAAGCCGCAAATGCACGCGAAGCCCTCGCGGCGGCCCGGGAGCATAAACCTCACGTCGCCGTGATGGAGGTCTTGATGCCGGGCGGCGGTGGGATCGAGGCGACGCGGGAGATTACGCTTGAATTGCCTCTTACCAGGGTGCTCGCACTGTCAAGTCTCCGCGATGCGGCCTATGTTCGGGCCATGTTGTTGGCCGGCGCCAGAGGCTACATGCTGAAAGACGCTCCGGATAAGGAACTCCTGCTTGCCGTACGCACCGTGGCTTCCGGAGGAGGCTACCTGAGCCCTTCGGTCTCCGCATCAGTGCTGCTGGATTATAAGACACACGTCACCAGCCCGCTCGACATGCTCACGCGGCGCGAACGGGAGATCCTGCAGCGCCTGGCCGAGGGCCGAACCAATAAAGAGGTCGCCGGCGAACTCGGGCTCAGCATCCACACCGTCGACGCCCACCGCGGGCGGCTCATGGATAAGCTGAACCTCCACAACGTCGGAGACCTGGTGCGTTTCTCGATGCGCCACGGCATCATCGCCTAGCGGCGAGCCGCGCCGTTCAATCGTTTACTTTTCCGATCCGGCGAACTGGCCCTCGAGGCCGCGCTCGAGCGGCAGGCTTTCGGGGGCTTCGAAACAGCGCTTCGCCAAACCGTACTCAAAGCCGCGGTCAAACGCAGCCAGGTTGAGCTTCTCCGTTCCCGGCGGTACCGAGTCTTCCACCGCTTTGCGGAGGGCGTCGCGGTCGATGAGCTTGGTGATGGAGCCGAAAAAGCCGACCATTACGATGTTGAGAACCAGCCGCCGGCCGATCTCCTCGGCTAGGCGGGTGGCCGGAACCCCGCAAGCGCGGACGCCGGACGCCAGGCGGGTGACGCGCACCAGGTCCTCTTCGATGAGCAGCGTCCCGCCGGTTTTCACATCGGGCGAGAATTTGGCGAAGGCGTCCTGGGACATCGAGATCAATACATCGGGCTGGGTGAGGTAGGGATAAAGCACCGGCTCCTTCGAAAGGATCACTCCCGCGCTGCAGGCGCTGCCGCGAGCTTCCGGGCCGAAACTCTGGGTCAAAGTGGCGAACCCGTCCTCGAAAATGGAGGCGGCCTTGCCGATAATCATAGCGGCGAGGATAACGCCTTGCCCGCCAAAGCCGGCGACGCGAATCTCGGTTATTGGCATGAAATCTCCTCCGCATTCACAAACTGCGTGCCCAACTTCTCCTCGAACTGGTGCTGCATGCTGTCGACGTAGCTGGGCCGCTCGATGTCGATGAACTTGCCGCAGATGATCGGTTTGCCGGACTCGAGCGAAACCTCGGCCGGCGAGGCCCCGTTCTTGATCTTGCTGTTCTCCTTGTAGAACTTCATCGCGGCGAGCCCATCGCCCTGCTTGTTCCGCCGCTGGAAGAGCGTCGGGCAGGGGGTGATGATCTCCAGGAAGCAGAAGCCCTGATGCGCCAACATGTCCCTCATTACGCGGGCCACTTGCCGCACGTGAAACGCCGTGTAGCGCGCGACGAAAGTGGCCCCGGCGGCGGCGGCCAGGTACGGAAGATTGAACGGGGGCTCATACCCGCCGTAAGGAGACGTTGTGCTGATGGCGTCCAGCGGAGTCGTGGGCGCCGCTTGGCCGCCGGTCATCGCGTAGATCAGGTTGTTGACGCAGATCACCTTGATATCCATGTTGCGGCGCGCCGCGTGGATCAGGTGGTTGCCGCCAATGGCAAACAGGTCGCCGTCGCCAGAGTAGACGACCACGTTCAAATCCGGGTTTGCCAGCTTCAGACCGGTTGCGAAGGGGATCGCACGGCCGTGCGTCGTATGAAAGGAATCCAGCTTCATATAACCGGCAACGCGTCCTGAACAGCCGATGCCGGAGACGATCGCGAGTTTGTCCAGATCCGTCTTGGACTCGATGAGCGCCCGCGTGAAGCAGTTTACCGACGTGCCGATCCCGCAGCCCGGGCACCAGATGTGCGGAATGCGATCCATCCTCAGAAACTGTTCCACCGGGTTTTCCGGGGTGATTTCGCAGAGTGCCGTACTCATGATTTTGCCGCCTCCTCAATTGCTTCCAGTATTTGTTCGGGTTTGTGGACCGAGCCGCCGGCATGGGACACCAGAATCGCGCGAGCCTTTCCCGCCGCCGCGCGTTCCACCTCGCGAACCATCTGCCCCATGTTGATCTCCGGCATCACGAAGGCCTTCACCTTGCCGGCCAGTTCGGCAATCCGCTTTTCGGGAAAAGGCCAAACCGTAATCATCCTGATCTTGCCGATCTTGATTCCCTTTTCGCGGGCCAGCGCATAAGCCCTTTCGGCCACGCGCGAGGTGATGCCGTACGAAATGAGAACAACCTCGGCGCCCTCGATGTTTTCTTCCTCCAGCTCAATGATCTTCTCGGCGTTGTTGATGACCTTGTCTTTCAGGCGGCGGATCAAGACGTCCTGAGCCGCCGGATTCATCGCCGGATAACCCCGCTCATCGTGAGTGAGGCCGGTGACGTGGAACCGGTAACCCATGCCAGCGTGCACCATCTCCGGCACCAGGCCGCCGTTGGTTGCATACATTTGGTACTCTTCGGGCGGCTTCCTGGTCAGACGACGGGGATAGATCGAGATCTCCTCGGGGTTCGGGATCACTACCTTCTCGGTCATGTGGCCCACCACCTCGTCCATCATCAGCAGGACGGGAACCCGGTATTCCTCGCTCAGATTGAAACACTTGATCGCGAAATCGAAGCACTCCTGGGGAGAGCAGGGCGAGAGAGCGATGATCTCATAGTCGCCGTGTGACCCCCAGCGCGCCTGCATCATGTCGGACTGCGCCGGCAGCGTCGGCAAACCGGTGGAGGGACCGCCGCGCTGTACATTCACAAACACGCACGGCGTTTCGGTCATGACGGCGTAGCCGAGGTGCTCCATCATCAACGAGAAACCCGGGCCGCTGGTGACAGTGAAGGCTTTCGCGCCTCCCCACACCGCGCCCTGAATGGTGATGGAGGCCGCCAACTCGTCCTCCATCTGAATGAACCGGCCGCCCACCGTCGGGATACGCTTGGCGAAACGCTCGACGATTTCAGTAGACGGCGTGATCGGATATCCTGCGGCAAATCGCGCACCTGCGGCTAGACACCCTTCGGTGCATGCCTGGTCGCCGTCAATGAAATGAGCGCCGGTAAGAACCCCTCTCGGGTCGGCGGTCGTCATTCTTTCGCCTCGCTTGCGGTGGATCCGCTGTTCTTGGTTCCGTAGATGGCAAAGTCTGGACAGTACATCCCGCAGAGATCGCAACCCGTGCATTTCTCGGGCGCGATAACGTGCGGCGGATGATAGCCCTTGGAATTAAATGCGGATGATAACTCTAGTACATCGGTGGGACAGAACTCCACGCAGAAGGCGCAGCCTTTGCACCTCTCCACATCGATGGTGACCGTGCCCTTAGGCATTTCGCACACTCCCGACTGGGGTATTTCACACAGGCCCCCTCTCCATTATTGCAATACCTATACCAAATAGTAATTTTGGGAGTTGTTTGTCTGTTGCCGCGTCAGACGGGCGTGGGCGGCGTCGTAGCGGCTTCCCGGCGGCGGCCAAAGTAGTGTAGAGTCTGCATTATGAGACGCAGAACCTTCTTCTCCGCCGCCGCTGCCGCAGGCCTGGCGCGGCCGCTCGCCGCCGCTCCAGCGAACAAGGCCTACATGGAGCTCGCCTATATCCGGATGCGCAATAGCAGCGCCGATCAGATGCGACGCGTGCGATCCCTTGCGGCGGAATCCTATGTGCCGGCTCTAAAACGGGCCGGCGCTGGTCCCGTTGGACTCTTTACGAATCTGGTTGGACCCGACAGCCCGACGATCATGATGGTGGTCTCTTACCCGGAACTCGCCGCGATCGAGACCGTCGAGAAGAAGATGGCGGAGGACAAGAAGCTGGCCGCCGAGTTGGAGGCCTTTCAAAAGGATCCGGCGCTACCTTACCAGCGCGTCGAATCGTCACTGCTGCGCGGCTTCGATACCATGCCCGGAATCGAACTGCTGCCGGAGAAGGAAGACAAAGCGCCGCGCGTCTTTGAGCTGCGCGTCTACGAATCCGACACCGCGTTTACACTCCAGCGCAAGATCGGCATGTTCGACAACGGCGAGATCGACATCTTCCGCAAGTACGGTCTGCAGCCCGTCTTCTTCGGCGAAACCCTGATCGGAACCAAGATGCCGAACCTCACCTACATGATCGCTTTCAACAGTTGGGCGGAGCGGGAGACGGCCTGGAGCCGGTTTGGTGGCAGCCCCGAATGGCAGAAGCTGCGGAAGACGCCCGGCTTGAGCGACGCCGAGATCGTTTCCAATATCAGCAACACCCTGTACCGAGCCTTGCCGGGTTCCGATATCCGGTGATGGACCGGGCGCGGCCTCCGGCATAGAAGAGCGGCCGCGCTAGCGTAGGAGACGACCCGGTGTCGTGGTTGCCGCACATATCGCACGCTGCCTCGGGGTTTGTGGAAGCCCTTCTGATTGGCGCGTTGATCGGCGCCCAGCGGGAAACGCAGAAAGAGGAGGGCCAGCCGGGACTTCGTGACTTCGTTCTGATCGCGATCGCCGGCGGGGTTTGCGGGCTGCTGGAAGAGCCGTGGCTCACGGGCAGTTGCCTGGTGGCGATCGTGGTGCTGCTGACGGTCTACTATTTGCGGGTCCCCGAGCGAAGCGGCATCACCACCGAGATGGCCGCGGTGGCCACCTTCGTTCTCTGCGTTCTGACAGCCACGCCCGGCAATCCGGCGGGCGGGCGACTGGCGGTGGGGGCGGCCATCGTGGTTGTCGCGTCCCTCGAGGCCAAACGGTCATTGCACCGCTTCGTCCGCGAAACCATCACCGAGACGGAATTCAACGACACGATCCGGTTCCTCGCGATCATCTTCATCATCTATCCGCTGCTGCCGGAGGGCGCCGTCGGCCCCAACGAGGTGATCGAGCCGCGGCAGGTTTGGACCTTCGTCATCCTTGTTTCCTCTATCTCCTATGTCGGGTACTTCTTTCAGAAGTTCCTTGGCCAGCAGCGCGGCCTATTGCTGACCAGCATCCTTGGCGGACTGGCGTCCACCACGGCCGCAACCCTAGCCTTTTCGCGCGAGGTTCGTGAGCGGCCGGAAGCGCTGCGAACTTACTGGTCGGCGGCGGTGCTGGCGAACGCGATTCAATTCCCGCGCATTGTCCTGATCCTCTCGCTCGTCAACGTCGAGGTCGCTCAGCGCGCGAGCATCGTGCTGCTCATCATGACCGCTTTGGGGCTTCTCCTTGGCAGGTTGCTCTACCCGGGAGCCGCTCCTCCGGGTGAGGAGAAGCGCGCCGAAGTCGGCAATCCCTTCCGTCTCGGCCCGGCGCTCAAATTCGGCGCCCTCTTCGCGGCGATTGTGGTGGCGAGCAAACTGGCCGCGGAGCGGTTCGGCGGCGAAGGCTTTTTCTGGGCCGCCGCTCTGGGCGGAACAATTGACGCCGACGCCGTAACTGTCTCGGCCGCCAGCCTGCAGGCCAGTGGCGAGGTAGAGGCCGCGACAGCGGTGTCGGGAATCCTGCTCGCGCTATTTATGAACGCCGTGCTGAAGTCCGGCTTGGCCGCTTACGCCGGCGGGCTGCGCTTCGGCTGGCGGGTGGCGCTCGGCTTCGCGGCGATGTTCGGGGCAGGGGGGGTTGCCGTTGTGATACGAGGTATTTAGACGATGCCCCGCCGAACCCAATGCGCCTGCCTGCTGTTTCTCGTCCTCTGCTCCGCTTCGGCGCTCGCGCAATGGGCGCCCGAGCACGCCGTGGCGGTGGACCGGGTCATCGCCGCGGAGATGGAGCGGCAGGGCATCCCGGGCCTGTCCGTGGCCATTGCCGTGGACGGGCGGCTCGTCTGGGCCAAGGGTTACGGCTACTCCGATCTTGAAAACCAGGTCAAAGCGACGAAGGACACGCGCTACCGGCTGGCTTCCATTTCGAAAGCGATCACCGCGGTGGCCGTGATGCAACTCGCCGAGGCAGGGAAGCTCGACCTCGATGCGCCCGTTCAGAGTTACGTGCCCGGGTTCCCGGAGAAAGAACATTCCATCACCAGCCGCCTCCTGCTCGGCCACCTGGGCGGTATCCGGCACTATCGGACTCCGGAGGAAATCGGCAGCACCCTGCACTACACGAACCTTTCCGACGCGCTTGCGATCTTTCAAGACGATCCGCTGGTGGCGGAGCCCGGAACGAAGTACAGTTACACTTCCTATGGCTATAACCTGCTCGGCGCCGTGGTGGAAGGCGCAAGTGGGGAGCGCTTCCCCGCCTATGTCCGCAAACACATCTTCGAGCCGGCAGGCATGATCAGCGCCGGGGACGACAATGTCTTCCGCATCATCCCGCACCGCACCCGCGGCTACCGTAAGAACGACAGCGGCGAGATCGAGAACTGCGCCCTGGCGGACACGAGCAACAAGATTCCCGGCGGAGGCATGATCGCGGACGTCTCCGATCTCGTGCGGTTCGCCCTCGCCGTGCGCGGCGGCAAACTGCTCAAAACGGAGACGGTGGAAGAGATGTGGACCGCCCAGACGACCGCCGGCGGGGAGAAGACGAAATACGGCCTGGGGTGGTCCGTGATCGAGGACGAGGGGCCGAAGCGCGTCGGCCACGCCGGCGGGCAGCAGGGAACCAGCACTCTGCTCACCATGCTTCCGGAAACGGGAACGGTGGTCGCAATTATGGCCAACCTGGAGCGGGCGAACGTCAACCGGATCGTGAATCGGATTATCGGGGAGTGAGAACGGCGCGGGCGGATTCGCCTACCGGAGAAGGAGCACGAAACCCAGGTTCCAGAGGGGGGCGGCGATGAGTCCGGGCCAGATGCTGCCGGTGCGCGCGGCGGCCCACCCGTTGATGCAGCCGACGGCGCAGAAGGCGTAAAGGGCGGCGTACGCCATTCCTTCCACCGGCCGCATCAGGAATGCCGCGATCAGTTGCGGGAGTGTGAATAGCGCCGCCTGCAGAGCGATCGCCCGCCAGCGCCCCATCCTGCGGAGGAACTTCTGAAGCAGCCAGCCGCGGAAGAAGAGTTCTTCGGCGTAGATGGTGACGAGGCCGCTGTAGAGGAGCATCCCAAGCTGTCCCTGAATGCCGGGATACCGGCGCAGCCAGGCGAAGGTCGGGTCGGGCCGGGCGCTTGCGGCGACAAGGTCCAGCAGCGCGGCATAGGCGTGGGACCATGGTTCCACGAGTAGCGCGGACAGGGCGAGCAGGCTCAGGTTTGCCGCGGTCACGCGCAACAGCACGCCGGGATCGACAATGGCGAAACCCGCGGCGCGCGGAGCATTTCCGCGCAGGACGCTCACGAGTGGGATGGCCAGGCAAACCACGGTGAAAATGGGCAGGTGCGCTTCAAGCCATGTCGCCGCCGGGAACAGAGACCCCAGGGCTCCGGCCGTCCAGACGAAGAAGATCGCTCGCGCCAGCATTGGTTTCAACTTCCGAGTATTGATATCCTTATTAAGACTTTTACGCAAGGAGCAGTGTTTCCATGGCCCAAGATTTCTCCCGGCGATCGTTCGTCAAGACCACGGCGGCCGCACTGGCGGCGGCCCCCGGCATACTCAGCGCCCAGGGCGCAAACGATAAGCTCAATCTCGGTTGGATTGGCGGCGGCAGCCGCGGCAACTATCTCAAGGAACGTTTCTACGTTGGCAAGAATCCCAACGCGCAGATCGGCTACGTCTGCGACGCCTATGACGGCAACGTCGCGCGCGCAATCGACCGCGTGCAGACGATGGGCGGAAACCGGCCCAAGTCGACCAAGGACTACCGCGACATTCTCGCCGACGATTCAATCGATGCGGTGGTGGTTGCGACGCCCGAGCACCTGCACCACCAGATGACCCTCGAAGCGATCAAGGCCGGCAAGCACATCTATGTCGAGAAACCGCTGGCGCATACTATCGAGGAGGGCGAGGAGATCCTCACGGCAGCTAAGGGATCGAACAAAGTGATCCAGGTGGGCACGCAGAACCGGAGCAACTCGCTCTATCACCTGGCCAAGGACATGGTGGGCCAGGGCTACATCGGCGACATCCACTACGTGCGCGCCTTCTGGTACCGCAACTCCCTGCCGGACAACCCGGCCTGGCGCTACAACATCCCCGAGGACGCCAATCCGCAGAACACCGATTGGGACGCCTTCCTTGGGCCTGCCCCGAAGCGGCCGTTTGACAAGCAGCGCTTCTACCAGTGGCGGCTTTATTGGGATTACTCGGGCGGCATCTCCACTGACTTGCTGGTGCACCAGACAGACATCGCCAACTACGTGTGTGGCAAGACCGTTCCGCTGAGCTGCATGGCCTCGGGCGGCATCTACCGGTGGACCGATCCGGACGACGACCGCGAGGTGCCCGATTGCATTAGCGCCGTCTACGAATACCCCGGCAAGTTCCACATTAACTATAGCTGCTACTTCGGCAATGACCACTACGGTTACGGTGAGCAGTTCATGGGCAACGAGGGCACAATCGAGGTGCTCAGCCGCCAGTACCTGAACTTCTATCCGGAGACCTTTGGCGGGAAGGCGCCGCCGCACGTGGCCGCGCGCAAGGAAGTGAAGATGTACCTCCCGCGCAACGACAACTACGCGGTGGAGGCGCATATCCGCAATTGGATCGAGGCGATCCGTGGCGAGGCGGAGCTGATCGCGCCGGTGGAAGCGGGACAGCAGGCGGCGATATCCGGCCACATGGCCACTCTGTCGTTCCGCAACGGGAAGAAGATCACGTGGGACGATCAGGCGCGCAAGTACAGCTTCGTGTAGGGCAGAAAACCGGAGACGCGGAGTTGATATGATTTGAGACCGCGGCCCGAGATGGGCGCGGTCTCTTTTTCATGGAGGTTTCGGAATGATTATTCTCGCCGCGATACTCGCGATCCTCGTGTACGGCATGATCGCCGCCACGCTGGGCACCATTCTGCCGGCGCTGTCGCAGGCGTTTGGGTTGACGCCCGCGCAGAATGGAGTGATCGCTCTTGCACAGGGTCTCGGTTTGGCGATCGCCTCGGTTTCGGTGGGTCCGCTGATCGACAACAAGGGCAAAAAGACGGGACTGCTGCTAGGGCTGGGCCTGATTGCCGCGGCTCTCATCACGCTGCCGAACTCCGTCAGCTACGGCATGGTGGTCGCGGTATTCTTCCTTCTCGGCGTTGGCGGCGGCATCATCGTGACCGGGGCCAACACGCTGGTGAGCGACGTCGGCGAGAACCGGCGCGCCACGTTGATGAACTTTCTGAATCTCTTCTTCGGGCTTGGCGGAATGGCCACTCCGTTCATCGCGGCCAACATCATCGGGGGCGACCCGTACAAGCTCGGCTACCTGATGGCGGGACTTACGGTGGTGACGTTTGTGGTGCACGTGTTCGCTCCGATTCCGCCGCCGACGGGCGAGCGCGGATTTAAGTTCGCCGAGATGGGACAACTGCTCAACAGCCCGGCGCTGTGGCTGCTTTCCCTGTTCCTCTTTCTATACGTGGCCTGCGAAGTCGGCGTGTGGAACTGGCTGGTGACGCATCTGGTGGCGCAGGGCGTGCCGGAGGCCAATGCGCAGAACATGCTCTCGCTCGGGTTCGCGCTCGGCTTGCTAGTGGGACGCGTGGCAGTGGCGCCGATTCTCATGAAAGTGAACTCGGCCACGGTGACGCTCGCCGCCGCGGTGTTGATGGCGATTACAACCTTCGCGATGCTCCAAACCACCGATATCAAGATGGCGGGCGTGGCGGTCTTCTGCGCCGGCCTGGCGATGGCTCCCGTGTTCCCCACTACCCTAGCCATGGTGGGCGATACGTTCCCGAAGGCAACCGCGACCGCGATGGGCATCGTCATCACGTTCGGCTGGATCGGTCTGACGGTCAGCTCCCCGATCATCGGAGGCATTGCCGGCGACAACCCCGCGGGGCTCGCGAAGGCCCTGTTGCTGCTACCGGTGTTCTCGGTGGTGATGATCGTAGTGAACGTGATTCTCCGCCCGGTATTGGCCAAGAGAAGGGTTTCCGCCTAAGGGCATGCCGAGGATTGACGCTGCGTACGCGACGAACCGGATCCTTTCCGAGCGCCTGCGCAGCCTGGTGGAAGCCGGCGACGCCAAGGTTTCGCCGCAAGTGGTCTCCGACGTCGAGTTCGAGGTCTATGCCGTCCCCGGCGCCGCGAAGGATGTCAAGGCGCCGGTGGACGTCGTAATCACGCCGAACGAAATCAACGACAAGCACGGCACCGGTCCGCTGGTGAAACGAGTGTTCGGCGAGCGGAAGAACGTCTTCTCAATTCGTTCCAAGAACGATTGGGGTGACCATGACTTCGGAAGCTGGACGGTCTGCATTCCCCAACAGGAGCGGCCCCGTCCGGAATGCTACCGCCGCGCGTTGACGGCGCTGGCGAACCGCGAGGTCGGCCAGATCCTCTGCATCCCCTTTCTGAGCGACGAGATCATCACTGCCATCGCCATTCGCGACGGCTATCAGGCGAAGCTCTGCAACTGGCTGATGGACGACCAGAACGTGGCCGCGAGCGAAGTGGCGGACGAACTCATCGCCGAGTACCTGGAGAAGTGCTCGTTGCGGCTGTTCACCCATCCCGAGCTGCGCGACGCCTACGAGCGCAAGTTCGGCCTGAAGTCATTCGTCTTGCCGGCGGTGGTCCCGCACCGGCTGGTGACGACGGAACTGGTTCCGCCGCCCGAAGACATGAGCCGGGGCGCGCTGCTCGGCAGCTTCTGGGATCAGATGTGGTTTGACCGCACGTGCAACGCTCTGGCCGGCTCGGGCGCGAAGATCGACTGGTACGGGAACAACAAGTCACCCTGGCTCGAATTCCCGGAAGAGTCGCTCGAGCGGGCGGGCATCACCGCGCTCGGCCTCTACGCGGAGGACAAGCTGGTGAGGCGCCTGCGCGAGTACCCGTATGTAATCGTTCCCATCGGAACGCTGGAGCAGAAGGAGCGGAACACGGGCGTGGCGCGGCTGAGCCTGCCCGGGCGAATTCTCTTCGCAGTGGCGGCGGCGCATACGCCGATGCTGCTCATCGGCAGCGAGGAGACGTGTGGGGCGCGGGTGGTGCGGCACTTCGGGCTGGGCGAGGTGGTTCCGTACGACCGTGAGGCAATTGCCGGCGCGGTAGAGCGCCTGACACGCCTTGAATCCCAGCGCCGAATTCGCGGCCATGCGGTGGCCATCGCGGAACGGCTGTCGGACAAGGGTGTCGGGGTTTGGCTGCAAAAGTCGATCGAACTCGGCCGGCCGGCCGACGATCGCTTCGAGAGCCTGTTTGCCGGCTACGACACGGCCGGCGCCTTGGAACCGCTCCGCATCGAGCCGGTGATGAGGGCACAGAGGTAACGCGATGGAGTTTCAGTACGACCCGGCGTTCCGCATCAACGACCTGCTGGCGCACGAACTGCTGGAGCTGGCCAAGGAAGGGCTCGAGGCGAGGCCGCTGCCCACCGAGGAGCACAGCGGCGTCGCCCGCGGAGAAGTGGAGTTACCGCTGCGCAATGCAGACGCCATTGTTGCCCACATCGAGGTGAACAACCGGCACGGCGTGGGGGTGCTGCTTGAGCGGCTGTTCGGGCGGTATCCGAACATTCTATCCATCCGGTCGGAAAACCATTTCGGCGGTCAGCAGTCGTTCGGCGATCTAGACCTTTTGATTGCGCACGAGGGGGCGGGACGGGATCGAGTCCTGCGCAACGTAAGCGAGGCGCTCGGCGAGAACACCGTCGGCCGGATTCTCTGTGTCCCCTATTTCGCGGATGACGTGCGCACCGCGCTTGCCTTGCGGGAGATTTCCGGCGCGCCCCTGGTCACCTATCTAATGGACGACCAGAATATATGCGCCAAAGGAATCCCGGACGCATTGATGGGCGAGCTGCTCGAGAAGTCGGTCCTGCGCCTGGCGATCTCGACCGAGCTGGCCGTCGCGTATGAAGCCAGATATCGGCACAGGTTCTGGCTGATGCCGCCGGTGATTCCCGCCCGGCACATCCTGGCGGAGCCCGTGCCTCTGGACGAATGTCTGGCCGAGCCGAACACGGGAGCGATTCTCGGCAATATCTGGGGACAGCGCTGGCTGGACTTGCTGCGCGCGACGGTCCGCGGAACGGGCTTGAAGCTGGTTTGGTACTCGACGAACCACTTGCGCTACCTGCAGGGTTCGCCCGAGGAGTTGGCGGCGGACGGCATCGAGATCCCGCCGGGGCCGCCCCTGGCGGATCCCGACCTTGTGGACGCTCTGCGGCAGACGGCGTTTGTCGTGGTTCCCACGGGTACCCTCGAGGAGGACGACGACCGGCGCTTCATCGCGCAACTGAGCCTGCCAAGCCGTATTCCGTTTATCATGGCCACATCCCATGCTCCATTCCTGGTGGTGGGGAGCGAGGAAACGGGGGCGGCGCGCTTTACCCGCGAGCTAGGGGTCGGCATCGTAACGCCCTACGGTACGGAGGCTTTCCGGGCGGCGGTGGAGGAGATCACACGGCCGGAAGTGAACGAGGGGATGCGCCGGCGGGCGCTGGCCTTGGCCGCGCGGTTCACTGACGCCGGAGCGGCGGAGTGGATCTGGCAGTCGCTCGAACGCGGCGAGGCATTCGATTCGCGGTATGAAGACCTCATGCGGCGCCCGCGTCCAGACGTGGAGGAACTGGTGAAGCAGAAGGAACAATCGTCATGACCGGACCCATCAAGAGCTTCCTGCGCATATTCGGCCATGCGCTGACCAAGAGCGTCCACGAGAGGCTGGATCACGTTGATCACGCCATGGATCTCATCATCGACCAGAACAACCGGATGGCGCGCTCGCAGACGGCGATGCTCCAGTCCTCCATTCACATGGTGAATACTCTGAATCGGATCGAGGGTGACTTACACGCGGTAAAGAAGAAGATCCTGCGGCTGTCGGCGAAGGGTGAATTGGAGGAAGCGATTGACAAGGCGCTTGAAGATGTTGCCGGGCTGAAGGAGACGGCGGCGAATCAGGTCGAGAGGCCTGGCGGCGGCGAAAGCGAATCCGGCGATGACTGAACCGGCCTTCTTCCACGTCCATAGCGGGCTGCCGAGGCTGGGTCCGGGGAGCGAGGCGAGCACAAAACGGGCGATCAGCCTACTGGGAGCGCTGCCGGCTTTCCCCACGATTTTCGATCTTGGATGCGGCAACGGCGCCCAGACGCTCATCCTCGCCCGCGAGTTGGGAGGGCGGATTACGGCCGTTGATCTGCATCAGCCTTATCTTGACGAACTGGAGCGGCGCGCTTCGGCGGCCGGCGTTGCAGAGCGGATCGAAACGCTGCGCTCATCGATGGATTCGTTGGAGTTGACCGCGGGGAGCGTGGACCTGATCTGGTCGGAAGGGGCAATCTACCAGATTGGCGTTGAGCGGGGGCTGCGATTGTGGCGGCCGGCGCTGCGGCCCGGTGGATTCGTCGCGTTTACCGAAATTACCTGGCTAGTGGATGATCCTCCGGCCGAGATCCGTGACTACTGGCGGGAGTGCTATCCGGCCATGACTTCGGTGGCCGGCAATTGCGGGAAGGCCCGGCGCGCGGGGTACGAAGTCGTGGATACGTTCGCGCTGCCGGGGGAGGACTGGTGGAGGGACTTCTACACACCGTTACGGGAGCGGTGCGCTTCTTTGAAAGCGCAGGCCGCCGCCGGTTCGGCGTTGGAAGCGGTGATCCGGGAGACGGACGTGGAAATTGGAATGTACGAGCGGTTTGGGGACGGGTACGGATATGTGTTTTATGTGATTCGGGCGTGAAGAAACGGCGGTTGCTACTTCGGTGGGCGGTTGGGGTCGAGGAAACGGAAGCCGGGAAAGTCCGAGACCTTGGGGTTGAACTCCGGTGGAATAGCGGGCTGGTTGGCGTCGCGGAGGGCGCTAACCGAAGGCGTCATGATCTCGATACCGGCTTCGTTGAAGGCGTCGAGAACGTTCTTGCGAAGTTCCGAGTGAGTTGCCCCGATCTCTCTCGGGGACTTGGTGTAGGCATTGAGCTCATAGGTGACGGCGTAGTTATCCAGGCTCTGCTGCCAGACGAAGGGTTCCGGAGAATCCAGCACATTTTCGGTTTTCCGAGCCGCGCCGAGGAGGAGTTCGTGCACACGGCGCCAATCGGTGTCGTAGCCTATGCCGACGATGACGGGAAGTATCAGGCCGCGCTCCTCGGCGACGGCGCTGTAGTTCAGAATCCTCCCGCCGAGTACGACGCCGTTGGGAATGGTCACGACCTCGTTTTTGACCGTCCGGATCCGGGTTACGAAGAGGGTTTTCTCCAGCACTTCACCAACGCTATCGCCGATCTGCACGCGGTCCCCGATTCGGAACGAACGGGTGTAGGTGAGCACGATTCCCGAAATGACGTTCCCCACCACCGCGGTGGATCCGAAGGTGACCAGAGCGCCGACGAAAATCGAGAAACCCCGGAAGACCTGCGAACCGGCGCCGGGCAACAGTGGATAGCAGACCACCATGGTGAGCAGGGCGGCCACTACCCGTGACAGCTTATATGTGGGGTCCGCCCATTCCGGGTCAAAGCCCGGCAGCACGATTTCGCCGCGGCCGACTCCGGACATCAGGAAGCGGACAAAGCGCATGATGTAACGGACGAACAGCAGGATCAGAACGATGTAGATGAGATTCGGCAGGTAGCCGATGACCGCCGTGCTGATCCTGGCCGCCGAGCCGAGCACCCAGGCAAGCAGCGTGCCGCCCCACTCGCGAGTGAACGGAAACTGGCTCAGCACGAGCGGGATGTAGAAGTACAACAGCAGCAGAACGACGAGGGCCCGGGCAATGCGGAAGCCGATAATGGCGAGGTCCCGGATGCGCTCCTGGGTGAGGAGGACCGCTTTCTGCACCCGGACTCCCGGAATGGCGGCGCACCATTCATTCGTTCTGCGGACGGCCCAATGGTGGCCAAGCCAGAGCAGACGCAGCAGGAGCGCCAGAATCGCGGTTGCGAGAATTGCGTAGACTACCCCGAGTAGAACCGATTCCACCTGCTGGCGCTCCGGTTCGGTTCTGGCGCCGAGGATTTCGGAGATCCGGCGCAGGCTGGTGATCCACATCCCGCCAAACACCGCGAGACCGGCGAGGGCCATGATGTAGAAAGAAACTTGGCGCCAGAATCGCCGCCGCTCGGGCTTGGCGACATAGCGCCACGCGACGGCCAGCAGCGCCTCGCGGATCATCCACAGGACAAGGATTGCAATCAACGGCAGAACAATCGCGTCCTGGATGCCGGGCGCCAAGCCAAGCCGCTGCTGCAACCATTCCCGAAGCAGTTGCATCGATGATTCCCGGGGCCTCGGTTATTGCATCAGCTTGCCGTCGAGGTGGATATCCATTTGCGGGAACGGAATCCCGATTCCTGCCTTGTCGAGCTCTTCCTTCACGTTGTTGGTGATGCGCTCGCGGGCCGCCCAGTAGTCCTCGGTTTTGGTCCAGACCCGCAGAACCCAGTTAATGCTGGAGGCGCCCAATTCAAGCAGGTAGACCTGGCTGTCCTGGTCAGGCAGCTTGGCGGGATCGGAGTTAGCCACGGCTTCGAGCACCTGGCGGGTTTCGGCGAGATTGGCCGAGTAGTCCGTGCCGACCGAGACGTCGACGCGCCGGGTGTCGTGGAAGGTGATGTTCTCAATCGTGCTGCCGAAGATGGTGGAGTTCGGCATGATGATGCGGCGATTATCCGGTGTATCGAGTATCGTCGCGAAGAGCTCGATCTCCTGCACTTTCGCGGTCACGCCGGCCACGGAGATCACGTCGCCTACCTTAAAGGGCCGGAAGGTGAGGAGCATGACGCCCGCCGAGAAATTGGAAAGCGTGCCCTGGAATGCGAGGCCGATGGCGAAGCCGGCAGCGGCCAGCACTGCAGCGAAGCTGGTGGTCTGGACGCCGAAGATCCCCAGGCAAGCGAGGATGGCGAGCACCAGAACCGTATACTTGGCGAAATTGCTAAAGAACTTGGCGAGCGTTTCGTCGACATTGGCTTTGCGAAGCCCGCGGGCTGTCGCGCCACCCACCCAACCGGCGATGATCCAGGCGACGAGTAGTAGTAATAATGCCCCGATAATGTTGACGGCGTATTCGGTCAACTTCTCCATCGAGACAAGTGCAGTAAGCTGGTCCATTCTTCTCCTCCTTCGGACGGTGATAGCAACCGTCTATAGAGGATAAGGTTAGACCGTAAGGCTTCGCGGCGCAAGCCGCATCAGTCGCCGACGTAGAGCAAGGCAGACTTGGACTGCACGCCGCCGATGGTGATCACCACCTCATAGAGTCCCGGAGAGAGCCCTGTGGGTACCTCCGCGTTCACTTGGTAGAGCCCGACGTTGAAGGGGGCCAATCCGCTGAACTGGACGGAGGAGTCCCAGCCGCCAATGGTGACGGTTGGAGTCTCAAGGGTGCGGGCGAGCGGCGAGGCCGGGGTGATTTCCCCGGAAGGCGGCGTGTTGTCGACCGGCCCCAGGCCGTTCACGAAGAGCTGGACCACCTGGCCGCGCCTGGCCGGATTCGTAGATCCGATGACCTGGAAGCCGCCGTCCAGGGCGGCCGCGACCACGCGTCCCGAGCCGCCCGGGTCGGCGATCTCGAACATGGCCGGGGAGTGGTTCTTAAGGGGAACCGTCAACAGGGAACTCTCCGTGAGCGGTCCGGTGCTTACCTTGACCTGGACGGAGTTCCGGCCCATGAGCTCCCAAGGGACCTGGACGTTGACCTGGCCGGAGCTGACGAAATGGAGCCGCCCCGGAAGGCTGGTTCCCTGGCTGTCGAAGCTCACGCTCACGCCGGCGAGCGAGAGGGGAAGATAAGGGGTGTTGAAGGTGCGAAACGCCTCGCTCAGGCTGCTGCCGAAGATAGAGATATAGGAACCGGGGGCCAGCCCTTCCCCGGTTTCGAAGCTGGCCGCGTTGACGACTCCGCCCTGGTTGATCACGGGCCGCAGCTTGGCGCGGCCGGAGAAGATAGCGACCAATCCGTCACGGTTCTCGACCTCGCCCGTGAATTCCTGTTCACCTGGGTTGGGCCCGAGAGTGGCATTAGCCGCGGCGATACCGATCTCGTCAGTGAACTCGGTCGCCAGAGCTATCGTGCCGCCGCCCAACACAGAGCGGAACAGCACCGGGACGCCGCCCACGGGAACGCCGTGGCGGTCCAGCACCTTGAAGCTGAGGTTGAACTCGACCTGGTCGATCCACTCGTTGACGTTTCCAATGAAGTCGACGCCGGCGAGAGGAGTCACGCTAAACGGGACGCCGTCGCCTTTGAGGTAGAGATAGGGGATCCGTATAACCGTTCCGCCGCCGGTGACGACCACGGAGCCTTCGTAGGCGCCGGGCGGCGGGTCGGCGTTCACGCTCACCGATATCTGCTCGGAGCCGGCGGGGGCCAGGTTCAGGGCGGTGGAGCTTAAGGTGATTCGCTGATCAGGCGGGTCCACCGCCAGAGTCAGATTCGCCGGCGAGCCACCGTGATTGGTGATTACGAGCCCGCGGGATGGCAGATCGCCATTGATTGCGCCGAAGGACAGAGTGGCGGGATTGGCGGTAACGGTCGTCCTCGCGGCCAACTCCATGTTCAGCCGGCCCGCTCCGGCGGCTTTGACGCTTACAGGGATCTGCGTTCCGTTCTCATCGAAATCCGCGAGTTGGTCCCGGGGCGTGGCGGTGTTCACGACGGCGGACTTCAGCTCGGCCGGGCCGAAGAACGGATTTTGTTGCTTGGCGATGGCGGCAGCGCCAGCGATGAAACCGGTCGAGAAGCTGGTTCCTTGCGCCGCCGTGAAGCCGCTTGGGTTCCACATGTCGCCGTTCGGATCAAAGGTTTGCGTGGCCATGTAGAGGTCGGTGCCGGGAGCCATGATTTCAGGTTTTATCGAGTTGCCCTCGATGTTGGGCCCGCGCGAGCTGAAGAAGGCGATGTCATCGGCGAAGCTATCGACGGCGACGAGAGCGGGGTCCAAGGTGGCCGGCGCATCCGGGTTGGAGTTGACGAAGCTGCGCAGGTCTTCACCGTCGGTGTTGCCGATCATGACGGCGGGAATACCGGTATCGATGAGATCCACCATCGGGAAGATGAAGTCCGAATCGGTATTGATGATGATCGCGCCGACGGCCCCTCCGTTCTGGACATTGATGATCTTGGTAGCGAAGGAGCAGTCGCCGCGGTCCACCAGAGCGATTGCGCCGGTGAGCGTTCCAGCGCCGACGGGGCTGCAGGCCCTGGCATTCGGTTCGGCGGCCCCGACGTCACGGAGCGGCGCGGTGAGTGGGGCTGCTGGGGTAGGGCCATCGCCGAACAGGGCGAGGATCTCTTGAAGGCTGGATGGACCACTGGCGACTTTCACCAGGTTGAAGAAGATGTGGCTGTTGGTGGTGGCGCCGACGGTGATCGCGGAGGGGGCCGTTCCGGGCGAATTGATCGAGGCTTCGGTGGGGAACCGCGCTCCGGCGGGGCTGAGGTCGCCGTCGTTGCCGGCGGGAACGACGACCGTGAGCCCCGCGCTCACAGCCGTTTCCACGGCGGCGGCGCGTACATCGCAAGGCTCATCACCGTCGATACCGCAGATTTCTCCCCGATCGCTGGGCATCCATTCAGCGGCTCTGCCAACCGGCAGCACGGCGATGTCCATTCCGTCAACGAGAGCGTCTTCGAGCGCCTGCAGGATGACGTCATCGAAGGTCACGTCGTTAACCCCGGGCGAGCCGAAGATCTTGTAGTTGCCGAGGAACGCCTTGGGGGCGACGCCCGACGCGGTGGCGGCAGGACCGGTGGAGGGCATGCCGGCGGCCACCATCGCGACGGCCGTGCCGTGTCCCACGCGGTCCCGGGGCGACAAATCATCCGGGCGGGAAATCTCCGGAAGCCCGGGCAAAACGAGCAGATCCACATAGCTGCGGACCGCGATGATCTTGTTGTTTGCGAAGTTGCAATCATCACCGGCGCAGACGGGATATCCGGGAGGAGAGTCGAGGGCCGGGTCTTGGAAGGCCGGGTGTTCGTGATCGATGCCTGTATCGAGGACTGCGATTCTCACGCCCGCACCGGCGTTCTCCATTCCCCCGATCCGAGACCATGCGGCGGTGGCTCTTACGATCTCCACCGCGCGGTTCATTTGCCGTTCGAGCGGCATCATGCGCACGACGCGCCGGACGCCGGGCAGAGCCTTGAGCGCTGGAACCTGGCTGCGGGCGGCACGGACGAAGACGGCGTTGAGGATGCGCTGGGTGGCGCCGGTGACATCGATCTCGCGGGCCGCCAGCGTCTTTTCGAGATCGCGCTGGCGGGCGCGGAGGCGTTCCACCTCGGGACCGGCCGCGGCGGCATGGCGGGCGGGGCGGCCCTCCTTGGCCATCTGTTCGGCCACCGGCGGCTCATCGAGGATCAGCGCGTAGCGGTCGTGGCGGCTGGCGGCGGATGACGGTGGGGAGAGCAACAAAAGGACGGTGAAAGCGAGTGCGTGGCGCAGCATGAATCGTGGGTTCCTTTCGCACGAGTGACGCGCGGCCATCCTTTTCAGTTACAGAGGGATAGCGGCTTGCGCGGCTCGACACGGCATAACTTATTTGTTAACCTAGATATAGAGGCATTGTACTTGATGGCCAGCAAATCCGCATTTCAGCAGAACGCTCAAATCGAGCATCCGAAGTTTGGAGCCGGTACCGTGCTTACCTGTGACGATCAGTACGTGGTTATCTCATTCGACGACCACGGGGAGAAGAAATTCGTTGCGTCGATCGCCGTTCCCCACCTCTCCAAGCTGGACCGGGAGCCGCCGGTGAAGAAAACGCGGGCCCGCAAGCGCACGACCAAGAAGAAGGCGAAAGCGGCGAGCTAGCAGGCCGTTTCCCCAACCACCGTTGGACCGATTTGCCGGTCCGCACCGCTCGTTCGAGAGCCTGCTGCAACAAGTCACTTCTGTTACACTGGAGTTTCCTCCATGAACGTCGGTGTCGTCGTTTTTCCAGGTAGCAATTGTGATCATGACGCATGGTATGCGGTGTCCGCCGATCTGGGCCATGCGGCCGAGTTTCTGTGGCACGAGGACTCCCGGATGAGCGGCCTGGATGCGGTTATTCTTCCCGGCGGCTTCTCCTATGGCGACTACCTGCGCTGCGGCGCGATCGCGAAGTTCTCACCGGTGATGACCTCGGTCAAGAAGTTCGCCGCGGACGGCGGCCTGGTGATGGGAATCTGTAACGGATTCCAGATACTGGTCGAGTGCGGCCTCCTGCCCGGAGCGCTGGTGCGAAACCGGGATCTGAAGTTCATATGCCGCGAACTGCCTATTCGCGTGGAGACCACCAACTCGCCTTACACGCGGCGCGCGGAGAAGGGGCAGATCCTCCGCATTCCAATCGCTCACGGTGAAGGCTGTTTCGTTGCCGACGAGCGGACCCTGGACGAACTCGAAACCGAGGACCGGGTGGCATTCCGGTACGTGGAGAACGCCAACGGCTCGCTTCGCTCGATCGCCGGCATCCTGAACGAGGGCCGGAACGTCCTGGGCATGATGCCCCATCCCGAGCGGGCGACGAACGCCCTGATGGGCTCCACCGACGGACTCGTTATCTTTGAATCCATGCTCGAAGCACTGGCCGTACAGAAATGAGCGCCATCACACCGGATATCATCGAGGCACACCAGCTAACGCCGGAAGAGTACGAGAAGATTGTCTCGCTGCTCGGCCGTGAGCCCACCTTCACCGAGCTTGGCATTTTCAGCGTGATGTGGAGTGAGCACTGTTCCTACAAGAGTTCGCGGCTGCACCTGAAGAAACTTCCGACCGAGAGCGCGCTCGTATTGCAGGGACCGGGCGAGAACGCGGGAATCATCGACATCGGCGACGGCTATGCCATCGCGTTTAAGATCGAGTCTCATAACCACCCGAGCTTCATTGAGCCATTTCAAGGCGCGGCCACTGGCGTCGGCGGCATCCTGCGAGATATATTCACGATGGGCGCTCGGCCGATCGCGGTGATGGACGCGCTGCGGTTTGGGCCGCTTGATGATCCGGAAGCGGGCGAACGCAACAAGCGGATTGTCGAGGGGGTGGTGAGCGGCATCGCTCACTACGGCAATTGTTTCGGAGTACCCACCATCGGCGGCGAGACGGTGTTTGACGCCTGCTATAACGGTAATCCGCTGGTGAACGTGTTCGCCCTTGGCATCTTCAAGCACGACGAGATCTTTCTGGCCCAGGCGGCGGGCGCCGGCAACCCGGTAATCTACGTTGGCGCGAAGACCGGCAAGGACGGCATCCACGGCGCTTCGATGGCCTCGGCGGAGTTCACTGACGATGCGAGCCAGAAGCGTCCGAACGTTCAAGTGGGCGACCCATTCCTCGAAAAGCTGCTGCTCGAAGCCTGCCTGGAGGCGATGAAGACGGGCGCCATCGTCGGCATCCAGGACATGGGCGCCGCCGGGCTCACCTGTTCCACGTGCGAGATGGGCAGCCGGGGCGGGACGGGGATCGAGATAGATCTGAAGCACGTTCCACAGCGCGAAAGCGGCATGACGCCGTACGAAACCATGCTCTCGGAGTCGCAGGAGCGCATGCTGCTGGTGGCCGAGAAGGGCCGCGAGCAGGAAGTATTCGACGTCTTCAAGAAATGGGGGCTGGACGCCGTTACCATTGGTCATGTCACCAACGATGGAAAGCTGCGGGTGAAAGACCACGGCGAGGTGGTGGCGGAGATCCGCAACCACGATCTGGCCGAGGAAGCGCCGATTTATGACCGGCCGCACGGCGTGAAACCCTACCGCACCGCGCCGATGGAGGCTCCGGAATTCGCAAGCGAGGATTTGGGACGGGACCTGCTGATGCTCGTTTCTTCCGGCGATTTGTGCGCGAAGAACTGGATCTGGGAGCAGTACGACTACATGGTGCGGACCAACACCGTGCAAGGTCCCGGCGGCGATGCCGCCATCGTCCGCATCAAGGAAACAGGCAACTCGATCGCTATGTCGCTCGACGGCAACGAGCGCTACTGTTACCTCGATCCGCGCGAGGGGACGAAGCTGATCGTGGCCGAGTGCTGCCGGAATCTCTCGGTGGTGGGCGCGAAACCTCTCGCCGCCACCAACAATTTGAACTTCGGGAACCCCGAGCGGCCGGAGATCATGGCGCAGATCGTCGAGTCCATCGAAGGGATGGCCGAGGCCTGCGAATTCTTCGAGACTCCGATTACGGGTGGGAACGTAAGCCTTTACAACGAGACGCTTCGGGAACCGGTGCGGCCCTCGCCGGTGCTGGGGATTGTCGGTCTGATGAAGACCGCGCCGCCGGCGCCGGTGACGTTCCAGAACGCGGGGCGCGGAGTGATGCTGCTGGGCGGATTGGGAGACGCCGATGAAATCCGATTCGGGGGAACTCAGTACGCGAAGGCGGTGCTGAAGGAGTTGTGGGGGCTGCCTCCGCTGCTCGACATGGATTACGAAAAGCGGGTGCAGGCGGCAATACGCGAGATTGCCGGCGCGCGCCTGGCGGAATCCGCTCACGATCTTAGCGGCGGCGGTCTAGCTGTCGGCGCGGCGGAATGCTCGTTCGGCCCGGACTCGATTGGCGCGAGGTTGCGCCTGGATACGAGCCTTCGCGGCGAGCTGGCCCTTTATCACGAGGGGCCTTCCCGGGTTCTTCTCTCGACGGCCGCGCCTGGCGCCGTGACGGAGATTGCCCGCAAACACGGAGTGGAGATCCTCGACCTTGGCGCAACCGTGCCAGGCCGCCTGGAAATTGAGAACCGGGGCGTGTCCCTGGTGAATCTGAGCGTCGAGGAGCTACGCGTGAAGTGGCAAACGGCCCTGCCTTCGCAGTTAGGCTCGAAGGCCGTGTGACAAGTTTCTCAGACCGGCGCGGGATATTAGCCGCGCCATTGGCGGATGCGATGTTCGATAAGTTTCATGAAGAATGCGGCGTAGTCGCTATTCACGGTCATCCCGAGGCGGCGAATCTCGCCTATCTCAGTTTGCATGCGCTCCAGCACCGCGGGCAGGAGAGCGCCGGCATCGCCACCGCCGACGGGCGGCAGATCAAATGCCACAAGAGCATGGGCCTGGTCGCGGATATCTTCTCGCCCGAGGTGGTGGGCCGGTTGGGCGGGCATTTGGCAATCGGGCACACGCGCTACTCGACGTCGG
This sequence comes from uncultured Solibacteraceae bacterium, assembly GCA_964468205.1. Classification (GTDB taxonomy): domain Bacteria; phylum Acidobacteriota; class Terriglobia; order Bryobacterales; family Bryobacteraceae; genus CAWELS01. The sequence goes on along the minus strand of CAYXVG010000001.1, from coordinate 218,639 downwards.
GAGACACCGTAATCGGGAACGCCCAGCCCTTCTATGTGAGCTGCAACAAGGGTCCGATCGCCATTGCGCACAACGGCAATATTACCAACGCAGCGGAATTGCGAAGCGATCTCGTTCGCGACGGCTCTATCTTCCAGGCGAACAGCGATACGGAGGTCATACTGCACCTGATCGCCCACTCCCGGGAGCGGAGCCTGGCCGGCGCTCTCCGCGAGGCGCTCCTCCAGCTTGACGGGGCGTTCTCGCTTGTCTTCCTGGCGAATGACCGGATTATTGTCGCCCGGGATCCCCATGGGTTCCGGCCGATGGCGATGGGGCTGATGGAACTCCCAGACGGCAAGATGTGCTACTGTTTTGCCTCGGAGACCTGCGCTTTCGACCTCATCGGGGCGGTGTACATGAACGAGGTGGAACCGGGCGAGATGGTGATCGTCGGCCCGGAGGGTATGGTCCGCCAGCGGTATACCGTGGCGAAGCCCAAGGCGCATTGCGTGTTCGAGCATGTCTACTTCTCGCGGCCCGACTCAATCGTGTTCGGGCGTTCCGTGCAGATATCGCGCGAGTTGATGGGGCGATTGCTCGCGCTTGAGCACCCAGTGGACGCCGACATCGTTGTTCCCGTCCCGGACTCGGGTTTGCCCGCGGCTCTTGGCTACGCGGACGAGTCCGGCATCCCCTTCCGGCAGGCGCTTATCCGGAACCACTACGTCGGCCGGACCTTTATCGAACCCAGCCAGGCGATCCGGGATTTTGGCGTCAAGTTGAAGCTCAACCCCGTGCGCGAACTCCTGCGGAACAAACGGGTGGTGCTGGTGGACGACTCGATCGTCCGCGGCACGACGAGCCGGAAGATAGTCCGCATGGTCCGGAGCGCCGGAGCCCGCGAGGTGCACCTTCGCATTTCGTGCCCGCCCACGGTGTCGCCGTGCTTCTATGGCGTGGACACGCCGCGAAAGCGGGAGCTGATTGCCGCGAACAACACCATCACGGAGATTGAAAAGTACGTCGAGGCGGATTCCCTGGGTTATCTCTCGCTCTCGGCTCTCCGCAAGGCGGTGGACGACGATCACGCCACGAACCACTGCTACGCCTGCTACACGGGCAACTACCCCACCGAACTCGTCAACATCGACGAGTTCAGCGAGGCGAAGCGGGTCTGAACGATGGCGCAGGTCTCGTCCTCCGCGCTGGCCGTGCCGCACTCGCGTATTCGCGAGCTGGCGGAAATCGCGATGGGGATGGACGGGGTGCTGAAGCTCTACTTCGGCGAGTCGAACGTTCCGACGCCCGAGTTCATCAAACGGGCCGCCATTCAGGCGATGTCGGACGGCTACACCTACTACACGGAGAACGCCGGTCTTTCGTCCACGCGGGAGGCGATCGCGCGGCATTACCGGGAACGTCACGGGGTGGAGCGCGATCCGTCCGCCGAGATCGTCGTTACGGCTTCGGGAGTGCAGGCGCTGAATGTCGCCATCCGGTGCACGCTCGATCCAGGCGATGAAGCGATCCTGTTGACGCCGGCGTGGCCGAACGCCTCGGCAATAGCGAGAATGAGCAACGCCACGCCGGTGGAGATACCCCACCGTCTGGTGGGAGACCGCTACATCGTTGACTTTGACGAGTTGGCGGCGGCGGTGAAGCCGCGTACGCGCCTGCTGGTGTACACATCGCCGTCGAATCCGCTTGGCTGGGTGGCCACGGACGAGGAGCAAACCCGGCTACTCGGGTTCGCGCGGCGTCACGGCTTGTGGCTGCTGGCCGACGAAGTCTATGAGCGCCTGTACTACGTAGGAGAGAGCCTCGGCGCTCCCGTGCCGTCGATTCTCAGGAAGGCCACGCCGGATGATGCGCTGATTGTCGCGCAGTCGTTTTCGAAGAGCTACTGCATGACCGGTTGGCGGCTGGGCTGGATCGTAACCCGCAAAGACCTTGCGGCGCGCGCGGCGCAGCTCAACGAATTTATCGTCTCTCACGCTCCGAGCTTCACCCAGCGCGCTGGGGAGACGGCTTTGCTGCGGGGCGAGGACTCGATCCGCGAGATGGTGATGCGGCTGAGAGCGAACCGGGACTTCTGCGTGGCGGCTCTGAACGGCATGCCGGGCGTGACCGTCCCCCGCCCTGACGGAGCGTTCTATCTCTTTCCCAAAATTGAGGGGTGCACGGACTCGTTCGAGCTTTGCCGCCGCATCTTGATGGAGACGAAAGTTGGCCTTGCTCCAGGGGTCGCATTCGGCAATGGCGGCGAGGGTTCTCTCCGCATTTGCTATGCCTCGGAGCGCTACATCCTGGAGGATGCGATGGAACGGCTGGCCCGCTTTTTCGGGTAGGGTGAATGCGATGAAGCTGTGGATCATTCTTCTCGTTTGGGTATCGTTGTGCCCGGGGCAGGACGCGGCCCGAAAACCGGAACCGTCTCATGCCGGGATCACCTACGGACCGCATGAACGCAACGTACTCGATCTTTGGCAGCCGGAATCGGTCGAGCCGGCGCCGCTGGTGGTATACATCCACGGCGGCGGGTTTCGCGGGGGGAGCAAAGAGAGCCTGCGGACCTCGACGCTGAGCGGTTTCCTGCGGGCTGGGATCTCGGTGGCCGCGATTCACTACCGGCTCGTGCCGGAGCACCCTCTTCCCGCAGCCCACGAGGACGCCCGGCGGGCAATACAGCTCCTGCGTTCCAGGGCTGCGGAATGGAATCTCGACAAGTCCCGGTTCGGCGCGTTCGGCGGCAGCGCCGGAGCCCAGCTTTGTATGTATCTTGCGTTTCATGACGAGATGGCGGATCCTTTGGCCGAAGACCCGGTGGGGCGGGAATCCACGCGTCTTGCCGCGGTCGCCACCAGTGGCGGGCAGACCACTATGGATTTCGCGTGGTGGTTCGAGAACATTCCCGGCTATGCCAAGCCGCACCGGTCCTTGGACGAGTACTTTGGCGCGGCGCCGGAGGCAGAACGAAACAAGATCATCCGCGAGATCTCGGCGCTTTCACTCATATCGGCGGACGACCCGCCGATCCATATGAGCTACAGCATGGCTCCGGGTGAACCTGCCCCTCCAGATCCCAGGAAGGCGCAGGGTTGGAAGGTCCACCATGTCGCTTTTGGCCAAGCGCTGAAGGAGCGAATGGACCAGCTCGGGATCGAGGCCGACCTCCGGTATCCGGGTTCGACTTCCAAGTATGGATCGGTGGTGGAGTTCTTTGCGGCCAAGTTCGCGGGGCAGACCTCGAGGAGGTGATATCCCTCCCCGAGGCGCTTGCTCAAACTTGATGACTACATTTCGTTAACTAGATTGCCGTGTTCGTCAATATGCGGGTAGGGGCCGCCGCGCCGGAAGTCGTCTAGGATGTATTTGTCGAACTCGGGGGTTGGTTCGAAGTAGCCGGGATGCCGCAGGTGCTGCTTCACCACGTCGTCGTTGAGCTCGATGCCGAGGCCCGGGCCTTCCGGTACCGGAATGAAGCCGCGCTGGATGATAGGGTTGTCCACGCCCGTCACCAGATCGCTCCACCAGGGGATGTCGACGGCGTGGTTCTCCATCGAGATGAAGTCCTTGATGGTCGCCACCATGTGGACGCAGGCCATGCAACCGACGGGAGATCCAGCGAAGTGAACAGCCGTCGGTATTCCGTGCAGGGAAGCGTAGTCGGCGATGCGCTTGGTTTCGCGGATGGCGCCGGCGGTTAGCGGATCGGGATGTATGATGTCGACGGCCCGGTTGTCGATGAACGCCTTGAAGCCTTCCTCGAGTCCGAACAGGCTTTCGCCGGTGGCAATGGGCGTAATCGTCGATTCGGTGATCTGTTTGTAGGCCTGCCAGTTCAGCGGCGCGTCGCCGCCCTGTCCAAGATGACCGACCTGGAGGATATCCTCGGCCCAGGCGAGCTGATATGGCTCGAAGGCCCGGGCGTACGCGATGGAGTCTTTCACGTTTAGCGGCCCGAAGTGGTCGGCTGCGAGCGGGGCTTCATAACCGATCACGTCGCGAACCGCGGCGATATATTCGCACAGCATATCGAGACCTTTGGGGGTGGCGACGCGGCGGTGGTTGACCGCGCCGGGCTTGTCGGCCACGAGGTGGGTGCCGAGGTCCATCTTGAAGTAGGTGAAGCCCATCTGTTTCCGCTTTAGCATGCGGTCGGCGAACACCTTGGGATCCTTGCTCGTGTCTGTGTCGCAGTAGATGCGCACCCGGTCACGGTACTTGGAACCCACCAGGCGATAGGCGGGGACTCCATGGACCTTTCCGGCGATATCGTGCAGGGCCATGTCAACGGCGCTGAAGCCGCCGCCCGTCCGGCGGTGATTGGCGAATTTCCGGATGCGGTCGAGAATCGGCTCGATGTCGAGCGGATTCCGGCCAAGCAGATGGGGCTTGAGCACCAGCGCGAGACCCTCCACGCCGGCGTCGCGGACTTCGCCCAGGCCGTAGACGTCCTGGTTGGTGTAGATCTTGATAATGGGGTAGTCGTAGTTGGACGCCACGCGGCAGTAGCGCATGTCTGTTATCTTCAGATCGCTGGGAGCCGAGTTCCGGGTTACCCTTGCCGTTTGCGCCCCGGCAACTGGTTTCGTCAAGCTGAACAGCGGACCGAAGGCCGCGAGCGCCGCGGCGCGGCGCAGGAGGCCGCGGCGGCTGGTGGTGGGTTGTGCTTTACCCTTCATCGAGTCTGGTACTCCTTTCGAACGGTGCTGAATTGCTGGGTGGCAATATTCTACACCGCTGGCGACGCCCGCGTAAGGGGTTACACGTGACTTCACGTAATGAGAGGGCTATGAATCGGAGGGGTAGACGCGGTGCGTGACATAAGTTGTCCGTACTGGCAGGTTGTCGCGGATCTCGATCTTGAAGAGCGCCTGCCAGTTGGCTGGAAATTCGCCGCCGGGGTTGCCGCTCCGCAGTTTTTCGTGGATGGGACGGAAGCTTTCGGCATCGGCGAACAGACCCGCCATTGCGCCGGTCGCTGCCGAAGACGGACCGGCGAGGACCAAGACGCGCGATCCTGAGGGAGTCCGCCAGCCCCAGATCAGCCCATGGTCCAGGATGGCGATGCCGTTCTCATCCCAGACGCAGCGGTACAGGTCAGATTCCCCGGGAGCAGGATTCTGGTTCACAACGCCCATCTTGACGATTCGGAAATTATGATCCGGGACGTTACCGTGGGCCCATTCGTTGGTATGCGGAGACCCGAGGATGATCAAGGTCCGGCGCATGGCCGAGTCCCAGGTAAGGAAGCGGGACTGGGTAATCGTGGTGGGCCGCGCGAGAATCTTCATAAGCTGGCCGAGGTGAAAGCAGCCGGTGGCATCGCCGAGGCCGGTGTAGTCGTTGGTCTTGACCTGGAGCAAGTGGTGCGGCATCGCCAGATCCGCACGATTAGCGGCGGATCGCAGCCTTTCCTGCCAGTCCGCCGGAACGGGGAGGCTTTCGGTGGCGCCGATGGCCTTTCCGTCCGGAGTAGGGGCTCCGGCATAGAGGATCACCACGGGGTTGCCCAGGACCAGAGACGTCTGGGCGAGTTGCCCGTCGTGCGGACCGAGGATGTCGGAGTAGAAGGCGTACCCCTTGGGAACTGACACGGCCGGCTCCTGTAGCTTGCCGCGAAGCAGCAGGATCGCCAGAGTGACCGCTATCAGCACAAGAGCCACGCCGGCCCACCGGCGGCGGGGCGGCGCTGCCTCGGTTGGGGGAGGTGCAGGCGCCACTTTAGGCTGGGCTGGAGGGCGCCGGCTGAAGCTCGCGACGTAGTGTCCCTTCGGAATGGAGAGGACCAGCGCTTCGTCTTTTCCCTCATTCTCGAAATACTCTTCGAGCTTGATGCGGAGGTGGCGCATCTGGGCGCGGACGATGTTGTCATGACCAGGATCAAAGTCCTGACCCCGGCCGAGCACCGTGGAGCCGATCTCGTGTTCGGTCAAAGTTGCGGGATTCTGGGACATGCTGCGGGCGGCGACGTAGACGAGGATGTCCCGGAGTTGCGGAGCCCGGTGAAAGCGCCGGCTCGTGACAATGCGCTCCACCAGGACGCGCCGTTCATCATCAGGCGGGACCTTCGCGATCTCCCATTCCGTCGTTATGTTCAGCAAGCCGCCTCGCTCCCTCTCCTCCGGGCGATTCGTGCTTTTCGGTTCACAGCGGCGTCCGTAACCCGGCGCGGTGGCTGGTGACGTGAGCCACTTTACGTGAACGGAGGCATTATACACCATACTTCTGTCAGGGAAAACCCATTTCCGCGCGCCCAGTCCGCGGAAGGAGGCAAAGCCGATCCATTCACTTCAGAATCAATGATTTCTTGAAGCTAGCTCCGGTAACATCCCGCTGTTTCCGCGGCCGTTTACGTGGCGGTTGTCACATTCACGTGCTGCCACCCTCCCGCCACTTGACGTTGCAACAAAATCGGAACAGTTTAGACACGGTAAGTACTGGCGCTTGGAAGCTACAGACGTATGCATTCGGCGCCAAAGCTATTGCGTTTGATTCAGGGGGTCCTGCAGCTCGTGGGAGCAGTCAGAGACCAGCGGTGATGGGAAAGTCCATACACCGGAATTGCTGAAGGGAACAAATTCATATGAGAAGCAAGAGAGTTTGCATTATCGTTTGCACGGCGCTTGTCCTGCTTTTGGCGAGCGCGGCATTCGGTCAGGAATATCGCGGTCGCATTCAGGGCACTGTCACCGACTCCAGTGACGCGGCAGTGCCGGGCGCCGCGGTAACGTTGCTCAACCAAGACACGGGCGTCAGTGCGACCCGGGAAACCAACGAAGTAGGGCTTTACCTGTTCGACATGGTGATTCCTGGCAAGTACACTGTCACGGTCGAGTCCATGGGCTTCAGCAAGTTTGCCCAGGAGAACATCAACCTGGTTTCACGTGGCGACGTGACGGTCAACGCTGCGCTTCAGGTTGGAAATGTTACCGAGACGGTGACGGTATCCGCGACGGCAACCACGGTGCAGTTCAACACCGGAAAGCTTGAGACCACCGTCGACGAGGTGATCACTCGCCGGCTGCCGCAGATCAATCGCAACCCTCTGATGCTTGCGAAGATTGATCCCGCCGTGCGGCAGCGCGACACCGCAGCCGAGCAGGAGCCGTACTTCACCTGGAGCGGCAACCGCCAGGAAGTCGGCGGCGGCCGCGAGTACACCAGTGACCTGCAGATTGACGGCAGTTCCATCAACCTTGGCTACAAGACGAGCTATATGCCGGCGCCGGACATGGTGAAGGAAGTCACGATTCAGCAGAACGCCATGGACGCCGAGAACGGGCACTCCGCCGGCTCCGCCATCAGCTTGACGATGCGGTCCGGGACGAACGAGTTGCACGGAAGCGGTTTCTACCAGGGTCTCTATCCCTGGGCCAACGCGATGGAGAACCGGGTTCGCCAGACGGTGAACACCGAACGCAACCACATGTTCGGCGGCAGCGCGGGCTTCCCGATCCTGAAGAACAAGCTGTTCAACTTCTTTTCCTATGAGCAGCACATGCGGGTCCGGTCCGGCACGATCTTCAGCACCTTGCCGACCGACCTGGAGCGGTCCGGTGATTTCTCGCAATCATTGAATGTGGCGGGGGGCCAGAGGACGGTCTACGATCCGTTTTCAACCATCACCTCGGCGGACGGCTCGACGGTCACCAGGGATCCGTTCCCTGGCAATATCATTCCCGGTTCCCGGCAGAGCCAAATCGGCCGCAATTACCTGGATCGCCTCTGGCGCCCAAACCGGCCCGGCGACGGCAACTACCATATCAACAACTTCTACGCGCCGCTGCCGCAGAACTACGACTACCACAACCTCTCTAACCGCGTGGACTGGAACGCGACCGACAAGATCCGCGTCTACGGCCGTTACAGCAAGTTGTGGACTCCGGTCACCACAAGCAACCCGGCGGGTTCCGACTTGTTCGTATCGGATCGTGGCAGCCAGCGTGACGCCACCTCGATTTCGGGAGATGTCGTATACGTGGTGAGCCCGTCGACGGTGCTCAATTTTAACGGGACGTATCACAACTTCATCGACGACGCTGTACCTGGTTCCACCGCCGATATCTCGGCGTGGGAAGCCTTGTGGCCCGGCGAGAGCTGGTTCCAGCCGATGTTCAACGATCCGACGTTTCCGGTTCTGATCCCGCGCATGACCGTGCGGCAGCAGGGCAACAACATTCACATGGGACCCGGCGGCGGTTTCTGGCAGCAGCATCCCAACGGAGACGGCTTCTCCGCCAAGCTCGCCCAGCAGCGCGGCAAGCACTACATCAAGATCGGCGGCGACACCAGGGCGACGCGCACCACGAGTATCCTCAACCTGCAGTATCCGGGCTTCGGATTCGAGGACAACGGGACGTCGAGCACGTATGTCAGCCCGGACGTACGCGTGGACGGCGACGGCTACGCGACGTTCCTGCTGGGCGGCATTCAGCCGACCCGGCAGCCGGCCAACTCATGGAACGGCGGATCGACCTCGATGCCGGTTTCGATCGTCCCGAGCGGAAGAAACCGTTCCTTCAGCGCCTATATCAACGACGACTGGAAGGTCACCCGCAACCTCACCCTCAACCTCGGACTGCGCTATGAATACGAGCAGGCCTACCGGGATCCCGAGAATCGCCTGACCCGCCCGCTCGACCTCGCCAGCCCGATTCCGGAGATGAACAATGCGGCAACGGCGCCGGTGATGCCGGCCATTCTTTCCAACTACTACAGCGGCCCGACGATCTTTAACGGAGCGTTCCAGTTCGCCGAAAGCGGCAACCCCGGCGAATGGAATCAGAACCCGTGGGATGGATGGTCGCCGCGCGTTGGCATGGCCTACCGGATCAACGACAAAACATCAATCCGCGGCGGCTGGGGAATCTACATCACGCCCTGGACCGGTACCGGCCACAACATCTTCGACACCTACTACAACGGCTTCAAGTCGGTAACCGGAGCCCTTCCGGCCGAGCAGGGCGTGCCGGTAGAGCACATTGACACAGCCTTCTCGACGCGGCCGCTAACGCCACTCACGGAGAAGAGCCTCGGCCGTTATACCAACCTCGGCGACAGCTTAAACTTCGTGACCGCCAGGGACCGGCCGCGCGGCAAGAGCAACCGCTTCAATGTATCGTTCGAGCGGCAGCTTCCGGGCGACATGGTGGTCGAATTCACCTACTTCCTGAACTTCACGGGCCAGCAAGCGGTGCGCTGGAACGTCAACCAGGTCGACCCCCGCGTGGCGCTGCAGTTCAAGGGCGAAGTCAACCAGAAAGTCGCGAACCCCTTCTACGACTACATGACCGAAGAGATCATGCCGGGGCCGCTGCGGTACTCCAAGAATGTCAGCCTGTCGTCTCTGATGAAGGCCTACCCGCAATACGGCGATCTGAACGTCAACGACGAAATCGATGGCGGAGACATGAAATACCATTCCTTCCAGCTTCGTCTGGAGAAACGCTTCAGCCAGGGCTTCTCGTTGATGTACGGATATAACTACAACGACCAGAGAAATCAATTGTTCTACGACAATGTGGACAACTTCACGCAGAACTGGACCTGGCGGGATAGCAACCGGGAGAGGCACCGGATGACCTTCGCCGGCACGTGGGACGTTCCGGTCGGCCGTGGGCGGTCGTACCTGTCCAACGCCCACCCCGTCGTCGATGCAGTTCTCGGTGGCTGGATCTTGTCCACTCTCATCCAGTGGAATTCCGGAGCTTACCTCCGCTTCGGCGGGATGCTGTGGGATGGAACCGACCCGGTGCTCGACGACCCGAGACCGGAGCGCTGGTTCAACACCGACGCCTTCGACAAGCTGCCGGCCTACACGCGTCGCGAAAATCCCATGCAATTCGACGGATTGACCGGACCGGGGCGTTTCTGGTGGGATCAATCGATCATGAAGGACTTCCACATTAACGAACGAATCAAGTTCGTGCTGCGGGCGGACATCTTCAACTTCCCGAACACGATGACCTGGGCCGACCCGAACATGAGCGTGACAAACAGCAAGTTCGGTACCACGGATAACGTGAGGAACAACAACTATGGCCGCCGAACACAACTCGGCGGCAGGATCGAGTGGTAACTCTTCGCGTACCTGTCTGACCCCATAAATCGCCCCGTTACCGCTTTGAACCGGCGGTAACGGGGCGTTCTGTCGTTGTATCCTCGTAACGGGACATACGCGTGACGCAGGCGCCTCCAGTATTCCTGAGTTCGTCCGGCCGGGGGAATCGGCAGGTTCGCCGGGTTACCAGGCGGGGCCGTGGCTGGGCGATTGCCGCCGCTCTTATTGTTTCGCTCGCGGCGGCGCAGGGGCAGGATCTGCGGGAAGCGGCGCGCCTTGATGCGGAAGGCCGTTGCGGCGAGTCTGAACCCTTCTACCAAAAGGCTCTGGCAAAGGGGCCGCCGTCACACGCGCTACTGAATAACCTGGGCAATCACTACCTGGTATGCGGGCAGCCGCGGAAGGCCCAAGGCTATTTTGAAAGGCTGTTGGAGGTAGTCCCGGATCATCCCAACGCCAATCTGCAACTGGCCCGCCTCGCGACGGATGAGAAGCAGGGGGCAAAAGCGCTCGAGCACCTGGCGCGGGTAAAGGAGTCCGGACTCGCGGTGCTGCTGCTGCGGGCCGAGGCATTGCACTGGGCCGGGAAGCCGAATGCGGCGCTGGCGATTTTGAACGAGATAGAGGACCAGGCCGCGGGCGATCCGCGCGTGCTCTTCACGCTCGGGCTTACCTGCGCCCGTATTGGTCTCTTTGAACGCGCGGAGGAGGCGTTCAGCGAGGTCGCGTCGAAGTTGCCCGACAACTTCGACGTCCTCATCAACCTGGGCCGGGCGGCGGCGCACGCCGGGCATTACGAGCGTGCACAAGGGGTGCTCGAAACGGCGCTGAAGTTGCGGCCGGGCGATGTCGACGCGCTTTTCGCGCTGGGGCTGGTCCACGCGGCCCGCGAGGATCCCAGCCGGGCGGTCTTCGTGCTGGCGCAAGCCAGGAAGGCGGCGCCCGGGCGGCCCGACATCCTGCGGGCGCTGGCGCTGGCGGCCGAGGACGCAGGGTATTACGGCGATGCGGTCCTCGCTTGGGACGAGTATCTCGAGGTGCTTCCTGACGATGACACCGCGAGGCGTGACCGGGGGCGCGCTCTCGGCCACACCGAGACGCGCAGCGAAGAAGGGGTGGGGGAGTTAAGAACCTACCTCGAGAAACACCCGGATGACGCCCCCGCACACTATAGCCTGGCACACCTGATTTGGGAGGAAGAGCCTGAAGAGGCTTTGGACCACCTGGCTACGGCGCTGCGCCTGGACGGAGGGCTGACGGACGCTCACGTTTCGCGGGCCTGGCTGCTTCAGAGGCTAGGACGCTCCGAGGAGGCTGTGCCGCATCTCGAGACTGCCGTCCGGCTTTACCCGGACAACCCGCGGGCGCTCGATCTGCTCGGCCTGGTCTATTTCACGCTTGGACAACACGCCGAGGCGGAGGATGTCTTACGGCGGGCGCTGGCGATCGCGCCGGAGGATCCCGAGGTTCTCATGCACCTGGGCCGTACCCTAATGGCTCTGGACAGGGCGGAGGAGGCACAGGAGCTACTGGATAAATTCCGGAATGTCCGGCCGCCGCAGGGACGGGAGCACGGCACGGCCGCCCGCATGATCGAGCTGGCCAGTCTTCCTCCGGCGGAGCGCCGGCGCCGGGAGATCGAGCGATTCCGCGAATGGTCAAAGTCCCGGCCGGACGAAGCGGAATTCCAGTTGCACCTGGCCACCCTGCTACTCGCTGACGGCCAGGAAGAGGAGGCGGTGGGTGAGTTTCGGGGACTGCTGAGCAAGAACTCGAACAGCGAGATTCGTGAGCAGGCGGGGCGGTCACTGCTTGCCATCGGTCAGTATGAGCTGGCGCGGGATTTCCTGGAGCAGGCGGTGGCGGAGCGTCCGGCTGGGCGCTTGGATCTGGCGGTGGCGCTCCTCTACACGGAAGGGCCGGAGCGGGCGCTGGAGGCGATCGGCGAACCTCCGGGATCTGAACAGACGGGGGACTATCTTCTCATGCGGGCGCGGATTCTGGACGCTGCCGGCCGGGCCGAAGAGGCGGAGCGGGTGTTGCGGGAAGGGCTTCGCCACTCCACGGCGAGGCCGGAGATCGCGCGGCAGGCGGCGCTGTTGCTAACACGTTACGGCCAGCAGGAGGAGGCGCTCGAACTGCTCGAGCGGGCCATGGAGGGAGCGCCGGACAATCCCGAACTACTATTGACGAAAGCGATTGTGCTCGGCCTGGGCGGCCGCGACGCGAAGGCTGAAGAAGAGGTTGTGCGTGTCGAGACCCGCTGGCCGGAATGGGACCGCGCTTACCTGGTTCATGGGCTGATGCTCGAACAGAGCGGGCGCACGGCCGAGGCCCGGCAGAAGATCCAAACCGCGATTGCGCTCGGTTTGGACAACTTGGCCGCGCGGTGCGCATTGGCGCGGCTGGAAGGGGAGACGGCTCCCGACCCGCGGTGTGATTGCATGAAAGGGCTCCGCGAGCTGCTGTTTCCAGGCTGCGCAGAGCCGTGATCGCACCGGTCAGAGCTATTGCCGGGGCTCCTCGGCCATGAGGAACTGGTCCGCTTTCACGCCGGTGAGTTTCTGTACGACGCCGCTCGGCCACCGGATCTCCACCGAGTTGATCTCGGTCTCGCCGCCGAGTCCGAAGTGGACGCGCTTGTCGCTGGACGACATGAATCCGACGCTCGTGGTGACGTGGTTGTAGAGCGTGCGGCCCGACGCCGTGGTGACGGTGATGTTCGCGCCGATGCCATCCCGGTTGCTCCGGTGGCCGCGGGTCTCCACCATCAGCCAGTGGGCGCCGTTGCCGGCGGAATTGATCAGGATTCGCGGTTTCTCGTTCAGGGAAGTCACCACCAGATCCATGAAGCCGTCGTTGTTCAGATCGCCGATTGCCGAGCCGCGCTGGAAACCGATCCGTAGGAAATCCTCGCCCATTTGCTGGGTTACGTTGAGGAACTCTTTCCCATCGAGGTTCCGGAACATGGTGTCGTGCTGGGCGGCGTTTTCGACGACATAGTCGACGTGACCGTTAGCGGAGTAGATGTCCTTCCAGCCGTCGTTGTCGTAGTCGATGAAGCCGTTGCTCCAGCCCGAGTGGGGGTTGCTGAGCTGGAGTATTCTGGCGACCGGCGAAACGTAGCGGAACATTTTGCCGCTCTGATTGCGGAAGAGGCCCCAGATCTGTCCCATCAGGTTGTTATAGAAGACGTCGACCCAGCCGTCGTTGTCATAGTCTTTCACATCGCAGCCCATGGCGGAGACGATGGTTCCGCCATCGTTGTAGGCCACGCCCTGCAGCAACCCGAGCTCCTTGAACGTGCCATCTCCCTGGTTCACGAAGAGGAAGTTGGGTTCGGTGTCATTGGCGACGAAGACGTCCATCCAGCCGTCCTTGTTGAAGTCGGCGATGCCGATGCCCATTCCCTTGCCCGGCGATTTGCCGAAGCCGGAAGGTTCGGTCACGTCTTCGAACTTCCCGCCGCCGAGGTTGTGATAGAGCCGGTGCGGCACCGGGGCATATAGCTTCGGACTGCAGTAGAGTTCGACGTTGCCCTGAACGCAGCGCTTGTCGTTTTCGGGGGTCCATATTGTGTAGTTCGACAGGACCAGGTCAAGCAGGCCGTCATTGTCGTAGTCGAACCAGGCCGCCTGCACGCTAAGCGTGTCCCTCGGTTTGGCGTCAAGGCCGGACCCGTCGATCACGTCGGTGAATGTCCCGTCGCCATTGTTGCGATAAAGAGTGTTCTTGCCTGAGTTGGCGATGAAAAGGTCCGTCCAGCCGTCGTTGTCGTAGTCGCCGGCGATGACGCCGTAACTGAAATCGATGTGCTCTCCCGCCGCGCCGGCTTGCCGGGTTACGTCTTCGAAGGTGTTGTCGCCTTTGTTGCGGAGCAAGCACTGGTAGAAGGAGGGGTCGGTCTTCTTGAGCTCTGGCAGTTTGGCGCCGTTGGTGAAGAAGATATCCATCCAGCCGTCGTTGTCGTAGTCGATGATGGCGATGCCGCCGCACATCGGCTGCTGGAAGTACTTCCGGCCGGTGAAGTCGTTGTTGGAGATGTAGGAGATATCCGAAAGCGGCGCCACGTCGGTGAAGTGCGGCTGCTTATTCTCGTCCGCGGCCCACACGAGCGACGCGGCCGCGGCGGTGGCGGCAATCCTCGGAAGTATCTTGCGCGCGAGCGGGTTCAAGGCCCTTGATCCACACTCACATTATGCCGGAGAGGCGTTCCGGCGCCGTAGAGAGCAATCCCGGCTTCCAGAGCTTCGACCAGCCGTGAGTTGTTGGTTTCAGCGGCGAGCGCAAGGGCCCGGCGAGCCGTGGCGATGGCGTCCGGGAAACGCCCGGCCTCGGCGTAGGCGGCGGCGAGCGTGTCGAGGACCGCCGGGTCGCGGCCGCCCGAGAATTCGGCCGCGCGTTCGGCCAGCGCAACGGCTCCGGCCCCATCTCTCAGGCTGGCATCGGGGCTGGTTGCCAGCACCCGCGCCGTCTGCTGCAGAACGAGCACATGGTTGGGGTCGGCGAGGAGCACCTCACGCCAGTGGGCGAGCGCCTCGCGGCTTCTACCCTGCAGATAGTGGAGGATGTCGCCCAAGTTGTGATGAGCCTCAGTAAGCCTGGGGTTCAATTCCAGCGCCTTTTCGAAATGAGGAATCGCCTCATCGGGCCTTCGACTCCAGACGAGGGCCGCACCGAGGCTATTGTGGGCCGCGGGGGAGTTGGGATTCAGTTCCACCGCGCGGTGGAGGTGGATGATCGCCTCCTCGGACCTACCGAGCCTGACTAGCGTGCTTCCGAGGCTCTCCTCTACGGCGGCGGCTCCGGGGTTGGCTTCAAGAACTTTCCGGAAATGGCCAATCGCTTCTTCGAGGCGGCCAATTCCAGCGAGGACCAGGCCCAGGTTGTTGTGAGCCTGAAGATAGCCGGGGTCTGCATCGAGGGCTCGCTCCAGATGGATGATAGACCGCTCCACATCTCCTTTTCCAGCCAAGGCTCGCCCGAGGTTGTTGTGGAACTCGGCGGAGCCGGGCTTGATCTCGACAGCCCGGCGGAAGCTGTCGATCGCTTCGTCAAGACGCCCGGTCCGGACCAGCGCGACGGCGAGGTTGTTATGGACCTCGGCCGACTCGGGATCTATCTCCGCCGACTTCCGATAGTGCTCAATCGCCTCGTCCAGTTTCCCCTGCCTGGCCAGGGCCGAGCCGAGATTGTTGTAGACCTCGGCGTAGCCGGGGTCGAGGGCCAGGGCTTCCCGGTATCGAATGATCGCCTCGTCGATCTGATCCGTTTCGGCGAGAGCGATGCCAAGATTCAGGCGCGCGCTGGCATTGTCAGGACCGAGTTGCGCCGCTTGTCGCCATTTCTGGACGGCCGCTTCGAAGTCGCCCCCATCCGACAGCTCTGATGCGTGATCGAAGACCCGGTAGAACTCGACGGCCGGAACGTCGATCTTCATCAGGCCGTTGGGCGGAAGATTGACGAACTCGGGAATATTGACTGCTCGATTGGCGGCGGTGGCATCTTCAATGAGGATTGGCGGGCTGTCGCGGCCGTCCTTGTCTATGTGGGTCAGGTACATCTGCGTGTAGGGGGAGCGGGCCTTGGAGGAGAAGACGAGCCACCGGCCGTTGGGCGAGAAGCTGTGCCATGAGTTCATGAGCGGAGTGTTGCATCGCATGCGGCGCGCCTGACCGCCTTCCGCGGGGACGATGTAGAGCTGGCTGTCGGGGCGCATCAGTTGGCCGTTGCGAGCCTGGACAAAGACGATCCAGCGCCCGTCGGGCGAGACCTTCGGGAAGCTGTTGCTCATGCCGTTGTTCGATGCGCCGGCGACGGGTTGCGGCTGGCCACCCTCGCCGCCACGAAACGGAATCCGGTAGAGGTCGAACTGAATCTGCGTCTCGTTGGGGTCGTTGGCGTGTTCGGCGAGTGGCTGGCCGTCGACATAGGGGTCACGGGCGGCGGCCCTCGAAAACACGAGGTACTTTCCATCGGGGCTCCAGACGGCTCCAGTATGCACGTACCGGGGGTTGCCGGCGCCGGGCAGAGTGTGCAGTTTGCCGTCCGCCCGGCTGTACCAGGCGAGGATTCCACGGGTCGGATAGAAGACCTGGAGGAAGCGGTAGTCCTTGAAATTGGCCACGTAGAAGCCGCTTACCACCTTCTTGCGCTTGCTCGGCGGGCGCGGCTTCGACTCCGGTGTCTTTAGCCCGGCCTCAGATCCGTTGATCATCGTGACCACGTGCCGGCCGTCCGGCGAGACCTGCGACATGAAACCGAGCCTGACGTTCCCTTCCTGCTTGCCCAGGAACGAGGACCATTCGATCACATCTTCGTTGCGGATGGTCATTTGCGGCTGAATGGAGGCGAGAGTGTACATCCCCTTGTTGTTCTGGGGACCGTCCAGATCCATGCCGAGCGTCCGGCCGTCGCCGGAAAAAGAGTGGCAGTTAGCACAAGTGTACATGCCCGTCAGCAGCAGCCGGCTGGCGGGCTCATGCACGTTGCGCAGTTTCCAACTGATGAGCGGGACGGCGCTCTTGGCGAGCGGCTTGATGAACCCTTTCTCCAACTCCGAGGGCATAAGCGGTACGTCGCGGTAGAAGATGGGCGCGCCCACGGGGTCTTCCGAGGTCTGAATGTTCAGTTCGCCGTAGGAGACGGCACGGCTGAAATCCTCGTCTTCGAAACCCGTGATCGACACCTTTGCCGGCCGCCTCACCGAGTGCTTCTTAATTGCCTCCCAGGTCTGGGCCTCCGGCTTCCAAGCCTGAGCCGCGGCTTGTTCGGGGGTGAGCGTGGGTGGCTCATTCGTATCCGAGACGGCGCGAGGATCCAACTCGCCGAGGCGCATTCGCCCGCCCCGGGACTTCACCTGGATCGCCGGCTCTCCGGCGGCGAGCTCCACTTTGATCAGCCATAACCGGGCGGATTTCGACCCGTCGCGCCAGAGAAACGTTGGAGCAGTGATGTCGGGCGGGAAGATAGATTCGTCCTGAGGATAGTCGATGGTGATCGGGGCAGGCTTCTCCGCGAACTGTGCGACCGTTACCGGCGCATACTGGGCACTGATTCGCCAGGCTGTCGCGAGCGAAATTGCCGCCAGCGCTCCGGTGACAACTATACTGAGTCCCAGCGGCTTCACGGCACTTCCCCTTCGCGGTCTCTCCGTGAGACGGTCATCGCCAAGTCGCACCCGGCTAGACAGTGTGAGTTTATCACGTGCGGGCCGGAATCGAACCTGTGAATACTCGCCGCGCGCAGGGGCCGGTGGACCGGCTGATATTCTGGTTCCATGCGACTGCTTCTGGGACTGCTTTCAGCTCTCTTGATTGCCGGAAACGCCGGCGCCGACGACTGGCCGGAGTGGCGCGGCGAAGGCCGCGCCGGGGAATGGAACGAGACCGGTTTGCTGGAGCGATTTCCCGAACAGGGCCTCACGGTGAGGTGGCGCACACCGGTCAACGGCGGCTTTAGCGGTCCGTCGGTAGCCGCGGGGAAGGTCTACGTGGGCGACTTTCGACAGACCGCGCCGAATCGAGGGGTCGAACGGCTGCTCTGCCTCTCGGAGGAGACCGGGGAGCTGATATGGGCGCATGAATGGGAAGCGGACTACACGGGGCTGGCCAGTACCTACGCCATTGGCCCCCGGGCAACGCCCACCGTTGACGGCGGCCTGGTGTACATGCTCGGCGCATCCGGCGTCCTAGTCTGCGTAAACACCAGGGACGGCTCGGAGGTGTGGCGGCGCGACTTCCAAAAGGAGTTTGGAGCGTCGATGCCGGTGTGGGGCTTCGCGGCGGCGCCGCTGGTGGACGGGGACCGCGTGTACTGCCTCGCCGGCGGCGAACCAGAGGCCAATGTAATCGCTTTCGATAAGAGAACGGGCAAGGCGGCCTGGCGGGCTTTGTCCGGCGACACGGAGCCGGGATACTCGCAGCCGATTTTCGTAGAGGCCGGAGGCGCCCGCCAACTCATCATGTGGCATTCGACAGCCCTTACGTCGCTCAATCCGTCGACGGGAGAAGTCTACTGGGAAGAACCGTTCCGGGTTCACCTGAGCCTACCGGTGGCGACGCCCGTGGTCAGTGGATCGCGGCTGCTGGTTTCGTCCTTTTTCAACGGTTCCCTCATGATGGAGCTGGCGGCCGGCAAGCCGGCGGCGTCCCGGCTGTGGAAGGGTAACAGTGATAGCGAAATCCGCTCGGACGGCCTGCACGCTCTCATCACAACGCCGGTTATAGATGGGGACTACATCTACGGTATCTGCAGCTACGGGCAGATGCGATGCCTTCGCGCCGCCACCGGCGAGCGGGTGTGGGAAACGGTAGCCGTGACCGGCGAGAAGGCGCGGTGGGCGGCGGGATTCATCGTCCGAAACGGCGACCGGTACTTCATTAACAACGACGCGGGCGAGCTCATCATCGCCAGGCTGTCGCCGCGCGGCTACCAGGAGATTGATCGCACGCGACTCATCGAGCCGACATCGCGATCCGGAAACCGGCGTGCAGCCGGAGGCGTGAATTGGGTTCATCCGGCCTATGCGAACGGGCACCTGGTAACGCGGAACGACAAAGAGCTGATCCGCGTCAATCTCAAAGAGTAGCGGCGAAACGGAGAGGAGTATTGTCTTTCCACGCATCTGGCTTAAGATAGTGAGGTTATGGGAATCCTGGTGCGTATCGGCACGCGCAAAGCGTTCTTGCGGCGGGGGGAATGGAAGTGCGCGGACGCGGAACTGGAGCAGCGATTGAACCTCCTCACCACAAGGTGGATCCAGGAGACTGGCGGGCCGCCCATGGATGATCATGACCATGAGCGGACGGTCGCCGAGCAGATTGCAGGTCAGGTCGGCGGCACGATCGCCATGCGGGCGGCGCCATCGCTGCGGCGGAATTCGCACATTTTCATCAGCCGCCGCCAGCTTCAGTTTGACTTCTAGTCTACAGGCCGGGTATCGGACTCGTTTCGGGATTCCAGTGGAATGAGCCGGTGAACTCGATCCCGATGATCTGTTTCAGTCCCTTTCGCCGGCAATATCGGACCGAACCGCTCGCTTTCAGTTTCGTTTTCGGGATCTCAAAGCCCACGATCGTTCGTACTGGGATCTCCTCGTCGGCGAGGAAAGCCAACCCGCTCCGGGAGATGTTGATGCCGTTGGCATAGCTGAAGTGCGGTGCGCTGCCAGGGTCCTGCCATGTAATGCGGATCCGGCCGGAGAATGCGCTCCGGCGCTCCCGGCGGAGTGATGAGTCTTCCGGATTTGGCATTGCCGGGGCCATTCTGTTTCGGGTCGCGGGTAAACGTTAGAGCTCAGTTTATAGCAAAAAAGGCGAGGAGTGTAATCCCAATCACGCCACGATTCGTTTGAGAGGGTGAGAGCTGGAAAACAAGCCCATCGGGCTTCAAGTGGAAGCAGATACTGGAATCCAGACCAGAGACACAGACAAGGAGTGAACCATGAAACGAGTGATCCTTTCGATGATTGTTTTCGCCGGCATGCTGGCGGCACAGCCGTTTGGCCCGGGTGGCCCCGGTGTACCCCCGGAGGGAGCGCCTGAGCCGGGAGCCCGGCTGGCGGCTCTGGCGGAGGTGTTCAACATGGAACCGGCGGATTTGGCGGAGAAGGTTAAGGCACTGCGCGAGCAGCAGAGGGCCCAAATGGAGGGTATGAGGGCCGAGTTCCAGGAACTTCGTGACCTCCGTGAGCAACTCAAGGCCGCGGTGGAAGCGGAGAACGCCGCCCAGAACACCGCTGTAATCGGCGAGCTTGTCCTCCAGATCGAGGCGAAGCAGGAAGAAATCAAGGCGGCGCATGAGCAGAACCGCGAAGCGGTCCGAAATATTATCAAGTCCTGGGGACCGGACGCCGAAGCTGGCCTGGCCAAGCTTGAAGAGGCGGCTGAACTGATGCCCGCCCTGGCCCAGGCCCGCATGATTCTCGGGCTCGGGGCAGACGGCAGGCGAGGCAGGCGCGGCAAAGGAGGATTCGGGGGTGGCCCGATGGTTGGCCCGGGCCCCCAAGGATTCCGGAACCGGTAGCAACGGAGACGGACCAGTTGGACTCGGCCTGCGAGTCCTTCCGGACCCGATGAGGCGGGTGGCGCGACGGCGCTGCCCGCCTCTAACTGTTTCTGGAAGATCAGATCAGAAAGAAAGAAGCCCGGCGCTGGGCCGCCGGGCTTCACTCAGAGGGGCTGGCGACGAGCTGGGCCTCGTCGCCGGGGATGCTATAAGTCAATGACGACTTATCTGATTACTTTCGATCGTAACACGTGTATCCGGGAAAATCAACCCCGAATATCGAAAAATTAAGTCATTGAATTCATACGACTTTGTGCTGTTTGAAGAGCGCAAATTGGAAGATTGTCTTCATCCCTATCGGATATGGTATGTTGTTTCAGATCCCGATGCACGGCCACTGCCCTCTGCTGCAGGGGATTCCGGCTCCGCTCGGCGTCGGGGACGATCTTCCAAGCAGGCCACTACTCTGAGCCCGTCACCCGCCTGCGTGCCGGCGGGGGCATGGCTGCGTCCCCACTCACTTTCCGAAGAGCGAAGTAGCAGACCGGGCGGGCGCCTCGACGGAAACAAACCTATTTTCAACTGCCAGTGGGCCTAATGATCTGTAGTTCTCCGAGGGTGATGTACGGTAAGCGTCGAACTCAGCATGGCTCGTACCCCGAACCTTGACGCGGAACCTCTTGGCCGGCTCGGTCCGGTTCATCACGACGAAGGCGTCGGGGTTGGATGTTGCGGATTTTGCAAATGCCATCAGTTAGAGGTCAGGGTCGCTGGCGTAAACGCCGGCCACGTTCATGCCCGGCCGCCCGCGCCATCTTGAGCCCTTCCCGGACGAAATACCGTATCCACTCAGTGGAGGTGGCATGGTCAAACCTGGATTGGTCCAGGATCCATGGGCTGTTGTTGTCGTTGTCCGCCTCCGAGAGGGCGCCAAAACCGCCGTATTCCTGCGGCCACGTCTGGTAGTCGGGCGTCTGTGCGGTTTCCACATAGTTCACGCCAAACCCGTCCCAAGTTTGGCGTTGATCGTTGCAGTTGATCTCTACGGTGATATCGTCGGCGAACAGCACGGGCGCCAACAGTCCGAGGATAGAGAGGAATACAACGGTGTTCCTGAGCATGGGAGCTACTCTATCGCTACTACTACCGAAATTTACAGAAAGATCGACATCCCGGGAGGCCGGGGCGCTGTGGAGGTCTCAGCGATAGAAGCCTCTGAGCTGATAAACGCGGATCCGGACGAGGTCGAGGAACATGTTGAGGCTGTCGCGGAACATGCTGACTTTGGTGCCCTCAACATGATCCCAGCGAACCGGGACTTCGATACACTTGAATCCCTTCAGGCGGGCAATAAACAGGGCCTCGGCGTCAAAGCCGAAGCGGTCAATGCGCTGCCGGCTGAAGACCTCCCGCGCCGCCTCTTTCGAAAACAGCTTGAAGCCGCACTGCGTATCGGCGAAGGGCAGCCCCGTCAGCAGGCGCATCAAGAGATTAAATACCCGTCCGGCATTCTCCCGAAAGGCGGACTGATGCACGCCAATCAGCGACCGGTCAATTGCCCGGGAGCCGATGGCGACATCAGCATCTTGCCGGCGGGCTTCCCAGAGTAGTGTGTCAAGTTCCTTTATCGGCGCCGAGAGATCCGCGTCGGTGAAAAGTACCCAGTCGCCGGAAGCTTCGAGCATCCCGTGCCGGACCGAGTAGCCCTTGCCACGATTTCCGGGATTATCCAGCACCCGCACCGGAATGTCTTCCTTGCCGAAAGACGCTGCCACGGAGTGAGTGCCGTCCGAGGACCCATCATTCACCACCAGCACTTCGGCGTCAAGGTCCTGCTTCTTGCGCAAGTAGGAAAGAATTGCATTCAGGGTTGCCGGGAGCCGCTCTTCCTCGTCATAGGCTGGGATCACGATGGAAACAGCGGTCAACGCACAATTATACCTTTTGGTCTCGTCTGTCCCGCCCGAAACGGTCCGGGCGGACTCCGTCCTCGCTCGCACCACCTTCATCCTATAACTCATGTCGGCGGATTGGCCAGAAAAGCTTAGTGCGGCTCGCCGGAACCAACTTCCGGCGGCGATCTGGGACCTCACGCTTATAATGGGGTGTTTGAGGAGAATGCCCATTGGCCCTTGATGAAGAGATTTTGCGCCAGCGCCTGGACCGCGTCAAGCAGATTGAGGCGCTAGGCTTTCAGCCCTATGGGCAGCGATTTGATTATTCCCACACAATCCCCCTGATTATCGAGTCTTACGGCGAAACGCCGGCTGAGGCGCTGGAAAACGAGCCAGTGAACGTGCGCATCGCGGGGCGGGTGATGACGATGCGGCCGATGGGGAAGGCCGGCTTTGCCCACCTCCAGCAGGACGGCGGTAAGCTGCAGGTCTACCTTCGTAAGGACAGGCTTGCCGAAGCCGAATTCGAGCTTTTTAAGCGGCTCCTCGATATTGGCGACATTGTCGGCATCGAGGGGAAGCTCTTCCGCACCCGCACCGGCGAACTCAGCGTAATGGCCGAGAGGCTGTTCTTCTTGAGCAAGGCGCTCCAAAGCCTGCCCGAAAAGTGGCACGGGCTCAAGGATGTCGAGACTCGCTACCGGCAGCGTTACCTCGATCTCATCAGCAATGTCGAAGTGCGCGACGTCTTCGTGAAGCGCAGCCGGATTATTGCGGCCATGCGCCGGGAGTTGGAGGGCGAGGGCTATATCGAGGTGGAAACGCCTATGATGCAGCCCATATATGGTGGCGCCGCTGCTCGTCCCTTCGTCACGCACCACAACACATTGGACCTCGATCTCTATCTCCGCATCGCTCCGGAACTTTACCTGAAACGGCTGGTGGCCGGCGGCATGGAGCGGGTTTATGAAATCAACAGGAATTTCCGGAACGAAGGAATCTCGACCCAGCACAATCCGGAATTCACCATGCTCGAGTTCTACCAGGCCTACGCCGATTACCACGTCATGATGGACCTTTCCTGCCGGCTCCTGCGGCAGGCCGCCGTGGAAGCGACGGGATCGGCCCGGGTGAGCTACCAGGGGGAGACCCTGGATTTCGAGAACATCCGGCGTCTCACGGTGCGCGAGGCAGTCGTTGAGTTCTGGCGGGGTGATGAGAGGCCCTCCATGGAGCAACTCAAGGATCCCGCCTGGCTGAGCGCCCACTCGCGGAAGGCGACTCCGGGCGAGCAATTGGTGGAGATTTTCGAAGAGAACGTCGAAGAACAACTGATCCAGCCAACCATCGTCCACGACTATCCCATCGAGACTTCACCGCTCTCGAAAAATAAGCTCAGCGAGCCGGGCTTCGTCGAACGCTTCGAGATCTATGCCGCCGGGATGGAGATCGCCAACGCTTACTCCGAGTTGAACGACCCTCAGGAACAGCGCCGCCGTTTCGAGATGCAGCTCGCCATGGGCGAACGTGGAGACGAAGAGGCGCATCTGATGGACGAGGACTACCTGCGGGCGATGTGCCACGGGCTGCCTCCGACCGGCGGCGAGGGCATCGGCATTGACCGGCTCACCATGATTCTCACGGATTCGAAATCGATCCGCGACGTTATCCTCTTCCCGCTGCTTCGTCCGGAAGGTCAGATCGGCCTCGCCGCGAGTATGCGCAAGTTCGACGGGTAGCCGGCGGTGTGGAATCGTTTCGAGTTCTTTGTCGCGCTCCGCTACCTGAAGGCGAAACGCAAGCAGGCCGTTATTTCCATCATCACCGGTATCTCGATTCTCGGCGTCGCCGCGGGGGTGATGGCGTTGATCGTGGCTCTGGCGATCAACGCCGGTTTCCGCAACACTCTTCAGGAGAGTCTGCTCGGCGCCACCGCCCACGTCAGCATCCTCGAGAAGGAACCGGGCTATGGAATCGAGAACTGGCAGACCCTGGTGGAGCAACTCGAGGGGCTCCCTCATGTCGAGACGGCTGAACCCACTCTCTACGCACCGGTGTTCCTCAGCGGGCCGCTTCAGTCTGACGGAGCTGTAATCAAGGGCATACGGCCGGATGTGGACGTACATCCGGTTGAGGTTCTCAACCACCTGAGGGAGGGCAGCCTAGAGGGGTTGGAGGAGACCGAGGCTGATCACGCCGGAATCGTGCTGGGCTCGAGATTGGCGTCCCGTACCGGCATGCTGCTCAACAGCGTTGTTACGGTGATCAGCCCCCAGGGCGAGTTGACGCCTTTCGGTCCGCGCCCGGGTATCTACCGCTTCCGGGTGATCGGCATCTTTGAGTCTGGGTTCCATGAGCTGGATGCTCACTGGGCCTTCACGTCGCTGCGGTCGGCTCAGAAGGTACTGGCGGTTAAGGACGTGGTGAACTCGATCGAACTTCGGTTGGATGACATTCACCGCGCGCCCGCGGTGGCCGAGGCGGCGAAGCAGATCATCGGACCGGATCTCGCGCCCACGACATGGATGGAGCAAAACCGGCAATTGCTGAGTGCGCTCAAGATGGAGCGAGTGGTTACGGTGATCACCATCGGCCTGATTCAACTGGTGGCGGCCCTCAACATACTTATCACGCTCATCATGATGGTAATGGAAAAGCAGCGTGATGTGGCCCTGCTGATGTCCATGGGGTGCCGGCGTGAGCAGATTCGGAACATTTTCGTTATGCAGGGTGTTATTATCGGAGCGGTCGGCTCCGTTGTCGGTGTCATCATCGGGTATTCAGTGAGCTTTCTTGCCGACAAGTACCGCTGGATCCCGCTCGACGCGGAAGTCTACTCGCTCAGCTATGTTCCGTTTGATCCGCGCTGGATCGACGCCCTCTGGGTGCCCGCTGCAGCAATCCTGGTGAGTTTTCTGGCTACTCTTTATCCCGCCCGGGCAGCCACACGCATCGCCCCGGCCGAAGCGCTCCGATACGAGTAGCTCAATCGTCCAGTGTTGGCAGAGACCTGCGCCACTCAAGCAACTCAGCGGACAGGCGCGCGGCTACTTCTGGAAAGCGTTCGGCGACGTTGTCGCGCTCGCGGGTGGATTGGTCGAAGTCGTATAACTCGAGCCGCGACCCGTCGTCGTTGACGAGGAGCTTCCAGCGGCCGTCGCGGACCGCGAGGTTGGGACTCTGATCTTGATCCAGACCCGGCTTCAGGTATGTCTCGTCCCGCCCGTACTCGAAGAAGAGGGGCCGGGCCCGCTCGACCGGCCTCCCCAGCACTGCGGCGCTCATATCCACGCCGTCGAAATCCACTGGCGGCGTCTTAATACCGGCCAGGGTTGCGAAGCTGGGGAACAGATCTACGGCCGCGATGATCGTCGTATCGTCAACGATTCCCGCGGAGATTTTATTCGTCCACCGCGCGATCAGGGGCATCCGGATTCCCCCCTCGTAGAGGCTCCATTTGCGTCCGCGGAATCCCGCCGTGGAACCGGCCGGCGGCCAGCCTTCTTTGTAGTACCGCGGCCACGCGGTTGGTCCGTTGTCGGATGTGAGAACGATGAGGGTACTCTCTCCGAGGCCCATTTCGTCGACGGCGGTGATCAGCCGGCCGATCTGGCGGTCCATTTCAACGAGTACGGCATAGAACTTCTGCACATTCGGGTTGTCGCTGAGACTTATGAACGGCTGCAGCATCTCGGCGCTCGGCCGGTGCGCGTCGTGGACGTCGTTCAGCCAGAGGTGCAGATAGAAAGGTCTATCTTTGTTGCGCGTGATGAAGTCAATGGAACGGTCGACGTAGATTTGCGTCTGCTCGTGTTTCTCCACCCAGCGGATCTCTCCTTGGCCGAGCTTCTCGCTTCGTTCCGAGAGCCGCCCCGGCGGCAGGATTCGGTCGCCGAGCCCCTCGAACGATACCAGAGATTCGTCAAAACCGTAGGCTTGCGGACGGGGTGCGTCGTCGACGTCCCGGCCGCCGCCCATGTGCCACTTGCCGAAATGGGCTGTAGCGTAGCCGGCTTGCTGAAACGCTCGCGCGATTGCCGGGGCTGACGGGTCCAGGAAGTCGCGCATCCCCCGCTCGCGGTTTCGAGTGCGGTTATTGAGGTACGAGTTGATCAGATGCCGCGCCGGGTACTGGCCGGTGGTAACAGCGACGCGCGACGGCGAACAGATTGGGGAAGCGTCGTAAAACTGCGTGAAGCGGATTCCCGCGGCCGCGAGAGCGTCGATACTCGGAGTTGAAACGTCGGTGTTCCCCGTGACGCTCAGGTCGCCGTAGCCCATGTCGTCAACGAAGATGAAGACAATGTTGGGCGGCGACGGCGCGGTTTCCGGAGAGCGGCATGACAGGCTCGAAAGGATCAGCAGAGAGGCGATAAGTGAGATCGCGGAGCGTGACATGGAATTCCGGCTCAAGCTTATCAGAATCTCGATTCCATTCGATCCGCTGTTCGGTCAAAATGCGAGAATTCTCAGCTCTCAGTGGTGAACCGCTTCCGTTCTTTGACGATGCCGGCCGCGACGCCGATCCAAACGGCGACGAACGCAACGTTAATGAGGGCGAAACCGGGAATCGCCAGCGAAAGCTGAGTGCCGATGAACACGACCAGTGCTTGCAAGGCGTCTCCGGCCCTGCCGAAGAACGTATCGATAGCCGCTTTCGCCTTGTACTTCACGTCCCGCGACATGGGGAGGAACAGAGACTGCCGGACTGTGTTGTTGGTGGAATAGTCGTTCGAGTTTTCGGCGATCTTCATTCCCCTCACTACGCTCAGTACCGGCTGCAGGGCAGTCGTACCGTACGTGACGAGCGACATCAAGGGACCGATGAACAAAGTGCCGCGGACTCCGAGATACTTGATAAACCGCGAAACGAGGAAGCTCTGAATCAGAAGCCCAATCAGATTCACCCAGCCGAAGAACTCCGCGTAGAGGGTCCGGATGAACTCGCCGCGTTCAGCTCGGAACTCCTCGCCAGCGCCAATACGCGCCAGCGCCTCCTGTTCGAAGAGACTGCCGAGAATGAACTCTCCCACGGTGTTGACGAGGTTCAGCAGTAGGACGAAGAGCGCGATCAGCAGAAGATACCGGTTTCTGAGCACCAGCCCGAACCCGCCTTCCTTGCTCAGCACTTCACTTGCTTTTGTGTCCTTTCCGCTCGGGGAGAAACTCTCTCTTTGGTTGACCCATACGATCAAGAGAATAAAGACTCCCAACAGTGCGCTGGCAAGGGTCATCAACGCGCCATTCGACATCTTCTCGAACGCTTCCGCGGTGAGCCATGCCCCGGCGAGCGCGCCGCCCGAGGCCCCGATCCCAACTATCGGGAACAGCCGCTTTCCCTGCTCCTCGGTGTAGACGTCATTTGCAAACGCCCAGAACTGGCTGACGATCATGAAATTGAAGACCCCAAGCCAGATGTAGTACACCACTCCGATGTTCATGCCGGCGCCCAGCGCGATGACGAACAGCGCCAAATTCGAGATGAAGAATAATGTCATCCCGGAGAGGAGCCAAACGCGATTCACCCGTGCCGCGAAAGCTCCGTACGCGGGAACCACGACCACGAACAAGAGCGCTTGAGCCGCGCTCGAATAGCTCTTGATCACGGCGCCGAAGCCCGAAAGGATCAGCCCCTCCCGAACTGGTTTCAAGATGTAGTACAGCCCCATCATGATGAAAGCGTTCAGAAACAGCAGCACCACAGTGCCGCCTTCACCCGCATTCACTGTGCTGAACAATGATAGGGCTTTCTCCAGCGGGTTTTTTCCTTGTGGGGGGCGGGCAGAGGAGTCCGAAGCTGGCATCGTTTTCGCTCTACTTGGGGTTCGTGATCTTCACCGGGGCAGTTATGCCGGTCTTCTCCACTGATTCCTTTATCCCGGCGGCGCTGAGGTCAGGCATACGATCAATGGTAGCGGTTTTCCTCGCAAGCTGCCCTCAAACACATCAAGATCTATCTGTGATGTAGCCGGGCGCGAGGATGAATGTCCCTCGGACCCACGGAGCGAAACCGCGTAATGCGTACGCAACAGACGCGGCGGCTCAGCTATTGGATGCAGTAACTCTCCCGGGTTCCGGCCCGGCTACCGTCACGCTGACGTTGTCGAAGACCGCTGCTGAAAGCTGTTACACACTCGCCGCGCCTACCACAAGACCCGCATATGCCGTTTCGTTCATGCCGAGCGCCATTGTGCCCCCAACCTGGGTCCGCGCCGCTCCATCGGGCGAACGGTACACCGTAAACCGGTCTGCGGATCGCTCCACCCGCAACCAGACCGGAACAATGCTGCCTCTTCGGCCGATGTACGTCGTGAAGCCCCCGGTCGCAATGCCGTACTGACAGGCCAGCCCGTTTTCGTGGCCGCCCCGGCCGTTCCCGCCACATGAGCACCGTGGCCGTGATCGCCCAACCAGGTGCATGCCGGCGCGGACATCGTGTTGGCAACCAGCGCCTGACTCTGGGCACACGTGACCTGTCCTTAGACGGCCGAGTCATTGGATCCACCGCCGGCGTTCACGAAGTCCGGATGAGTGCCGCCCGCTCCCCTATCGAGTGTGAACACCTTGATCCGGTTCGCACTTGGCCCGGTAGCCTCCAGGTACTGATTGGGGATCAGTCTCCCAAGGCCGGCGCGTGCACGGTTGCGAGAGCGGCCCGCTCCGCCCAGCAGGGTCGTCGGGCGCTCCAACGGCCGATTGCCGAATTCGGTTTGGCTTCCCGCAGTAAACCCACGGACTTTGCGCTAACTGCTTGAAAATGCCAGATTCCGTGAATCCCGCCGGCAACCGTCGCAGAGAAGTCCGGTATTGTCGCTGGGGCTTTGTCTTGGCGCCGGCCGCCAGGAATTGGAGCAGAGAGGAGAGATCCACATTTGGGTTGTACGAAGCAGCAACTCCCGAAATGCCACCTCGTCACCCGGCAAGGCCACGAACTCCCGCCCGGCCCACAGACTGCCCCTTGCCAGCGCGGCGGTGAGAACCGCTCTGGCAAATAGGTTCAGCAGACGAGAACCGGTTGATCCACCCTTCTCGCGGCTCATCCTCGAACCCCGCCGCTTTTCTTAGTGGCCGGGCCTCGACGTCGTGGAAAAATGACCGCAGAACTCCCCGCGGCCTGATGGGCCGAAGCCCGCCCTGTTATGGTAAATACCCCTGAGACAGCCACGATGTCCGGCCGGGACGCGGTTACCTGCGGGTATAATGATGGCAGATGAGCAATCTCTCGCTGAGTCAGCGGCTGGCGCCAAATCTCAAACAGACACAGAAGCTGACGTTTGCCCAGGTTCTCAAGTCCACCTTGCTTCAGTACAATCGCCTGGATTTGCAGAACCGGATCCGGCAAGAGATCTCCGAGAATCCGTTTCTCGAGGAGTCCACCGGCAGTCAGGACGAACTAACCGCTGAAGAGGTCCAGGCCATCCTGGAAAGCGAGCGGGAAAAGGACCCGCATCCGGCCGACGAGGCAATTCTCGAGGCGATTCGGGAGACCATCGGCTCGGATTCAACTGACAAATCCGGCGATAAGACGGAGAAGTCTCCCGAGACGGCGCCGGCTGAAGCGCCAAGTCTATCCGAGACCGCAACGGACCCGTTTGAAGACATCGACCTCGGGTCTTTCTTCCAGGATTATCTTGATCCAGGCTATAAGGCTCCCGCATCCGAACCGATCGACAAGCCGTCGTTTGAGACCTTTCTGTCGGCTCCAGTAACTCTGGCGGACTACCTTGAGCAGCAACTTAGCATGCTCGTGCTCAGCGAAGGCGTCCGGGACGCCGCGGATTCCATTATTGGCAACATTGATAGCAACGGATATCTGAAAGCCAGCCTGGAGGAAATCGCTACGTCGGGCGATCACCCGATGGAAGAGGTTGAGCAGGCCCTAGAGGTCGTGCAATCTCTCGACCCCGCGGGTGTAGGCGCGCGGGATCTGCGCGAGTGCCTTCTACTGCAATTGAAGGCCCACGACGAGGACGGCACGCTCGCCTGGACAATCATTTCCGATCATATAAAGCTGCTCGCCAGTCACAAGAAGAAAGAATTGGCAAAGGCCATCGGAATAACGGTTGATGAACTAGACGCCGAAATCGAGCACATTCAGGAACTTGACCCCCACCCGGGCGCCCGTTTTTCGGCTCGAGAAACCGAAACCGTCGCTCCGGAGATTTTCATCGTCAAGGAAGGCGACGACTATGTAATTCGGTTCGACGAAGAAGGCTCGCCACAACTTCGGGTCAATCTGAACTACCGGTATATGAAAGACCGGAAAAGCAAAGAGAGCAAAGAGGTCCGGGAATTTGTCAAACAGCGCTATGAATCAGCCTTCCTGCTGATTAAGTGCATCGATCACCGGCGCCAGACGATTCTGAGCGTTTGCGAGTCCATTGTCCGGCGGCAGCGAGACTTCCTCGAGCGCGGCATCGACGAATTGCGACCTATGATGATCAAGGAGGTGGCCGAGGAACTCGGTGTTGACCCTTCCACCGTT
Source organism: uncultured Solibacteraceae bacterium (assembly GCA_964468205.1). Lineage (GTDB taxonomy): Bacteria > Acidobacteriota > Terriglobia > Bryobacterales > Bryobacteraceae > CAWELS01. The sequence continues at coordinate 188,203 of CAYXVG010000001.1, read as the reverse complement.
AGCCGCGCCGTCGCTAATAAGTATGCGGACACTCCGCAGGGATTCTTTGAATTGCGGGAGCTTTTCTCCGAGCCGGTGAAAGGGCGGGCCGGCGCGGAAATTCCGCTGCTCGTGCTGAAGCGAAAAGTCAAGAAGATGATTGAGGAGGAGGACTGCCGCCACCCGCTCACCGACGACCATCTCGCTCACCAACTCCAAAAAGAGGGTTTTGATGTCTCCCGCCGGACTGTGGCAAAGTACCGGGAGGACATGAAAATACCTTCAACACATTACCGGCGGGTTCGCGAGTAGAATCCCAGCCGGACGCTCCCCTGGGTTTGATGCACGGAGGGAATCATGAAAGTCGCTTATAAAGGGAAGCTGGATTCGTTAGTTCCTGCCCAGCGACAGAAGCTGGAATCAAAGCTCAAGAAACTGGCGAAGGTTGTGGACGGCAAGGAGGAGCGTGAGGCGCACTTCGTTCTCACGTCCGAACGTCACGCCCACAATGCTGAAATAACAGTCAATGTCCGTGACCACGTCATGGTTGGAGTCGGCTCGTCGCCGGATTTGCTGACCGCCATGACGACGGCTGTCGACAAGCTCGAAAAACAGGTTCGCAAGCTGAGGGCCAAGTTCCGCGCCACGCATCGCGGGCCGGAGCAGTCCTTGCGTTCTCAACCGGTCGCCGAACCGGAACTCGCGCCGATAGAAGAGGCCGAAGAGCCTCCGGTCAGCGGGCAGGTCTTCCGGGTGAATCACCGTGCGAATCAGAAACCGCTCACGCTGGAAGAGGCGCTGCTAAAACTTGAGGATGGGCGGAACTATCTGGTCTACCGGGATGCCGAAAGCGACCGTCTGTCAGTTCTCCTCCGCCGTCGGGACGGTAACTTCGACCTGGTGGAGGCCTGACGGAGGGCCCCCGCGGCCTTCCGTTGATCCGGACTGAATCTGCGGAGCGCTCGTGATGAGCAAGAAGGCTACGCGGGGCACGACACCGCAACCGGAACTCGTCATCATTACCGGCCTCAGCGGCTCGGGCAAAGGGACTGTGCTCAAGTGCCTTGAGGACCTCGGTTTCTACGCCGTTGACAACCTGCCGATGGATCTTGTTCCCACCTTCGCGGAGTTGACGAAAGACTCTCCGAATATCACCCGCGCCGCGCTTGTTATCGATATCCGCGGTGGGCTCGCCCAGTTCCCGGAACTCTACAAGACGATCTCCCGAAAGATCCACACCACGCTCATTTACCTCGAAGCTGACGACGATACCCTGGTTCGGCGCTACAGCGAAACCCGGCGGCCCCATCCACTCGGTACCGAGGGGACCGTCGCGGATAATGTCCAGAAGGAACGGCGCCAACTGGAGGCGGTCCGGAAACTATCCGCGCATACGATCAACACTACGAAATTCAACGTGCATGATCTCCGCACTCTGACTCACGAGATCTTTGGCGAAGCAGGCGAGCGGTCAAAAATCCTCATTTATGTCAATAGCTTCGGATTTCGCCACGGCGTCCCGGCCGACAGCGATCTCGTCTTCGATGTCCGTTTCCTGCCCAATCCGAACTACATCCCCGAGTATCGGGAACTGACAGGGAGAAACCCTCGTGTTGCCCGCTACATCCGTTCCTTTCCGCAGACTGTGGAATTCATCGAGCGGATCTCCGACCTGCTCATCTACCTGCTACCGCACTATGTTCGTGAGGGTAAGAGCTATTTGACGATCTCCTTCGGTTGCACTGGAGGACACCACAGATCCGTAATGATTGCCGATGCGATCCGAAAGCGACTGAAGAAAGGCGGATACGCGGTGCGGGCGAATCACCGTGACCTTAGCAAGCCGGTGTAGTTGGAGCCGGTACAGTTGAAATTACGCGTCCACTCCGATACAGTAGTGCCCGGAACGAATTGAGAATAGGAGGAGATGAAGATGACATGTTCCAGTTGCGGTGCGGAATACGAAGGCAAGTTTTGTCCTCAGTGCGGCGCTGCTGCGCCGGAAGGAACGGCTGATGCGGGGGGCTCCGCGGCGCCGGCGGGCTCGCCGGTTCCGGAAGGAGACGCGCCGGAGTCAACGCCGCCCCCGGGCGGGCCTGCCGCTCAACCGGCAGCGGAAGGTGGGATCACCGACAACGTCGCCGGTACCCTGTGCTACGTTCTCGGCTTCGTTACCGGGATCATCTTTCTTGTTCTCGAACCATACAACCGCAACAAAACGATCCGGTTCCACGCTTTCCAGTCAATATTCCTATCTGTGGCCGTCTTCGTAATCAACGTTGCGGTGACGATCCTGGCGATGTTGACCGCGGGAATCCTGGGACTCCTGATGCCGCTGATTGCCCTCGGCATATTTGTCCTCTGGGTAGTCCTGCTCCTGAAAACGTACCAGGGCCAGAAGATTGTGCTACCTATCATTGGCCCCATGGCCGAAAAACAGGCGTAGCCGACGCGTCCCGGCGTGCGTCTAGTTAGTTTGCGAAATCTGTCTCTAGTTTTCCTGCTGGCGGCTGGGCTCCTCGGAGCCCAGGAGTCCCATACCCATCCCGAGCCGGCAGGCCCACAGATCGGCATTATCGACTTCTATGGTCTCCGTGAAGTTTCCGAGGAAAAAGTGCGTACCGCTCTGGGTGTCGCCGAGGGCGGAGAGTTGCCTCGCTCGAAGAACGACACGGAAATGGGCATTGAAGAGATCCCGGGCGTCGTCCTGGCCAGAATGCAGGCGGTCTGTTGTGAGGACGGCAAGGCGATTCTGTACGTAGGTGTCGAAGAGCGCGGGGCACCTCATTTCGACTACCGGATGCCCCCTGGAGACCCGGTGCTACTTCCTGAGGATATCCACCAAACCTACGTCTTGTTCCTCAGCACACTGAACGAAGCGGTCCGGCTCGGCGAAACCAGCGAGGATCTCACCCGCGGACACTCCCTCATGCAATATGCGGCCGCGCGCCGTCATCAGGAGAGATTCGTGCAACTCGCCGACGAGAATTTCGAGGTTATCCGCGACGTGCTCCGCAACTCCGTCAATGAAGAACACCGTGCGATAGCCGCATATGTGTTGGGGTACGCCTCCAACAAGAAAGCCGTTGTCGAAGATCTGCTCCACGCGGTTCGCGATCCGGATGACACGGTTCGAAGCAACGCGATGCGCGCGCTGGCCGCCATCGAAATACTCGCGAAACTGCAGCCGGGTCTCAAGATCGAGATTCCACCGACTTGGCTCGTTGAAATGCTCAATTCGATTATCTGGACGGACCGCACCTCTGCCGCCGTAAACCTCGTGAACCTCACGGAGTCGCGTCCGGATGCGATACTGGCGCAGATCCGCGAGCGGGCCCTGGACGCGGTAATCGATATGGCCCGCTGGAAGCATCTTCCGCACGCTCTGCCGGGATACATCCTCCTCGGACGCATCCTCGGAATGGACGAAGAGGAAATACAGGAGGCTTGGTCTTCCGGGAACCGTCTCAGCCTCGTGGAGAGGGCCGTCGAGGAACTCGGCAACAAGAAGTAAACTTCGTTTTCCTGGGACCTAAGCCGGGATAGGTGAAAATACGCTCCCGTTGTCACCTTTTCCCTTTGCAGCTCCGTCTTGGTCTACGAAGGGAGGTCTCGAACAGGACCCTTATGCTTACCAGAAGATCGATGATCCTCGCGGCGGCCGGGATCGCCGCAATTCCGGCATCTCTTGCGCAGAGGCCGCGTGGCGGCGCGATGGGTGGCGCCCGCATGGTCGAGGCGATGAAAGAGCGGCTCAATCTTTCCGAGGAGCAGGTTGAAAAGCTCAAGAAGATCTACGATAGCCAGGCCGCGAAGCTCCGCGAACTTCGCGAGAACGCCCCGGAAGACGGCCGTCCTTCGCGCGAGGAGATGGCGAAGCTTCGCGAAAATACAAACAAACAAGTCATGGAAGTGCTCTCCAAGGAACAGCAGGAAGAGTACAAGAAGATGCAAGAGGAGATGATGGAGCGCATCCGCGAGAGACGGGGGGGCCGCGGAGGCCCGCCGCAGCAGTAATTGGCTACAAAGAAGGGCAGCGAAGGCCCGCCCCTTTTTCGGGGCGGGCCGTGGTGCCTATTAGGCTCTGCTAATCGCTGATCCTATCCAGGCAAAATCGAGCCAGATGTTGCCCGCGAGGCAGGGCGACCAGCAGGCCGGCGGCTCGTTCAATGACGGTGAACCCTTCGTCGATGCCGTCCACCTGCATCCGGGATATCGAGGGGGCGATCCGCGCGAAGGCTCTGGATTCACTGCGGTATGCGATCTCCGTGCATGCACTCTCTACCACCGCCGCCTGGACTTCTCCGTTAAAGTCGAGCAACCGCACCGCCGGCATCCGGGAGTACGGCTCCAGTACATGCGTCCCGGCGGGAACCCATAATGTTTCACCGTCAAGGAAAGGCCATACCTGACCGTCTACCAGAGCTCCCCCCTGCCATGGGATTCCTACGCCCCGGGGACTGTCGACGACATAGCGCCGGCCGCCATCTTCAAGGCGGTTCACCCCGGCAAGCGCCGACGGTAGTAGTTCGAGATCATCCCTTAGCAGCGAATGCTCTGCGTACACCGCCACCCGCGGAAATTGCGTCGCCGCCAAGTGCAATTGATGCAGGAGTTCGGTTCCCGTCTGCTGTTTGGTCGGATAGACATCCTGATAGCGCTCCACGATGTTGATGTCGATTGCCAGTCTGTCCTGCCGGGGCGTGAGCGGCCGGTAGGCGGCAGCGATATCGGAGTAGCGCGAAGGGTCCCGGTCCCAGACAGTCGCCGGGTCTTCGATCAGGAACGTGAAGTCATATCGGTCCAGCAGCGGCAACAACCTTGTTGTGTCCGCGCCGATGAGATCGCGCATCCGGGGGTCCGCTCGGTCGTCAACGTGCGTCAGCACAAGGTCGAGGTGAGGTTTATGCCGCCGTGCCCGCTCGATTTCGCGGATCCAATGCTCCTGGAGCCGTTGCGCCAATCCGGCCCGGTAGTCGAGAAATGCCCGCAGATGCTCCGGGCCGGCCTCGCCATCCGAGAATAGAGTCAGCGGATCCACGCCCTGCAGCGCTTGGAATTCAGCCCGTACGACGTCGTTCATTGGGGTGAACCGGGCTGGGTTCTCGTGGCCTTCGAGTGACTCGAAGTACAGCTCGGCCAGATTCACCCCGTCCCAATCAAAACGCTCCAGCAGGGCATGCAGCCCCTCCGCGGCCGCCCGTGCACAGTCGGGATCGGCCAGATTCATGAGTTTGCGCCAGTCGAGATGGGCGTCCTGGAGCGCGGCTGTCTTTTCGCGCCACTCCGGGTGATGGTGCCAGAATTGCTCGCTCACGTGAGGAAATTCGATCCACGCATAGACCTGAATCGCATTCCGATGGCACTCTTCGACAAGGCGGTGGAGGTACGCGTCTCGATCCTCGTCGGGCTCGAAGAAGTGCCACGCGGCGACGTGCAGCGCCCCGATACCGGCCTGCCGCCACCGTTTGGCAAAGTAGGCCAGGTCCACTCGCATCCGGTACGAGGAGTCGAAAAACGCCCACAGATTCCTGGACCGGAACGGCGGTTCCATTCCGAGTTCGGTCAACGCATGAAGTAGGTACGGGAATCGCTCATGGCCTTTCGTTCCGGGCGAAACGGCGACCCACAACAGACCCCCGGCCCCCACGCGAACCCCTGCCGCCAGCGGTGCGCCGGACCACCGATCTTCGGCAAACAGCTCCGCATCGGGCGGAATCTCGAACACCGGCAGTTCGCACTCTTTCTCCCAAATCACCGCCAGGTCCGGCCGCCTGTGACTCTTCACGTTTCGCACGGCGACGCGGCGCTCGCCCGCCCGGATACCAAAATGTTCCGCGAACGGCGAGCCGCCTTCGATCACGGCGAGTTCGCCCGCTTCGAGCCTGGCCCGCCACTCCTCTGCGTCGGCTCTCGATGCATCGCCGAGCACTGTCACCGCGGACCGTCCGCTCTTTCCCGGCAGGAGTCCCGCCGAGGAGAGAATCGCCGGCCAGGAACCTGGCGCCTCCGTCTCCAACGCGAAGAAGAACCGGTTTCCCGCCATCCACTCGGCCCCTTTTCCGCTTCCCTGAAGGGCCGCGGCCATACAAAGCGGCAATACCAGCAGGACGCTACTTCGATAACGCATACCACACCCCGGCCCGGATATCGTTGTAATTTGCGCCGCGCGGATTGTTCGCCAACAGGTAAACACCGCGCAGCAAGTCCACCGAAAATACCATCGAGGGCGGCAAGCTTTTCCACCGGAACCGCACTCCGGGACCGAACTCCGCGAAATTCGCCCAGACCTGCCGCTTGGCATCAGCGGTTATGTTGCCGTTCCAGTAGAACTGGGTTTCCATTCCGCCCAGAGAGGCCACGGCGCCCGGCGTGTAGCCGATCCGGTTCTGCGAATACCCGAGAAACGTGTTATTGAACCGGCTCATGAACACCCCATTGCCGGAGGTCTCGAAAAATACGCCCGGAGCTTCCCCGCCGAGAGCGCTTCCCGCGAACTTCGTAAACAACAATCCGCCGCGGTAATCCGGCGCCATGCGCCCGCTCCGGTCGTTCCGGTCCAGATAACTGACATCCGACCCCGCCTCGCCCCAGGCCATCAGCCCGTTCCACTTCAGCGTCCGAATCCCCACCCCGAAAACGAACGAGCTTTCGGAAAGATACTGGGGCGCAACCGAGCCAATGGTTCGCCGGGCATCCCCCGCGAAGCGCAGGGAAACGTAAGGGCGGACCGGCAGGCTTCGGAGTTGCACTTCCGTTTTTAGCTGGGCATACGCAAACGCATCTTTCCACCTCGATGAGTAGAACGGCATGATCCAAAAGGTATGCCGGAAGCGCGCCAATGAAGGCCGGAGGCTGTTGTACGCCCGGGATGCTTCCGCCGACACGCGCGGATCCGGGCTTCGCCGCGCGAGATCAAGCCACCGAATCGCTTCCGCGTCCTGGTGCAGCATGTTGTGGGTTTTGCCAAGATCGAGCATTACCTCGAAATCCGATGGTTTCTGCCGGTGCGCCAACTCCAAATACTCCTTCGCGTCTTTGAGGAAACCCTTCTCCAGGCTCTTCTGTCCCATGGCCTTCGCGCCCGCCGTTTCCTGCGCTGCAGGCTCCCGAATCTGCCGCGTCTTCGACACCCCGAGAGCCCGTTGGACGCGAGCCTTTAGTTCCGGATCACCGGCGGCGAGGACCCGTTTTAGCAGTGGCATCGCCCCCTGATAATCCTCCCGCTCGTAACGCAGCAACCCAAGCTGAGCCGCCGAGAGTAGATCGTCGGGAAAGCGCTCCACCAGAATCGCGAATTGCTCTTCCGCCTCGGCCCGCTTGTCCATCTCGAGCAGCAGATACGCCAGTTCGCGCCGCAACGTCTCATTGCCGGGATCAAGTGCCAGCGCCGCCTCAAACTCGCTGACGTAGGGATAGCGTTCCGGCAACAGGGCCCGGGCCGCTTCCGCGGTGCGCGGCTCCGTCCCGCGCGAGGCTGCCAGCAGAGCGGCCATCGCTTTCTCGCCCTGCCCCAGCTCCTTCCAGATGCGTCCAAGGTCCATCAGTAGCGACCGTTGGCTTGGGCGCAGCCGCCACGCCGTTTCATAATGGACCGCGGCGAGGCCCCACTGGTCTCTCTGATCGGCCAGCCGGGCGAGTTCGCGGTGGGCGCTGAAGTTCTCCGGATCAATCCGGACCACCTCGCTCCAGCGCGCGATTCCCGAGGCCAGGGGCGCGTCGATATTCTGGAAAGCCGCCTCCGCTGTCCGGCGGGATTCGCTATCCCCCTTTTGTCTCACCTCGTCGAAGACGCGGCGCGCGATCGAGGTCCGGCCGGTTTCGTGACATAGAAATGCGTACTCGAGAGCAGAGTGGAAGTCGTCTGGCGACCGCTCCACCAGCACCGCAAAATGATCCCGCGCCGCCTCGTTCTCGCCTATCTTGAGTAGCGTGTACGCCAGATCCTTCCGCACCCCCGTTCGGCCAGGTTCGGCGGCCAGCGCCAACTCAAAGCTCCTGATCGCCTCGTCATAGTCCCGCTGTTCCAACGCTTCGTACGCCGCCTGGAGGTGCTGGCTCGACTCCGCCCCGGGAACCGCTCCGACGGGTAAAATTGCCAGCCATAGCAACAGTGCCGCTCGTCTCACCGTCTATCCCTTCCTCTCTAAAAGGGGTAGTGGCCTTGGCAGCCGAATCGTCGCAGGCGAAGTTTGGAGAACCCACGCCTTTGACCTGCCAGCCCGGCCACCCGTACGGTTGCACTTGTAGAAATTCCAGCCGCCGTGAGACAACAGAAGCATGGCACCTTACCGGGGCGTGGACTTCATGCAAATTGACTCCCTTTTCACCGAAGAGGAATTACTCGTCAGGCAGACCGCCCGGGAGTTCGTCGAGGATAACGTCAAACCCGTGATTCGGGATTGCTACAACGATGGGCGATTTCCGGAGGCGATTATTCCGATGATGGCCGAACTCGGTTTCTTCGGCGCAAATCTGGAAGGCTACGAGTGCGCTGGAATGAGCAACGTCGAGTACGGCCTCATCATGCAGGAACTCGAACGGGGCGACTCCGGTGTCCGCAGCTTCAACTCCGTCCAGACCTCCCTGGTGATGTATCCCATCCACGTCTACGGATCAGAAGAGCAGAAGCAGAAATGGCTCCCGAAGCTCGCTTCCGGCGAAGCGTTGGGGTGTTTCGGCTTAACCGAACCGGATTTTGGCTCGAACCCCGGCGGTATGCGGGCCACCGCCCGCCTCGACGGTGACGAGTGGGTCCTGAACGGCGAGAAAACCTGGATTACCAGCGGCTCAATCGCCGACGTCGCCATCGTCTGGGCCAGAGGTGAAGGACGCGTCCGGGGATTTCTGGTCGAAAGGGGGACCGCCGGCTTCTCCAGCACCGATCTTCACGGCAAACTCTCCATGCGGGCTTCGGTGACTTCCAGCCTCTCGCTATCCGGCTGCCGAATCCCGAGTTCCAACGCGTTACCCGGCGCAGTCGGGCTGAAAACGGCGCTGAGTTGCCTTACACAGGCCCGCTTCGGCATCGGATGGGGTGCGATCGGGGCGGCCATGGAATGCTACGAGACCGCGCGCCAATACAGCTTGGACCGGAAACAGTTTGATGACCGGCCTATCGCCAGTCACCAACTAGTGCAGGAGAAGCTAGCCTGGATGATCACCGAGATCACCAAAGCCCAACTCCTCGCTCTGCATGCCGGAAGGGTGAAGGATCAGGGCAAAGCCGAGCCCGCGCATGTCTCCATGCTGAAGAGGAACAACGTAGCCATCGCGCTCGAATGCGCCCGGCTGAGCCGCGACCTCCTCGGCGCCAACGGGATCATGGATGAATACCCAATAATGCGCCACTTGGCAAACTTGGAGACGGTGAAAACCTACGAGGGAACCGACCACATCCACGCCTTGGTGATCGGCGAACGTGTTACCGGCGTTTCCGCCTACCGGTAGGCGGAGAATGCGCCGCCGCCCGGCGCTGATCCGGGCTCGCCTAAAAGAACGCCCGGATGGGTTCAAACTCGCGTTCGAACTCGTCGATGAGGTTATCCCACGAATCTTCCAAGCCAAACGGCCTGAGGACGGATGCGGGATCGATCTCCGGCGGTTTTGACAGCTCGAATACTGTGATCTCCCGGACCCTGAGCAGACGCTCCGCTGCGTGGAGGAGCCAGCTTAGAGGAAACTCTTCTCCCGTCCGTGTCTGGGGCTCAAACTGATAACGCACGGCGTTCCGAATCGGCTCGGGAAGGTTCCACTTGTGCAGCGCAGCCGCCGACAGGTCCGCATGGTCGGAATTCAGGAGCAGCCGCTCACATTCCTCTAGCGGCAGGCACTCGGCGAGGTGTAACTCCCGAATCTTCTGAAACGCTTCCGGGTTGGCAATGCCGAGCAGCAGAAAGCCGATCTCATGCAGCAGTCCGGCGACAAAGGCGCCCTCCGGAAAGTCCGTCCGCGCTCGCAGCGCCAGAATGTCCGTGAGAACCGCGGACGCCACTCCATGCTGATTGAACCGCGCTGACGGCCAGCCTTCCGGAGTCTTCACCCCGTTCCAGATGCGGGACACGCTGAGGCTCATCACTGTATTCCGCAACTTGTTGAGGCCCATCAAGGATACCGCGTGCCCGACCGAACTGATGGTACCCCGGCGGCCATACAGAGCCGAATTCACCGTCCGGAGCACATTACCGGCAAGCACAGTATCCTTCTCAATCAATTGTGCAATCTCGGCAAAGGAAACATCTTCCGAAGCCAGTGTCGCCATGAGCCGGCTGAGAATCGGAGAAAAGGGCGGGAGATTGCCCACCTGTTTCAATGCCCGGTCGCGGCACACAGCGGGATCTGCGAGTGCACTCATCACAGTTTCATATCGGCCTCCAAAACTACTTCTTGAACCGGTTCTGCTGCTACGCCGCCGCAAATGGAGATAATAGGGTGAGGAAAACGCATGCCGCCGGCGATTGAAGTTTCGGACTTGCACAAGTTCTACGGCGGGAAGGCCGCCGTGGACGGACTCAATCTGCGCGTGCCCGCCGGTTCGTTCTTCGGATTTCTCGGTCCCAACGGCGCCGGCAAAACCACCACCATACGAATGCTGGTAGGGCTCGCGCCCCCCAACTCCGGGTCCATTCGTCTTCTGGACATGCCGATGCCGGAACAGGCCCTCGCCATAAAGCGGCGCATCGGGCTCGTGCCGGACGAATCACTACTATTCGATCACCTCACCGGTCCGGAGTTTCTTGAGTTCGTCGGGCGTATGTATGGTCTCGATCGCCCCGTCGCCCGCGCAAGGGCGCGCGAACTCACTGTATTGTTCGAATTGGAATCCCACCGCAACAAGCTCATCGCCGATTTCTCCAAGGGCATGAAGAAGCGCGTCGCCATGGCCGCCGCTCTCATCCACCGCCCCGACCTGTTTCTCATGGACGAACCATTCGAAGGCGTCGACGCCGTCGGCGCCCGGCTGATGAAGGGAATCCTCCAGGAGCAGGTCCGGCAGGGCGCCACGATATTTCTCACATCGCACGTCCTCGAGGTTGTCGAACGGCTCTGCGACCGGGTTGCCATCATCAACCAGGGGAAGATTGTCATGGAGGCGGACATGGCGGAGTTGCGACGGCAGGGCGAGAGTCTCGAAGACGCTTTCTTGCGCGTCGTCGGCGCGGAAAAGGCCGTCGAGACGCTGGACTGGCTGTAGGAATCATGTTTTCCCACGCCAGCGCCATACTCTGGGCCCAACTCAGATCGATCCGTAATTTCTATCCGCGAGGCAACTACACGCGAGTTATCGTCACCGGCATCGTGGCCGCCGTATGGTACGTAATGTGGGCCGTGGGAGCCGTCATGGCCGGCATCGCCGTTGCCACGGAAACTGACATATCCAGGCTCAGCCTGATCCTTTCCCACGGCCTGATGGCGGTGATGCTCTACTGGCAGCTCATCCCCATCCTGATGGTCTCGGCCGGCGCCGCGCTCGATCTAAAACGCCTACGCACCTACCCCATCCCCGCCAGCCACATGTTTGGCTTGGAGGTGCTTCTGCGAGTGACAAACTCCGGCGAGATGTTGCTCGTGCTCGCCGGCGGAAGCATCGGGTTGGTCTTCAATCCGGCTCTGCCGTTTTGGGCGCCGGTGGCGTTACTTCCCTTCATAGTCGCGAATCTCCTGCTGTCCGCCGGGCTCCGAAACCTCCTTGAGAGGCTGTTGGCGCGCAAGTATGTTCGCGAGATCGCATTCCTCATCCTCGTGACAGCGGCCGCTCTTCCGCAACTCCTCCTGGTCTCCGGGCTGGCCGATCCGGTGAAGCATTTCATCTCCACTCCCCCTGGTCCATGGTGGCCATGGAGCGCAGGCGCGTCCGCAATCCTTGGAGCCCGGGGAGTCGGCCCGTGGCTCGTACTCATGGGCTGGACCTTCGTCTGTTACGCCTTCGGTCGCTGGCAGTTTGAACGCGGTCTCCGGTTCGACGTCCGGGCCGCCGACGTCCGCTCCGCCACCCCGGGGCCGGCCGCTTCCATTACGGACCGGCTCTTCCGGCTGCCGTCCTATCTTCTGCCTGATCCGGTCGGCGCCCTGCTCGAGAAGGAACTACGCTCTCTCGCGCGCTCCCCGCGTTTTCGCGTGGTCTTCGTTATGGGCTTCACCTTTGGCCTCCTGATCTGGCTCCCCATCATGTTGCGCGGCCGGGCCGAGGGCGCCACTTTCCTGACCGACAACTACTTGTCATTTGTCAGCCTTTATGCGCTACTACTGCTCGGCGAAGTCAGCTTCTGGAATTCCTTCGGTTTTGACCGCTCCGCCGCCCGAATTTACTTTACCCTCGGTACGCCCATTACCCACGTACTTGTGGGCAAGAATATCGCCGCCGTCCTCTTCGTATTCTGTGAAGTGACGGCCGTCGCGGCCGTCTGCTCCCTTCTGCGCATCCCCATCACGCTGCCGATGTTGTTTGAGGCCTATGCCGTAACATTGGTGCTTGCCCTGTACATGCTGGGAGCGGGGAACCTCGGATCGACGCATTACCCGCGTGGTGTCGATCCCCGCCAGGCCTGGCGCTCCACCAGCGCCGGCCGGTTTCAGGCTATGCTTCTGCTGGTCTATCCCCTCATCGCCACGCCGGTGGCACTCGCCTTCCTGGCGCGCTGGGCGTTACGAAGCGACCTTGCATTCTGGGGCGTGCTGGCGTTGGCCGCGGCGGTGGGCGCCGTCTTCTACCGGGTCGCGCTCAACTCCGCGGTCGCCACCGTCGGCCGGCGGCAGGAGGAGTTTCTCGGCGCGCTTGCCGGCGCCACCGGCCCGGTCACGAGTTAAGGAGTCATCCCATGCCCCAACTAATTGAAACGCCGTCGCGCATCACCGCCTCCGGAAACAAACCCAAAATCATCGAAGAATTCGCCGGGCGCGTCAATTCGGGCGATAGCGCTGTCAGCGTGGCCCGAATGCGAAGTCCCGCCGGATGGGAGGAACCGGGGCAAACTCCGGAATTCGACGAGTTCACCCTTGTGCTGAACGGCACGCTCCGGGTGGAACACCGGGGAGGAATCATCGATGTCCGGGCCGGTCAGGCCGTGATCGCGAGAGCCGGCGAGTGGATCCGGTATAGCACTCCGTCCGGCGAGGGCACGGAATACATCGCCGTGTGTGTCCCCGCCTTCTCCCCGGATACGGTCCACCGCGACGAGTAGAGACGTCCGGTCTTACCAAAGATGGTAGTAGCCGTCTCTCCGGACTACCTCGAACGGGCGGCCGAACAGGCTCGACAGGAGTTCCGAGTCGAGCAACTCGTCCTTCGGCCCATCGGCGAATACCCGCCCGTCTTTGAGCAAAATCACCCGTTCAATCTCCGGGATGATGTCGTGAAGATCGTGAGTGACCATGATCAGACCGACGCCCGAGGCGGCAATTCGCCGGAGAATATTCCGCAACTCGTACGTTGCCCGCAAATCCAGACTGGCTCCAGGTTCGTCGAGAACCAGAGCCTTTGGGTTATGGACCAGCGCGCGGGCGATTAGCATTCGCCGTGCCTCTCCGCTCGAGAGCCGGCTCATCCGGCGGGAGGAGAGATGGGAAATATCGAGCAGGCGAAGCACTTCGTCTGTCTTTTCCTCCATCTCCGGGGTCACCTCGTGGTGCGGCGAGAGCCCGACGGCCGAGAAGAAGCCGGACAGTACAATCTCACGCCCGCTGAAATCGCGCGCGCACCGGGCCAACAGGTCATTCGAGACGATCCCGAGCAACGGCCGCAGCTCGAAGACGTTCCAATCCGACCGTCCCAGTATCTTCAGGTACGAATGCGGATCGAGCCGGGGATAAAGCTCCCGCGTAATCGTCTTGATCAGGCTCGATTTGCCCGAGCCGTTCGGGCCGAGTATCGCGACGTGTTCCCCAATCCCGATTGACATCGTGAGACCATTGAGCGCATTGATCTCGCCGCGCGAGATCGTGACATTCCGATATTCGATGAGAGGGGCCTGATTCCCGGCTTCAGACAATGTGAATTCCTCGACTTCGCTCCAGTAGCTTATCCCTGCAAGAGATTCTTCCCAGTGTTTCTGAAAGAAAGCGTCCGGGTCAAATTGGGAATCCCGCCAGGTTCAGCCGGCTTTGCGCATGCGGCGGGAACTGGACACACCTCCACCCGCCGGCCGAAGCCGGAGCCCTGGAGGAATGCGTCTCGGAACTTGGTCTGTTTTCCGCCGGTTTGCCAGCCCCCTGGCTTATTACCGCATGCAAGCCCAGGCAATCCGCGTAGCAACAGGACTACAGGCCGAAATAGGCGGCGTTCATTTGAATGAATTCCTGCTTGTCTTCAGGGACCTCGTCCAACTCGTAGATGGACTCAGTCGGGCAAACGGGAACGCATGCGCCACAGTCGATGCACTCTTCCGGATGGATGTAGAGCTGTTCGGCCTCTTCGTAGCCTTCCTCGTCTTCCAGTGGCTTAATGCAGTCCACCGGGCAAGCTTCCACACACAGGTTGTCTTTAGTGCAAGTGTCAACAATAACGTATGCCATATTTACTCCACTCTCTTCTTCTGCAATTCGTCTGCCAGCGTCTGTTCCCGTGTAAGGTATTGAAAATAATATAAATTCTTGAGGCCGCCTCTGACCGCCTACCGCGACATATCCCGCGCCCACCCGTCAAGGTGGGTGAATCCGCGCATCTGGATCTAGAAAGGACCATGGCTCGTCCCCGTCTTCAAAATCGGGTTTCGCCTCGCGCATTCGCGCTCATCGCCTCCGGAATCGGCGCCGTCGGGCCCTTCCAGCCGCCTCTGTCGCCCGGGCGGGAGGGCGAAGCCAGTGTGTTCGCTCCGCGGATCTCAAGCGCGCCGCAGCAGCCCGAAGATCATTCCCGTACCGTCAACTGCAAGCGCGGCCATGTAGGAGCCGAGGTCCGTGACGGCGAACGCCACGATGAGCAGCAGGAAGCCGAACCGTGCCAGCTCGGAGTAGAGCGACACGGGAAGCCGGGCGGCGAGCAGCAGCTTCGAGCCGTCCAGAGGCGGGACCGGCAGCATGTTGAAGATCCCCAAGTAGAGACTGAGAAATACCCCATGGGCGCAATACTCGGCCAAGGGTTGCGCAACGCCAGCCGTCGCCAGCGCAATCCCCGCCAGGATGACGGCGAAGACGACATTGCTCGCCGGCCCGGCCAGAGCCACTAGCGCCAGCCCGTTCAGGCCGTACCGCAGACTCCCGGGATTGGTGTTGACCGGCCGGCCCCAACCCAGAAACCCGCCGCTCATCAGCGAAGTGACCGCTGGCAGGATCAGGGTCCCCACCCAGTCCACGTGCGCCAGCGGATGGAGGGTCAGCCTCCCCTCCCGCCGGGGCGTATCATCGCCCAGTTTCACCGCTGCCCAAGCGTGAGCGAACTCGTGCGGCGTCGTCAACAGCCACAAGAGAGAAACGTTCAGAATTGCCGCTTCCAGGTTCAAACCCCATTGTCACACGCCCGGAACAGTAATCCGGCTCTACCCGCCGCAACCACGCCCGTTTGCCGCGCGCAGCCGGCTGCAACACGAATGTTAAGATCGTGTTGGAAGCTAGTTCTGGCCGGTGCTGGGCATGGTCTTCAAAACCAGTGGGCGGCGTTCCGCGCCGCCGGTGGGTTCGACTCCCACTAGCTTCCGCCACTCCTCCTATTCCGTGATACGCTGGGCCTTCTGGGTCAAATCTCGTCGGGAGATTCCATCCCCCGAGGCGATACGCACATGAAACACTACTGGAACACTGCCATTCTGCTTCTGTTCCTTGCCTGCGAGCTTCCTTCATGGGCCGATGATTGGCCGCAATGGCGCGGCGAGGGGCGCCGGGGTGAGTGGAACGAGACGGGCATCCTGGAGCGATTCCCCGAGGACGGACTCAAGGTTTCGTGGAGAGTCCCGATCGGGCGCGGTTACGCGGGTCCGGCCGTCGCCGGCGGGCGGGTCTTCGTCACTGACTTCACGCCCGGAGAAGGCCGCCAGGGCGTGGAGCGGGTCCTCTGCCTCGACGAGCGCAGCGGCGAGGTTCTCTGGGAGCGCAACAGACCCTTAACCTACGCCGGGCTGCACTATGACCTCGGACCGCGCGCGACGCCCACCGTCGACGGCGGCCGTGTCTACGCGCTCGGGGCGATGGGCAACCTGTCCTGTCACGATGTCGAGACGGGTGAAACCCTCTGGGAGGTGGATTACCTCAAGGATTTCGATGCCGAGCTGCCGCCCTGGGGCATGGTCGGCGCTCCGCTTGTCGATGGCAACCGACTATTCTGCCTCGTGGGCGGCGCTCGCGGCGCGAAAGTTGTCTCGTTTGACAAGTTGACCGGCAAGGAACTCTGGCGGGCTCTCCCCTCCGGCGGCGGCACCGGCTACAACCCGCCATTCCTGGTCGAAGCCGGGGACACGCGCCAGTTGATTATTTGGCACCCTTCGGCCGTGTCCTCCCTCGATCCCCGTAGCGGAAAGATCTTTTGGGAGCACCCGATGAAGGTTCATAACGGCGTGACGGTTGCCACACCGGTTCAAAAAGGGCAGCTTCTTCTCATTTCCGCCATACACGAGGGTTCGCGAATGTTTCGCCTCGATCCGGCGAGCCCCCAAGCCGAGTTGCTCTGGCGCGGGCATAGTGACGACATAATAAAGACCGACGGCCTCCACTCCCTGATCACCACACCGGTCATTGACGGCGACTACATCTACGGCATCTGCAGCTTTGGCCAGTTCCGCTGTCTCAACGCGCGCACCGGCGAACGGGTGTGGGAGACGATGGAGGTGACCGTCGAGAAGACTCGATGGGCCTCCGCCCAGATCGTCAAGAACCGGGACCGCTACTTCATCAACAACGACCGCGGCGAGCTCATCATCGCCAGGTTGTCGCCGGACGGCTATCAGGAGATCGACCGCACCAGGCTCATCGAGCCGACCCAGCCGTTGAGCCGCCGCCGCGAGCTCGGCGCCGTCCACTGGTCGCATCCGGCTTACGCGAACCGGCACATCGTTGTCCGCAACGACAAGGAAATCGTTCGCTATTCGCTGGCTGCGGAGTGAGACAGTCTCCCCGTCAAGCATCGGCCACATCCGTCGCTCAGTAACCTCGTGCGGCCTGCCGCATATCGTCTGAGAATCACTGTCACCGGGGGGCTTCGAGCAGCGGTCGCATCTAACCTTCGTGATATCGCAACCAGGAAACGAGTTCACGGCGCGCCCTCATTAACTTCGCCGGGTCCGAGACCGCAAAATTCTTCAATTCATCAGGATCAACGAGAAGATCGTATAGTTCGTCCGTCCGGTTGGTGGCCTTGTAAATGTACTTGAACCGCTCATCACGGAAGCCCGATAACACATCAGACCATGGTGAAAAGTAATTGGTGCGTTCGTGACCGAACCAACGAATCGGACTCGACCCGTTTGATGCTTCCGCCCCAACTATCTCCAAACGGAGCGGGACCAGGAGAAGGAAGAGGCTGGCGCCCGCTAGGGCAATCTTCTGCACCTCGGTTGGCTCTGAAGCCCTTCGCGTCCTGAGTGTCCGGGAAACCAGCCACAGCGCGGCAAAGAGCAGCATGCAGCCGGCGAATACCTTCGTGGCGCAGCCAAGCGGGGCTTGGTGATGCTTCGCGCGTGACGCTCAGGTTCGCTGAGATCGCAACCCTCTCTTCGCGGCCGGCGATGGTATGGTAGTTTTCACTGTTTTCAGCGCCTGTATCCCAGAAATCGAGCAAGTTCGGGTCTTCGGCTTCGGTAACGCGAAAGCAGTAGACCAAGTGAGTTCCTTCTGGGACCGAAAGCTCGATAATAAAGGCGTCTCCCGCCCGCTGCATCGTAGTATGTGTGAGCGCGTCTATCCGATAGCTCTGCGGGGGTAGATACTCTGACGGCGCGGGCTGCCAGTTGTCTATCCCCCAGACGATCTCCACCGCATCCACTTGAGGAGCCCGATACTCGATCAGTTGAGATGTGATAGCGGACGTCTGACCAGCGCAGACGTCGATTCCGAGGCATATCCAGAACGGTAGTAGCAGCGTGATCAGAGAAACTCGGGCTCTCCAGGCAGGGCGTGCAACTCCATGTGATCCAAACCGGTAACAGGAAGGAGCCGGTTGTTTCCATCGACCACGCATGCTTAGTATTTTGCCGAATTTTTGAGTTCATGGTACTCCGAAGTGCGATCAGCGTGAACCAGTTGAATCGTGGATTCGACAACCGAAGGCATGATTCCAGTTAAGAGATTCCTGCACCTTTGCCTCCTCCCGGTTCGCCGGCCTGCCGCCTCATGGGGATGACCGCACGTCCGCGACGAATTGTGACATTGACCGGGACAGGTTGCCGAGCACTTCCGCCCATTCGTCCAGGTGCTCCACTCCGCTCGGGGTCAACGAGTACACGCGGCGCGCCGGACCGCTTCCCTCCACGTCCCACTTCGATTCCACGTGCCCTGCCTCTTCCAACTGCCGCAGCGTCCGGTAGAGTGCGCCCCGGTCCAACGCCGCGTCCGTCAAAGCGTACTCCGGCATGCTCGCGGCCAGATCGTAACCGTACGAGCGCCCCTTCTTCTTCAGCATCCAGAGCAAAACAGGCTCCAGAAACCGGTATACGTTGCCCATTGCGCACGTGCAGGGCCTCCCCCGCCCGTGACGCTTACACATTCTCCGTGGCATGCTGCCCCCAAAAATTCGCGCTATTGCAGAGGAGCGGGCCGGAATGCCGCCGGCCCGCTGTACTCATCTAATGACCGCAGTCGTGACCGTGGCCATCGTGGCCGCAAGTATTCCCGGTGGAGGCGAGCTGCCCTTCCAGGTACTGGCGCACCAGCGTTGCGGCGTCCATTTCTGGAGCACCGGTGAAGACCTCGATCGACTGCGCGGCGAAGAGCTGCAACGCCCGGCCGCCCATGCCGCCGGCGATCACCTTGTGCACGCCCTGCTCCTGTAACCATCCGGGAAGCATGCCTGGCACGTGCGGTGGAGCGGGAATGCTCCGGTGCTCAAGAATGTTCCTTGCCTCCGCGTCCACATCGAGAATCGCGAACTCTTCGCAATGGCCAAAATGGGCTGAAAGCCTGCCTGCCGCCAACGGCACTGCAATACGCATGAACTATCTCTCCTTGTTTTAGTTTCGTAGAATTGCCAGGGCGGCCTCGCGCCGCGTCAGCAATTCCGTCAAATTGCGCCACGCATCTTCGAGGCGCCAGGTAAATTCGTTGCCAGGGAGTTCCATCACGGTCTTGCCTTGCATCTGCGCCTCCGTCGGAGCCGCGTCGTAGGGCAGCGATCCGATTACCGGAATATCCTCGCGAGCCGCGAATTCTGCAATTTCCTTGGAAATCCGCGGGTTCAGATCATTCTTGTTGATCACCACCGCTTGCGGTATCTGAAAGTGGCCGGCCAGCTCTGATACGCGCCTCAGGTCATGGTATGCCGACTTCGTCGGCTCCGTTACGAGAACTATCACATCAGCGCCCGTAAGGGCAGCAATCGCGGGACAACCGGTCCCCGGCGGTCCGTCAATGAGTATTGTGCCGATTCCCTCCGCCTCGGCGGCCAAGCGCGCTTGAGAGCGCACGGCGGAAACCAGCTTACCGGAATTCTCCTCTGCCGGCGCCAGCTTCGCGTGCAGCATGGTCCCGAAACGCGTCCTGGAGTGATACCACTCTCCGCTCAGCTTCTCCCGCATCACAATAGCCTCGCGGGGACAGAACCGCGCGCAAACGCCGCAGCCTTCGCAGAAAGCGTCATCGATACGATACCCGGCTTGGCTGGAGCGAATGGCCTCGAACCGGCAGAGTTCCAAACAGTTGCCGCACTCGTCGCATAGCGCCGGGTCGATACGAGCTCTCTTCCCGCCATAAAACGGGTGGGAATCCGTCCCTTCCGGTGAGAGAATCAAATGCAAGTCGGCCGCGTCCACGTCGCAGTCTGCAAGCACCACCGGCGTGGCCAGGGCCGCGAAGGCGCCGGTAATGGTCGTCTTGCCCGTTCCGCCCTTACCACTCAGAATCACAATCTCTTTCATGCCAGAACCAGGTCCTCGATAGTCTCTGCGAGTTCTTCTATCGCCCTCCGAGCCGGTCGGGCTGAGTCGGGAATCAAGCGCCCTTCCGAATAAGCTTCGGCGACGCGCCGGTCGTCCGGGATCCGGCCCCAGATCGGAAGGTTCGCTTCCTTGCAGTACTTCTCCACGTTCCGGTCGCGGCCCAAACTAGCCCGGTTGATCACCACGCCGGCGCGAAGGTGCAAAGCGCGAACAACATCGGCCGCCAGTCGCAAATCGTGCAAGGCGAATGGCGTCGGGTCTGTCACCAGGAGCACCGCGTCAGCGCCTCGAACTGTCGCCACCATCGGACAAGCCGTTCCTGGTGGAGCGTCGAGGACGGCGAGTTCTGCTCCGCCGGTCTTCTTGCGGACGGCGCGGATCACCGGAATCGTCGCGATTTCTCTTACCACAAGTTCGCCGGCCGCATAGCCGGCCCGGTCCGCCCGCCCGAACCGGACTTCACCCACCCGCCGGAGCTGTTCGGTAACTGCACCACGCGGACAAACTTGCAAGCATCCGCCGCAACCCCGGCAAAGTTCCGGATACACAATCGTCCCCCGCGGCAGAGCCGCGATGGCGTTGAATTCGCAGAATGCGCTGCATTCCCCGCAGTGCTGGCACAAAGAGTAATCGATGACCGGCACGGGGCGGGCTACGGTTTCGACGCCGGTGATCTTGGGGCGGAGAAATATACCTCCGTTAGGGGCTTCGACATCACAATCGATGTACTGAACAGAATGGCGCTGCGAAAGGGCGTGCGTCAGGTTGACGCTTACCGTGGTCTTGCCTGCGCCGCCCTTCCCGCTGGCAATGGCGAGCTGCTTCATTCCCGTCCGGGTTGGCCGGTTTCCAGGGTGGATGGCTGGTCTTCCGGCTCACGCCTTCCTCCGAAGCCGAACCATCCCCAACGGCCCGGGCCTTCACTCCTTCCCCGGCCGCGCCCGCGGCGGAATCCGCGCCCCCGTCCTCCACCGCGACCTCTTCCGGCGTTCGCATTCGCAGTATCTCTATCTCCGCCGCAGATTCCCCTGCCGCGTCCAGTGCCAGCGCCCCTGCCTTCGGGGCCGCTTTGATCAAAACCAGGCATGTCGTTTCCTTTCTCAAATCTCATCGAGCCGCGCGCCCGCTGAACGGCCCTACCGTCCGGGAGCGTTTGGTTCGGTCATCTGTTTCAGCGTTCCTTCGTTGTAGCAACGGAGAGCCTCGTGTACCGGCCTCGCATCGCCCAAAAACACCGGGATTCCCGCCGCGCCAAGCGCCTGCATGGCCTTGGGACCGCACGAACCCGTTATCACTGCGTCGACTCCCTTTCGGGCTATAATCTCCGCCAGACTGACACCCGCCCCGTGCCCCGCTTTCGCCGCCTCGTCGTTAGAAACCGGTTCCCACGAATCGGACTGCGAGTCGAAGATCATGATCCATGGAGCGCGACCGAACCGGGAATCGACCTGGCATCCCGGAACGTCGCTGGTGGAAGTGATTGCTATTTTCATATTCGTATAAGAAACTTTTAGATGTAACTTACATCTAATATTGTGACCCGGATCTTGGCTACAGTCAAGGCCCAGCGCCGGGAAACAGATCTACTAGCGCGATATTGCGTTGGAGGACATGCGATGACCACGGTGGAGCAGGAAACGCAAAACAAGGCGAGGTGGGCCGCGAAGGAGGAACAAAAGCGCAAAGTCCGCGAGAGCATGGCTCAGGTGGACCACAAGATCGTTGTGTTGTCGGGCAAGGGCGGCGTTGGCAAGAGTACAGCCGCGGCGAACCTGGCCTGGGCCTTGGCCGAGAGCGGTTCCCAAGTGGGATTGTTGGATGTCGACATCCATGGTCCGAGTATCCCGGTGCTTCTGGGGCTTCAGAACAAACGGCTGGCAGGTGACGGGGAGCGGTTGACGCCGATCCGCGCGCGAGAGGGGCTGAGCGTCGTTTCCATCGGCTTTCTGATGGAGAAGAATTCCGATGCCGTCATCTGGCGCGGCCCGCTGAAGTTCGGTGTTATCCGGCAGTTTCTTTCCGGCGTCGCGTGGGGCCGGCTGAACTATCTTGTGATCGACTGCCCGCCGGGCACCGGCGATGAGCCGCTCTCCGTGGCGCAGCTTATCGGCCGTCCAGCTTCCGCGATCGTCGTCACGACCCCGAACGAACTGGCCGTCGCCGATGTCCGGCGCTGCGTCACCTTCTGCCGAAAAGTGAACCTGCCGGTCCTGGGTATTGTTGAGAACATGAGCGGCTTTGTGTGCCCTCAATGCGGCTACCGCGCCGACATTTTCGGAGCCGGGGGCGGCGAGCGTCTGGCTGCGGAGATGAACGTCCCGCTACTGGGCCGGATCCCGTTTGATCTTGCCATCGGTGCGGACAATGACGTGGGGAGACCGTCGCTCAGCGGCGGTGCGCTCAACCCAGCGGCCGGGGAGTTCCGCCGCATCGTCCGGCAGATCGCCGGGCAGGAAGCGTAGCTGCGGCGGTTCGTGAAAGCCGCTACACCGGTTCCGGCACGGGACCATTGACGCGAGTGAAATCAACGATCAGTTACCGTGGCTCTTGAATGCCGCTACACCGGTTCCGGCAGCACATAAGGCTCGCGGTACTTCCGTGTCAGAAGCTCGTTCGCCTCTTTGTCGCCTGGAAAGGTCTCGGTGGCGGGGTCGAAGGTGAGCTGCCTCCCGGTTCGCAAGGAAATATTGGCCAGGTGGCACAGGGCCGTGGACATGTGCCCTTCCAGAACCTCGCAGTTGAGGTCTTCGCGTTTTCGCGAGCGCACACATTTCACGAAGTTCTCGAAGTGACTCTCTTCCGGCTCGTCGAGATCCGGGATTGACGGCCCGGGACCGTACGCGATCTTCGGGAAGCTCACGCTCACCGCGCGCAAGGAGACTCCCGTCTCCTGGTCTTCGTCATCGCGCGGCGTAAATTCTCCCGCGACCGTGCTCCAGTTGTCTTCGCTCGAGATGTAGCCTTTGGCCGTGTGAAAGATGTTGCCCACGCGAACGCCCCCAACCGGCGGAGCGAAGAGCGTCGTCATCTCCAGTTCCACCAGCGTGCCATCGGCGTACTGGAAGGTCGCGTAGGCAGTATTCGGAACTTCCTGGTCGGAATCGTCGACGTATAAGCCGCCGGCGCAGTGGATCTTCACCGGGTGAACCTGTTTGTTCAATCCCCAGCGGACAACGTCGAGCATGTGCACGCCGTTGTTGCCGATCTCCGTTGTCGATGTGTCCCAGAAGTAGTGCCAGCCGTAGTGAAAGCGGTTGAGCGTGAAAGCGGTGTAGGGCGCCGGTCCGAGAAACAGGTCCCAGTTGACGCCTTCGGGGACCGACGACTCCTGAACCTTCCCAATGCTGACCCGCCCCCGGATGACCAGCGCCTTGGCCCGGTAGGCGGGGCCGAATCTCCCTTCCTGGACGTAGCGAACCACGGAGCGCACCCGCCGGTCGCTTCTCCGCTGCAATCCAACCTGGACCATTCGGCCGTACTTCCAGGCCGCCTGCACCATGCGCCGGCCCTCGCGGATTGTGTAGCACGCGGGCTTCTCCACGTAGACGTCCTTGCCGGCTTGGCAACCCCATATCGTGTGCAGAGCGTGCCAGTGGTCAGGCGTTGCCACCGTCACCGCGTCGAGATCCTTCTCCTCGATGAGTTTTCGGAAATCGACAACCGTGGCCGGCCGGTGGCCTGAAATCTCTTCCACTTCTCGGACGCCGCGCTCGAACAGCCTCTCATCGATGTCACAGAGATGCGTGACACGGACATTGGGCATCGCTGCCAACTCGCGGTAATGGGCTCGGCCGCGGCCGCGAATGCCGGTGACCGCAACGTTAATGCGGTCATTCGGGCCGCTCTGGCCCCAAGAGGGTCTTACCGTCGGGCCAA
Organism: uncultured Solibacteraceae bacterium; assembly: GCA_964468205.1. Lineage (GTDB taxonomy): Bacteria > Acidobacteriota > Terriglobia > Bryobacterales > Bryobacteraceae > CAWELS01. Next base: position 164,333 of record CAYXVG010000001.1, on the reverse strand, counting down.
CTACGAGTCCAGCCGACGCGGCGGCCTTTTTCAGAAAGTTGCGACGATCTCGTGCAGGCATGGTGATGTCCTTTATTCTAAGCCCAAGGGGCGTTCCCCGCGAACTCGCCGCTCACCCGTTTGAAACCATGTCCGGCGCAGGCGGTCATGGAACTGTTACAATTCCGGTCTATACTGCAAGGTTAGTCCTGACCCGCCAGACAAGCCAGATGAATTCCGAACTTGAGCCGCCGTTACGGCCGAGCGCCGAAGAGCACGATTCTAGTCTCGTGATCGCCGTCAAGGCGCTGGTACTCATCTATGCGTTCATGATCGGTGTCGGAAGCCTTGGGGACGGCTTCAAACTGCTCGGCAGCAATGTGCTGGATTCATTCTTTCACGCGACCGCGAACCCCTTCGTGGCGCTGATGGTTGGCATCCTTTCGACAACAATGGTACAGAGCTCTTCTGTGACCACCTCGCTGGTGGTTGGTCTGGTCGCCGCTCCGGAGAATCCTTTGCCGCTGGCGAATGCCGTTCCCATGATAATGGGAGCGAATATTGGCACGACGGTCACGAACACCTTGGTCTCGATCGGCCATATGGGCCGGGCGGACGAATTCCGCCGCGCGTTCGCCGTCGCCACCTGCCACGACTTTTTCAACTACATGGCCGTGGTCATTCTCCTCCCGCTCGAACTGGCTACTGGATTCCTCTCCGGGGCCGCTGACTGGTTCGCCGTGCAAGCGACCGGTTCGGGCGGAGTTACATTCGAGAGTCCGCTAAAAGGGGCCATCGAGTTCGGCGGAACTCCGCTGAAAGCGCTGGGCGCGCTCGTCTCCCCGGACCCTCACTGGCAGGGTTTGGCAATCGTATTGTGCTCGGCGGCCCTGATCTTCGCATCGCTCTATCTGCTCGTCAAGACAATGCGCCGGGCGCTTGGCAGGCAGATTGAGGGGCTCGTCGAGCGGGTCTTGGGGCGGAACGCTCTTCTCGCCATGCTCATCGGCGCCGTGGCGACCATCATGGTGCAATCGAGTTCCATCACCACGTCGCTGCTTGTTCCGTTGGCGGGCGCCGGAATCATCACGCTCGAGCGGGCCTTTCCAGTGACTCTCGGGGCGAATGTCGGCACCACGGTTACGGCTCTGCTGGCTGCCATGGCTGTCTCCGGCCCGAACGCTCACTTCGGTGTCGCCATTGGACTAACTCATCTCCTTTTCAACGTCCTTGGAATATTGATGGTCTATCCGCTCCCCGCGATACGCAGCTTACCGCTCAGCGCCGCCCGCACTCTGGCCGGATTCGCGGTAACGAATAAGTACGCCGCTCTCTTATATGTGACGATCCTGTTCTACGGTCTTCCCGCCCTGTTTGCGTTCCTGCACGAATAGAAGTCGTCGCGCGGCGCTACCCGGTTCCGGTGGAGGCTTTCCCTCCGGCGTTCAGCAGGGGCCGGCTCCGAGGCTGCACGGCCCCTTGCTGCTCTAGGACGTCCACGCCGTCAACGGTGATTTCATAGCGCCCGCGGTCGTCCCGATGGATGTGCCGCTTCTCCTTGAGGTACCAGAGTGTCACTTCCAGGTGATCCCGCGGGCACCCAAGAACATCCTCGAGTTCGTGGATTGTCAGAACCGGATGCTCAGGATCCTGAATCCGCCGGCTGTACAGAAGGAAAAGGGCGCTCTGCCGCTTCCTCTTTTCGGCATCGATTCCGTTGGCGTCGGCCGCCGACTCGAATAGGCGCCAGCGGCGGCGGCGGACCGCGGCGTGCTGAGCGTCATAGGCGGCGCGGCTTTCAGGATCTTTCAGAATGCGATAGGCCGCGAGCACCTGCTTGAACATCTCTTCGTCGCCCGTCGCCGTGTTGTCGGGGTGATACCGCTGCGCCAGCAGCCGGTAAACCCGGTGGACCGTGTCGGGGTGTGCGCTCGGACTCAGTTGGAGCGTTTCGTAGTGATCCTTTTCCGGTTCGGATGTATCGCCGGAGGGATGGCTCTCCCAAGTATCGTGTTCCGGGCCGCCGGCATCCTCGAAAGCCAGGCCGGCCCGGTAAGTACCGTCGTCTTTTTCCAGGCACCAGCAGACGTGCGCCTCGCGCGACGTGTTCCGCCGCCGGTCTTCCCCGTCGACCCGCCCGTTCACTGTCAAGGTGGAACCTACGGCGAGCGGGAAAGCTGTGGCAATCCCGATTCCGCCATCGCTGAAATCGATCAGGTCCGCTGTCAGCCAACGCTGGGCGGCGCCTTCCTCGTAACCGAGCCGAAGGACCCGAGCCGAAGCCGAGCGGCTGCGCCCGTTTCGCCGGCGGCTTGCTCCCGACTGCTGATTCACGCCCATAGCTCTTCTGGAGTGCTTTCGGCAATTCCCGACCCAATCTTTACCGCCATCTCCAGAGATACGTTTGATACTCTGACTTCCGATGCGATTGCGCGCACTGCTTACCTTGCTGGCCCTGCCCGTGTGGGCCGCCGATGCCACGGTCGACTTCGACCGAAAGCTCCGCGACTGGGATGGCTTCGGCGTCAACTACGTCCAGGCTCGCCACACCCGCGACTTCACCATTTTTCCGCAGGACTATGGCGGATTCTCGTGGCTCGACGAGGACGAACGCGAGCAGGTGATCGAACTCGTCTTCGGGGACGAAGGCCTCCAGCCGGCGATCCTCAAGATGTTTTGTGATTCGCTACACGAACCGAACAATGATAATAGCGACCCCTACTCGTTAGACCATTCCCGGTTCGACCATGAAACCACCACCAACTGGATCCGCTACTTTGCCCGCCGTGGCCTCGCGCTGACCCGAGCCCGCGGGGACGATCTTGCGGTGCTCGCCGGGCTCTACGGGCCGCCGGGCTGGACCACGCGGCAGAAACAACCGCGGGGCCGGGACCTCGATCCAGCGATGAAGGAAGAGGTTGCCGAATACATTGCCGCGTGGGCTCTCTACCTGCGCGATGTCGAGCAACTCCCCGTGAAGTACATCTCCATGCACAACGAGGGCGAGCACAAGCGGCGCTGGCGGCCGGATGGGACGGACCATCCGAGCCACTACAGCCACGATTACAACATGTGGTGGCCAGACTACCAGGTAGTGGACTTCCTCAAATACGCCCGCGGCGTTCTCGACCAGCTCGGTTTGCGCCAGATCGGCATCACCTCGGGCGAGACCACCACCTGGGAGCGCTTCTTCGACTTCACCACCCTCGATGGCGAAAAGATGGCCTACGCCCGCAAGATCCGCAAAGACCCCGCCGCGCTGGCTAACCTCAGCCTCATCACGAGCCACGGTTTCAACCAGAAGTACGATTCGCGCGGAATCGACCTGCTGCGCGAGGCGAAGCCGGAACTTCACGCGTGGACCACTTCTTACACCTGGGGCGACATGAGCCTCGATATCGTCGAGGACGCCCGCCGGCACATCTACGAGACGAAGGTGAACGGGCTGATGCCTTGGGCGACCGTTCACAACGACTACGAGTCGGACAAGCTCAGCCCGCCGGCCACGTTCCGGGTCAGCGGGAACGCCAATTCCCCCATCAAGACCAACAACGGCGTGGTCACCGTGACGAAGTGCTACTACCACTTCAAGCAGATGACTCGCGCCGGGCGCGGCGGCATGGCCGTGGCGCACGTGGAATCGGATGACCCGGATATCACCCTCATCGCTTGGGCGAGCAACGGAACCAAGCACCCGGACGCTCTGCTTGTGCTGAACAAGGCCGGCTCTACAAAGGACGTGGCAGTCACCGTGCGGGGCTCATCGGCCACGGACTTTGCGGCTCGCCTCACCACCGACACGGCCTTCGGCGACCGGAATTATGAAGAAACGAGCGCCTTCCATTTCGAGAACGGCACACTGCGGTTCAACGCACCACCGCGTTCCGTAACCACCTTCCTCGGAAGGTAACCCAAGTTTTCACTTTGCCAAGGCGGCAGGACCCGGCCGTGTACATCCCTCGGCGCTTCCTCTACTTCCGCTTCCTTTCCCAGACCCGCTTGATGTAGGGGATCGCTTCCGGCGTTTTGCACCCGGTTTCGCCGTGATCTACCTCCACCCTGCCGATGCGCCGGGCGGCAGCTTCGGCCTTCTTCCGCAGCGCGGCGTTGCGAGATCCGATTGCGATAAGCGCGTTGTTCATCGCGTGACGGGTGCGATTCGCGGCCCTGCTGATCTCATCCTCGATGATGCGCAGGTACTCTTCGAAGGCGGCGTCCTCGCTGTTCTCTTCCTGCATGGCAATCGCGGCGACCAAGTCCCACCCGGCCTGCGCCGTGTAGTCACGCCTTGCCTTGCGCCACTTGTCTGCCTTCCGGCGTGCCAGCGGGCTCTTTGAAGCCAAGTTCGTAGCGAAGACGTCCGCGAGAACGTACTGGTTAACGCCAGCCACCCAGTCGTCGAGATCCTTGGCCGATATCGCCGCGGGGTCCGCGATCATGGCCGCCAACATTCGGGCGTCGTCGTTACCAGTTTCCCAGAGCTCACCGGCCAACCGTTGATCGGTCCCGAGCTCCTTCTTCAGCTTCCGCAGGTTGGCGAAGCTCACGCCGAACATGTTTTTTGAGTATCCGTGGCGGGCATAAACCTTGCGGTTCTGCGCAGTGCCCATCCTTTCGAGCTCCGCCATCGTTTCTTGCAGTGTCAACCCGCTTCCCTCAGTCCCCGGGCCATCTGTCCGGGCATATGTCTCAGTAGTACTTCTCGATGATCCATTCGGGCTGCCACCGGTCTGGTTTCCGTTCGCGGCCGGTCAGGTCGATCTCTTTCGGTTTCGGATTCTCGACGGTGAGCGGCAGGGTGTCGCCCGACCTCTCCTGCCACTGTTTGAGGAGTGCCGTGAGCTGTTCAACGCGTTGGGCCTGCGCGGGGTCGTCCGCGAGATTGTTCATCTCGTCCGGGTCGGTCTTGAGATCGAAGAGCTGCGTGTGATCGATCTGCGGGTAACGAATGAGCTTGAATTGCTCGTCCCGAACGGACCGGCAGATGTCGGTGTAGGCGAGGAATACCGAGTCGCGCACCGAACGCGTTCCGCCGTGCCAGATTGCCGACAGGTCGTGGCCGTCCAACTCAGCCGGCGGCGTCATGCCGGTAATGGAGGCGACGGTGGAAAAAATGTCAAGCAGGTAGGTGAAAGCATCGCTTGACTGGCCCTTTGGGATGCCCGGTCCGGTAAAGACGAGCGGGCAGCGCTGGCTGTGCTCGTAGACGTTCTGCTTGCCGAGCAGCCCATGGCTACCCACCGCCAGGCCGTGATCGGCCGCGTAGATGATCACTGTGTTGGCGGCGTGCGGCGAAGCGTCCAACGCGCCGAGAATGCGCCCGATCTGGTCGTCGAGGTGGGTGATCAAGCCGTAGTACTCGGCGAGTTGGTCGGAGACCACCTCTTTGGTGCGCGGCCAGGCGGCGAGATCCTCGTCGCGGACGGTCATGGCCGGGCCGAGATCGAACGGGTGCTGCGGCATGAAATTGCGCGGCAGGTTGGGACGCCGTTCATAGTACATTTCGCGGTATTCCACCGGGGGTTGACGCGGGTCGTGCGGGGCGGTGAACGCGACGTAGGCGTAGAAAGGCTCGCCCGCGGGTTGGTTTTGGAGGAACTCGATGGCGGCGTCGGCGAAGAGTTCGCTCGAGAAGCCGTCCACGCGATCGTTGCCGAACGAGCCGTCCGGCATGAGGTCGACGAGCGGCACCTTGGTGTGATCTGACATGCCACCGAACATGATGGCCTTGCCTTGCTGGAAGCCGCGCTGCCAGGACGGGCGTTGGTTGTGCCACTTGCCAGTGGCGAACGTTGTATAGCCGTTTTCGCGCAGGAACTCCGGCATGAGCTTGGCGCCCTCGAGATCGTTTGGGACCCGGAAGTAGTAGCGCCCGCTGTTCAGCATGGCCCGGCTCGGCAAGCACACGGCCGCGCTGTTGCCACCGAAGTTGTAGTTGTTGCGGAAGCTGAAACCCTGCTCCACCAGCCGGTCGATGTTAGGCGTCTGGATGCGAGTGTTTCCCCAGGCGCCAATGGTATCGTGGTGCTGGTCGTCAGCGAAAAGGAAGAGGACGTTGAGCGGCTTATCGGCGGCCGGTTCGGGCGCTTCAGCACAGGCGGTCATGCCGGCCAGGAGAACAACCAGCAGGCCGGCGGAGGCGATAATCGTTACTTTGTTCATATCGGAGAGTATATCCCGTTGATACAATTTTGTCTGTCTCATGAGGCTTAAGAAACTGCGAAAACAAGTGGTCACGGCGAACGTCGAGCTGGTGAGCCGCAACTTGGTTCTCTACACCTTCGGTAATGCCAGCGGCATTGACCGCGAGTCCGGACTGGTGGCGATCAAGCCGAGCGGCGTGCCGTTCGAAGAACTCGCGCCGGAGCACATCGTACTCACCGATCTCGAAGGCAACGTGGTGGACGGCGACCTGCGGCCCTCCTCGGATCTGCCGACGCACCTCGAGTTGTACAAGGCGTTCCCCGAACTGGGCGGCATCGTGCATACTCATTCCACCTACGCGACTTCGTTCGCCCAGGCCGGCCACGAAATTCCGTGCCTCGGCACCTCCCAGGCCGACTACTGGCATGGAGCCGTGCCGGTGACGGAGCCGATGCCGGAGGACGAGATTCGCGGTGCATACGAGAAGAACACCGGCGCCGCGATCATCCGGCGATTCGATCAATCGAAGGCCATGGATCTTCCAGGCGTGCTGGTGCGCGGGCATGGACCGTTTACCTGGGGCGAGTCGCCGGCCAAGGCCGTCTTTCACGCCGTGATCCTGGAGGAGTTCGCCAGGATGGCCTACCTGACACTGACGCTGAACCCGGAGACGCCGCCGCTGCGGCAGGTCCACCTCGACAAGCACTTTCTGCGGAAGCACGGGGAGGGGGCCTACTATGGGCAGGAGAGAAAGTGAGGCACAAATGAACACGCATGAAACGAAATGGCGGGGAGCCTTTGTGACGGCTTTGCTTTTGGCTCTTTCGTTGCACCTGTTTACCGCTCCTGTTCGGGGCGAGTTGCCGGAGTTCTACAACACGGTTGACCGGCTTATTTGGGTGGTCGAGGACATGGATCAGACGCTGGCCGGGCTGCGGAAAATCGGCTTCACGAACCTTCGCGATATCGGCGAGGTGACGGTGGGCGGAGAGTTTCGCGGCGCGCCGGCGACCGGCGAGGCGAGGCTCGTATTGGGGCGGTTCGCCGATGTCCGGGTGCAGTGGATCGATCCCGGGCCCGGCAAAAACGCCTTCGCCGAGTTTCGCGAGCAGCACGGTAGCGGCGTCTTCAGCCTGATGCACCGCGCGCCGGACGCATCCGCGTTCGAGGCCGAAGTGCGGCGCATGGATTCGCTCGGCGTGGGCGCGCTGCATAAAGGCTCCGTCGCGATTGACGCCGGCACAATTCACTACGCGTTCTTCGATACCGAGGCGGAAGGCAAGTATTCGCTCGGCATCCTCTCCTTTCCGAACGGCGACGAGGGGCCGTTCCTAATTCCTCCTGACAATCCGTCGGGCCGCACCGTCTCGCAGTTCGCCTTCGCGGTGCGCGAGCTCGAGCCCGTTTCGGCGTACTGGGCGAAGCTCGGCTTTCCCGAAATGCAGGTGACGCACGGCCCGCTGCACGACAGGAAGTATCGTGGCAAACGGGCCGATTTCGACATGAAGCTCGGCTGGCAGCGTCACGGCAAGGTGCCTTACGAGTGGATCCTGTCGATCAAGGGACCGGACATCTACCTCGATCACATGGACCGCCATGGGGAAGGCTTCCACCACCTGGCGTTCCAGGTCAAGGACATGGACGCCGACTTGGCCTGGTGGGCGGAGCGCGGTTTCCACGAGAGCATGTCCGGGGGCTGGGGCGAGAAGGGCAAGCCCGGATCGGGGCGTTTCGCGTATATCGATCTCCACGCCGTGGGGGGGACCGACCTGGAGTTGTTGTGGAGCTTCAGGTGAGCCGCCCATGAAAGCGGCTTCACGCAAATTCCGCATCACCAGAAGTAGACATAGAAGGCGATGACGCAGGAGAGGATGACGGCGGTGTGGAAGATGTCCCAGTAGCTCCAACTGGCGCGGGTGGCGGCGCTGTCTTCGGCGGAAGTGGAGGCCCAGGTGAGGCCTTTGATCTTCTCGCTGCTGGCGGGTTTCGTGAAGAAACTGATCACGATCATCAGAAGACAGATGAAGAGGAACAGGAACTCGCAGAAGTGGAGCCAGTTGATGGCGACGAAGCGGTAGAGCAGGGAGCCGGGTTCGAGCCTGTCTTGGAAGATAACGAGTACGAGGCGGAACATGCCGATGCAGAAGCCCGTGACGAGACCCCAGTAGCCCGCGGCGGGGGTGATCCGGCGGGTGAAGATACCGAGGAAGAAGACGGCCGCGATGGCCGGGGCGATCAGCGATTGCACCTGTTGCAGGTACTCGTAGAGCACGGCGGCGACGTACTTCATCACCGGGATCCAGACGATTCCGGCTAACACGACGGCCAAGGTGGCCATGCGCCCGACCTTGACGAGGTGCGCTTCGGTGGATTCCGGCTTGTATTTTTTGTAGAAGTCCACGGTGAAGAGGGTCGCCGAGGAATTGAAGAGCGATGCGAGGGAACTCATGAGGGCGGCGACGAGGCCGCCGACGACGACGCCCTTAACACCGGCGGGCAGGAGAGTGGCGACGAGGGTAGGGAAGGCTTGATCGGCTGACGGGATGCTGATGATCCCCTTCTGGTTGAGGGTGAAGGCGATCATGCCGGGCACGAGGAAGATGAAGACGGGCAGCAGCTTGAGGTAGCCGGCGAAGATGGCGCCGCGGCGGGCCTGAGTTTCGTTTCTGGCCGAGAGGGTGCGCTGGACGATGTACTGGTCCGTACACCAATACCAGAGGCCGATGATGGCGGAAGCGCCAAGGACTCCGGTCCAGGGGAAGTTGGGGTCGCTGTGGGGCCGGATGAGGTGTATGTTGTCACCCACGGCGTTCATCACCTCTCCCCAGCCTCCGGCGGCCGCGAGTCCGGTGAAGAGGATGACGAACGAGCCAATCAGGAGGACGGGCACCTGCAGGACCGAGGTGTAGAGGACGGCCTTCATGCCGCCGAGGATGGTGAAGAGTCCGGTGAGAACGACGAGGCCTATGGCGCCGACCCAAAAGAAGTCGATACCCATGAATTCATCGATGCCGAGAGCGGTCTTGAAGACGATGCCGCCGGAGTACACGGTGACCGAGACCTTGGTGAGGACGTAGCTTACTAGCGAGATTATGGAGAGGAAGGAGCGGGCGCCGGAGTTGTAGCGTAGCTCAAGGAACTCGGGCATGGTGAAGACCCTGCTGCGGGCGTAGAAGGGAACAAAGAACCAGCCGAGGATGAGGATGGGCCAGGCGTGCATTTCCCAGTGGCCCATGGCCATGCCGCTTTCGTAGCCGGTGCCAGCGAGCCCGACAAGGTGTTCGGAGCCGATGTTGGAGGCGAAGATAGAGGCGCCGATGGCGATCCAGCCGGCGTCGCGGCCGGCGAGAAAGTAATCCGCCGTGTCCTTCTCTTTCTGTCTGAGCACCCAGACGATAATGGCGGCGAGTCCAACGAAGAAGAGGCCGAGGACGATCCAGTCGAGCGTTCCGAAGGCGACCATATCAGCGGTTCCGTTCCTTTCCCGAGGGGCTCCCACGCAAAGCGCCCCGCGGCCAACTTCCCGATTCTATATGCGTTTGGCGGCGATGTCGAGCCGGGTGCGGCATGTAGTGCGGCACGCGCAATCCCGCCTCCCGCAGTGTGTCCTGGCGCGATGATCTAGAATGCTTAAGATGGCGCAAGACGCGAAACCACGGATTGAGATCGAATACTGCACCGGTTGCCGCTGGATGCTGCGGGCGGGATGGATGGCGCAGGAGTTGCTGACGACGTTTGAAGCCGAGTTGGGCGAGGTGGCGCTGATTCCCGGCGAGGGGGGAGTGTTCGAGGTCCGCTGCGGCGACTCGATACTGTGGTCGCGGACACGGGACGGGGGCTTTCCCGAGATCAAGGAGCTGAAGCACCGTGTGCGCGATGCCGTGGCGCCGGAGAAGTCTCTGGGCCACTCGGACCGGCGCGTTCAGGAGTAGTCCGGCCACGTTTGGAAGTGCCGGAAAACGAAGACGAGGCGAAATAGATTCCCGCTAAGTTATTCATTTTATTAAGAAAAATCGACATTTGGCTTTGTTTGCGCATTTTTCATTTTCTACTTGTTGCGGTCCCTCTCTGGCGGCAATCGAGGAGTAGTTGGATCCTTGCCGAGCCGACTTTGCCGAATAAGCCGCCGCACCGTTTGAAGAGATTGCCCATTGCCTAACAACTTTCGCACCGAGGGTAGCGCCATGACCGCCGGTCTGAAGCGGCGGCCTCCGCCAACTGGCTGCAAAGGTTGCAGAAAGAATTTTCCGAGGCGTGTGACTCTAAACCGGCCAAAGTCCCGAGGGGCGGGGTGGAGTTCTTTTTCCGCGTGGAATCTGATAGATAGGAGCGCAGGCGGAGCCCGGAGCCCGGAGCCGTGTGCCTTTGGCGGGTAGCGGCTTTTGGCGAGCCACACCAGTTACAGCTTGTGGACCTGCGAAAATGGCTGCTCTTCGCGAGTCTGCTGTGATAGAGGCGCCAAGAATGGGGAAGTCGCACTGGGCAGGTCGATCGTCGAAACCGGACGCAACGCGGATGAACGTTGGGGGTCTTGCAGAACGCAAGGAAACGTCCAGGGGAGGGTTTACGGTTTCGCCGGCGCCGGTCCCCCACCGGGTGCAGCCGGCGTTTCGTCGCGGACCACAGCCGGCTGATCCGCGGAGACTACCCCCATCGGGATACGGCGGATGGTCATTCCCCCGGTGTCATGGAAACGATTGCTGTCAAACCACCCTCCGACACGGTTCGGAGGCGTTACAAAGGGTCCAGGTAATGGCCTTGCCGAAGGTGCATCCTTCGCCTGGGCGATCCGAGCCCGGTTCTGCAACATGCCCTCTACCTGGTTGCCGGCATCGGGCAGGGTCCGAGCGATTTCGATCGCCTGGTCCATCCAAATCAAAGCCTGGCCGAACTGGCGGTTCTGACTGGCGCGATTCGCCGTGTGCTGTAACACGTGTACGTGATCGAGGCTGGATTCGCCCGAAAAGCGCACGGTGAGCTTGCGTAGTGTCGAGAGAACACGTTCTTCTTGCGGCCAATTGTTGATGGCCGAGTAGGCCCAGGCCACCTCGCGCAAAGCATACAAACTTTCCCGGCTATTCGATCCGGTTGCCTTCGCGGTGCGGGCGAGAACGCGCTCTCGTTCGTCTATCACCTCCGCCCATTTCGATTCGCGTTGCAGCAGTGCGATTCGACCATGGCTAACCGAGTTAAGCGCCATGCTTTCAGCGCCTTTGGCGTTGAGAAGAATCTTCTCCTGCCGCTCGATGGCCCGCTCGGCTTCCGCCGTCAGTCCAAGGTAAGCGAGGTTCGAGACGCACGAGCCCAAGGCATCCGCGACCCAAGGATGATCCGGAACCTGTTCCAACACGCGAAGCGCCTCGAAGGCGATACGCTGTGCCAGTTCCTTCTGCTGCTTGTTCCGCAAGATACTGGCCAGGCGCAGCAGTGCCGAAACTTCCCGGGGATCTATGTGAACGCGCTCAGCGGCGAGAGCCAATGCCTCGCCGGCCGCGGCGACGGCAACGTCGGCGTTGCCCCGGATGACCGACTTCTGCACGCTACCTACGACGTCGCCAACGGTAGCGGCCCGATTGGCAGCAGTGATGTCAGGGACGCCGACGCTTGCCCGAAGCTCGCGCGCTTCCTCCGGGTTGCCCTGGATGTCTCGAATGCGCGCCAACATCTGCACTGTCATCGACTCGTGAAACTGTGCTCCGCCCACATCTGCCGCGGCGGCCTCCCGCATCTGCATCACGGCCTTCTCCGCTTCCTCCAAGCGATTTTGATTGACGAACGTTTCCGCTAGCGCACCCAAAGCCCGGAGGTGCTCGGGACCGCCAGGATTGCGGTTCTGTATCACCTCGACCGCACTCTTCTGCACCGCGAGAGCCTCACCGGGACGGCCCGCCTGAACCAGAAGACGGGCTAAGCGCTGATGGGAGTTGAGGAGCATCTGAGTGGCCGGCGGGTCCGGTACTCCTCCAATCCGCACAATGATCTGGCGGGTCAGGGCGACCGCTTCGTCAAACCGGCGCTGCTGGGAAAGAAACTCGACGTAGCCATCCACGGCCGCGACCCACTCGTAGGGTGAACTGCTCCCGGCAACACTGTCGAGAGTCGTCTTGTAGATCTTTTCGGCTTCGGCAACCCTTGCATGGCGAGCGTAGAAATCCGCCAGTTCGTTCCGGCCCGTTCTTGGATAGCCGGCCGTGAAATCGCCGACTCTCATCCGTGGTCCGGAAGCAGAGCTTTTCTGTAGGCCCCCGGCTGCCCGCCACTCCGCAATTTCCCGCCATGCCTCTTCCGCCTTCTCGAATTCGCCCATTCGCTCATACAGGCGGGCAAGGGCGCTTGTCTCATGACTGGACGGTCCACTGCGATTCGTTGCGATCCCTGCCGGCTCCTTTGCGAGCTGCTCTCGAATCGCCGCCGCCTTTACCAGTTGCTGGATACTCTCGAGATGGCCGGCGAGATGCAAGGTCAGATTCCGCCGTATCTGAGGATCTGCCTGTTCCGGAACGGCCGCCAGGGCCTGCAGCAGGATTTGTTCGGCTTTGAGATCGTAGCCCTGGGACTGATAGAAGCTTGAGACCATCTGTGCCGCCGCGGGGAATCGAGGGCGCAGTGGCTCTTCGAATGCCGCTCTCCAGGCCTGCTCTACCTGCCCGTCGAGAGAGCCGAGCGGGGCTTGGCGCACTTTCTCGTAAATACTCTGGAGGTCCACCATCCAGTGTGGCTGCGCCGCTTGCGCCCGCGCCTGGGCAGGAAGCGCTATCACGAGAAGAGCGTAGGCGAGTATGCGCACGGCCCTTTAGACATCAAAACGTGGCGTTCTGGTTTCCAGAATTATTGGCCGGATATCTCCTGTCTCCGGGCGCGACGCGGGGGCAGAGAGCGGGCAAGCGGGCGAGGCGAGCCCCGCCCCTGTGTGTTGGCAGCCGGTTAGGCGGTCCGGGAAATCGCGCGGGCGGAGATTAGGTTACGAAAGCAAAGTGTCAGGTGGTGTGCGGCAGTGTAACGCGTTATTGATGTATACTTCGGGTCAGAAGCGATTTTTGTTTTGTTGCGCTCGAGGGGCGGGCGCAACCGGGTTAACAGAAGAAACAGATTGTGAGGTTTGGGAATGAGAATTTCCTTGTCGAATTTGCTTAGGTGGACGTGTGTCCTCCTTCTCTTGCTGCCTTCCGCGCTGATTGCGCAGGGGACGGTAACGATCTTCGGAACGGTATCGGACGCTAGCGGAGCCGTGGTTCCCGGCGCGCTCATTACCGTGAACAACGTCTTGACCGGTTTGACCCGGCAGGTGACCACGGACGAGACCGGCGGATATGTTGTCTCGCAGTTGCCTGTGGGTATCTACTCGGTATCCGCGGAATCGTCTGGATTCAAGACCGTCATTCAGGACGATATCCAAACACAGGTGGACGAGAACCGACGCGTCCATTTCTCCCTGGAGGTGGGCGCGGTGACCGAGAGCGTGACCGTCGAAGCCGCGGTCGCTCAGGTGGAGACGCGCGAGGGCGCGATCAAGGAAGTAGTTGACGAGCGGCGCATCGTGGAATTGCCGTTGAACGGCCGCAATGCCATTGAGTTGCAATACCTGGTGGCTGGGGTAGGCCGGCGAGCCGGGGCAGGACAGGCGCAGAACCCGTCGGTTTCGATCAACGGTTCGCGCACGAACTCGAACAACTACACGCTCGACGGCGGCGACAACCACGATCCGTATTTCAACACGCCGGCCGCGTTTCCCTCTCCCGACGCCTTGCAGGAGTTCAGCATTCAAACCAACTCCTATAGCGCCGACAAGGGAAGGAACGCCGGCGCGATCATGAACGCGATCACGAAGTCCGGCACGAACGAGTTTCACGGGACGGCCTTCTGGTTTCTCCGGAACGAGAAACTGAACGCCCGGAGCTTCTTCGCCTCGGACGTTCCGCCTTTCAAGCGGAACCAGTTCGGAGGCACCATGGGCGGACCGGTGATCAAGGACAAGCTGTTTTTCTTCGGTTCGTATCAGGGGACGCGGGAGCGGAGCGCTCCGGGATCGCAACAGGCCACGGTTCCGACCGCGGCGATGCGGACGGGAGATTTCACGGGGTTTGGCAAGACCCTGACTGATCCCACGACGGGTCAGCCGTTCCCCGGCAATATCATCCCGACGAGCCGTCTTAGCCAGCCGGCGCTGCAGTTTCAGGAAGCGTTCATTCCTCTCCCGAACCGCGGAGACGATCTGTTCACGTTCGCCAGCGGCCAGACCATTGACGACGAGCAGATTATCGCCAAGGCTGACTACAACATCAGCGACTCCAATCGTCTTTATGGCCGATTGCTCTACACGGCGAATGACACCGAGCAGGCCGTTTCGAACGTGCCTGGCTTTCTAGCCGCGATCGAATACCGGCAGTGGGCCTTCACCGCGAACGACACGCACGTGTTCACCCCGACGCTGCTGAATTCGCTCACGTTTACATTCGCCGACATCGACCGTGTGCAAAACTCCATCACTCCCGGTGACCAGACGTGGATGGATTTCGGCGCCGGTTTCACTCGCACGATGACGGCGGAAGCGCCGGCCGCGCACGACACCCGGCTCGACGGCTACTGGCGGGCTTTCACGCGGTTCCCGCTGAACCACTTCCGGAAGAACATTCAAGTGAGCAACACGGTTTCCTGGAATAAGGGACGGCACTTTGTGCGTATGGGCGGTGATCTCCGCCGTTCGATCCTCGACCTGCAGGAGTTTTTCCGCGGCGATCCATTCGTTCGCTTCGGCAATACTTTCACCGGCGACGCGCAGGGCGACTTCCTGCTCGGAAAGCCGTTGCAGTTCGCCCAGATCGCCGAGGACAGCAACCTGCCGCGCACCTGGGAATTCGCATTGTTCGTGCAGGACGACTGGAAAGTGAGCCAGCGCCTGACCCTGAACCTGGGAATGCGCTGGGAGCCCTATTTCCCGTTCATCGACCAGACCGACAAGTTCTCGCAAGTGCATCTCGGGAGGCAGTCGCAGGTATTTAGCACGGCTCCCGAGGGAATACTATTCCCAGGCGATCCGGGGATGACCCGGGCGATGGTAGACAAGCGCTGGGGCAACTTCGCGCCACGTTTCGGTTTTGCCTATGACGTCTTCGGGACGGGCAAGACGAGCATTCGTGGCGGCTACGGCTTGTTCTACTCGCAGATCCGCCAGCAGGCGCACAACCAGATTTCAACTAACCAGCCGTTTTCGCTGAAGCTGACAGTGGACCGGCCGAGCGGCGGATTGGAGGATCCATACCGGGACACGGGCAATCCGTTCCCATTTTCGACGCCACAGACCGAGGAAGAGATCGCCAACTACAACTGGGTAACCCCCATGGAGGTGACGCAGTGGAACGTGGACATGCGAAACGCGATCACCCAGCAGTGGAACTTCAACATTCAGCAGCAGTTTGGCCGGAGCTACGTGCTAACCGCGGCCTACGTGGGGAGCAAGGGCAACAATCTGTTCATGACCAGCGAAATGAATCCGGCGCTGCCGGGCTCCGGTGGAGCGAACACCCGCCGTCCGCTCTTTCCGACGTTCGGGCGCATCACCGACATGAGCGCGCGCGGCAATTCGACCTACCACGCCATGCAGCTCACGCTGAACAAGCGCATGGCTTCCGGCTTCACGGTTTTGGCGAACTACACGTTCGGCAAGCTTCTGGACGATTCCTCGTCCGACGGGGACGCCCCAGCCAATCCGTTCAACATCGCCGCCGAGAAGGGCCACTCGGACTTCGACCTCAGCCACCGCTTCGTAGCCTCCTACATCTGGGAGCTGCCGCGGTTTGAGGGTCAGAACCCATTCGTGAAGCACGTGCTGGGCGGCTGGTCGAATAACGGCATTGTCACCATTGAGAGCGGGCAATACCTGACGGTGACGTCCGGCCGGGACAACTCGCAGAGCGCCATCAACCAGGACCGCGCCGACGTTGTCGGCGAATGGGAGCTTCCGGGCGACCGGTCTAAAGAGGCGCAGTTGGCCAGGTGGTTCAACACGGACGCCTTCGTGGTGAATGCGCCGGGCACCTTCGGCAGCGCCGGGCGGAACATCGTGGAAGGTCCAGGAGGTTGGGACGTCACCTTTGGACTCTTCAAGAACATTCCGGTAACCGAGCAGGTTCGCCTGCAGTTCCGGAGCGAGTTCTTCAACCTGTTCAACCACGCCAACCTCGGCAACCCGAACATGAACCGCTCGGCGGGAAATTTCGGGCGGATCACCTCGACCGAATCGCCGCGGGTGATTCAGTTCGCGTTGAAACTGATGTTCTGAATCCGCGGAACGTAATAGACTGTTTAGATTGAATGGGGGCACCTGGGATTGCCCGGGCGCCCCTTTTTTGCGAGAGGAACATGAAATCTTTAAGTCGAGTTACAGCCCTGATTCTCTGTTTGATTTCACTGTCCTCCGGCGCGGAATTTGAAAGCGCATTGTCCTTCGGGGTCGAGCGGCCGTGGATCGGGCCGGAGTACTGGTCCAATCCCTTGCAAGATTGGCGGATCGCCAACGGCCGCATCGAATGCGTTCGAAGCGGGGCCAACCGCAATGTAAACCTGCTCACATACCAGCTTGACGAATCGTCCGGACCGTTCTCGTTGCGTGTGCGTCTTGGCCACATGGAGTGGGGCGCGGCGAGGCTCTCGCCGGGGTGGGCCGGTTTCCGGGTGGGCATTCGGGGCCCGCTGGAGGGCTACCGGAGCGCGGCGATCCGCGGTGAGGGCATCAATGCGGGCATCACGACTACCGGGCGCCTGTTCGTTGGCGGGGAAGACGCAATCACAGCGCTGGCAGCGAGCGGCTCGGGGGTGGCGCTCGACGACGTAGAGTTGCGTTTGGCGGGCCGCCCTTATGGCGGCGGCTACCGGCTGACTATTTCGGCGCATTCGCCCCGGACGGGCGAGGAACTAGCCAGCACGTACCGGGTGATCGACGCAGCTCTTGACGGCAACGTCGCCATCGTAAACGACTGGACACCGGAGGGCAGGGTTTCGCCCCAAAACTCCTACCGGTTGCCGGGAAACCAGCGCGGCGGGAACGTGCGCTTTTGGTTCCGCGACTGGAAGGTATCGGGGCAGAAGGTGGAAGCGAAGCCGGAGCAGGCATGGGGGCCGATTCTTTGGGCGCAGCACACATTGAGCAAGGGTGTTATGACGTTGACCGCGCAGATGGCGCCGATCGGGCCGTGGGATACGGCGGTGGCCCGGCTCGAGATCCGGAAGCCGGGCAGCGCGGATTGGGAAGAGGCCGACCGGGAGTACATCCACACTCTGGCGCGTACCGCGACGTTCCGCATTGCGGATTGGGAGGACGAGCGTGACGTGCCGTACCGGGTGGCGTATGCCCTGGTTCAGACCGATGGGGAAACGAGGGACCACTACTGGACAGGCACCGTGCGGAAGGATCCGGTGGAAAAGGAGACCATCGTCGTAGCCGGCTTCTCCTGCGCGATGGACTACAATTTTCCACACCCCGAGGTGTTCACCAATGTCGAGAAGATCGACCCGGACATCATGTTGTTCACGGGCGATCAAATTTACGAGCAGGTGGCCGGTTACGGTGTGGACCGCGACCCGAAATCGATCGAGATGGCGACGCTCGATTACCTGCGGAAGTGGTTCCTGCACGGGTGGGCCTTCGGGGATCTGATGAGGGATCGCCCGACGGTGACGATCCCCGATGATCACGATGTTTATCAAGGCAACATATGGGGCGGGGAGGGAGCGAAGACGGATTTCGCCAGCCATGAAGAAGGCGGTTACGCGATGCCGGCGGAATGGGTCAAGATGGTGCACCGCACGCAGACCAGCAACCTGCCAGACCCCTACGATCCGCGACCGATAGCGCAGGGAATTCCGGTTTACTACACCGATGTGCTCTACGGCCGCATCAGCTTCGGCGTCATCGAGGACCGGAAGTTCAAAACGGGGCCGCGTGGTACCGTTCCGGAGAGCGGAGGACGGCCGGACCACATTACGGATCCGGACTTCGACCGCGCCGCGTTCGATCCGCCTGGAGCCAAGCTGTTGGGCGACCGCCAGATCGAGTTCATCGAAGATTGGACGGCCGACTGGACGGGGGCCGATATGAAAGTATCGGTAACACAAACCATCTTTGCCGCCTTCTCTACAAATCACGGGGCGAAGCTCGAGCGCCTGGTTGCCGATCTGGACTCAAACGGCTGGCCGAAGTCCGGCCGCGACCGCGCCCTGCGGGAGTTGCGGAAGGGTTTCGCTTTTCTGCTCGGTGGAGATCAGCATTTGCCGAATGTCCTGCACTTGGGCGTCGATGACTTCGGCGATGCGGGCTGGAGCTTCTGCGTACCGGCGATCAGCGTCGGATATCAACGTTCCTTTGAGCCGCTTACTCCAGGTAAGAACCGAAAACCCGCTCAGCCAGACTATATGGGCGATCATCTGGATAGCTTCGACAGTCGAATGACGGTGGCGGCGGTGGCGAATCCACAGCGGCAGCTCCGGGAGCACCCCACCCTTCAGGCGCAGGACAAGTCTTCCGGATTCGGCGTGGTCCGCCTGAACAAGAAGACCGGAGAGATCACGATGGAGTGTTGGGGGATTCTCTCGGACGCCGACCATCCGGAATCCCAGTACGAGGACTGGCCGGTTACCGTGCGGATGGAGGAGAACTATGGGCGTGAGGCGGTGGCATGGCTGCCCGAGGTCGAGGTGAGCGGAATGCGCAACCCGGTGATCCAGGTAATAGACGAAGAGAGCGGCGAGCATGTCTACACGCTGCGGATCCGCGGAGCCAAATGGACGCCAAAGGTATTTACGGAGACCGGAAACTACACGGTGCGTGTTGGCGAGCCAGGCAAGGATTTCCGCGAGTTTCGGGGGCAGAAGGCCGGGCCGGCCGGCGCCGCGCCAGCGTTGACAGTTCAGTTCTGATCAGGCTTTGAGCGGCGGGGCGGAAGATGCGCGAGCGCAAAGTCCCGTAGCGTAAACGAAATCCCGTCCGCCAGTTGGCGAGGAGCGGCGCAGGGTGCAGGTGGCCGTCCGGAGGCGGGGAGCGTCCGGGTTTTGATAGCGTGGTGGATAGCCCCTATTCACGTGGGCGGCTTTCTTCCGGGGAGGGCAATGAGACAACTGATCTGTTTGATAGTTCCTGTTTTGGCGCTGGCGGCCGGAGTACGTGGGGCCGATTTCCAAAGCAGAATTCCCGAGGTTGAGCGCGTCTGGCTGGGCGCCGAGTACTGGGCGAACCCGCTCCAAGACTGGCGGCTGAACGACGGCCGCATGGAATGCGTGGTGAGCGGGCGGAATCGGAATGTAAACCTGCTGACCCACCAGATCGGCGAGGGCGCGGGAGATGTGACGATGTCGATTCGCCTTGGTCACATGGAGTGGGGCGCGGCGAATCTCGACCCGGGGTGGGCGGGTTTCCGCATCGGAATCGACGGGCCGATCGACGACTACCGCAGTTGGGCGCTTCGCGGCAGGGGGGTGAATGCCGGCGTCACAACGACTGGGAAACCCTTTGTCGGGGATGAGCAGGCCACGGCCGCGTTCCGGCGACGGGACCGCGGCGTTCCGCTGGATGAGGTGGAACTGCGCCTTACGGCGGCGCAGGCTTCGGGCGGCAGCTACCGGATCACGGTAGCGGTGCATGACGCTTCGGGGAAGAAACTGCGGGAAGCCTCAGGCGAGGTGGCCGCCGAGGAACTCAAGGGCAACGTCGCCCTGGTGAGCGAATGGGCGCCCGATTTTCAGTTATCCAATCAGAACAGCTACAACGCGGATGGAAACCGACGCGGGGGAAACGTGCGCTTCTGGTTCCGGGACTGGATGGTTTCGGGTGAGAAGGTGCAGGCGCATCCGGATCAGGCCTGGGGGCCGATTTTGTGGTCGCAGTACACGCTTTCGAAGGGCGTGATGAAGATGACCGCGCAGATGCCGCCGCTGGGCGCCGGCGAAAGCCAGTCCGTGCAGTTGCAGATTAAGAAGGAAGGCGTGGCGGAGTGGACCACGATCGACGAGGAACAAATCCACACGCTGGCGCGGACCGCGACCTTCCGCATTGCGGATTGGGACGACACGAAGGACACGCCGTACCGGCTCGTGTACGAGGAGACGGGGCCGGATGGCAAGGCGCGGCCCCATTACTGGGAAGGAACGGTGCGGCGGGATCCGGTGGACAAGAATGACATCGTCGTGGCGGGCTTCACCGGGAACCAGGACACCGGATTTCCGAATGTGCCGACGGTGACGAATCTTCAGCACCACGACCCGGATGTATTGTTTTTCTCCGGCGACCAGATCTACGAAAACGTGGCCGGCTACGGCATTCAAAGGCTGCCGGTGGAGACGGCCACGCTCGACTACTTGCGCAAGTGGTGGCTGGTTGGCTGGAGCTTCGGCGATCTGATGCGGGACCGGCCGTCGGTCCACATGCCCGACGACCATGACGTGTACCAGGGCAACATCTGGGGCGGCGGCGGGCGTAAGATGCCGATCGAGGAGCACGAACGCGGCGGCTACGTGATGGCCGCGGAATGGGTGAACGCCGTGCAGCGAACGCAGACGGAGCACCTTCCGGACCCGTATGATTCGCGGCCGGTCGATCAGGGGATCACAGTTTACTACACAGACATGCTTTACGGGCGCATCAGCTTCGGGATCCTCGAAGACCGGAAGTTCAAGAACGGGCCGAAGGGTATTGTTCCGGAGACCGGCGGCCGGCCGGATCATGTAACGGATCCCAACTTTGACCGCGACGCTTTCGATCCGCCGGGGGCGACGATCCTGGGAGAACGGCAGATCGAGTTTATCCAGGACTGGACCGCGGACTGGACCGGAGCGGATTTTAAGGTAGCGCTAAGCCAGACGATATTTGCCAATGCCGCCACGACGCATGGCGGCGACTTCATGCGGCTGGTGGCCGATCTCGACTCGAACGGCTGGCCGCGGTCGGCGCGCGACCGGTCGCTGCGGGAACTACGGAAGGGCTTCGCGTTCATGTATGCGGGCGACCAGCACCTGCCGTCGATACTGCATCATGGCGTGGAGGAGTGGAACGACTCGGGCTGGAGTTTCTGCGTGCCGTCCATCGCGGCGGGCTATCCCCGGATGTACGAACCCGAGACGCCGGGGAAGAACCGGCAGCCGGGCATGCCGGAATATACCGGCGAACACGTTGACGGCCTGGGTAATAGGATCACTGTCTGGGCGGTGGCGAATCCCAAGCGGGAGTGGCGGCAGCATCCGCTGGAGATGCTGATGGACAAGGCCTCGGGCTACGGGATCGTAAGGTTCAACAAAGAGAGCGGGGAGATCACGATCGAGTGCTGGCCGATTTTAGGAGACGTGTCGCAACCGGGCGCGCGGCAGTTCACGGGCTGGCCGAAGACGATCCATCTGGAGGACAATTTTCCTAAGGAGGCGGTGGCCTGGCTCCCGGTGGTCGAGGTGACGGGGATGCGGAATCCGGTGATTCAAGTGGTCGATGAAGACAAGCAGGAGCACGTTTATACGCTGCGGATTCGTGGAACGCGTTGGTCGCCGAAAGTGTTCCGAAAGACCGGGACGTTCACGTTGCGAGTGGGAGAACCCGGCCGCGATTGGCGGGAGTTCCGCGGGTTGAAGGCGTATGCCCGGGAGGGGGCGGAAACGCTCCGGATGGAATTCTGAGCGGCTGGCGGGGGTGCGCCCCACCAGGCCAAGCCGCTGAGCGTTAATCTGAATGGAGTCCCGCTAGCGAGGATTAGTCCGCCAGCCGGTCGAGGCTTGTTATGACGAAGGAAGCGCTCCACAACATAGAGGAAACTGTACAGTCCTGGTCGAGCCTGACGGACGAGGAGCAGATGGCGGCGTTTCGCGCCCTGACGCGGGATCTGAGGGAAGAGCTGTTTCTAAGTCTCCACGGGCGGGATCAAGCCGAGCTCGCGTTGCGCATGCCGGAGCACGAGCGGCGCACCTATATGCGCGTCCTGCCTCCCGATGACGCAGCGGACGTGATACAAGCCGCCGAGAGCGAGGAGGATCGCGACGCGCTGGCGAAGATGCTGGACCCGGCGATGCGGCGCGAGGTGAACGCCCTGCTGGCCTATGCCGAGGACGACGCCGGCGGACTGATGAGCCCGCGATTCGCGCGTCTCCGGGCAACGATGACGGCGGACGAGGCGATCGCATACCTCCGGCTGCAGAGCCGCCATGTGGAGACGCTCCACTATGGGTACGTACTCGACTCCCAGCAGCGCCTGCTCGGCGTGGTATCGTTTCGCGACCTTTTCATCGCTCCCGGCGACCGGCGCGTGGATGAAATCATGGAGCGGGATGTTGCGGCCGTGAATGAGGAGACGGACCAGGAAGAGGTGGCCAAGCTGATCATCCACCACGACTTGACCGCGGTGCCAGTGCTCGATGACGAAGGCCGCATGAAGGGTATTGTCACAGTGGACGACATTGTTGACGTTGTCCGCGAGGAGGCGAGCGAGGATATTCAGAAGATGGGCGGCATGGAAGCGCTGGAGGCGCCCTACTTCGACACGGGGTTCTGGCAGATGCTCCGGAAGCGCGCCGGGTGGCTGGCGATTCTGTTCGTCGGCGGGTTGCTCACGGCCTCGGCGATGGAGTGGTACGAGCACGCGATCACTTCGGCGGTGGTACTGGCGATATTCATTCCGCTGGTGATTTCGAGCGGCGGGAATTCGGGATCGCAAGCCTCGACACTCGTGATTCGTGCAATGGCGCTGGGAGAGGTGAGGTTGCGGGACTGGTGGAAAGTGGCGCGGAGAGAGTTTTTCGTAGGGCTGGCTCTGGGGGGCGCGCTGGCGGCCCTGGGAATCGGCCGGGTGGCGCTGGGAGAGGTTCTGGGGGAAAGCTTTGGCGAGTTCTATCTCTACCTCGGATTGACAGTGGCGGCCAGCCTGGTGGGAATCGTGCTGTTCGGAACGCTGACTGGTTCCATGCTGCCGTTCGTGCTGCGGCGGGTGGGCCTGGACCCGGCAAGCGCGTCGGCGCCGCTGGTGGCGACGCTCGTGGACGTGACGGGGGTCGTGATCTATTTTACGGTGGCTGCGATGTTCCTGAAAGGGAAGATGTTGTAGGACGTTAGCGACTCGCCGGCGGTTATTCCTTGAAGAACTCCTTCATGAGCTTGCGGAGCAGGGCGAGGGAGCCAAGAACGCCGATGAGGTTAGGCAGGGCCATGAGGCCATTGAGGGTATCGGCGATGTCCCAGACGAGATGAAGGCTAAAAACGGAGCCGATGTAGACGAAGGCGGTCCAGACCAGGCGGTAGGGTAGGGCGGCCCGGGCTCCAAAGAGGTAGGTGATGGCGGTCTCTCCGTAGTAGGAGAAGCCGAGGAGGGTGGAGAAAGCGAAGGCGATGACGGAGACCGTCACGGCGAGGTGCCCCCACTCTCCGGGGAGACCGATGGCGAAGGCTTCGGCGGACATGGCGGCGCCGGCGTCGCCGGTCTTCCAGGCGCCGGTGGTGAGCACTACGAGTCCGGTGAGAACGCAGATCACCATGCTGTCGATGAAGACCTCGAAGATGCCGTAGGTGGCCTGCCGGACAGGGTGGTCAGTGACGGCGGAGGCATGGACCATTGGGGCGCTTCCGAGGCCGGCTTCGTTTGAGAACAGACCCTTTTTGATGCCCTGGCTGGCTGCGGCCTTCACGGTGGCTCCGGCGAATCCTCCCACGGCCGCCGTGCCGCTGAAGGCGGAGTCGAAGACCAATTGGATGACGCCGGGAATCTCGCCGGCGAATCGGATGAGGACGATGATGGAGCCCACGAGATAGACGACGCACATAATGGGGACAAGGAACTGTGTAACCTCGGCGATTCGCTTGATTCCACCGAGAATCACGAGGGCGACGAGTCCGGCGAGGACGGCGCCAGTGATCCAGTGTGGAATCGAGAAGCTCTTGTTCAGAACCTCGGCCAGCGAGTTGGCCTGCACCATGTTGCCGAGGCCGAAGCCGGCGATAGCGGTGAGGAGAGCGAAGATAGAGCCGAGCCACGGCATCTTCAAGCCGTTCTTGAGGACGTACATGGCGCCGCCGCGCATGGTGCCGGTGGCATCCCGCTCGCGGTAGCAGAGCGCGACGGCGATCTCGGAGAACTTCGTGCTCATGCCGAGCAGGCCGGAAACCATGAGCCAGACCAGCGCTCCCGGCCCGCCCAGATGGATGGCGGTAGCAACGCCGGCGATGTTGCCGACGCCGACGGTGGAGGCGAGCGCCGTGGAAAGGGCCTGAAAGGGCTTTACGGTGCCTTCTCCCTCGGACTTGGAGAAGAGCTTTCCCAACACTTCCTGGAAGGAGAAGGCCAGCTTCCGGAACTGCACTCCTCGCGTGATGGCGGTCAACACGATGCCCGAGCCGAGCAGGACGAACATCATGACGGTCCAGACGATTCCGTTTAAGGTCGCATTGACTTGAGCGATAAGTTCCACGATCTCACTATTGTGCCGCATTCACGGCGGGGCGGATTTGCAGGTTGGAGCGGTCGGGTGGGGATTCGGTGAGACGGGATTGGCAAACGCCACGTCAAATAACAAAGAGGCTCTGCCCGCAAGGACACTGCGCCGGGCTGTAGAATGGAAACGCAGATGCGAGGTATCGCTCGAAAACCCCAAAACGAGCATGGCGGGGCAGTAGTCCGCAACGTCATCATCATCACGGTGGTCCTGGTGGTGATTGGCTTGGTTTGGTTCACAGGCCAGCGAATCCAGCGTTTGAACCGGGAATTGGCGGCATCCGAGCAGCGGGCCGAGGAGATGAATGAGCGGCTGCGGGAGTACTCCAAACGACTGGAAGCCGCGCTCGAAGAGGCGCACGCCGAACGCGGTCGCGCCGATTCCGCCGAGAACCGGGTTGAGCAGACGGCGGAACAGCTCGCCGAGACACAACAGGAGATTCTGAGCGTCGCCGAGCAGCGGGAGCAGGCGCGGGCCGAGGCTCTCCAGGCAAGAGTCGAGACACAGAAGACCCTGGCGGAGTTGGAAGCGATCGAGCGCCGGCGAGCCGAGGAGCTGGATCGGATGCAGGAGGCGCTGAACAAGATTTTGCCGACGAAGCGGACTCCAGCGGGTATGGTCATGGTGCTCAGCGAGAGCAATTTCCGTTTCGCGTTCGACAAGGCCGATCTCAGCGCGAAGAATCGCGAGATACTGAGCCGCGTTGCCGGAATTCTGCTCGCGAGTGAGGGCTACCGGCTTTTCGTGGACGGGCATACCGACGACCAGGGCGACGCCACCTACAATAAAGGGCTCTCGCTGCGGCGCGCCAGGGCCGTACGCGACTACCTGGTGGAGGCGGGATTGCCGGAAGATGTCATTGAAGTGCATGGATACGGCAAGAGCCAACCGCTGGTGGACGCGAAGACCCGGGAGGCCCGCGCGGCGAACCGGCGGGTAGAGATCGGGATTGTCGACACCATTATTCACTACGAGAAGCGCGTACAGAACTGAGAGTTCGCCGCTTCTTCCTTACTTTTCCCCAACTGCTACCACGAAGGAGTATCAGAGCGGCAGGCCCAGCCGGGCGATGCAACCGCGGGCGCCGCTCGGTCTTCGAGCGTGACGCCTCCGTTGTGGTTTTCGGCGATTTGGCGGCAGAGGGCAAGGCCGATACCGGAGCCTCCCGGTTTGGTGGTGAAGAAGGGCACGAAGAGGTTGGTGGTGTTGGAGATTCCCGGCCCTTCGCCGCTGACGGACACTTCGAGGAAGCCGCCGTCACGCCGCCAGCCGGTTCAGTTGCCGGAGGTGTCGACAGCGATTACCCTGTATTCGCCGGGGCCGGATGTGCGGTCAGTGAAGGAGGTCGCGATGGTGGAGCCGATGCGGTTTCCGTTCTTGTAGATGCGATAGTAGCAGAGGTCCGGGGCGGGGCTTGCGGTCCAGGTGAGGGTACGGCCGCCGGAGGCGTGCTTGTGGATCTCGAGTCCCTCGACCGGGGGTGGAGGCTCGGTGTCAAACGCGGTGGTGTAAACGGCGAGGGTTCCGGGGGGAACGCTGCCGGTGAGAGCGCCGGCGGTCATGGTGACGAGCGCATCGGGTTCGGGCAGGTCGCCGTCTTCGGTGAAGGGTACATCAGCGGGATCATAGACATACTTGCGGAAGGCGGCGTCTCCAGCGGCCGGGAGAGAGATGGTCACCGAGGCCGGTCCGGGATTGCGATTGATGACGGCGACACTCCAGGAGCCGTCTTTAAGCTGCGCGGCGGCGGCGCGGATGTTCTCGCCGGAGACTTCAGTTTTGAAGACGGTGGCGGGTCCACGGAAGAATTTCGTGAGCAGGCCGTAGGCGTAGTAGACGTCGCGTGTGCGCCATCCGGAGTCGCCCCACTGGAAGACGCCCCACTTGTTGATGTAGTCGGGCCGGTAGTCGTCGGGGAAGTCCGTGAAGGTCCAGTAGCTAAGCGAGTGGACGCCCGAATTCATGGCGGCGAGAACGGCTTCGGCGATCTGGATGCCGACCCAGGCTTCGGCCGGCTTATCCCAGTAGATGCACTCGTCGCGTTTGCGGCCGTGGCGGAAGCGGTTGTCCTGCCTGGCGCCGAATTCGCCGATGATGAAGTCCTTCCCGTGGCGGCGGGCGAGGGCGGCGCCCCAGGCGGTGTGCTCGCGGAAGTAGCCGTAGAAAGAGAGGTCGTCCAGGGAGTGGCGGTTGATGTAGTGGTGGCCCCCGTAGACGCCGGTGATGGAGTCCATGTTGGCGGCGGCCCATTCGAGGGTCTTCCAGTTGGCGATGGGGGAGGCGTCAGTGGCCAGGAGCTTGACGGGCAGGCCGCGGCGCTCAAATTCCGCGTGGAGCAGACGGTGGTAGTCACGGAAGGTTGGCAGGTCGTCCTTGAGGCCGGCCCAACCGCCGTAGGAGAGCTCATTGGTCATGCAATAGTAGTTCAGGTTGGTTGCGCCTTCACGGCGCAGGCGTTCGATATCCCCGGCGACGAGGCTGGCGTAGCTCTCCCGGGCGGGGCCGGCGTCGAGTTGCGGAGGGTTCCAGGTGGTGAGATAGACCTCGGTCCCGGTGGTTTCGTTCATGAAGTTCATCACACGGGAGAGCGCCCGGAGCGATTTCTCATCCGGTGTGATGGGGTCATGTGACGCCCACCTATGGGTGAGGCGGGCGAAGGTAGGGTTGAGCTCGCGCCAGCGCTTGCCGAGCACCTGATCGAATTCCTCTTCGGCGAAGTCATGGAGGTGGAAGAAAACGTGGAAGCCGGGGCCCATGAATCCCTTGCGCACCACCTCGCCGGGATCGACCCGGATTTCAGCGGCCGGAGCGGGCGGGGGATCTCCCTGTTTCACCCAGGCGACGTTGAAGCGGGCATGTTTGATGCTCTTCGATTCCTTGCCGAGGTGATTGAGGAAGTAGCTGTAAGTGGCGTGGAGGGAGCCATCGCGGGCCTGGATGATGGACGGGTAGTGGAAGGATCCGGCGTCCTTGCCGCGAGTGTCGCGTTCGAGGTGGCGGGTCCACTTCCAGGTTTTGCCTTCGTCTTCGGAGATGGAGACGGCGAGGGAGTGGCGGCTGCGCTCGGTGTCGTTGTAGATGAGGAGCCAGCTTCCTTCGTGGAGGGTGATGACCTCGGCGGCGGACCCCGGATTGGGCAGTTCACTGTCGGCGACTTCGGACCAGGTGAGGCCGTCGTCCCGGGAGACGCTGACGTGGAGGCGTTTGGGGGGCGGCCCGTTGTCGCGCATGTAGGCGGTGAGCGCGCCGTCCGCGCCGGCGGCGATGGAGGGCTGGATGGAGCCCCGGCCGGCGAGCGGCTCGCTGGCGGTCCACGTCCTGCCGAAATCGTCCGAGATGGCCATGACGGAGAAGGAGAAACCGTCGGAGTAGAGAGGCACGATGATGCGGCCGTTGGAGAGTTCGATGGGGTGGGCGCGCGGCATCCAGCCCATGCGGCGGAAATACTTGTCGCCGGCGTTTTTGAGCGTGGCCTGGAGCGCTGCGGCGGTGGGCGATCCGGATTGGGCGAGGGCGAGTTGCGGCTCGACGATCCGGCGCACTTTCTCGTCGAAGCCAGGGAGCTGGAAGAGCAGATTTTCGGAGACGTCCCAGCGAGGCGGGGCGTCGAGGTTCGAGAGGTCGGCGGTGATGCGGTAGTTGAGTAGGGCTGTTTCCCAGAGGTTGGCGACGATGGTGGGCCAGATGATCCAGAGCCGGTTGCGGGAGTCGATGAACGCGGAGACGTTGCAGTCGGGGAAGCCGGGAACATCGGCGAGCGTGTAGCGGGGCCGCCACCGGCGCTGGCCGTGGGGCAGGCGGGCGGCCTGGATGAGCACGTCATCCGCGCGGCGTTCGCCGGAACCGTGGTACCAGACAGCGAATATGTCGCCATTGGGCAGTTCGACGAGAGAGGAGCCGTGGTTGTGCCAGGACTCGAGCGGGAAGACGAGTTCGGCGGAGTGGAACGGCTCTTCCGGGTTTGCGGGGAAGTGTGAAGCGAGCAGAATGGCGGCGATGGTAAGGACAATCCGGCTCATGGGAACCAGGATATGACAGTGCGGCGGAGAAGATTGACCCTGAGAGCAACGGGCCGGCGGCGGCACTATGAAAGCAGAGAGCAAGATGAGAATCTCACGGCGGACGCAACGTATGGGCGCCGGGCGGCGGCTGATGGCAGTGTGGTGTTTCTGCACCATGGCGATGACCGCGGACATCCGGGCGGCCGATTCGCAGGCAGCCGCTCGGGCGAGCGTATCGCCGGGACAAATCGTCTGGAGCGCGCAGGCGACCGAGGAGAAGTGGGCGCTGTGGATTTCCGGGCCGGGCTTCACCATGCAGACCGTTTTCGAGCGGGGGGAGAAGCCATACCTGACCCCAATCGCGCCTGACGGCGAACAGCTTCAGGACGGAGTGTACAACTGGGAAATGCGCGCGCTACGGGGACCCTCGGATGAAGGCGAGGTGGAGGAGAGCGAGGAGGGCGCATCGGGGCAAAGTTCGGAGACCCACATAAGACGGTTTGAGAGGCGCGAGGCCCCCGTGGCGTCCGGGGCGTTTCGGGTTCTGAGAGGGGCGTTCGTGCGGCCGCGGGAACGGCGCTGAGTGAGGGGACAGTCGCACACATCCTGGTCTGTTATCTTTGGGGATGTCCAGCGGTTTTCGCGGGAAACCGGCGGCCGGCGGACACTCGGATAGCAGATGCGAATTGCTGGCGCACACAGAGGCGGCGCCGGATCCCTATGACGATGAAGGCAGTGCATGCGGTGGCGGCGCGTATTGATCGGCTAGACAGAGCGCTCCTCCGATATGCGGGACTGCTCGCTGGGCTTGTGTGCGCCGCCGGGCTCGCGCTCCGGTTCTGGCTGGCGAGCGGTCCGTACCTAAGCCCGCAAGAAGCCTGGACTTGCCTGATGGCGAACTCCCTCGATCCCGCGACGGTATGGGAGAACAGCCTCCGGGCGCACGATTCGCCCCTGCTTATCCTGCTATTGAGCGCCGTCCGTCGGTTCGCGGGAAGCGAGATCGCAGTCCGTTTCGTTCCCGTGGTATTTGGAGGGCTGACGGCCGCTGCAATGTACCTTTGGTTGCGGCGGCGGGCGTCCGGGGTGGCGGCGGTATTCGCCGCGGCCGCGGTGTCGCTGTCGCCGGCAATACTGGCGCTCGATTCGGGCGTGCGGGCGGAGCCGCTGCTGCTCTTCTTCATGGCTGCGTCGTTGTACGCCCTGGACCGGGTATTGGAAGACGGCTCGGTGCGTTGGATGGGGCTGTTCTCGCTGCTTCTGTGGCTTGCGATGTTGTCAGGATTCGCGGCCGGGGTCTTCGCGACGGCGGCGGGGATCTACTACTTGATCCGGCTACCCGGCAGCCCCGTGAATGCCTGGAGCAGGCGCATCTGGACGATCGGACAGTTGGGGGCGATGGCGTTGTTCTGGCTGCTGAACGGGTGGCGTTTCGAGGCCCGGGATGCCGGTGCGGAGGGGGCGATGCCCTGGCTGGCGGATCTGTTTCCCGCGGCGGGCGAAGATCCGCTGTTGCATCTCTTCGGCGGGACTTTGAAGCAGTTCAACTTCCCGTTCCCATCGCTCCCGTGGGCGATTTTCGGGATGGTCCTGTTCGCCGTAGCTCTAGGGAGCTTGATTCGCCGGGACGAGCGCCGCTCGATTGGGACCGCGGTGTTGCTATCGGCTCCATTTCTCACCGTGTATGTGTTATCGTACCTGCGCCTCAGCCCGTACGGAGCGAGCCGGGAGACGGCCTACTTGAGCCTGTTCGTGGTGGCGGGGGCGGCGATGGGCGCCGATGCGCTGTGTCGGGGGCGGATACTGCCGGCGCTGCTATTGGCGGCGCTGCTCGCGGGCGTTTGGCACGTTCCGAAATACCGGGACTGGTGGGGCGTTCCCCATTGGAGAAGCGATAAGGATTTGATGCGGGAGACGGTCTCCTATCTGCGTGCGGAGGCGGAGGCGGGAGCTTTGCTGGTGACCGACGCCGAGACGCGTCTTTGCCTGGGCTACTATCTCGATCCCGGCGGCTGGACGCCGGCTCATGCCGGATTACCGAACGAGGAGAGGATCGCCGGATTGCGGGTTTGGGCGGCGCGGTGGTCGTTTGGCGGCTTCGATGATTTGAGGGAGGACCTTGAGGCGATCCGGTCACTCTCGGGGGAGCTAGAGGGGCCGGTCTGGGTGGTGGACGGGGGCTACGAGAACCGGCTCGGCGGGGAGGCCGACGGGGGTGCCGCCGGGCGGATTGGCGATCGGAGGGACTTTGGGATGGCGGTGACGGTGTGGCGGTTGGGGGAGAGAGGGGGCAGCTATGGGGGCGTTGCTCCGACTCATCAAGGCACACAGACCCAACATCAGCGGTCCGAGTGATGCCACGAGATTGATGGAATCGACCAACTCCGATTTCGCCGGCCAGAGGTGAGGCTGGCAGCAGGACATTCTCGCAAGCGAGTATGCCTCAGGATTTTCGCCACTCAGGCCAGCCAGGCATTCGCCGTAGTGACCCGGTGAGCCTTGAGAGCCATGAACCATTACTCTTTTCGCTTCCCCGATTGTATTCCTTGACTGCGGCCTCGAGAGTCCGAATCTGTTCAGTTCGGCTCTCATCTTCAATTGGCAGCCGATCGGCAACGGAAGGTTCGCAGTTGTGGAGGCTCGTGGTCCGAGGAAGCAATACCTTGTCATAAGACAGGGCACCTATGGCTGCATCGATGGTGTTCCGGACAGCGTGGGCTGCGGTCCTCCAGGAATCGATTTCACGGCCGCATTCAGCACGATCATCATCAATCCAAATAGGCATGGTGTCGATCGAGGTGAAGAGTTTAGGAACCGATGAAACAAGATGGAAATTCTTGCGGGCTGTTACTCTTTCATGAAGCTCACGAAGAGCCGGACTTGAAAACGCGTATACCGGCTTCTGGAACGCTAAGGCTTTCACTATCGACAAGCCGTTCCCGCAGTACGAAGGAGAGATAACAAACGTGCGGCCTTCAATGAACAACCGGTCCCACAGTTCGTACGTATGTCGAGCTGGAACACGTTCGCCGCGGAACGGATCGCGGAGTGAGACAACAGTTACGTCCGGCCACGCCCTAGACATCCTGCGTGCGACGGGATCCTGCGGAGTCCCAGTGATTACAACGATCTTGCTGGAACAGCTCTGCCGCGGTGGCAGATCACGATCGTATTCCGAGGGGATCAGCGAGGGCCTGACTACACTTTCCAGCAGAGACTCGCGCTTCTTGAATCGATTCGAATACTGTCGCCGGAGAAACTCAGATGGGTAGATTATCGCATCCGCGTGGGCAAATACAGAAGCCAAAGCTGTGTTTCGATCGGATGACTCGAAGCAGGGGGCAGAGTTATTGCTGTTGTCTGTAATCAAATAGACATTTACAGGGGCCAACCTTGCCATTCTACGCAGATCATCCTCGCCGTTGACCTGGCCAATGTGAATTGCCGCCGCGAAGTGCCTTTTTGGAGGCACGGCGAGAACAGTGATGTTTGCTAACTCAAGAACCCTTGCGGGAGTTTTATGCCAAGCGCTGGACAATACATAAAGTCGATATCTATCGTTCCAACACTCTGCGGCTTGCTGGACAAGTTGGCGGGTGAACTCGTATGCTTCCGGATTCTCGAGTTCCCCTTCAGAGAAATCCAAGATGATGTCAGTGCGTCCATCCGAGTTAGGGATCAATCCGCCCAGGAGTTCTTCGCCGACGACCCGCGGACATCGCCAGTAGCTCTCTATCGAACGCCTGAATTCTGGATAGCGCCCATCGAGCAAGGCTAAGTGTTGCTCATCAACATTACGAATCGCCGGCTCAGTGGACCCGAAGGATACCTTCCCTTCGTGGTACACGAAAGCTCGATTCGCGAGAACAGCGCGATAACCAGCGCGGCTCGCCCTCATGATGAGGTCGTTTTCTTCTTGATAGCCGTGCCCGTAGGTTCCCTCGTCGAACAATCCGCATTTGACGAGAACCGAAAGTTTCACGAACAGGCAAAACCCGACCGCCGTGGGCACATACTGCCACTCGGGGAGCAGTCGTGAGAGCCTTAGGAACGCCTGGTAAGCTTCCTCTGGGCCGCAGTTTCTGTAACGTGACTGGTGAGGGAGATTGCAGATCTCGGCATTGTTGGATCGTGGGCTAACGAAGCCGATTTTCTCGTCCTGCCTCGCGATTCGAATGACCTCAGTCAGAGACCCTGGAAAAACAACCGTGTCGGAGTTCAGCAGCAGAACATCGTGGGAGCGCGACAGTGCCTGCGCCATTCCCCGATTGGCGGATTTCACAAACCCAAGGTTGTCGTCGTTGGCAGTGATCCTCAGGGGTGTTCGCATCGGCGTATCGGACAGCTTTTCCAGGATTCCTACGAGTCCGTCATCGCCCGGAGAATCGTTGATCGCGATAATATGGCAATTCGACGCCAGGAGTTCGTCATCAACTCGGCGCAGCGACGCAAAGATCCGGCTGACTAGGTGCGGATTCCGAAAGAACGGAATGACTATATCAACTGGACGCATTTTCAATCTCAGCGACGCAGCCTATCGTCGCCCAAGCAGACCTGCTTCTGGAGTGTTGCCCGCCACCGCGTAGTCTGATATCCTAGCACTCGAAGATCGACTGACTTCCTTGCCTACTACGAGGCTATCATTCTTTGTATAGAAATGATCTCGAAAATTTGCATTCTTTTGGGCGGCACTATGTCTGCGAATTGCATGACGCATGCTTTCCGGCCTTGAAGGAAGATGCGGCCAAACGAAGAAGTGCGGGTTTTCTAACACGACAGATTGGACTAGTGAGGAATACACAGATCAGGTGTCAGGGAGGCAGTGTTGCTATCCACGCATAGAGCACCCAGTCGATTGGCGCCGCTAATGTCGGCGCCGCTAATCTCTCGGGTCCAATCAGGAGAAATTCTTTGGAGCGAAGATCCGATATGGTAAAGGCACTCGTGACTGGGGCCGGTGGTCTCATAGGGGCAAGCACTGTGTCACTTCTGTGCCGTGAAGGGTGGCATGTAATCGGGATCGACAACGACATGCGCCAAGTGTTTTTCGGTGCTGCTGCTTCCACCGCAGCAGTCGTGGAGAGGCATGCGGCACAGTTCAAAAACTATCATCACTACAGCATTGACATTCGTGATCGCGGACGCGTGAGCGATGTGGTTCGTAGCGAGCGGCCTGACTTCATCATCCATGCCGCTGCGCAACCATCGCACGATAAAGCGGCACAGATCCCTTTTGACGATTTCGATGTAAACGCCGTGGGTACGCTGAATCTGCTCGAGGCCGCCAGACAGTTCTGCAAGGACGCCCCGTTTTGTTTCACGAGCACAAACAAAGTGTACGGCGAGCATCCAAATGACCTGCCTTTGAAAGAGTTGCCTACCCGTTACGACTATAGTGATGGCCGGCGCGGAATCGATGAGACGATGCCGATTGACCAGTGTTTACATTCGTTGTTCGGGGCGTCGAAGGTAGCCGCCGATGTTCTCTGCCAAGAGTACGGGCGTTACTTCAACATGCCGGTGGGGGTTTTTCGGGGAGGTTGCTTGACTGGAGAGCACCACTGTGCGGTCGAACTTCACGGGTACCTAGCCTATATCGTTCGCTGCGCAGTTCGGAGACTTCCGTACACTATCTTCGGTTATGGCGGCAAGCAGGTTCGCGATCAAATTCACAGTGAAGACGTCGCGCGACTATTTGTCCGCTTCTATGAATCCCCACGCTTGGGAGAGGTTTACAATCTTGGCGGGGGAAGAGAGAATAGCATTTCAATTCTAGAAACGATCGAAACCCTTGGAGAGATGGGCTATCCGCTCAACTACAAACTGGACCAGTCATCACGGCGTGGCGATCATATCTGCTACATCACAGATCTCGCCAAAGTCGGGCGCGACTTTCCTGAGTGGCAAATCGAACATAGCCTGGAGATGATCCTCATCGGCATTATCGACCATAATCTCCAAAGACTCCGTGAGGAACTTGCGTGAGCGAAAAGGCGAGCGAGAACAGCCGGGCGAGTAGCGTTGAGCACTCCGATCCTGGAGAACGACTTGTTCACCGCCAGATAGCTTGGCCATGGAAGCTAGTGCTACTCGTGAGGTTAGTGTTTGGGGATCGTCTGATCGGCAAATTGCTTTTTCACCTCCGGGTCTTCTCGGGTGAAGAGCTACTATTCTGCGGCCTACTCGATTCCCAAACTCGCATTTGTTTCTTTGACGGCAGGTTCTACGCCAATCAGTATCCAGGAACCCTTGACGGCCGGAAGGGTTGGGCCGTGCATTATCTTGCTTACGGACAGGATGAAGGGAAGGCGCCGGGACCTCTATTCGATACCCGATTCTACAAGTCAAGTTATCCTGACGTCTGCGACAGCCGCATTAACCCGTTGACCCACTATGTGTGTTACGGATTGGCCGAGATGCGTGATCCGCATCCACTCTTCTCCAATGTTCGGTACTTGGAGAAGAATCCGGATGTGCGCCAGCTATCGATTCTGCCTATGTTACATTTTCTTGTCAACGGCGAAAGCGAGGGGCGCAGTCCACACCCCTTGTTTGATGCGCCGTACTACTCGAGGAAATACCGTGGCAAGGGCGCTCCGGGTGAGAACCGGCTTATTCACTTTCTAACCACTGGTTGGAGGGAAGGGCTGTGGCCAAATCCAGCGTTCGATGTACAGTTCTACACAGAAGTCTCAGCGGGAGGCGAATTGGCGGGACGCGATCCGCTGTCGCACTACGTGACGCAGGGAGCGAACGATGGGTTCTGGCCCCATCCGCACTTCGATCCCGCATACTATGCGTCGGTCGTCGGATTACCGGGTTCGGACCCCGGACTACTCGCTCATTTTATCGAGGTCGGCGGTCCGAACGGGGTGCCGTCTAACACTGCGCATCGACCGATTCATGTGGCCCAGGAGGCGGCTCAATTCCCGCTCTCCGGTCGAGACCGGCGGGCAGAGTTTTTAAGTTCGGCGCCACTCGTCTCGATCATTGTGCCGGTCTACAATGCGGAACCTGAGTGGCTCAAACGCCTGATTGGCTCAGTGAGACGCCAGACTTACAGCAATTGGGAGTTGTTGTTGATCGATGATGGCTCGGAGAATGACGCGACGGTTGAGTTCTTGCGGAACGAGGTGCTCCAGAAGCCAGGACGCTCTAGTGGCTTGCTTCTCCCAAGGAATCGCGGGATTTCGGTCGCGACGAACATCGGCCTACACCTTAGCAAGGGAGAATTTGCTTGCTTCTTGGACCATGACGATGAGTTATCTCCCGACGCGCTGATGGAGGTTGTCAGGGCCGTAAACAAGGATCCGAATGTCGACGTGATGTACACGGACTCGGACAAGCTTGACGTTGATGGCTGGCTTGATGAACCGTTTTATAAGCCAGCATGGTCACCGGAATACCTCCGCCACGTGATGTATGTTGGGCACCTTCTCACGGTTAGACGAGAGCTCGCCTTGCAGATCGGGGGGATGAGCTCGGAGTTCGACGGAGTGCAAGATTTCGAGTTCATGCTGCGGCTTTCCGAAGGGCCGGCCCGCATACAGCACATTCCGAAGGTGCTATATCATTGGCGTCGCGTACCTGGGAGCATCGCCGCGGAAGAAGAAGCAAAACGAGACATCACTCGGCTTCAGGCGATGGCGGTGGATACGCATTTGCAGCGGAGCGGACTGCATGCTATCGCACTACCAGCCCCGGGTCGTCCTCACCGGTTGAAGGTTCAGCCACATCCCCGGTCTGAGCACGAGTTGGTTAGCATCATCGTGCCGACGCGGGACGAGTTCGAACTCGTAAAGGCTTGCCTGGAAAGTGTTTTTGACAGGACCACGTATTCCGCCTTCGAAGTTATTGTTGTTGACAACGGCACTCGAAGCCGTGAAGCATTAGCTCTTTTCGAGCGACTTCCTGTTCAAGTTGTGCCATACCCTGAAAGCTTTAACTACAGTCGAGCCAACAATCTCGGAGCCGGATATGCTCGTGGGCGATTTTTGGTATTGCTTAACAACGACACGGAGGTGATTACAGGCGATTGGTTGGAGCAGATGACCTACTATTCAAGGATGCCCGATGTAGGTGCAGTCGGCGCCCAGCTACTCTATCCTGATGGCAGCATACAGCACGCTGGAGTTGCAGTGGGGATGCAAGGGACGGCGGATCATTATATGCGGGGATTTCCTGGTGATGCGGACGGCTATTTCGGATCTCTGATTTCAGCACGTGAAGTATCCGCTGTCACGGCTGCATGCTTGATGGTGAAGAAAGAAGACTATGAGTTATTGGGCGGATTGCGGGAGGAGTTTCGGCTCGTCTACCAGGATGCAGACTTCTGCCTCAGGCTGCTTCAGCATGGACGGAGGAATATCTACACCCCCCAAGCTCGGCTCATCCACCGAGAGAGTTCAACCCGGGGGGGCCAATACGATCGCGATGACCGTCTGCTGTTTCAGGATCTTTGGCAAAGCGACCAAGAGCATGATCCGTTTTCGCGGCCCGAGGTATTCAGCGTATAGTTCTGGCACAACGCCGAACCGCAGAGCACAATGAACATTGCGTTTATCAACTACGGTGGGTTCGCGTCAATCAATAGCGCGAGCCAGATCTTTTCGCTTGCCAATGAGTTGGTGCGCCGCGGACATGACTGTCTAGTGGCGGTACCCGAGAATCCAGACGATGTCGGGTTGGTCGGAAAGCCGGAATTTCGGCCAGTTGGCTACGCCGAGTTGGTACGACGGAAAGATCTGTTCGCCAATCTTCGAGGTCCGGACCTAATACATTGCTGGACGCCGCGGGAAATTGTTCGGCGGTGCACTGCGATGATTAGGCAGAATCTCTCCTGCCCTTACGTGGTTCACTTAGAAGACAACGAAGACCTTCTAGCTGCCGACGCATTAGGCATTGATGTTGACACCCTCCTGACTTTGCCGCCTGAGGAACTGGATAACAGAATTCCGCTGGAGCGATCACATCCTTCTCGCATGCGGCGATTTCTTGAGGATGCTGCCGGAACAACGGCAATCGTTGAGTCACTGCTTCAATGGGCGCCACCGAATAAGCCGTCGGAGGTGATCTGGCCTGGGGCGGACGGGGGCTACCTGTCGATGACAACGCGCGACGACGAGTTTCGTGAACTTTTTGGTATCGCGCCGGATGATACCGTGATCACCTACCCTGGAAACTCGCACGGGGCAAATCGGGGCGAGGTTAGGAGCCTTTATCTTGCAGTCGCACTGCTAAACCAGAGGGGACGGCGGTGTTGGCTTCTACGGCTAGGCGGTGACCACTGCAATTTGTTGGGTCACGAATGGGAAGTAGTCCGACCGTTTTGCATTGAGTTCGGGGCACGGGGGCGGGAAGCTGTCCTCCGGCCAACAGCCGCGGCGGACTTACTCGTTCAGCCCGGTCGACCCGGCAGGTTTAACAACTTTCGTCTCCCCTCCAAACTCCCCGACTTTCTTGCTTCCGGGCGGCCGGTCTTTCTGCCGCGGGCGAATCTCGGCCTAGTTCTGCGGGACCATGAGGAGTGCGTACTTTTGGAGAGAGGGGATTCACTCGACATAGCCGAGAAAGTAGAAGCTCTTATTGGAGACCCGGACCTGAGCCACCGTATCGGGATGGGCGGACGGGCCTTCGCAAGACGGAACCTGAGTTGGGAACAGTCTGCCAAAAAGCTTGAGGAGTTCTATACCCAGGTGGTTCATGCCGTGAATCCCGAGACTTGGGTGGGCCGGGCTGTACAGCGTGCCCCGCGATGGAGAAGAATCCAGCCCGACGATTTAGATCGAGCAGTTCGACGCTATTGCACAAATTTCACTGTTCCAGCGTTCAGCTACAGCACAGTTCAAGATTTCTGCGACAGCTTTGACTATCTGCATGCGATTGCAACCGAGAACAGAGACATGAAGGACTGTCAGCGGCCCTGGACGATGAAGGCGATTCTCGGAATGATCCCTCCGGGCGGGCGCGTACTCGAGATCGGGGCTGGAGAGCCGATCGTGGCGGAATTGCTGAGCTGCACCGGCTACGAGGTTTGGATCGTGGACCCCTACGACGGGTCGGGAAATGGTCCGATCGAATACGAGCAGTTTCGGCGTGACTATCCGGAGATCCGGATAATCCGCGGGCGCTTCGGCTCGGATATCACGGGACTCAACGAGCATAGCTTTGACTGTGTCTACTCAATTTCGGTACTTGAACACCTTCCAGCAACGGACCTTGAAGATGTGTTTTCCGGAATACGACGTCTTCTCGTTCCTTCCGGGTACAGCATCCACTCAGTAGACTACATTGTTCGAGGTCAAGGCGCCGAGTTTGACAGACGCAATCTCGGTGAGCTTGTGAGGCTATCGGGGCATCCGATAGCAGAGCTACAAAGGATCACAGACATACTCGAAGCAGACACTGACACATACTTTCTCTCCGCTGAAGGCCACAACCTCTGGCGCGGTAAGACGCCGTACGGACGATTTCCAATGCGCCGTGTTACGAGTCTGCAAATATGCACGCCGCACTCGAATTTGGCGGCTGCGGGAGCCGCCAAGCGCCAAGCTCACTGCATCAGCTAAGAAGTTTGCATTTCTTGATGATCGTCACCGCGTAGTACCCGGGGAGAGGTCACTGTATATAGCCAAGTGACTTCAATCTCTCGATCTCTTTTGGGCTTAGTTTTCTCTTTTCTCCAACGCCACGCTCCTGATACCTCAGGCTGGTTCTCCAATCGGCGAGCACAGTGGATAGTCGCGTTGCAACATCAGGGTAGTCTTCAACAACATTGACACGTTCCGCCGGGTCGATTTCCAAGTCAAACAGTTCTTGAGATCCAGATTTTTTATCCACAATATATTTCCATCTTGCAGAACGGACTGAATACAGCCAGTTGCCGAATTGAGATACCGCGACCGTGTTGCCGAGAAGCCCAGTTGGCTTAGTCAGCAGGTCTCTCCCCGCCATGTGGGGAAGGGGTGAAAGCGCGGCTGCCCGTAAGATAGTAGGGACAATATCAATTGTACTCGCCAATCTTTGATCCACCACGCCGCGAGGGGCTCCGTTACCGGCGATGATCAGCGGGACCCGGATCAGCTCGTCATACAGTTTCGCTTCGTGTAACAGCCCGCCATGTTCTCCGAGCTCTTCACCATGATCGCCGGTAACAATCACAAGATAATTGTCAAGAAAACCGGTATCGGCAAGCCTCGTGAAGGTGTCGCGAAGCGTATCATCCGTGAACCGAATTCCTGCATCATAGAGCGTACTCAGGGAGGCGAGATCCGCCTCGCTTAGCGGCGAAGTGTCATGGCGATACTGAAGAAGGTTCGCGTTGGTAGGAGCGAAATCACTGTTGACTTCACCGAAGAGAGTTCGATAGTTCTCTGGTGGCAGGTATGGGCTATGTATCTCGTACGTGTGATAGAAGGCGAAAATTGGCCTACCCTGCGCCATGTAGGCCTCAATCATTTCCAAGAGTTGTTCTGTGCTGGATTTGAGATCTTCGCGTTCGTGGAATTCGTCAAAACCGCGATTGAAACCAATCTTTTCGCCTACCCATCCCCCGCCAGTAACTGCGAGGGTCGCATACCCATTCTCTTTGAGGATCTCCTGGACCATCGTGACGTCAGATGGAACTGCGGAAACCCACTCGCCCGAAACGTGCAGCAAATCCCATGAAACGCGATGAGTCTCTTGATACTCAGAACTGAGCATGGATGTGTGCGACTGTGGGGTTCCGTGTGTATTTACCACGGAGTTGGCGAAGCGAATCCCATCTGCCGCCAAGCTATCCAAAAAGGGAGAAGTATCTCGATGGTAGCCATAACTACCTAAGCGATCGGCACGGCATGCATCAAGAGATATCAGCAAAATGTTAGGGGGCGTCCGCTGACATCCGCTGAAGAACAGAATGATTAGACAGACGATACTGACCGGCAATATCATCCTGCGCGAAGAACACGAGCACCCGGCGAGATGACCCAAATCGTATGAATTAGATATCATGAAAACGACTTTCCCTAGAACTGCGCCAGCGAAATATCGCGACCACAGGTTGTTCCATATGATACCAAAGGAGCAACTTGCAGATGCGCGGCGTAGTGACTGCAAATATGCAGTCTGCCGCTCTGGATGCGTTTCATTACGCTGACGCTAAGTGGAAGCGCCCAGCAGACTACCTTTGGTGAGAGAAGAAGGCGGCTTGTCGAACTATATCAGTTAGCGATCTAGCGATCTTTAGTACCGTCTCGTTCCGATCCCGATGGGGCGGTGGAGTGACGAGTTGCATTATGCCTATGCCTAAGTGGTGGTTCGTCTGTGTGCTTATTTCAGCACACTTCTTGGTGGCGATTTCGTGGTCCGAACAAGTAGACATGGACGATTAGCGGCGGAAGAAGTCTTCGGCAGTCTGTTCGTGCCGCAATTCTTCGCGACGTCGATTGGTTCATCGGTGTTCCTTTCGTCGGGCGGGTGCGATTGTGAGAGCCACGATTCGGCCCGCATAAGGCAGTTCTGAATTAATCTTCACAGGAGGCACAGTGGCGAGAACCTATACCGGCATCCACCAGTTGACTCCGCTGATTGTGATAGTCATCACACTTCCATTCGCACAACGAATCGCGAATGGTCAAGACAATTTCGTGGGCGACGTAAACGTGCAGGGAGGCTTATGTGTCGGTTCAACTTCTTGCTCGGGCGTTGTCGCCACCCCACCAGACATCCACATAAAGTCGACCACCCCTGGAATGGGTTTCTTCTATAGTGCGGCCGACGCCTGGAGGCTCGAAGCGTCTACAACCGGCAACGATGAATTTACACTCCGCGAGACACCGTCACAAGGATTAGCTCGCACCGTGATGCAAATCAGCTCGGGTGCGCCTGAGAATTCCCTCGTCATTACCGCCACGGGTCACGTGGGACTGGGAACGGCTGCACCAACAGACGAACTCACGCTCGCCTTTCCCTCCCCCTCGATGAAGTTCATTGACACTGACACGAACAAGAATTGGGACATCGACGCGAATTCAGCAGGGTTTTTTGTGACTGAGGACGGTTTTTCTCGCATGATGATGGATGTAGGGGGGAATGTGGGGTTCGGCACAACGATTCCAATGTTTCCATTACATGTGGTTCGTTCATCGGGGGACGCTACGATTCAAGCGCAGTCCACCGGGAGCGGAAACGCCATGCTGAATGTCGTTGCAACGGGAACGGGGCAACCTGGCTTTCATTTCTTACATGGCAGTTCGGGGAACTTCTGGGATTTTCGCGCAGGAGGCGCGGGAAACACGATTCTGAACGCAAACGGAGGGGCGGTAGAGTTCACGTTTTTCTCCAATGGCAACCTCTTAATGAACGGAACATTGACAACTGGAGGACCGGCGTGTTCCGGGGGGTGTGATGCAGTCTTTACTCCTGGTTTTCAAATTGAATCGATTGAAGAACACGCGCGGGCGATGTGGGAGATGGGGCACTTGCCCGCTGTCGGTCCCACAGAGCCAGGCGAGCCGTTCAATGTGACCGAGAAGCTTGGCGGCGTACTGAATGAGATCGAGAAGGCCCACATCTATATTGAGCAGTTGCATCGCCGTCTTGCGGACAAAGACGAGCAGATCGCGGACCTCGAAGCAAGGGTGGAGCGGATCGAGGCGTTGCTTTCCGGGCCGCCGGGTGGTTCAGCGCCCTAACGCCTTCGCACCAGCAGAACCCAGTCGCCGGGGCCGGGCGCGAATTGGGGGCGGGCGGGTTGGAACGGCGTCTCGGCGGCGATCCACTGGCCGGACGACGGGTCGAACCAGGCGCCGGTGTATTGGGCTTCGGGCAGGTTGAGGGTGACCGAGGGGATGGTGGTGGATTCTCCGGCGATCTCCGCGGATTCGCTGGTGGGATTGGCGAGGTAGACGATCGACACGCGGCTGTCGTGAATGCACTTCCAGCGATTGGGGTTGGCGCCGCAGGCGCCGTCGTCCGGTTCCATGCCCGCCAGGGTGAGTCCGGCGTCGCGGAAGAAT
The DNA here is from genome assembly GCA_964468205.1 of uncultured Solibacteraceae bacterium. Classification (GTDB taxonomy): domain Bacteria; phylum Acidobacteriota; class Terriglobia; order Bryobacterales; family Bryobacteraceae; genus CAWELS01. The sequence continues at coordinate 121,759 of CAYXVG010000001.1, read as the reverse complement.
GCGTGGATGTGCACGAAGTCGTGGGCGCCTTTCTGGAGCTTGTTGGCGGCGACGGCGGTGTAGTACCCTTGCACGCCGGCCAACCCGCCGTCGTATGGCTCGTAGGTTCTCAGCCCGCCGTAGGTGGCGTGGCCGCCGGAGAGCAGGCTGGCCCACATCAGGCGGCGGAAGAAGTACCGCGAGTGTTTCGGGAAGCGGTAGTTCTCGTAGCGGTCCTCGTCATTGATCACTGGAGCGGCGCCCTTCTCCCGGTATTCGAGCAGTGCCTCGCCCGCCACTTCGTCGAGGTCTTCGATTGTGATGATGTCGCTCCACGGTGCGCCGGCGAAGGCGTAGCCGGAGAAGCGGGACTGGTGGTTGGTGAGCAGCGTGCCCCACGGTTCGCGGGCGGCCATGTCGCGACCGATCCGGGCGATGGTGGAGACGCGGACGCGGCGGCCGGTCAGTTCCGCGTCATCGTCGACGACCTCGCGATCATTCGTAATACACCAGTGGACGTTCGGGTAGGCGGAAAAGCGCGCCTGGGCGTAGCGGGCGATGAATGCCGCATCCGCGTCGCCCTGACCGTAGCGGCGAATTTCGGCGGTGTCTTCGCCGTAAGGGATCAGCTTCAGTTGCACACCAGGGTGGGCTTCGAGGGCATAGCGGATGCGCCGGTCCATCTCCTGCCAGTAGGACAGATTCATGAGCGACCGGTCCGATCCGAACAGCACCTGTACGTCGGATCTCCCCTGGCAGAACCAGGTGCGTATCTTGGTGGCGCCCATGCGCGCGGCCTGATCGATGTAGGCCTGCCACTCGGGTTCGGTGGCCGTTAGATAGCGATACCCGGTGTCGCCGATGTGGAGGAACCAATCGCCGTTGTCGTACTGGAACTGCCGCGGGTCGTCCCGGTGGATCCGCAGCTTGCCCGGCAGTGTGGATTCGTTGACGACGAACTCTCCGGATTGGTCGCCGAGTCCGGGGACGGATGACTCCGAACTCCAAGTCCAGCGCCCCACAGTGTGGCAGTAGGCGCGGGCCCTCCAAACGCTGCCGCCATCATGGAAACCGTCAACGGTGACCGGGGCGCCCGAAGGAGGAACGAACGTGACGCGGGGCTCGACACGATAAGGGTTGGGCGGCGCTTCTTCAGCCGTGAGCCGGATTTCGTAGACACCCCGGTGGAGGGCCGGTTGCGCCCCGGAAGCGACGGCGCCGGCCAAGGCGGAAAGAGGCGCGAGCAGCAGCAGCAGCGCAAGCATCATGGGGTCCAGTATATTCGAAGCACGGCGCGCCGGAAGGCGAGACCGCACGGTTCATCGCCAGACATTGTTACCTTGCGGCGCGGGGTGCATCTAATAAGATAAGTTTTCTTATGGATGCTGTTTGGATCATCTTGATTGTGCTGGCGTGGCTGGTTCTCAGCCGTTTCGGCGGTGGTTGAGGGTCCGCCGGACCCGGCCGTGGGCCGGGTGATTCCTGCAACTGGAAACCGAAGAAATAAAAGCCGTTGCGTCTATAACGGAAGGAGTTTGCGCCGCTCCCGGGCGCCGTGAGGATCGCCCCTCGATCGGAGTCACCGGGGGGCAATTATCTCGCGCATGGCGGCGACGTAATCCGCCGCTACGCGCTTGAGATCATGGCGGCGTACGCTGACTCCGGCGGCACGGCCGAGCCTGGCGCGCAGTTCGGGATCGGCGGCGGCGAGCAGTGTCTTCTCCGCGAGGTCATCGATGTCGCCCATGCGGTACAACAGTCCTGTTTCCCCGTCCGTGACGACTTCGCGGGCACCGGCGACGTCGCTGGCAATGAGCAGACGTTCGCAGGCCTGGCTTTCCAGATAGAGCCGCGCCTGGTGCTCCATTTCCGACGGCATGATGACAACTCCGGCTAGGTTGAGCAGGGCCGGGATCTCCTCGTAGTCCAGCCAGTCAACGAAGCGGAAGTGGCCGAGTACGCCTTCGCGGCGGCAGATTTCCTCAGCCTGGGACCGGTCCGGACCGTCCCCGATAATCACGTAGGTGATGTTATTGTTTTTCCTCAGGACTTTCGGGGCGGAACGGGCGATGTCGGGAAGCCTCTTGATGGCCTTCATGTTCGACATATGAACAGCGACGACGTGCCCGGCGGGAATCCTCAGCTTCGTCCTGAGCGCTGCGTTCTCTGGCTCGGGCTGAAAGCGTTCCAAGTCAACGGCGTTTCTGATGACACGCACGTGATCCACTCCCAGCGCGCGCAAGATGCAAGCCATATGCTGGGCTTGGGGGCAGATGAGGCTGACGGCTTTCAACGCGGCGCAGAACTCGTCTCTGAACGACTCCGGGAATTCGCCACGGTACACGCCCCAGGCCTGTGCCCCGCTGATCCGCAGGAGCATCGGCAGTCCATTGGCTTTGGCGACCGGAACCGAGTGCGCGGCGTAGGTTTCCCGGCCTATCAAGACGATGTCCGGCCGCTTTCTCTCGATCTGGGCTTGCAGCCGGCTTCGCACCTGTTTCCGCTCTGCTTCCCAGTAGCCAGGAGGCGGAGGCAGGTTCGGCGCCGTGTAGTCAATGGCGGTGGTGAACCGTTCGATGCCGATGCGATGCTGGCTTTTTTCAAATATGCGTTGCGGTTCGCAGGCTCCTTCGCGGAGGGGAGCGATGGCGCGAATCGAGTGACCTTCATCCGCGATTTGGGACAGGATGAGTCCGGCGGAGACGGCTGAGCCTCCGTGATGAGGGGGAAGGGGGCCGACGTAGAGGATGTCCAGCGGCGGATCAGAGTTTGGTAGAGAGGAATGCATTGTGGCGAGAACGTCAGATCGAGAGCCGCGAGCGGCGGCTCCCGTCAGTCACCCAATCATAAGTGATCGGCGCAAAAAAGCGGAGCCGGCTCCCGCGTACGACTGTCAAGAACATCCATCATCGCGGAGATGTAATCCTTCGCGACGTGTTTCAGGTCGTGGCGGCGCACGCGGACTCCCGCCCGGCGGCCGGCCGCGGTCCTAAACGCGGGGTCGGAGGCAGCCAGCAGAGTCTTGTCCGCCAGATCCTCCACATCGCCCATGCGAAACAGCAAACCGGTTTCACCGTGTGTTACGACTTCTCTCGCGCCGTCGACGTCGCTCGCCAGCAGGAGGCGCTCGCAGGCTTGGCTCTCCAGGTAGATGCGCGCCTGGTGTTCCATCTCCGAAGGCATGATGACGATATCGGCGAGATTCAGATAGGCGGGGACTTCTTCATATTCCAGCCAATCCACGAAGCGGAACGAACCGGATGTTCCGTTACGCCGGCAGAGATCCTTAGCGGTTTGGCGCTCCGGTCCATCCCCGCAAATGACGTACGTTATTTCGGGGTTCCTCTCTAGGACAAGCGGCGCCGAGGCGACGATGTCAAGGACCCGCTTGATGCTCTTGAAATTGGAGAGGTGCAGGGCGACGAGATGGTTCTCCGGAATGCGCAGCCTCGAACGTAGTTCCGGGTTCGGAGGCTGCGGTCTGAACAGCTCAAGATCCACGAGGTTGCTGATCGTCCGGATGCGCTCCATGCCGAGGCCGCGCAGAATCCCGGCCATGTGCCCGGCCTGTGGGCAAAGCAGGTCCGCAGAGGCAAGGGTGGCGCGGAAATCCCTCCGGAACGCTTCTGTGAAGGCTCCCTTCGAAACGGCTGCCGTCTGGCCGCCACCGATTCGCACAACAACGGGCAGCTTGTGCGCCACGGCGACCGGGATAGCGTGCAGGGCGAAGCTTTCGCGGCCAAGGAGAAGCAGGTCCGGGCGGCGGGCTGTGATTTGGGATGCGAGACGGGACTGCACTTCGCGCTGTTCGAGTTCCCAATAGCCTGGCGGCGGGGGATTGTTGGGGCCAATGAAGTCAAAAGGTACGGTGAAGCGTTCGACTGTTAATTGGAGTTGTTCGCCCTTGCGTCCAGGCAGATGATCCGAGGCGCCGGCGCGAAGTGGCGATATGGCCCGGATTGAGTGCCCGCACCGCGCAATTTGACTGACGAGTTGCCAGGCCGAGAGCGCGGCGCCGCCGTGGTGTGGCGGCAGCATGCCGGCATAGAGAATATCCAGCGGTTTGGTTGGAGACATCTTCGCTTTGGCTGCCGTCGCCATGAGCGGGCTTTGTGATCCGCGGGCGCTACGGCAGCCTCCCCTCCTGCAATCCTTTGATGGTACTAGATTCCGTAACGCAGTAGTATCGGAGCAATGACGAAATCTCTCTGTTTGGCTCTGACGCTTTGCACGGGGTTACTGGCCGCCGCGGATAGCTACGCTTCGAACGTCGTGTTGCTGACGGCCGACGGCTTGCGCTGGCAGGAGGTGTTCCGCGGGGCCGACCCGAATCTGTTGGAGCGGGGTGACGCGGGCATGAAAGACGCTGGCGACGTGCGCCGGCGATTCGGCGGTGCAACGCCGGAAGCGCGGCGCGAGCAACTGATGCCGTTCCTGTGGTCGAGGCTCGCGGTCAAGGGAGTGATCTATGGGAACCGGGACCAAGGTAGCGACGTGGTGTTACTCAACCGCCACCGGTTCTCGTATCCGAGCTATTCAGAGATTCTGACGGGACGTCCGCAAGACGATGTCATCGACTCAAATGACAACCGTCCGAATCCCTCTCGAACGGTCCTTGAAATAGCGCGCCGGGAGCTTGGCCTGACGGCGCGGCAGGTCGCTCTCTTTGGCTCCTGGAGCGTGTTCACCGGCATCGGCGCGCACGTCCCGGGAGACGTCTTCATTAACGCTGGATTTCAGCCGATCGAACTCGAGAGCGCGCCACCGCGGCTGCGGGAGTTGAGCGAGATGCAGTTTGACATGTTGACTCCCTGGCGGACGGTGAGGCACGACTACATCACCTTCGAGATGGCTCTGGAGTATCTGCGCACACAACGGCCTCGGCTGCTTCATATCGCCTTGGGGGAAACGGATGACTGGGCCCACGAGGGCCGTTTCGACCGTTACCTGGAGAATGCGAACTACTTTGACCGCTGCCTGGAGCGGCTCTGGGGGGTAATCGAAGCCGATCCGCACTATACGGGGCGGACGACTCTTATCGTTACCACGGACCACGGGCGCGGATCCACCCACCAGGATTGGACCAGCCACGGGACGAAAATCGATGGCGCGGAATACACCTGGATTGCGGCAATGGGTCCTGACACCCGGGCCGCGGGCGAGGCCGCGAACGCGCCCCGGCACACCCAAAGCGATATCGCCCCGACCATCCTCGACCTGCTCGGCATCGACTACCGAAAGCTGGAAGGGGTGCGCGGCCGGCCGATTCCTGCGATCTCCGGGAGGTAAGTGATAGGATGCTTTGCGGGGGTGACGGTTCAGGAGCTGTGTATGTTTACCCAAAGATTTCTTTCTACTCTCTGTCTTCTCTCTTTCCTTCTTCTGGGGTGGCCACTTTCCGCGGCGGATGAGCGCCCGAACATTCTGTACGTGATCGCCGACGATTGGGGCAACGGGCATGCCGGCGTCTTCGGCGTGGACTGGGTGGAGACGCCGGCTTTCGACCGCGTCGCCCGCGAAGGCGTTTTGTTCACCAACGCTTACACCTCTAATCCAAAGTGCGCGCCGTCGCGGGCGAGCATTCTCACCGGCCGGAACACCTGGCAACTGAAAGAGGCAGTGAACCACTTCAGTGTTTTCCCCGGGGAGTTCCCGACATTTCCCGAGGTGCTCGCGGAGGCTGGTTACTATACGGGATACACGGGCAAGGGCTGGGGTCCGGGAGACTACCGCGCTGGTGGACGGGAGGAAAACCCGGCCGGGCCGGAATACAGCTCCATCAAGTTGGATCCCCCACACCTGGCGATCTCGAGAACTGACTACGCCGCGAACTTCGCTGACTTTCTCGCGAAGAGGCCAGAGGGCAAGCCGTTTTGCTTCTGGCTCGGCACTCACGAACCGCACCGGGCCTATGAAGAGGGTACGGGGCGGAGAGCCGGCAAAGACCCAAAGTCAGTGAAGCTGCCGGCGTTTTATCCGGACAGCGCGGTGATCCGCAGCGACTATCTGGATTACGCGATCGAGGTGGAGTGGGTGGATACCCATTTGGACCGCGCCATCCGCAAACTGGAGGAGATTGGGGAACTGGACAACACCTTCGTCGTGGTTACCTCGGACCACGGCGAGCCGTTCCCGCGCATAAAGGGACAGATCTATGAACAAGGCTTTCACCTTCCGCTGGCGGTTCGGTGGGGCGGGATCAAGGGCGGCCGGGTGATTGACGACTTCGTCAACGTCCGCGATTTTGCGCCTACTTTCTTGGAACTGGCGGGACTGGATCCCGCCGGAACGATGACCGGCACGAGTTTCCTCGGTATCCTCAAGTCAGGCCAGTCCGGCCGCGTGGATCCGTCGCGCAACGTGATGGTGATCGGCAAGGAGCGGCACGACCTGGGCAGGCCGTACGACTGGGGCTACCCGGTGCGGGCGATCCGAACCGAGGAGTTTCTCTATATTCGCAACTACGAGCACGCCCGCTGGCCGGCAGGAAATCCGGAAACCGGATATCGCAATTGCGACGGCAGTCCGACGAAGTCCGTTCTAGTGAATGGCTTCGACGAGTATTACCGGATGTCGTTCGGGATGAGGCCGGCGGAGGAACTCTATCTCGTCAAAGAAGATCCGGACAACGTGAACAATCTGGCGGCGGACCCGAGCTACTTGAGGAAGAAGCGCGAGTTGCGCGAACGGATGGAGGAGATGCTCCGTGGCGAGGGAGACCCGCGGGCGCTCGGTCATGCGGAGGTGTTCGAGACGATTGACTACACGGGTGGCCGCAAGCACGCGTTTGATACCTGGCTGCTGAACAAGGACCCGCGGAAATAATCGGCCACCGGGCAGAGAAGGGCGAATTCCTGCCGGGAATGAGAGTATTTTCAATGTTCCTTGGGCCTGAGTTGGGGCATAATGGGTCTGCTGATAGCTCGGATGTACTCGAAGGAGGGACTCGTGCCGCACACGCAACCATACTCTAGCCCCCGAAGAATCCTTGGGATTTTCCTGGCCCTATTACTGTTCACCCCCACCACCGGCCTGTCCAAGCCGAAACCGCAGGAGAGGCCGGGGCCGAAGAAATTGCAGATCGAAATCGTCGAAGGTGAGGGCGCAATCAACAATGTGCGTGAGCGCACTGCGAGGGAGCCGATTGTGCAGGTCACCGACGAAAATGACCGTCCGGTGGCGGGTGCGACGGTGTACTTCTTCCTGCCGGACAGCGGGCCGACCGCGACCTTCCCGGATGGGAGCAACAGCCTCCGTGTGGTAACGAATAACCAGGGGCGGGCGGTAGCGCGAGGGCTTCGGGCCAACGCCGAAACCGGGAAGTACCAAATGAGGGTGGAAGCTTCCTATGGCGATCTCACGGCGAGCACGACGGTGAACCAAGCGAACGCCGTGCTTACGGCAGGGGCCGCGGGAGGAGGGATCTCCGGCAAGGCTCTCGCGATCCTTGCAATTGTCGGCGGCGCCGCGGCCGCCGGCGTGGCTGTGGCGGCGTCAGGCGGCAACGGGAATGGCGGCGGTGGAGTCACGCCGACTCCACCGCCGCCGGCGCCCACCCCGACTACGGTTACCCCCGGAGCGCCGTCCGTGGGCGCGCCGTAGCCGAAATCCCGAGAAAGGAGCCACGGTGATGCGAGCGTTCGTTCTAATTTTCCTGATACTGCTCACGGGGGCGCTGTCAATGGGGCAATTGGTGAGGCAAGCGGCTAGTGAGGGCAGCGAGCCCGCGAGCGGGGTGACCGGTCCGCAAATGGGCATTATCGCCGGCAAGTCGACTGGTGTGCGTTTGATACGGGGTATTCCGGGCGCTGCAAGCATGGGACCCGCTTTGGCGGCGCCGGAACTGGCGGCATGGGCCGTTTCCTCGGACCGGGATTACATGATCGGAGTCGCGGCTGAGACCGGCCGGGTGGTGTTGGCGCGCGAGTTGAGCCGTGGCGCCCGAGTCTCCGCGCTCGGGCGTTGGGGTTTGCGCGACGCGTCCGTGGCCGTGAGCTCGAATGGGGAGGCGGCGGCGGTATTCAGTGCCGGTCTGGGCCGCATGCTGGTTTTCACCGGCTTGCCGGATGAGCCAGCGCTGGCCTGGAGCCACGAATTCTCCGGCGGGCTTTCGACACTAGCGGTGCGTGACGATGGCGAGCGCGTGGCCGTGGCGACACAAGGCGAACTCCTTGAGATTGCGCGCGGCGGCGAAGAGCGTATCGCCTTGCTGGCGGGACGCGCCTCAGTTGCGTATCTTCCTGAAAGTGAGGAAATTGTCTATTCGGACCTCGGAGCCAGGTCGGTCTCGTGGCTGCGGGCGGGAGCCGTGTCTCGGGTGGCAGGGGAGCAGGATGGCGTCACTTCGCCGGTGGCCGTTGCGGCGCCGGACGGCCGCCGGATATTCATCGCGAACGAGGATCCTCCGTCCGTGGCGATGGTGGACCTGGAACGTGGGACGGTCGAGCGAATTGACACCCCGCGCCGGCCGACGACGCTCCGGCGGCTGAGCGGCGGGTTGTTCCAGTTGAATGAAGCCGATGACGGCACGGTATATGTGCTGTTCGCTGAAGAAGGGCGGCCCCGCATCGCGTTTATTCCGCCCCCGGCTGACGATGGAGTGCGGGGAGGTGCGAAATGAGGCGGCGGAGCATTGTGTGCAAGGTTCTGCTCCTGGCCGCGGCGTTCGCGGTAACAGCGGCGGCGCAGATCCCAACTCCGGTTATCGGATCACTTTCGCCGAACAGCGTGCCGGCCGGCAGTTCCAGTTTCACATTGACGGTGATCGGCAGCGGTTTCATCGGCAGCCAGCCTCCTTCCGTTGGAACGTTCGTGCGCTGGAGGCGGGGCCTCGAGCCGGAGTTGGTGCTGCCGACCACGTGGATCAGTGACACGGAGGTCAGAGCTAGTGTGGCCGCGGATCTGGTAGGCAGTGCGGGCAACATCACGATCCGCGTGGAAAACAGGTTCTCGGCGACCAGCTCGACTTTCTCCAACTCTGTGAACTTCACGGTTACCGATCGGCCGCAAATCACAACGCCGCCGGACCTGCCGGATGGCAACATTGGCGTCCCCTATAGCGTCACCCTCACCGCTACCGGCGGAATTCCTCCGTATGGCTGGTTTCGGGTGGAGGGCGCCTTGCCACCTGGATTGGATCTAACTCAGGACGGCACGATTCTCGGCACACCGGTCGAGACGGGGACCTACTCGGTGCAGATTACCGTGTACGACGCGAGGGAGCAGAGCGATAGCGAGGTCTTCCGGATCCGGATTGTGCAGGCTCCGCTGTCGATTCTTACGGGATCCGAGTTGCCAAGGGCTCGACTAAACGAGTTCTATACGACAACACTGAATGCCAGCGGAGGCCGGCCGCCATACTCCTGGACTCGCACAAGCGGCAGTCTGCCGCCGGGGCTCACCCTATTTGGAGACGGCATTATTAACGGCCAGCCCTCCCAGGCCGGACTCTTTCAATTTTCGATGACCGTTAGGGATCAGGCGGAGGACACGGTCACCCAGGAGTTCACCCTGCTAGTCGTTGGACCGCTTTCCATCACAACTGCGAGTCCGTTACCGGGCGGGGTTCAGGGTACGCGATACAGCCGGAGATTGCAGGCCACCGGAGGTGTTCCGCCGTATATGTGGTCCCTGGCTAGCGGCCTGCTCCCGGGTGGACTGACACTTGACTCTAGGGGCACGATCAGCGGCACTCCAGTGGAAACGGGGACCTTTGATTTCAGAGTGGCCGTTATGGACCAGGAACAGGTCACGGCGCGGAAAAACTTCCTGTTGACGATCACATCCGCGATTCCACCGCTGACGATCACGACACCGGTGCAACTGCCGGACGCCACGGAAAGAGCCGCCTATACTGCCACGCTGGCAGCCGAGGGTGGCGAACCGCCGTATCGTTGGTCCGTCGTGGAAGGCGAGCTTCCGGGCGGGCTCTCGCTGGACGCGGCATCTGGCGTCATCAGCGGATCCGCCGAGGAAGCCGGCGAATACAGCTTCACGATTCTCGTCGGTGATACCGGCGATCGCACCGCGGAGAGGGAGTTCCGGCTCCGCGTGCTGCAGGCCCCACTGGCGGTGGTGACCGAGCCGATTCTGCCACAGGGCGCCGTGGGCAGTTCCTACTCGCTGTCGTTCGAGGCAACAGGAGGAGTTCCGCCGTATAGCTGGGAGCGGGTGCTGGGCGATTTGCCTTCAGGACTGTCTCTTGATAGCGGAGGACAGATGAGCGGCATACCCTCCGCGGGCGGCGACTTCGGCTTCCGGCTGCGCGTGACGGATGCGGCCGGCGAAAGTGTGCAACAAGACTTCGCGGTCAGGATCACGGCGCCGGACCTGCCGGGAATCAGCGTGGAGGGCCTGCCCCCGCAGACCCAGCCAGCCGATCCTCAGGACCTTCAGATTATGCTCGCGGCTCCGTATCCGGCGGACCTCACCGGCGTTGCCACCTTGGAATTCACTCCAGACGCCACGGCTCCGGCCGATGACCCGGCGGTCCAGTTCGCCTCTGGCGGCCGGACAGTGCAGTTTAGTATTCCTTCCGGGAGCACGGCCGGGCGCTTCGGAGACGCTGATAGCCTTGGCGTGCAGACGGGCAGCGTGGCCGGATTGATCCGGGTAACCGTCACCATCGAGCCGGGCGGTGGCCAGAGCGGTGTCACTGATGTCCATGAAATGACCGTGCTGCGAACGGCTCCGTCAATCAATTCCGTGACCTTATCGCGCACTTCCAATGGCTTCGAGGTTGCCGTGGTCGGGATGTCGAGCCCGCGGGACATGACCCGGGCACGGTTCCGCTTCACGCAACGCACCGGAACGAATCTGCAGACCACCGAGGTAACGGTGCAGCTAGGGGAGGTGTTCAGTTCCTGGTATACCGGCGCGGAGTCGGCGCAATACGGCAGTACGTTCCGGTATGTACAGCCGTTCACCATTCAAGGTGATTCGACGGCGGTAGCCAGCGTCAGCGTCCTGCTGGTGAACTCGTCAGGCGACTCCCAGGAAATGACCCAGTCGTTTTAGGAATGTGGCAAGAACCTGATGAGACGATCGTTCCGTGCCCGAAGTGCGGATTCGAGAACACAGCGGACTTTCTGGAGTGCGTGAATTGCGGCGCGATGCTGCGGCCGGACAGCTTCGAGACCGGCGTGGAGGGAAGCTTCGCCGAGGTATTTTCGACGCGCGATCCGAAGACCGCGATTCAAGTCGCCGAGCGCCTGCGGGCGGCCGGTGTCGAGTACGAGCTCTTGGACATCGGCGGGGCGAGGCCCGACGATCTCGCGCTGCTTCTGCACGCGGGCGAGCGTATGGTTCCGCTGATGGTGCTGGTTCCCGCCGAGGAGAAAGAACGGGCCGAAGCGGCGCTGGCAGAGTTGCGGACGGGCGCCGCCGGACCACGTGACGCGGAGCCGGAGCCGCTGGTTTGTCCCGAATGCAATGAACCTTACCGGCTGGAGGACTATGACCCGCAAGCGCTGCGCATCTTCTGCTCCACCTGCCGGGCGGAGTTGCCGCGCCACGGCCCATCCCGCTTCCGCGGTCTCGAATAGCCGGCTCCCCCGCGGGCGCTGATGTGATAGCGTCTTGTGGGGAATTGAGATTATGACCAACTGCACTTCGACGCGCCGCTCTTTCTTGGGCAGCGCCACGGCCGGCGCACTGGCGCTGGGGGCCGGATGTTCCAATCCGGAGGCGGGAACGGAAACGGCGGCTGGCGGAATCCGGAATCACCCGCTGGACGGCGTTGCGAGGGAGAACCTCAAGATCACCGACGTTCGGGTCCGGCTTTTCTCCTGCGATGTGCCGCTGGAGAAATGGTGGTACGGCGCCGGAGTCACCATTCTTACCGAGGTGTTCACCAACCAGGGAATCACGGGTATCGGTGGGCCGAGCCCGTATGGGGGCCCGGAGTTCGTCAAGGAGTACACGGAAGAGTACATCAAGCCGCGCGTCATCGGGAAAAATCCGTTTGACCTCGAGATCTTCGCGCCAAGCCACACGGCGACAAACCGGGCGATGGCCTGGGCGGGAGTGAACGTCGCCTGCTGGGACATTATCGGAAAGGCGAAGAACCGGCCAGTGTACGAATTGCTCGCCACGAACTGCCATCCGGAGACCCAGATCGAGCACTACGCGAGCGCCGGCACGATCTACGACTTCGATAAGCGCCCGGAAGATCTATACGACGAGGCGATCGGCTACAGGGAGGAGGGCTTCCGGTCATTCAAGTTCCGCTTGGCCGAGAACTTCGAGCAGAACATGACGATCGCGAAGTACATCCCGTTCCTGCGTGGTCTGCGCGAGGCAGTGGGGCCGGATTTCGGCCTCATACACGAACTGAACATGCGGTTGAACGTGGACCAGGTGATCGAGCTGGCGCCGGCGCTCAAGGAGTTGAATTTCCTGTGGGTGGAGGAGCCGGTGAACCGCTGGGCCCGGAAGCGGGGAGTCCCGAACCAGCCGGCCGATATCCCCAAGGCAATCGAAGAGCATCTACGCATCCGCGAAGCGCTCGGGGGAGTGCCGGTTTCGGGCGGCGAGACAATGACGACGCGATTCGAGTTCCAGGACTGGATAGACCGGGGCGCCTACGACATCGTACAGCCGGACTGCGATACGACTGGGCTCAGCGAAGGCTGGGCCATCGCCCAGCACGCGCACTTGCATGGCAAGCCTTGCATCCCGCACAACTGGCACGGCGATTTGACGTGGATGTCGAATATTCAACTCGTGGCGGCGATCCCGAACCGGCAGGTGCTCGAATCCTGCCGCCACTACAATCCGTTCCGCGGCGGACTGTTCAAGGAGCCGATTGTCGTGAGGAACAGCTTCGCCGAAGTCCCAAGCGGGCCGGGGCTCGGCGTTGAGATTATCGACGACGCCGATGCGAAGTTTCCGTATGACCCCGGGAAGCACTGGTTGAAGATGCGGCCGCGGTGAGCGCGGGCCGAGAGCGCTTCTCTCTGAACAGCAAAGTCGTTCCGGCGAACGGGTATCGCTACTCGCCGATCCGGTAGCAGACCATTTCGCGGGTATTCCGCACCAGGAGGAGGCCGTCGTCGATGGCGGGGGTGTTCCAGGTTTTGCCGTCGACCGCCGAGAAGCGGGCGACCTCCTGGTGGGATTCAGGGGTGGCCTTCACGAGGACGACGTCCCCGCGTTCGGTGGTGATGACGAGGTGCTCGCCCGCGAGGAGCACCTGACCGTAGCCGTAGCGGCCTCCTTTCCAGTTGAGCTCCCCGGTGGAGGCATCGATAGAGGCGAGGATGGCTTCGTCAAGGCCGTAGATATGGCCATCATGGAAGACCGAGCTTGCAAACTTGTTCTTCATGCGATTCGACTTCCAGACCTGCCCGGCCTGGAGCCTGTCTCCGGAAGCGGAGACTCGGATGAGTTCGGCGCCGTGTCCGTAGCCGGCGGAGAGCATGAAGGTGTCCTCGCCGGTGATGACGGGCTGGGCCGCATTGACGTCGTAGGAAGTGCTCCAGGGATAATCCCACAGGAGTTCGCCGTCCTCGACGGTCAGCCCGATGGCGCGGGAGGCGCTCACGGTGAGTATCTGGCGGCGGCCCGCCAGTGTGACGATCATCGGTGATGCATAGGCCTGCTTGTCGTTGAGCGCGGTCCAGATGACGTCGCCGGTATCCTTGTGATAAGCGACGATGGAGCGGCCGCGGGAGCCGCCCGGCTGGACGATCACCTTCTCCTCCACGATCAAGGGTGAGGCGGCCATGGCCCAGTTGAGATTGCTGGCTCCGTTCTCCTCGATGATGTTCTTGCGCCATACGGTTTCGCCGGTGGCGGCGTCGATGACGCGGAACTCGCCTTCGGCGCCGAGGGCGTAGATCCGCCCATCGTGCCAAACGGGCGTAGCGCGGGGGCCGGGTCCGCCCATGGATTCCTGAAAGTTCGCATCCCAGGAATTGGCCCAAACCTCCGTGCCGGTGGCCATGTCGTAGGCGGCAAGCACTTCCTGGTCCCGGCGCTGCTCGATCGTATAGACCCGCTCGCCGGCGACCACCATGGAAGCGTATCCGCCACCGACCGAGGTGCGCCATAGTTCTGGCAGTCCGTCAGAGGGCCAGTCGGTGAGGATCGGAGTTTGTGTGTAGCGGCCGTCGCGGTTCGGCCCTCGGTAATCGGTCCAGTAATTATTGGACGCGGCGGCGGGCTCTGCAGGCGGAGGCTCTGGAGCAGCCGCTGGCTCGGTCGCGGGGGGCGCCTCGCTTTGAACGGCGCCCTGCTCCATCCGCGCGCGCTCTTCCTCGATGCGGGTATAGTGGTCTTCGCGGTCGCCGAAATAGAAGATGGGACGCCGGGCGGCGCCGTCGAGCTCCATTCGGAGATCGAAGACGAAAATCAGAACAGCGAGGGCCACGCACGCAATAGCCAGCCCCCCCGCGAGCCAAAGGAACAGACGGGTCACAAAACCGGATCGCACAGGCATCTCTTTCTGTATCTCACGCACGGCGGCGCTGGCGCAAAGATGGCCATCACGGACTACAGCCGTTCGTAGAGTTCAATGAGAGCCGAAAGCGGGAGTTGTTCGGCGCGGAGACGCGCTTCGGGACGGCCAGCGATTGCGGGATAGACGCCGATCAGATTGTTGCGTAGCGTCTTGCGTTTTTGCCGGAAACAGGCCCCAGCGAATTTGAGGAAGGCGGCGGGATCCGCGACGAGCGGCTGTGGCCGGGGAGCGAGCCGTACCACCGCGGAGTCGACTTTCGGCGGCGGAGTGAAGGCCCCGGGAGGTACCCGGAAGAGGATCTCCGGTTCCGACAACAGTTGGGTCTGTACGGAGAGATATCCGTAGTCACGCGAGCCGTGACGGGCTGTAAGGCGATCCGCCACCTCTTTCTGGATAAGAAAAACGGCCCGTATAATCGCGGGCCGCGCGGCGAGGACCTTCTCGATGATGGGCGATGTGATGTAGTAGGGCAAATTCCCGGCGACAACGGCCGGCAGCAAGGGGGTGAGGTCTGTCCGGAGGATGTCGGAGTGTACGAGGTTGAAGTTCTCGCACGCGGAGAAGCGGTCCACAAGATGTGGAATCAGAGCGTCGTCGATTTCAATGGCGGTAACGCGGGCGGCGCGCTCGATCAGGTGTGAGGTGAGAGCCCCGCGGCCGGGGCCGATTTCGACGATCCGCCGGTTCGGTTCATCACAGGCGGCCTCGGCTATACGCCGGAGAAATCCCTGGTGATGGAGGAAGTGCTGACCGAATTTGCGAGGCACGCAGTGAAGCGCTCAGCCCTGAACGTCGAGCTCGCTGCCGCCGCTGACGTAAATCCTGACCATGCCGCTGGCAGGCTGCCCGAACTTGGTAGCCGGAGTGAACTTCGTCAAAATCAGCCAATTCTCGATGCACCGGCGCGCTTTCGGATCATTCTGCCAGACTTGACCGGCTGGAACTGTGTAGTCGATCATGCGGCCGTTTCCGTCGACAAAAACATCCACGACCACGTCCTGGTTCAGCGTGTTGTTGGCCCCCCGTGAATGAGCGAGCCCGGCCTGCGTGGAGAGGACGGTCGGAATGTCGAATTCGTCTCCCAATGAACTGGCGCGCACCGTGAAGACAGGCGCTATCATGCTAAACAGGAGCATCGCCGCGACCAAGCCGCCAGCCGCGGGGAGGGCCACTGGGCGCATGAGATTGGCGCTCCGAACGCGGATGACATCGATCCAATGCGCCAGAACGGAGGCGCCACTGGCATGCCGGCGGCGCAGACTGCTCTGCTGGGAGGCAACCACTAGCAGTCGCGTGGTCAAGCTGGCAGGTGGATTCCGCCGGGGCATCGACCGCAACGTTCCTTTCAAAGATTTCAACTGGTGGATGCGCAACGCGCACGCCGGACAATGCCGGACATGCCGTCGCAGTTCGCGGATCTCTTCGTCTGAGGATCTCCCATCCATAGCCGAAGAGTAGTTCGAAATAACCTCACGACACTTCATCGTTGACCCATCCTAATCTTGCTCGGCCCACTGCGGGTTCCACCCAAAAACCTGTTCCCGCTGCAGCCGATCCGACAGGTCCTTCCGCAAGGCCTCACGCCCGCGGAGGATTCTGGACTTCACGGTCCCTAAGGATACCTGAAGGATATCCGCCACTTCCTCATAGCTCAGATCTTCCATATCACGAAGAACAACAGCCTCCCGGTAGACTGGCTTCACCCTGGCGAGAGACTCTTCGACGAGTGCCATCGTCTCGCTGTCGAGGGTGAGATCGAATGGCGACCTTCCCGGGTCCGGCAGGCAATCCCCATAACTCCTGCCATTGCAACCGTCTTCGTTCTCCAAGCCGACCTCGCGTTTGCGGCGCCGGCCAAACCAGCGACGGTGATTGTGCGCCTCATTTACAGCGATGCGATAGATCCAGGTCTTCAGTGTGCTCTGCCCCCGGAAGGAGCCGATGTGACGAAAGACCTTGACAAACACTTCCTGTACTACATCGTCCGTAACGGCGGGATCTTCCAGAAGCCGGTAGACCAAGTTGAATATCGGCTGCTGGTAGCAGGCGATCAGATACTCGTAAGCGTCCTCTGCTCCGGATTGGAGCGCTTCAATAAGCGCCTCCTCCTGAAGGGAGGTAGACGCTTCCGCTTTGTCACCAGCGCTGGCGAATGGATCGAAGTCGAAGCTTATGGTAGTGTCGGCCACGACGTGCCTCTAAACTCAATTGTAACCGCTCAAAGCGGGGCCTGTCGCTTTCTCACCTCGAATAGACTTGGTTTATGTGGTCCGATTACTACTAGGAGCCACTATCGCTTGTCATACGGTTGGACACCAGGAAAGTGAAATCGGTTCCCGAAGTGAAAAAGAAGCGAATCACGAGCGCCGGTCTGGCGGATGGCCGAATACCAAGGATGGAAGTACAGATTTCACGGCGAAGTGTTATAGCGATGATGTTTGCCAGTACTGCCGCCCTACCGGGGGCGGCGAACGATGGGGGCTGGATTGTGCGTCTGCGAGGAGCCGAGGGAAAGTCCTGGACGGAAAACTGGACCCCGGCAAAGACTGCCATCATCGTCATCGACATGTGGGACGATCATCACTGTCGCAGCGCCGCCCAGCGAGTGGAGGAGATGGCTCCGGCGATGGACCGGGCGCTCGAGGCGGCGCGCCGGAGAGGCGTGTTCGTCATCCATTCGCCCAGCGACTGCACGGACTGGTACAAAGACACCCCGCAGTGGCGGCGGGCCCGGGAAGCGCCCTTTGCGCCAGCGCCGGTGACGTTCCAGTGGAACCATTTCAATCCCGAACACGAGGGTTCGCTCGAGGAGAAACTCGAACAAGGCGGTTGCTCCTGCGATACTCCCGAACCGTGCAGCTCGTCCTTCCGAGCTTGGAAATGCCAAAACAAAGCCATCGCGATCGGGGCCGAGGACGCGATCAGCGCCGATGGGCAGGAAATCTACAACCTGCTTGCGGCGCACGGCGTCGAGAAGGTGATCGTGATGGGGGTCCACACCAACCGCTGCGTGTTGGGCCGGCCGTTCGGGATCCGCCAGATGGTCTACGCTGGCAAAGAAGTTGTGCTCTGCCGGGATCTCACGGATTCCTACCACCGAGACCCGGGCCGCCACTTCGAAGGGCTGGGGCGCATCATCGAGCACATCGAGAGGTACTGGAGCCCGACGTTAACCAGCGAAAGCATCACCGGATCGCCCCCGTTCCGGTTCCGGGAGGATAAACGGCCCGGTTCGCCGTGATCAGGCGGCCGGATTACTGGATGGTTTCTCCGGTCCAGCGGTCAACATTCGCCCAGAAGGGACACTTGGGGCAGATCGGTCCTTCGTAATCGACACCCTCTTCGTGAGGACAGCCGAGGATCCGGCCCATCATCCCCACGCTCCGGGCGCCGCGTTCGGTGAGGAACGCCCGAGCGTCCTCCAGGACGTCCTCCGCATAACGGAGGTCTCGCTCGTCGTCGAACCATTTCTTCATCGACGTGGGTCCGGCGCCCTCGGATTCGATGATCGACACAACCAATTTGCTGGCCCGTGTGTCGTCCGGACCGTAGAACGCGAGTGTCCCGATCGGATATCCGCGAAAGCCTTCTCTGGTCTTCCTCGCGAGCGACTTATACACCCGCGCCGCTTTCTGTTTGATCTTCAAGACTCCCTTCTTGTTCCTGCAAGTCTCCCAGTACGAACGGCCGCAGAGGGGGACATTTCCGGGAAGCCCTTCCGACGGATTCGTTCCCCTACGGCCCTCAAAGTGGCGGCATCCTCCGGGTGGATGGATCCGTCGCCCAGCGGCCCCGTGTTCAGGAGCAGGTTGGCGCCGAGTCCAGCGGCCATTTCCAGATCCCCCCACACCTGCTCCGGCGTCTTGTGGGCCGACTCGGCGTTGTAGCCCCACTGGTGATACCGCCGCTCCGCGCCCTCCCGCCGGAGCTGGAGACAGGTGCAGACCTCGAGTGGCTTGCCCGCCCTGTTCTTGCCATCCATGTGCTTGAGCTGGCCGTCCTCCGGAGCGAAAAAGTCCTCATCGCCCGTCAGGCCGAACTTGTAGGAGATCAGCGCCTGCGGTTGAATCTCGCGGATCGTCGCATACAACTCAGGGCAACGGTAGAGCGAGGCGTCTCCGGACAGCGGGATCCCGATGCCATCCAACCACACGCCAGCCAACCCTCCGTATCCCGTCAGGAGCTCCCGGATTTGCGCGTTCGCGTACTCGACGTACCTCTGGAAATCGTACTCCTCCCGGCTCGCATACCACGGGTCCGGGGGATCGTAAGCCGGTCTGGCGGCCCTGGACCGGAACAACCACGGGGCGGGTCCATGGGGGTGCCGCCAGTCAAAACCATGTTCATAGAACGCGAAGAAGCCCAGACCCCGCTCGTGGCACGCGTCTGCCATCTCTCTGACCAAATCTCTCCGCGCCGGCGAATTCATCACGTGAAACTCCGATTCCTTCGTCGGCCAGAGGGCGAAGCTGTCGCAATGTTTGCAGACCAGGTTCACGTACCGCATCTCGGCTTCGAGAGCGAGGTCGCAGATGAAATCTGGGTCGAAAGCATCGGCCCGAAACCGGTGGATCAGCTTTTCGTACTCGCGGACGGGAATGCGGTCGTCGTACTGAATCCACTCTCCCTTGCCGAGCAGGGAGTAGAGCCCGTAATGGATGAAAAGCCCAAACCTGGCCTCCCGGAACCACTCCGCGGCCGCCTGTTTGGGATCCCTGGCGAAGGCTGATTCCCGGCCGCGGAGAAACGGGGGAATCTCCGAGCCGGGAAGTACCGGCGGCAGGAAAAGAGCGCCTCCCCCCTTCCCGGCCGCGCTAAGGAAATGTCGCCGGCTGAACATGGTCTTCTCTCTGCTGATATTGAATCATGGCGCCGGTTTCGGAATCCAGTGCAAAGCGGTTTGCCTATTCGGACCTCGTTGGGTGGAATAATAGCTCTATGGCCGTGCGAATGAAGGATATCGCCAGGGAATTGGGGGTCTCGGTGGTCACGGTGTCCAAGGTCCTGCGCAACCATTCCGACATCGGTCCTGTGACGCGAGAGCGCGTGCTCAAGCGGATGCGGGAACTGAACTACAGGCCGAACCTTGCGGCCCGGGCACTGGTGACCGGCCGGTCATACATGGTGGGGTTGATCGTTCCCGACCTTGTCCATCCGTTCTTCGCCGAAGTGGCCAAGGGACTGAGCAAGGTTCTCCGGCGAAACGGGTACAGCCTGGTGATCTCCTCCTCCGAGGAGGACCCGGGCCTCGAACAACAGGAAATCGAGAGCCTGCTCGCCCGCCGCGTTGACGCGCTTATCCTCGCATCGGCTCAATGGACCGTGGAGAGCTTTCGCGGAATCGAGGAACAGCGCAAACCCTACGTTCTGCTCGACCGGAAGTTCGCCGGTCTCCCGGCCAACTTCGTCGGCGTCGATGATGAAAACGTGGGCCGCATTGCCACCGAACACCTGATCTCGCAAGGCTGCCGGCGGATTGCGCACATTCGCGGCGCGGAAACCAGCACTGCGGCCGGCCGGTTGGAAGGTTACCGGCAGATGCTCCGGGAACACGGTCTTCCGGCCGGCTGGGACTATGTTGTGATGGGAAAATCCGCGGACAATGCCGGCGATGCCAGCGGCTACGAAGCGATGCAGGCTCTGCTCCGGCTGGACCGCCGCCCGGATGCTGTCTTCTGCTATAACGACCCAACTGGTCTGGGAGCGATGAAGGCAATCCTCGAAGCCGGTCTTCGCGTGCCCGAAGACGTCGCGGTTGTGGGCTGCGGCAACGTCATCTATGCGGATCTTCTGCGCGTCCCCCTCACGAGTGTCGATCAGCAGAGCTCCGCGATCGGCGAGAAAGCCGCGGAACTCTCACTGAAGCTCATCGGAGCGAAGAATCCGCTCCGGCCTGCCGAGATCCTGCTGGAGCCAAAGCTCATCGTCCGGGCTTCATCCAGGAGAATGCAGTAGTCTAGAGCCTCCGCGCATAGACGAAGTAGGCGCCGCGTTCCGTGCCATCCTTGCCGATGAACCAGGTTTGGAGCTGCGCCGGTCCGGCTTCCAGTTCCACCTCGAAACGCACGCCCTTGTCCTCCGCGCCGACCGCTGCCGTTTCGTCATGGCCGGCGATCGTCAGCCGGGCCTTCGCAGCGCCAATCGCCACACCCTTCGCCGTTTCCCGGTTCGGCTCCTCATCCTCGAAGGGGGCGTTAATCGGAAGATCGAGTTCCCTCGGCCACCGGCGGAGCTCGATTTCGTAGGTACCCGCCGCGGCAACTTCCACCATCCATGGACCATTCGCGGCCGGAGCCTGCCGGATGCCCCGCTGGTTCCAGGTCTCCATTGCTCCGTCGCTGAGCCAGTCATGGCAGGTCAGCCGCGCCGGGTTCTCCGCCTCGCTGCCGATGACAATGCGCGAAAACTGACCCGCGCGCACGGAGGCGGCTTCCCACCATTTCTCGTATGCGGCGCTCAGCTCTTTCACGACGTCCGGGTGATCGGCCGCTATGTTGCTCTGTTGCCCGGGGTCCTGCTGGATGTCGTAGAGTTCCAATCTCTCCGGGTCGCCGCTAGCCGTCGGATTCACCAGCCTCCAGCGCTGTGACATGACAGCAGTGTTCTTCCACTTGACCAGGTCTGCAAGCCGCTGGGAATCGGTGGCGAAAATGCGGTCCGGCCAGTCCGCCGCTTCGTTGTAGAGCAGCGGCTTGAGCGACGTTCCGTGAACCTGCGGGCCGGGCTGTTTCTCCAATTCGCAAAGCTCCACCAGCGTCGGCAACACGTCGATGTGTGCGGTCAACGTGTCAATCTCCTTCGGCTCGGTCAGCCCGCCGCCGGGCCAGCGAATGAAAAACGGCACGCGGTGCCCGCCCTCGTACGCGCTGCCCTTTTTGCCGCGCCTGCCGGCATTCCAGACGTTCTCTCCCGCGGCGGTGCCGTTGTCGGTCATGAAGATCAGAATCGTACTCTCCTCGAGTGCGTTCTGTTGCAGGAAGTCCACTATCTTCCCAACGTTATCGTCGATGTTGGTGATCATCCCGTAGAATCCAGGCTCCCGCAGCCCGTCCACGTTCTGGTACATCTGCTCATAGGCGTCCGGAGCCCACATCGGGCTGTGCGGAGCGTTCGTGGTCACATATGCGAAGAAAGGCTTGTTCTCCGCCTTCGCGCGCCCGATGAAGTCGATCGCGTTGTCAAACCAGACATCGGTACAGAAACCCTCAACCTTCTCCGGCGCTCCGTTTCGGAAGTAGGTATCGTCGAAATAGTCGTTGGTGAAGTAGTCCGGGGTCTGCCAGACTCCGCCGCCACCATGATAGAAGGCCTCTTCGAAGCCGCGGTCATGAGGGCGGTAGGGGTAGTTGTCACCAAGATGCCACTTGCCGAACATGCCCGTCTTGTAGCCATTTGCCTGAAAGATTTCGGCCAGCGTGAGCTCTTCCTGGTTCATGATGCTGCGCCCCATGATGGTGTGCCAGACGCCGGTGGAGTTGGCGTAGCGGCCGGTCATCAGCGCCGACCGCGTGGGAGCGCATGTTGGACTCACGTGGAAGTTGGTGAGGCGGATGGACCGGTCGTGCAGCTTGTCTAGATTCGGCGTCTTGATCACCGGGTTTCCATGAGCGGCGATGTCGCCATAGCCCTGATCGTCCGTGATGATCAGCAGCACGTTCGGCTGCGCCTTGGATTCGGTCACGCCGCCGGGCTGGCATGAGATCAGAATCGTAGCTGCAATGATGCAGAGGATGAAAGATAGTCGATTGGGGCTGTTGCCTGCTCCTTGGATCATCATGTTTTTCGGTCTCGTCTCGTGTGGCTCTTCGTGGGACATTCCCGTGTTCAAATCTCTCTAGATCTTAACGGAGTCGGGAGCGCGTCGCGGGTTCTGCTAGGCTGATGGAGAAAATCCATGGAACACAGAATACTCGGCAACACCAACCTGGAAGTGTCCGTGCTCGGCTTTGGCGCCTCTCCGCTGGGCGATGAATTCCGGAAAACGACGGCGGAAGAGCGGCAGCGGGCCGTCGATGCCGCCATCGATCAGGGGATCAACTTCTTCGACGTTTCTCCATACTACGGCCGGACGCTGGCCGAGCAACGCCTCGGCGAAGCGATGGGCGCGAAGCGGCAGAGGATCATCCTCGCCACTAAATGCGGCCGCTATGACGTCAACGACTTTGACTTCTCGGCTGCACGGGTGACTCGCAGCGTCGATGAATCACTCCAACGTCTGCGCACCGATTATCTGGACGTCATTCAGTGCCATGACATCGAGTTCGGCAACCTGAATCAGTTGATCGAGGAGACGATTCCCGCCTTGCGGAAGGTACAGGATGCCGGAAAGGTGCGATTCGTCGGGATCACCGGACTTCCGCTCAAAATGATGACCAAGGTGGCCGCGGCGGTCCCGGTTGATACCTTCCTTTCCTACTGCCGTTACAACCTCATGATTACCGACATGGACGAACTGCTCACACCGTTCGCCCGGGAGCAGGGGATCGGCCTCATCAACGCGTCGCCACTGCACATGGGCGTCCTCACGGAGACAGGCCCGCCGGACTGGCACCCCGCACCGCCGGAAGTCAAACAGGCGGGGCGCGAAGTGGTGGCGATCTGCCGGCGCCATGGCGTGCAAGTGGCCGATGTGGCTCTGCGCTTCTGCGTCGAACACCCGTACGCCGCGACGACTCTCGTCGGTATGTCCCGTCCGGACCACGTCGAGCGAAACATCCGTGGTATCGCGAATCCCGTCGCGGAGGATCTGCTCGCCGAGATCCGCGAAGTAGTGAAGCCGGTCGCCAACAGGACCTGGCCCTCGGGCCGCCCCGAAAACAACGACTATGACTTCGCAAACTAGCCCGCGCATTGACGCCCATCACCACGTGTGGCGCTACGATCCGCGCGAGTACTCTTGGATTGACGAGAGCATGGCCGTGTTGCGGCGCGACTTCCTTCCCCAGGATCTCGCCGGCGAAATCGGGCGGGTAGGTATCGATGGCGTCGTCACGGTTCAGGCCCGGCAGACGCTTGGGGAAACCCGCTGGCTGCTCAGCCTTGCTGAAGAGAACGATTTCATGTTCGGGGTCGTCGGATGGGTCCCGCTGGCGGAGGAAGGGGTCGCGGAAAGTCTCGGGGAGTTTGCCTCGCACCCAAAGCTCAGAGGCGTCCGGCACGTTTTGCAGGATGAGCCGGACGAGAGCTACATGCTGCGTCCCGCGTTCAATGCCGGCGTGCGGATGCTGCGGGAAGCAGGCCTCGTCTACGACATTCTAATCTTCGAGCGGCATCTGCCCCAGACCATAGAGTTCGTTGACCGTCACCCCGAACAGCTTTTCGTCTTGGATCACATCGCAAAGCCCAGAATTCGGGACGGCTTGATCGATCCCTGGCGAGCCAACATCCGCGAGCTCGCCAAACGTGAAAACGTATACTGCAAGCTCTCCGGGATGGTCACGGAAGCGAATTGGCATTCGTGGGACGAGGCCGGCCTGCTTCCCTACCTCGACACCGTACTTGAGGCGTTCGGTCCGGCGCGCCTGATGTTCGGCTCCGATTGGCCGGTCTGCTTGGTGGCGTGCGAGTATGAGCGCTGGTTCGGGATCGTCTCACGGTACGTGTCGAAGCTGGCGGCCGGCGAACAGGCTCGCGTGTTAGGCGGCACGGCCGTCGAAGCCTACAGGCTCGAGGTGAAATGACATGAAAGCTCTGCTCATTGATGAACCGGGTAAGACAAGAATCTCCGAAGTCCCACGGCCGGAGCCCGGCCAGGGCGAAGCGCTCGTTGCAGTCCGTTTGGTTGGTTTCTGCGGCAGCGACCTCAGCACCTACCGCGGCAAGAACCCACTGGTCAGCTACCCGCGCATACCAGGTCACGAACTGGCGGGCACGGTCGAGGCTTTGGGGCCTGACGTGCCGCCATCAATCAAGCCCGGAACGCTGGTGACGATTTCTCCGTACACCGCCTGCGGAATGTGCCCTTCTTGCCGGCGGGGCCGTGTCAACGCCTGCCAGTTCAATCAGACTCTCGGCGTCCAGAGGGACGGAGCGATGACGGAGTTCCTGGCCGTTCCCTGGGAGAAGGTGCACCAGGCCGAGGGGCTGACCCTGCGTGAATTATGTCTCGTGGAACCGTTAAGCGTTGGGTTCCATGCCGCGGCACGCGGCCGTGTGGCCTCTGGAGATACGGTGCTGGTATTCGGCTGCGGTGCAATCGGTCTCGGCGCGGTCGCGGCCTGCGCTTTCTGCGGCGCCCGCACCATCGCGGCGGATATCGATGACGCTAAACTCGCCCTGGCGAGGAAGGCCGGGGCGAGTGAGGTAATCAACACGCGGCAGGTAGAACTCCATGAGGCCCTCCAGCGGTTGACTGGCGGGGACGGCCCGGACGCCGTGATCGAAGCAGTCGGACTTCCCGAGACCTTCGTCGCCGCAGTGGAGGAGGTCGCCTTCACTGGCCGCGTCGTCTACATCGGATATGCCAAGGCGCCGGTCAGCTACGAAACGAAGCTCTTCGTGCAGAAGGAACTCGATGTCCTCGGTTCCCGCAACGCCCTCCCGGAGGACTTTTCCGGGGTGATCGACATGCTCCGGCAGGGCCGCTTCCCGGTCGAAGATGCCATCACCGCCACGATTCCCCTGGCCAATGCTGGCAAAACCTTGGAGGAATGGAATAGCAACCCGGGCTCCTTCACCAAGATCCTGGTGGGTCTGGAATGAAGATTACATCGGTTGCCACCCAACACTTCGATATCCCGCTGCCCTCCGTCATGACAGATTCGACGCACGGCGAAATACGCCATTTCGCCGTTGTCACGGTCCGAATCGAAACCAGCGATGGGTTTGAGGGCCTCGGCTACACCTATACAGTTGGCAAGACCGGCGGCGCGGCTATTCACGCGCTGGTGGAACGCGATCTAGCCCCCGCCCTTACCGGCGAGGATCCGCGGTGCACCGAACGCCTTTGGCAGAGCATGTGGTGGACGCTGCACTACACCGGGCGCGGCGGGCAGGCGGCCTTCGCCATTTCGGCCGTCGATATCGCGCTCTGGGACCTCAAGGCCAAATTGGCCGGTGAGCCCTTATGGCGATTTCTAGGCGGCTACAACCCCCGGGTGAAGGTCTACGCCGGCGGCATCGACCTCCATATGCCGCTCGACGAATTGCGCGAGCAGACCCGAAGCAACCTCGCGCGCGGCTTCCGGGCCATCAAGATGAAGGTTGGCCGGGAGAGCCTGGCCGAGGACACCGCCCGTGTCGCCGCCGTGCGCGAACTGATCGGACCCGAGACTCCGCTGATGGTCGACGCCAACATGCGGTGGACCGTCGCGCACGCGATTCGCGCTTCCCGCGCGCTGGCTGAGCACGGTGTTTACTGGCTCGAGGAGCCGACGATTCCGGACGATGTCGCCGGCCACGCGCGCATCGAGGCTGAAGGGGCGCTGCCCGTGGCCACTGGCGAAAATTGCCACACCATTTACGAATTTCAGAAGCTCATCGCCGCGCGGGCCGTCTCGTTCCCCGAGCCGGATCTTTCCAATATCGGGGGCGTCACGGGCTGGCTGAAGGTCGCGCATCTCGCGGAAGCGCACAACCTCCCCGTTACCACGCACGGTGTGCACGACCTGCACGTGCATCTGCTCGCCGCGGTTCCCAATGCGTCCTATCTCGAGGCGCACGGTTTCGGCCTGGAGAACTACATCCGCCATCCGCTTGCTATCGTGGAAGGCGAAGTCACGGCGCCGGACCGGCCGGGCCACGGGGTCGAGTTTGACTGGGAAAAACTCGAAGCGCACCGCGCACAAGCCGAATGAGCGCCTCACGCAACTCCTACTCGCTGGACCCCGCCGCCATCCGCGAACCTCCCAGCTCCATCGGAGGGATCCTCAAGCGCCTCGGCCCGTCGCTCATTCTCACCGCGAATGTGGTCGGCTCGGGCGAACTGATCATCACCACCAACCTCGGCGCCCGCGCCGGATTCGTCTGCTTGTGGGTCATCTTGGTTGCTTGTTTGCTCAAGGTGACGGTGCAACTCGAATTCGGCAAGCACGCGATCAACACCGGAGAGACATCGCTCGAATCCTTCAACAAACTGCCGGGTCCACAGCTACGCGGCGTCGGCTGGGCGGTTTGGATCTGGTTCGCCGCCCGGGTGGCGCAGTTCGTTCAGTACGGAGGTATCGTAGGCGGCGTGGCGCTTGCTCTCCACCTCGCGTTTCCGGCCGTCGCCGTTTGGCTCTGGGCTATCATCGCCGGTGTCTCGGCGGCCCTACTGGTCTTCCGCGGACGCTATCAGTTCATTCAGAATGTGGCCGTTGCGCTGACCGCCATTTTCAGCCTGTTCACCGTTTTTTGCGTCACGCTCCTGCAGAAGACGCAGTACGCCGTGAGCCTGGCTGACCTCCGCGAAGGACTCAGCTTCCAACTTCCCACCGTTGCCATTGCCGTCGCCGTAGCCGCATTCAGCGCCACCGGAGTCAGCGCCGACGAGATCATGGCCTATCCTTATTGGTGCATCGAGAAAGGCTACGCCCGCTGGACAGGCGCGCGCGACGCTTCGAGCGCCTGGGCGGTGCGGGCCAAGGGCTGGATCCGGGTGATGTACTGGGACGCGCTGCTCTCCATGGTGATCTACACCCTGACGACCGCCGCTTTCTACCTGCTCGGCGCGGCCATACTCCATGGGCGCGGGGAGGTTCCCGCCGGGAACGAGTTGATTCGCGAGTTGTCCCAGATCTACACCGAATCCTACGGCCCGGGCGCGATGGCGATCTTCCTCATCAGCGCCGTGGTCGTGCTCTACTCCACCCTATTCGTCAACTGCGCAGCCACGGCACGCATGGTTTCCGATGGGCTGGCTCAGTTCGGCGTTCTGGATTTCCGCAACGACCGCCAACGCCGGAGCTGGATCGCCCGCCTCGCTTGGTTCTTCGCGATCTCCTGGATCCTGCTGTTCCTCAGCGTACGCGCCCCGGCCGCCATGATCATCGCCGGCGGAGCGGGACTGGCCACGCTTCTTCTCGTGGTCGTGGTCGCGGCCTGGCATTTCCGCTACCGGCGGCTGGACACGCGACTCCGTCCCAGCCGGCTCTACGACACCATGCTCTGGCTAAGCTTCCTCGCCATTGTCGGAGTCGGCGTGAAGGTGGTCTTCGAGGTGTTCAGGTAATGGACGGGAAATTGCATATATCTTCCGGCGATGATTGAATTTGGCAACAACCCCGAGAAGATCGTGGGCTACCAGAGGTTTTGGAACCGGAGCGACGTTCGCCGCCCGCTCGTCGGTTTTTCTCTCGTCGGCTGGTTTCCCTTCCGTGAGTTCGCCGCTTGCCGCGCGTGGCGGGGCGTCGACTATTTGACGCCGGAAATGATTGACCCCAAGGCTTTCCTCGACGATCACGTCCGTATACTCCGCGAAGGCGAATTCTTCGACGATGACATCATCCGGGGAGCCTGCCCGGGCCAGGTCGCCATCCCTTGGATCCCCGGCATCGTGGGGGCCAAGATCCGGATTCTACCTGAGAACGCGATGGGCGAGGAACAGACCCGCGAGTGGGAGGAAATCCAGGGAGTCCAACTCGACCGTTGCAGCACCTGGTACCTCAAGTACATGGAGTTCGCGGACGCCCTCGTTGAGCGCTCCGCCGGCCGTTTCCCGGTCAGCCACGGCGCTGAACTCGGCCCCACTGACCTCCACGCGATCCTGCGCGGCCACACCCAAAGTATCCTTGATCTCATGGTCGAGCCGGGGAGGTCCAGCCACCTGCTTTGGCGGTTGGGCGAACTCTTTCGCGACCTGACCAGGGATATCTGGCAGCGCCTGCCACGGTTCAGGCGCGGCTACTTCGATGCGCAGTATTCGCTCTGGGCGCCGGACCGGATCATCCGTTTGCAGGAAGACGCGACCGCAGTCTACTCGCCGGCCCTGTATCGCCGCTTCGTGCAGAATGTCGACCGCATGATTGCCGGTTACTTCCCCAACAACTTCGTCCATCTTCATTCGACGTCAATGTTCCTGCTCGAGGCTTTTCTGGAGATTGAAGAGATTCGCTGCTACGAGATCAACCAGGACGCCATCGGGCCCCCCGTGGCGGCAATGGCGCCGTATTACCAACGAGTCCAGCGGGCGCGGCGGCCGCTGCTCATCCGTGGATCTTTCACCCCCGAAGAGATGCGGCTACTGATGGACTCCCTCGAACCGAAGGGCCTTTATCTGAACATCATGGTGGAAGACAGGAGGGAGGCGGAATTGCTGCGCCCGATTCTTGGGATGTAAGCGTACGTGTGACTCGTCAGTCACCGGGGACGCTGCTTCGCGACCTTTGGCGCCGGCTCGGCGGCCCTCGGCCGATGGAGCGCCACATCCGCCAAATCAGGCCGGCCGGCCCGCCACCGAACCCGCTTACGGCTGATCGGGCTTCTTCTCGTCCTCCTTGAAGAGGGTCGGGGCCTTTTTCTCCTTCTCCTCCTCTGCTTTTTTCAGTTCTTTGGTGTCTTCCTCGCGCTGGCGCACCATTTCCGGAGTCATCATCGTCTCGAGTTCCTTGCGCTCGCGGCGCCTCTGATTCGCGAGACCCTTCTTGCGGTCGCCGAGATCGTCCAAGTTGAGTTCAAGCGAGTCCTCAGTGGTTTCGATGGCCGTCGTCAGAACGAAACGGTAGCGCTGGAGATCGCTCGGGTCGCTGTCGAAGACCTCCTGGAGGCCCTCCAGGAACTTCTCCTCCGCTTCCGCCACCGCCGTCATGCCGTCCGAGACATCCACCCCGCGGGCTAGCGCGTCGTCGGTGACGATATCGATGGTTTCGATGATGCGAGTGTAGTCCTCGATCGCCTCGCGGACCAGCACCGAGCGCCCCGAATCATTCTTGGCCATGATTTGCTTGAGCATTTCGATGCGATCCTCGGCGAAGGTCGCGTACAGCTTTAGTCGCGCGTTGGGTTCCTGAACCAGCCGGACCTGATCGGCTTCGTTGGTGGTCAGGAAATCCCGCCGTATTTGAGCCGGCAAACACACTGCCAACCCGATGATCAGAAGCAGAGTCGTCTTCATTTTCCACCTCCCATGACGGCGTGCAGGAGTTCTTCATGAATCTTCTGCACGGATGCGATCACCTCGTCGATCTGGTCGCGGTCCAGATAGCTCATCTCGTTGCGGAAGTTGTCCAGTCGCCGGAGCAGCTTGCGGCTGCCAATTTCGGCGCGCTTGTAGTGTTTGGACGCCTTGCGTGGCTGTTTCCCCGTTTCCTGGAGCGACTTCTGCGCCAGCGCCACCGAATCGGCGACCTCCTGGAGGGACACTCGCAGGACTTCTGTTTCACCCTTGCGATAGGCTGAGCGGGCCCGGTCGAACGCTTTCCCGGCGTTGTCCATCGCCTTCCGCGCGCGTTTCTCGAGCTTCGGTTCTCGTTTGACGGCTTCGAGGTCAGCCTGGGCCAATGCCGGAGCGCAAAACCAGGTGATCGCGGCCATTGAAAAAAGATGCAGGAGAAATCGAATCACCGGCTCAACTCCTTCTTAATTACTTTGATCCGCTGCCGCGCTTTGAACTCCTCGTCTGGGAATTCGTTCCGGGACAGTTCGAGGAATTTCTCGTAGCTGGGAAGGGCGTTCTCGTACTGCCGGGCCGTGTCCCATATCAGCGCCCGGAAGAAGTGGATCGACGGCGGCGGATTCCCTAGCGCCTCCAGCTTATCAAGCGCGGCGAGCGCTTTCGGATAGTCTTCCAGCAGGATCAACATCCCCGAAAGTTCGCTCCACGCTTCCTTGGATTCAGGCTTTAGCTGGACGGCGCGGATGAAGTCCTGCGCGGCGGGGCCGAACTGCCGCTGGTCTCGCAGCAACCGGCCATGCATCATGCGCAGGTCGTAGTTGTCGGGCTCTTCCTGAAGCGACTGTTCGAGCAGCGGCAGGGCGTTTTCCGGTTGCTTTAGCTTCAGATAAGCGACCGCCAGCGCAAACCGGTTGGCCGTGGTTGGTGACCGGCGCACGGCGGATTGCAGGTGGGGCAGGGCCTCGTCGAACCGGTCCGCTTGCAACAGCAGGTGGCCGAGGCGCTCCTGAACCTCGGGGTCGGATGTGAATTCCCGGTAAATTCTGATCGCCTCTTCCGGCTTGCCTTTCTCCTCGAACCGGGAGGCGATCTCCACCAAATACCCGCGGTATTCGGGATCGATTTCGGCCGCTTTCCGGTAATGGGACAGGGCTTCCTCGAAGCGGCCCTGGTTAAAGACCGCCCGGCCGAGGCCGATCTCGACGTCTGGCGCGGAAGAGTTGAGCGCGGCGGCCTTGCGGTAATATTCCTCGGCGCCCGCATCGTCCGCTGTTTCGTAGAGCGCAATAGCGAGGTAGTAGTTCGGACGAAATTCATCCGGTTTCTGCCCGGCGGCGGCCTTGAGATGCGGTAGGGCCTGCGCGGCCTCTTTTCGTTCGAGCAGAAGAATCCCCAAATTCAGCTCCGCCTGATAAATCCCCGGCTTCAAATCCAGGACCTTTTCGTATCCAGCGATCGCTTCCGTCTTACGGCCGAGCATCGTGTAGGCGAAGGCAAGATTGAAATGCGCGGCGTAGTTCTCCGCATCGGCTGCGATCGCGGCTTCAAAGGCTTGCGCGGCGTCATTGTACCGCTGCTCGTCCAGAGCTTTCAGTCCCTCTTCCACCGGATTGGCCGCCTGGAAGAAGAGCAGAAAGGGCACTGCCCAGGACAACCACATACCTTCAGTCTAGCGTGGATCCGTCCGGTAAGCCGGCGAAGAGGCGGGCGGGTATGATGGCAGGAGATTCATCTTAGGAGAACTCACATATGGCCAGCAAGGAGATGATCAATGACTTTCTTGCACAGAAGCGTCTTGCCGTCGTCGGGGTTTCAAGAACCGAGAAGCACTTCAGCCGGGCACTGTTCCGCGATCTGCGGAAGTTCGGCTACGATGTAGTTCCGGTCCACAACGAGGCCGGCGAGATCGACGGGATGTCGTGCGCCCGCCAGGTGCAGGATATTGCCCCGCCGGTAGACGGCGCGCTCATTATGACGCCACCGGAGGTCACCGAGAAGGTGGTGGAAGACTGCGCCGAAGCCGGTGTCACGCGAGTGTGGATGTATCAGGCAGCAGGCCGCGGCGCGGTGAGCCAGAAGGCGGTTGACTACTGCGCGGAGCACGGGATGTCAGTAGTACCTGGCGAGTGTCCGTACATGTTCCTGCAGCAGGCGGGCTGGTTTCACAAATTCCACGGTTTCTTGGTGAAGTTGGCGGGGAAGTATCCGCAGTAAAGGCCGGAGGTATCCAGCCGTAGCTTTACACGAGCTCCGAAGCCACTCCTTGTTCGCGCAATCGGAGAAAGCGTCCGGTGTGGGATTCCTCGCGGGCGGCTATCTCCTCCGGGGTGCCGGTGGCGACGATCCTGCCGCCCGCGTCGCCACCTTCCGGGCCAAGGTCGATGACCTGGTCGGCCGAGCGGATCACCTCCAGATTGTGCTCGATGATGAGAATGCTCCCGCCGGAGTGAATCAGGCGCTGGAACGCGTCGAGCAGCTTTGCGATGTCATCGAAGTGCAGCCCGGTGGTGGGTTCGTCGAAGATGAATAGCACACCCTGGCAAGATGACTGTGAAAGATGCGCTGCCAGTTTCACGCGTTGCGCTTCGCCACCGCTCAGCGTGGTCGCGGATTGCCCTAGCCGGAGGTAGCCAAGGCCGGCATCGTCGAGCACCTTGAGCCGTGACGCCAGCCGCGGCACATCGCCGAAGAAGGTGAGCGCCTCCCGCACCGTGAGCTGCAGCACTTCGTGGATGTTCAGGCCGCGGTAGCGCACGCTCAGTACGCCGCTCTTGAAGCGCGTCCCCTTGCACTCCTCGCAAATAAGCTCGACGTCGGCGAGGAATTGCATCTCAACGGTCACAGTCCCTTCGCCCTGGCATGTTTCGCAGCGGCCGCCGGGAATGTTGAACGAGAAGTGGCCGGCGGTGTAGCCGCGGCGGTCGGCCTCCACCGTGGCGGCGAAAAGTCCGCGAATGACATCGAAGGCTTTGATGTAGGTTACGGGATTCGAGCGCGGCGACCGGCCGATGGGCGACTGATCCACCAGGATGATTTGGCTCAGCAAGTCCGCGCCATCCACGCGCCGCCAGGTGCGCTTCTCCCCGGTCGCTGCGTTCTCGTCCTCGGCCACCGCCGTGCGCTCCCCCAGGCGCTCCTTAAGCGCCGGGTAGATGACGTCATGCACCAGCGAGGACTTGCCCGACCCGGAGACTCCGGTTACCGCCACCATCATGTCCAGCGGCAACTCGACGTCGATATTCTTTAGATTGTGCGCGCGCGCTCCGCGGAACCTCACCACTCGCCGGGTATCCACGCTTCTCCTTGACAGGATGCGCGAGGTCTGCAGTTCTCCGCGCAGATAACGTGATGTGAGAGACTTAGCCCTATTGCTGAACATCTTTGCGAGCGGGCCCTCGAAAACCACCCGCCCTCCGAGTTCGCCCGCTCCCGGGCCGAGGTCTACGATATGGTCGGCTGCCTGCATGATTTCGGCGTCGTGCTCCACCACGACGATCGTGTTGCCGAGATCCCGCAGTTCCTTCAGGATGGCGATCAACCGGCCGGTGTCACGGCTGTGCAGGCCGATCGATGGCTCGTCGAGCACGTAGCAGGCGCCGACCAGCCGCGAACCAAGGCACGTGGCAAGCTGGATGCGCTGCGCCTCGCCTCCGGAGAGCGTGGCGGACAGACGGTCCAGCGTCAGATATTCGAGTCCTACGTCGTTGAGAAACTTGAGCCGCTGCCGGATCTCGACGAGCACGGTATCGGCGATGGCCGACTCCTCCGGAGCGAGTTCCAGGGTGTTGAAGAATTCTCGCGCCTCGCCGATATTCATCCGCGTGACGTCAGCCATTGTCCGGTCGCACACCTTGACGAACAGAGCTTCCGCGCGCAGCCGCGAGCCGCCACAGACCGCGCAGTCCGCGTAGCCTCGATACCGGCTGAGGAAGACCCGGACGTGCACCTTGTACTTCTTCCGCTCCACTCGCTCGAAGGAGCGCCTAACGGCGTCCTCCACGAGTTGCCGTTCTTCGCTGCTGAGCTCATTGAACGGCACGTCGAAGCGGATGCGGCCGGCGTAGTGGCGCTTGAACTCGGCCTGGAAGTGCCGGTAGTTCGGCTTGGTCCACGGATCGATGGCGCCCTTGTTGAGGGAAAGGAACGCGTCAGGAACGATGCGCTCCATGTCGTAATCGACCACGTTGCCGAAACCCTGACAGCGCGGGCAAGCGCCGTGCGGGCTATTGAAGCTGAACAGGTGCGGCTCGGGCTCGGCGAATTCACGTCCGCAGGAGCGGCAGGAGAATCGCTCGTCAAACTCGCGCCTTATCTTGCCGTCCGCGGATTCGAAGATCACCTGACCGGCTTCGCGAAAACAGATCTCGGTGGTGTCCACCAGGCGCTGGTGCATATCCGGCCGGACCGCCAGCCTGTCCACGAGCGCGAAGACCAGTCGTTCGAAATCGATATCGAGCAGAGATTCCGGTGTCGAGAACTCGTGGATCCGCCCGCCTTGATAAAGCCGGTTAAAACCCTTCTTGCGGACTTCGAAAAGATATTCCCGGTGCTCGTCTCCCTCGAGCCCGCTCTTGAGCGGGAAGAGAGCGTACCAACGCGACCCCTCCGGCTCGGCGAGCATCGCGGCGGCTACGTGATCCACCGTGTCGCGGCCTACAATCTCGCCGCAGTGAGGGCACCAAGTGCGGCCGGCGCGGGCGAAGAGGAGGCGCAGGTAGTCGTAAAGCTCCGTCGAGGTGGCAACCGTGGAACGAGGGTTCCGGGTGGTGTTCTTCTGGCGGATGGCGACCGGCGGGGCGATCCCGTCGATCTCGTCGACGTCCGGCTTGCCCATCCGCTCGAGAAACTGGCGGGCGTAGGCCGAAAGCGACTCCACGTAACGCCGCTGGCCCTCGGCGTAGATGGTATCGAAGACCAGGGAACTCTTACCCGACCCTGAAACTCCGGTAACAACCGTCAACTTCTCGTGCGGTATCGACAGCGAGAGATTCTTCAGGTTGTGGACGCGGGCGCCCTGGATGACAATAGCGTCTTGCACGGTGTCTGGCCGGTTCGAGGGAGTCTGAGACAAGTATAGCAATGGAGACGAACGTCGAAATCCGCGGGCAACTCCTCGCCTGGTACATCGAAAATATGCGCGATCTGCCGTGGAGAAAAACGAGTGATCCGTACCGGATCTGGGTTTCGGAGGTTATGCTGCAGCAGACCAGGGTGACCGCGGTGATTCCGTATTATGAGCGGTTCCTGAAGCGTTTCCCCGACGCGGCCGCCCTCGCCCGGGCCCCGCAGGAGGAGTTGCTCGCGGTCTGGAGCGGCCTCGGCTACTACTCCCGGGCGCGGAATATGCAAGAGGCGGCCCGCCAGATTGTGGAGCGCGGCGATTTTCCCCGCTCCTACGAGGACATACGGGCTCTTGCGGGCGCGGGCGAATATACCGCCGCTGCGGTCGCCAGCATCGCCTTCGGGCTGCCTCATGCGGCAGTGGACGGCAACGTCTTGCGGGTGATGGCCCGGCTGCGGAACGACGCCGGCGACATCAAGCTGCCGGCCACCCGGAAGCGTTTGGGGGACGCGGCGCGGGAACTCCTGGATCCCGCCCACCCCGGCGACTTCAACCAGGCGCTGATGGAGTTGGGCGCCACCGTCTGTCTTCCGAAGAACCCGCTATGCCTGCTCTGCCCTCTGCGAGGTCACTGTGCTGCCCTCGCCGCCGGCACGCAGGAGCAATTGCCCGTGAAACGCGGCGGCAAAGAGATCCGCCGGATCGAGAAGACGGTGCTGATTGTCGAGAGCCGCGGCAGGTTACTCCTGCGGCAGCGTCCGGCGACGGCGGCCAAGCTGCCGGGGTTCTGGGAACTGCCGCAGCCGGAGGAACTGCCGGCCGCGGATGCGGATGAAGAACTCGGCAGCTTCAGGCACTCGATCACCAACCACGCCTACCGCTTTCGCGTGCTTTCGGCCCGGGTCCGGCGCGCGCCGCCGGACTTCCAGTGGATCAGCCCGGCGCGACTCGCCAAGCTGCCACTGAGTACAATTGCACGAAAGGCCCTGAATGTCGCAAAGCGTGCCGGGGCGATGGAGCTATAACGATGTCTTCGAATCGAAAGTCCGTACTTCGCCTCGCCGTGGTGGTGGTCCTGGCCGTGCCCGTGCTGATGGTCGCGTTCTCGTTGGGGCCTCCGCCGCGATACACCGGCGCGCCCGGAGACCGTGTTTGCAATGATTGCCACAGCGCCGCGCTTGATCCCGACAAAAGTAAGGTAGAAATCATCACGCCCTCGGATACGTATATTCCCGGGGTGCGCCAAAGCTGGACGATCCGCATAAACGATGCGGAAGCTAAGACCTACGGTTTTCAGGCAACCGTCCGCCCTGCCAGCGACCCGCAATTTGGGCAAGCCGGGCGCTTCGAGATCGTTCAGGAGAACACATTCGTTTTGTGCGAGACCGGGACGATCCGGCCGTCCGGCGGCCCGTGCCTGGCTGCCGCTCCCATCGAATTCATCGAGCACAACCTGCCGCAGGAGTCCCGTGATTTCCTGGTAGACTGGCAGCCGCCGGACACGAACATCGGCGATGTCACAATCTACGTCGCGGCAAATGCTTCGAACAACAATGGCTCCACCAGCGGCGACCGCATCTATACCACCGAACTCAGCCTTTCGCCCGCCGGTATCACGGGACCTCCCGTAATTCGCGAGTCTGAGCCCGTCCTGCAGGCGTTCGACAATGCCGGCCGTGTTTCGCCGGGCACTTACATCCAGATCTTCGGTGCGAATCTCTCCACTACGACCCGCCAGTGGGAGGCTAACGACTTCGATCCGGGCGTCGAACCCGGCGGCAAGGCCCCGGCGAGCCTGGATGGTGTCGAGGTGCTCGTGAACAACGTCAACGCCTATGTGAGCTTCATCAGCCCGGGCCAGATCAACGCCCAGGTCCCGGACGGCATCGGTGTCGGGCAAATGCAGGTCGTCGTGCGGCATGCTGGCGGCACGAGTAACGCCGCGTTCGTGACCGCGCTGCCGGTTTCGCCGGCGATGCAACAGGATGCCCTCGGAAGATGGACGAAGGGCGAAGTCGAATACGTAATGGCGCTGCACCCATCGTTCACCGAGTGGGTCGGTCCGGAAGGACTGCTCGAAGGTCTGACATTCCGTCCCGCGGCGCCGGGCGGCGTTGTCACCCTGTTCGTGCTTGGGTGCGGAACTGCTGAAGCCTATCCAGCCGGTCAGATTCCCGCCACGGCGGCGCCTCTGGTGCCGGAACATGAGGTCATCATCGGGGACGTCGCCGCCGAGTCGGCCGCCGTTGCCTCGCCACAGTTTGTCGGCCTCTTTCAGTTCAACGTGACGGTGCCCGATCTGCCGCCCGGCGATCACCGCATTAGACTCCTGGTCGACGGGGTCGACAGCGGCCAGACGCTCTTCATTCCCGTCAGCGAGTGACAAACGGAATCGTGAGGGTGCGAATTCGCCGCTCCCGATTCGCTGATTTGGGGGTAGAATAAAGGCGTGCGGGCTGTTCCCGGCCTGCTGGCGCTTTTGTGCCTGATTCCGGTGTCTGCCCGGGCTCAGGACAGCGGCACGTCCTTGGCGCCGTCCTACTCCGCGGCCAGCATTGTCAATTCCGCGACGAACCTCTACGGCTCCCTTGCGCCCAATACGATCGCCACGCTTTACGGCGAACGGCTGTCCTACGAGACCCGCGCGGTCACCGCCCACGACATCCAGGATGGGCGTTTGCCGACCGCGCTCGGCATGGCGGCGGTGCGGGTTCTGGTCAATGGAATCCCCGCGCATCTCTACTACGTTTCGCCCAAGCAGGTGAACTTCCTGATTCCCAGCAACCTCCGCCCCGGGCAGGTGGAAGTGGTATTGGTGCGGGCCGGCCTGCACGGTCCGCGAGCCCGCATTCGCTTGAGCTCTTCTGCGCCGGCCCTCTATCAACTCGATGCCACGACGGCTATCGCCACCCGCCCGGACGGCTCCGTCGCTACCGGCGAGGTTCCGGCCCGCCCGGGAGACATCGTGATCTTATACGCGACGGGATTGGGGGAGACCTCTCCGCGGGCCTCGCCCGGCGAGCTTGTGAGGTACCCTGCCCAGATCGATGCGGTGGAGGACTTCCGGATTCTCCTCGATGGCGAGGCGATCGGGCCGGATCATCTCTTCTACGCCGGGCTTACTCCGGGATTCGCGGGCTTATATCAGATCAACCTGCGCATCCCGGAAACGGCCGATGCATGGCCGGAGGTGCGGGTGGTGATTGGCGAGGAATGCAGTCCGGCTGGTATCCGGCTGCCGGTGGAGCGCTAGGCACGTATTGCCGCAACTTCCGTCGCGGGCGCTGCGTTCAATAATTTGTAGGCTAGAATGGCCAATAGGAGTTGATTCATGCTTCTGCGTTCCATCGCACTTACCTCGCTACTCGCGTGCTCACTCACGGCGCAGCAGGCCCCGGAGGCCTCGGAGCCTCAGGACTCGGCCGAATGGGGAGCGCGGGCGGAAAACGGGGCTTACATAATCGACACGGGAACCCGGGTTCCGCTGAGCATGATCAACAGCGTCTCCACAAAACACGCCGCCGTGGGCGACCGGGTTTACCTGGAAACCGTTTTCCCGATTATGGCGAACGGCCGGATTGTCATCCCGCCAGGCTCCTATGTGGCCGGCACGATCACCAGCGTGAAGCGCCCGGGACGGGTGAAAGGGCGGGGCGAACTCTACGTGCGCTTCGATTCGCTCACTCTGCCTAACGGCGTCACGCGAGATTTCCGCTCCAGAATCGGCAGCCTCGATGGCCGGGCCAGTGAGGACTTGGACCGGGAAGAGGGAACGATCCGGAGTGAAGGCGACAAGTCCGGCGACGCACGGACAATCGGCGAGGCAACAGCGGCCGGCGCGTCAGCAGGGACCATCGCCGGAGCCATCGGCGGCAGCACCGGCATGGGGGCCGGAATCGGAGCCGCGGCCGGAGCCACGGCGGGTTTGATGGGGGTTCTACTCACCCGAGGCCCCGAAGCAGTGCTTGCCAAGGGGACCACTCTCGAGATGGTGCTGGATCGCGAATTGACCTTCAGCGAGGATGAGCTGGAATTCGGAAACTCCTACCGGCCGGCGACGAACCGTTCCGAGGACGGCCCGCTGCCAAGCAAAAAAGGCGGCCGGAAGGTGCCCGTCCCGGGAGCGCAACTTCCCCTGTAACAGATTGATAAAGCTTGCGTTAGACCTTCCAGGGTCAGAGTTCTAGGCACATTTGTTCACCAAATAGGACGAGAGTACCAGTCCTCTGTTCCCACTAATATGACGCGCTGGTACTACTGAGTTTTATGACTCAAAGCCTATTCTCCAGCCGAGTTGTGGCCGATTAGACTGTCAGTAAGCGATGGATTTTGCAGCCTTGGAAGTACAGATCTTCGTCAGTTTGGCTTTGGTTCTGGGCGCGCTCTTTGTCGCTCTGCTGACTGATTTCCTCAAGGGAAACAACGAAGCGCTGCGCGAACGGAACATTGAACTTGTGGTGCGCCAGGAGGAACGGGAGCGGCATGCCTCAGGCGCTACGGTCCATCGTGAGCAAGAAGTTGCGGCGCCGCGGGCCATGTTTGACAGAGCCGTGGAGACCGAACTGCCCCCGGTGGATGTGGCGACCCCGGCGAAAACCGGAGTCGAGACCGCCACGGCTGGATCCGGCCTCGCGGACGTGGAACCACCGGCCGCGTCGTGGGCCACGGACGGCGAACTTGCTGCGGTGAACGCCATTGCCGCTCGTATCAGGGAAAGCATTAGCACCCAGGCGGCCCACGCGAAGAGCAAACGCGAATCCGCGCGAGTTGAGGAGGATGACGAGATCCCCTTTTATTCCCCTGCGGTTGCCGGCAAAGCTCAATTTGAGCCGGAAGGGGAGCTTGCGGTTGAGTCCGGGGAACCGGCTTCCAGTGTCGCTGAAGCCGCCGCGGCCCCGGCAGCCGAAGAAGTTGCGATGCCGGAAGAGGAGATTGTGGCGGATGCCGGCGAGGCTCTAGCCCCGGAGATTCCGAAAGAGGAACAGGCGGCAACGCAGGAGGAGACGCCTGAGCCAGCCGTCGGAGACTCGGGAGACGAGAGTGTCGCGGATGACGCCGGCGCGGCAGAGGAGGAGACCCGCCGGGTGAGCGGTCTGCCGCGCTTCACCATTCACACCAAAGTCACCCCTATTGATGTGATGGCCGCGGAACGAGCGGCTGCGTCAGAGGCAATTCGGCTGGCCCGCGAACTGGAGCAGCTCGCCGAAATCACCGCACAGCCGCGTGTCGGGCCGTCCGATGTCGAGGAGTCGGCATATCAATCCGCCGCGGAGGAACTCGAACCGGAGGCGGCCACTCCAGTGGAAGAAGTCGAGGCGGCGAAAACCGCCGAATCCGAAGATTTCGCGCTGTCCGGGAGCGTCCTCGATGCCGTTGACGAAACGGAAGTGGAACCGTCCGCGGACCAAGAAGACGACGAGCCTGAGGCGGCAGAAACAGCGGCAGAGGAAGAGGACGCCGGAGATGAGGTTGTCGCATCCGAGCATCGAACCGTGTTGATGCCGGAGCGGACTGCCTCTGAGGACGAGGTTCCGCCGCTGGTCAAGATCCCCAGCGGATTTCAGGAGTACTCGCTGCTAGCCGAGGCCCTTGAGAGTGACGGGCTCTTCCGCGGCACGATCGTTGCCATCGCGGTGAGCGGTGCCGGGCGGTCACCGGGCGAGGAGACTCTCGATTCTGTTGGAGAGTTCGTCGAATCGCTGCTCACGCCCGCGGATTTCGCCTGCTCCTACGGTCAAGACGAGTTCTTGGTAATCCTTCCCGAGGAACTGGGATCTCAGGCGCAACGCCGCCTTCAGCACATCTCCCAGCGCCTCTGGGACTACCAGATCCGGTCTGTCAGTCACCAGCCGGCAATGTTCAGTTGGGGTGCGGCGGAAATCACCGGTGAACCTCTGCGCGACGCTGTCGAGGCAGCCAGGGACAGAATGCTCCAAACGAAGCGGACCCGCGAGCGCGCAACCGCCGAGATCCATAACTACCGGAAGCGCGCCGCCAACGATTAAGAGGGCGACTGCCGTCAGCCCAGGTTCACGGCCTCGAGATCCCGGCCGCCCAGTGCCCCGGCGGCTCCACTACTCTTGCACCAGCCGTTCAATCTCCTCGAGTTCCTGGCCCGCTTCGGACCAGCGCCCCTGCGATGCGAGCTGCCGGTAGCGCCGCAGGAGTTCGCGAACTCTCCTCAGCTCTGAACTACCGGTCTCTACAGCGGGCGGATCTTCGCCCCGGCCGGTCGCCACTTGCTCCGTGGGAATCGGCGCGAAACCGCTCAACCCGCTGAGTTCGGCCAGCGCCTCATCGTAGGTGTCACGATAAATGAGCCGGTTCCCCATCGCCAGCACCACCTTTTTTAGCTGTGGCATGCGGGCTTCGGCTGCTTGAATGTAGATCGGCTCCACGTAAATCAAGGTGTCCTCGACTGGCAGCACGAGCATCTGGCCGCGCAGCACCTGTGAGCCCTGCTGGTTCCAGAGGCTGAGGTCCTTCGAGATGTTCTGGTCTTGGTTAACGCGAGCCTCGATTTGCATGGTCCCGTAGAACAGCTCTTGTTTGGAAAGCTGCAGAAACAGGATTTCTCCGAGATGCTCGCCGTCGCAGCGCGCCATCATCAATCCAACAAGGTTGTCCTTGTTGCGGGGCACAAACGGCTGCATCAGCAGGAACTCGGCTTCCTCCCCGCCAGGAACAGTCGCTACCACATAGGTCGGGTCCACCGGCTGAGGGGTGGATTGTTGTCCTTGGATGTTCCGGGCGATGTCCCAAACATCTTCCTTGTTGTAGAAGGCCTGCGGGTCGGTCATGTGGTACGTTCGATACATCTCGGCCTGAACCCGGAATAGGAGAATCGGATAGCGCGCGTGGCGGCGCAAGTCGTCGGGCATCTCGGAGGCGGGGATAAGCAGATCGGGAAACAATTGCTGGTAGGACTGTATCACCGGGTCGGTTTCCTCGAAAACATAAATGCGCACCTCTCCGGAATAGGCATCCACTGTTGCCTTCACCGAGTTCCGGATGTAGTTCATCCGGCCAACCCCCTGCAGACTCAACACCTGGGAATAAGGATGGGCCGCCGACGTTGTGTAGCCGTCGACCGTCCACACCAAGCCACCCTCATCGGTGAGCACGAGATACGGGTCGGGATCCCACGTGACGAATCCGGCGAGCGATTCCAACCGTTGCCTGACGTTCCGGCGGATCATCATCCGGCTTTCCTCGGTGAAGTAGCGTGTCAGCACCATGTTGACGTCCCCGTAGGCAATGGCGGCGGCCACTCGCATGGGAAACGACGAAATGGAGAGCCCTCCGGAGCCCTCGTAGCGGGAGAAGACGTTGGCGCTCCCGGAAGGGTAGCTGAATTCGTCTTCGGTGGTACCAACGAAGACCGGCTCGTGATTGATCTCGCCGTAGTAGAGTTCGGGCCGGGTCAACTGCAGACTCTCGGTCTCAACAACAGGCGGGGCGTCCTTGACGAAGAGGACCGGGAGTCCTTCGGGGGTGATCCGGTTTGCTTCCGCCATCACCATCCCGTAGCCGTGAGTATAGAGAATGTGTGAGTTCACCCAACTGGCTTGCGCGTCCGGCAACTGGCGTATGTCGAGTTCCCGGGGGGAGAGCATCACCTGCCGCAGTTGGCCGTCGATCTGATAGCGGTCGACATCCGAATCGTTGAAGACGTAGTAGGTGCGGAGTGCCTGGATCTGCGTCGTCGTGTCGTGAAACGCCCGCCAGTCCCAGAGCCGAATGTTGTCAAACAGCGGCCCGTGCTCGGAGACGTCGATATTCGCTTCGGGCTGCGCATCGAATTCTATCTCCTGCGTTCGCCGGTCGAGATGGTACGCAGCGCGCGTCGCGGCGATGTGTCGCTCGATGTACTGTCGCTGCAACGTAATCTCGTTCGGCCGAACGTAGGCCACTTCGACGATCTTCGGAACGATGGAGTGTAGCGCCAGGACCACGATGAGCGAAGCTGCCCACAGCCAGCGGCCCATCCATACGAACACCGCCGAAACAAGACAGGACAGGA
This sequence comes from uncultured Solibacteraceae bacterium, assembly GCA_964468205.1. Lineage (GTDB taxonomy): Bacteria > Acidobacteriota > Terriglobia > Bryobacterales > Bryobacteraceae > CAWELS01. Next base: position 79,203 of record CAYXVG010000001.1, on the reverse strand, counting down.
TCACCAGCCACTGCAGTGGAATTGTGATGTTCTCGGCGACGTAGTCAACCCCCACCATGAAGCCATGGTCTTGGAACAGCAGTTCATAGCGCCCCAGAAAAAAGCGAATCGCAACCCCGATGAGAAAGACCACTGCGGCGCCGCGGAGGAACTTCGATTCCAGGCCGCCTTCGAGACGGAAAATCCGGGGATCCAGTTCTTGCGACTGCTGGATCTCAGGTAGTTTGTCCCGCAGTTGCCAGCCCCTCGCCGTTAGCCAGAAGACGAATGCGGCAGCGATGGTCAGCGCCAGCAGATAACCGCGCAGAATGTTCAGAAATGGCAGGTCGAATAGATAGAACGACAGCGGAAGCCCGAACACGGAATCCTGCCAGCCGGTCGCATCGGCCGGCAACGCCTGGCCGCCGAAGAAGCGGACCACTGTCCACGTATCCACACTCGAGGAGGCGACGAACCCGCCCACCACGAGCAGAGCCGGGATGACAATCCTATAGTAGAGTTTGTTTCGCACTCGGCCCACGCTGGCAAAGCGCAGGGCAAACGCGTGAGAAACGAACAGCGCCAAGAACGCCAGCAACGTCCCGGTAATGATGGGCGAAACCCGATAGATCATCATGCTGACAAAGGTCGTGAACTGGCCCAACTCTTTCCACCAGGCGATTTCGATGACGAATCCAGCAATGGTTCTGGCGCTAATGAGGAGTACAATGATGAGCAGTATCAGACCGGCCAACCGGCCCTGACTGCGGGAACCGCTAGGACTGCTTAATTCTGGAAAGCCCACGCGTTCATCTTAGTTGGTTTCCGAACCCCGTGTCAGCTTCCGCACCGGAGCCGGCCGGTGCGAATCTCACTTTTGTTCAAACGCGCATGTTCTGGCCCCTCTTCCGCAAACAGTACCGCCGTGGTTCCCGGAGGACTCAGAGATCATGGCTCTGGTGAGTGCTGTGAAGGCTCCGGGACCTCAAGGAGCGCCAGGTGACCCAATCGGAATGGTTTCTTCGAATCGCCGCCAGTAGCAAATATACGCTCATTGTTTTCAATTGTTTGCAGCATGATTCTCCCGAGACGTTTCGATCGTCCGCCGTACTATATACGCGAATGCATGAATTCGAGGACATTTTTCAGCCGGACGAACTTCTCGTTGAGGACATTCCACTTACCTGGATGGGCTATCGCCAAACCAGTCCGCGGTTTCTTCGCGCTCTCTCTGAGCTGATCGAGATCCTGCGGAAGCGAAACGTCGAGCCGATTGTCGTATTGGCGCCGGGACAGCCGATGGTTCACTAGCCTGGTGCGGAGGACCGTGTGGTAAGCCAACCGGAGCCAAACGTGGTCCTCGAAACCTAAGTACGCTGGCGTTCATCGTGTTTTGCGCGGCTAAGAGGGATTCTTGTCGCTCGGTTCGTTTGGTTGATAAGAAACAGGGTCGAAGATGCAGATCGTGGGGCGGCTAACATTCTGGCACGAGATTCAGACAAACCGAACAACACCTCGACGGCAATGTCTTGTCTTTTGTTGCAGATGTGCGAATTGACGCCGGTGGCGCCATCATCGAACCGACAATGTCGCTGCCATCTGGCTAAATCCCGGCACTCATTAACCGATGAGACTCACAGGGGTTACCGGAGCGGCTAAGCCAAGTGGCCAGTTGTCCACCGGGCTCTCTGGTAACACAGCGCCTTGTTCGGTGCGGCGTTTCAGCAACCCGCGCGCAGTGCAATGGGAAGGAGCACCAATGGCATTGGATGTATTGATCGTGGACGACTCGGCGGCAATCCGGAAAATCTTGCAGCGAGTGATGCACCAGGCGGAGATTCCCCTCGGGAAGGTATACGAAGCCGGAGACGGAGAAGAGGCTCTGGCCTCACTTGCGGAAGCGAAGGTCAACCTTGTGTTGAGCGACATCAACATGCCGAACATGGACGGCATTGAATTCCTTCGCAAAATGAAGGCCAATGACGAGTGGAAGGACTTGCCGGTGGTGATGGTCACCACCGAGGGCAGCAAGACCAAAGTGTTGGAAGCCGTTGAGTTGGGCGCGGCAGGCTACGTGCGGAAGCCGTTCACCGCCGAACAGATCAAAGAAAAGTTGACAGGACTGTACTGAAGATGCAACTGGTCATGGCTGCACACGAGGTTGCCGCCTCATTGCATCCAGAGGACAACACCATGAAGCCGGAAGAATTAGCAGAAGCAATCCAAACCGCGACCGAGGAAGTCTTTTCCACCATGCTTGGGTTGGAAGTAGAGGCGGGAGAAACCGTTGTAGAACAGGCCGCTCCCGGTCCTACCGACGGGGTCGTCTCGCTGATCGGCCTCGCTGGCCCCTGGGCCGGCACGGGAAGCATCTCTTGCAGTGGCGCCACCGCGTGCCGCTTCTCGTCGCAGTTCCTGATGACGGAGTTCCCGTCAGTGAACGAAGAGGTGCTCGATGCCATTGCCGAGCTAACCAACATGATCATCGGCGGTTTCAAGACGCGGATCGAAGAGAATCTCGGTCCCATGGGCATCAGCATCCCGACCGTGATTTTCGGCCGGAACTTCACTACGCGGACGGTGAACAAGAACAACTGGACGCTCGTCCCCTTTGTCTGCGGAGAGGACCAATTTCACGTCCATATCTGTCTCGCGCCGGCGGAACAAAAACCGGTTCGCCCGCCGCGTCCCGGCTACACCGCGCTGCAGTCGGTGTCGGATTAGCCGGCCCCGGCCATCGCTCGTCAGGCGTAACCATGCGGGCCGTCCGGCCTGTCCGTCATAATAAAGTCGAAGAGATGCGAGGCGGAGTCCCCTTCGCCTTCGCCGCTCCAAGTCGCCATGAGACGCCGCGAGTTCTTGTCCGCGTTTGCCCTGCCGCTGGCCGCCGCCGGGAAATCCATCCTCGTCCACGAACACGTCATGGTCGATTTCGTCGGCGCCGCCGGGATCACCCCCGGGAGGTATGACCCCGAGGAAGTCTTCCGGGTGGCAAAGCCGAAGCTGGAAGAAATCCGGAATCTCGGCTGCGTCCGGCTCCACGAATGTACGCCTCGGTTCATCGGCCGGGACGCCTCCCTCATGCAAAAACTAGGCGGAGCGGTGGGCATGGAGATCTGGACCAATACCGGCATCTACGGCGCCGCGAATCACAAATATGTACCGCAATTTGCGCATGCCGAACCAGCTTCGGAACTCGCTCGCCGCTTTATCGGCGAGTTCCGCAACGGCATCGATGGCGTAAACCCCCGCTTCATCAAGACCGGTGTAAACAAAGGACCCCTCGGCGAACTCGATCGCAAGCTCGTGCGTGCCGCCGCTATTACCTCCCGCGAGACCGGCCTCACCATCGCTTCTCATACCGGCAATGGAGCCGCCGCTCTCGAACAACTTGAGATTCTCGACGAAGAAAAAGTTGCGCCCGCCAAGTTCGTCTGGGTCCACGCACAGAACGAGAAAGACCACTCTATCCATGAGCGCGCCGCCCGTGCCGGGGCTTGGGTCGAGTTTGACGGCATCCGGGCCAAGTCCGCTGACTGGCACTTAGAATGCCTGCGTTTCATGGCCTCAAGGGAACTCCTCGGACGAACGCTCATCTCGCAGGACTCCGGTTGGTACCGCGTTGGCGAACCCGGTGGCGGAGACTACCGCCCCTACACATACATCTACACGGACTTTCTTCCCCGGATCGAGCGGAGTTGGATCCCGCGGCTCATGTTCGAGAATCCCGTCCGGGCCTTCGGCTAAGAAAAGTTGCAACCAGCCAGGTTGCCGCCAGTCTCCTGTTAAGAATATCCTGTTCCCCGTGGAGAGGCCTTCTCCGGTCAGGACGGCTGGCGTACATCCGCCGGGACCGGGAGGGGGTCAGTTAGGAGCCGGCTCGTGTCAAATCCCACAATCTCGCGGAAAGCGTTCCTGGCGGCAATCGCTGGAGCGGCGGGCGCACCCGCGCTTCACGCCCGCCCCGCCCGGCGCAATCTGATTTTCATTCTCGTGGATGACCATCGCTGGGACATGACCAGCGCAATGGGCCACCCATGGCTGCGTACCCCAAACATCGACCGCTTGGCGAAACAGGGCGTCGACTTCCAGAACGCCTTCGCAACTACATCTCTGTGCTCGCCAAGCCGCGCCTCCATCCTCACCAGCCAGTACATGCACGCCCACGGCGTACGCGACAACTTCACCCCTCTCGACCCCGCTATCCCAACCTTCCCCAGGGAACTACAGAAGGCCGGCTACACGACCGGTTTCATCGGGAAGTGGCACATGGGTGGCGCCAGCGACGAACGCCGCCCAGGCTTCGGTCACTGGATTTCATTCCGCGGGCAGGGCGAGTTCTTCAACCCGATGATGAACTTTAACGGAGATCGCCGGCGCGTCACGGGTTATGTGTCGGACATCCTCACCGAGGAGGCTATCCGATTCGTCCGCGAGCAGAACCGCGTCGGCAATCCCTTCCTCCTCTATCTGTCTCACAAAGCCGTCCATCACGACTTTCAGCCGGCTGTCCGGCACCAGAGCCTATACGCAAATGCCGAAGTTCCGTACCCGCGCTCCATGGCATACCGGGAGGAGTTCTACGAGCAGTGGCCGGAGTGGGTGAAACGCCGCCGCTACTCCCGGCATGGCGTCGATGGCCTCCTGGGCCAGACGGCAACCTTCGACGAGTTCTATAAGGACTACTGCCGCTGCCTGGCGAGCGTCGACGAGGGAGTCGGTAAACTCCTCAACGAACTGGAGGAGCGCGGCATGCTCGATGACACGCTCCTTGTCTACATGGGCGACAACGGCTATCTGTGGGGAGAGCACGGCCTGGTGGACAAACGGGCAATGTACGAGCCGTCAATCCGAATTCCGCTCTACGCGCACTGCCCGGCAATGTTCGGCGGCGGCGAGCAGAGGCCACAATTGGCGTTGAACCTCGACATCGGCCCGACCTTCCTCGAAGCCGCTGGCCTCGAGCCGCCGAACAGCTTCCACGGACGCTCCCTGTTGCCGCTGCTGCGGAAGCAGACCGTGGAAGACTGGCGAACCGGCTTCGTCTACGAGTACGAGTGGGAGCGCGACTATCCGTATACGCCGGCCATCACCGGCCTGCGTACCGGGCAACACTCCTTCATGCGCTACTACGGCATCTGGGATATCGACGAGCTCTACGACATCCAGCAGGACCCCGAGCAGATGCACAATCTTCTGAAGGATGCGCGCATCCGCCTTGAGCGCGGGCGCCTCGACAACCGGATCCCTCCTGGAGATCTGGCGGATACCGTGGCCGCTCTGAAAAAACAGATGGCGCAAATCCTCGCCGCGACGGGTGGAGATCCGCGTTTGGCCGGCCTTGCCGGAGAGGGCGACAAGCTGGCTTGGTGAAGAGGACCTGAGGAACACAGCGCGACGATTCGCCGGGAGGATGCATCTCACAGTGAAAGGGAAAGGATTCATGCCAGTTTCCGAAGATCAAACAGTCTCGCTACAGACCGAGCTCGCACGGGCCCGGGAACGCATCGATGAGCTGTTCCAGTTGCTCCGTGAGGGCGCCCTTTATGACCGTCCGGCGCCCGAACGCCACCGCTTGATCTTCTACCTCGGCCACGTGGAGGCCTTCGAATGGAACATGATTTGCCGGTATGATCTGTCCATTCCTTCCTTCCACCCCCGGTTTGACGATCTTTTCGCGTTTGGTATCGATCCGGATGCCTCCGGATTCCCGTCAGACAAAGCCTCTGATTGGCCGTCTTTCGCCGAGATCCAACAGTACAACCGCCGCGTGAAGGAGACGGTGGACAGCCATCTATCCGACGCCACGCCCCAGGTGGTTCATGTTGCCATCGAGCACCGCCTGATGCACGCGGAAACGCTGGCCTATCTGCTCCACAACCTGCCGCCCGAAAGGAAAATGGCGCTGGCGCCGGCCACTGCGCCGCCGGCCGCTCCGCCCCCGTCCGGCGAATATGTCGAAGTTCCCGCCGGCGCCGCCACCCTGGGACAGCCGCGAAACGGCTCTTTCGGTTGGGACAACGAATTCGAGGCCAAGGTCGAGGAAGTGCCCGCGTTTGCGATTGGCAAGCACAACGTCACGAACGGAGAGTACCTGCGCTTCGTCGAAGAGGGCGGCGAGCCTTCCTTCTTCTGGAAACGCGCCCGCAATGGCTGGCTGCTGCGCACGATGTTCGCGGAGATTCCGCTGCCGCTCGACTGGCCGGTCTTCGTCACCCACACCCAGGCGTCGGCGTACTCGCGGTGGTCCGGCCGGCGCCTCCCATCGGAAGCCGAAATTCAACGGGCGGCCTATGGGACCCCGGAGGGCGAAGAGCGAGCCTACCCGTGGGGCTCCGAGGCGCCGGAACCCATGCATGGCAACCTGAACTTTCAGGCTTGGGACCCTGCTCCCGTTACAGCCTACCCGGCCGGAGACAGCGCTTTCGGCGTTTCGCAGTTGGTCGGCAATGGCTGGGAGTGGACGCGCGATCTCTTCCGGCCGCTGCCCGGTTTCCAGCAGTTCGATTTCTATCCCGGCTACTCCGCCAACTTTTTCGACGATGACCACTACGTCCTCAAGGGGGCCTCGCCCCGCACCGCCACGAAACTGGCCCGCCGGTCGTTTCGTAACTGGTTTCGCCAGGAGTATAAGTACCTCTACGCTACATTCCGCTGCGTGGAGAGTTAGCCAAACACAACCCGGAGGTATAGTGTTTTGTCCATTTCAACCGCCAGCGCCATCGGCGCGGACACGCAATGGAAGCTCGAATTTGCCCGAGACGTCCGCGAAGGCTTGAGTCACCCATGCCAAAAGGAACTCCCCGCGAAATACCTGTATGACGATCTCGGCAGCGCCCTGTTCGAAGCAATCACGCATCTGCCGGAATACGGAGTCACCCGAGCCGATGAGCGCGTGATCCGCCGTCTCGCGCCGGAGCTCTCGAAGTACCTGCCCGGGCATTGCATGATCGCGGAACTGGGTAGCGGAAACGGCAAGAAGACCCGGTTCATCCTCGACGAATTCACCGGCGACGGCAGACCTCTGTATCTGCCCATCGACGTCTCGGCAGGTGCGCTCGTGAATTGCCAGCGCGTGCTCGAAGAGGCCGCCCGGATTATCCCGATACACCACACATACCTCAACGGCCTCGAGGAAGCCGCCGCATACCGGCCCGAGGGCCACGCACTGCTGCTGCTCTTCCTCGGCAGCAACATCGGCAACTTCGACCGCCACGGAGGGGAGGACTTCCTGCGGCAGGTGCGGGAGCGGCTCGAGCCTGGTGATGCGGTCCTGATCGGTACGGATCTCGAAAAACCGGTGGAACGGCTACTCGCCGCCTATGACGATCCCGCCGGGGTTACGGCCGCCTTCAATCTGAATCTTCTGGGCCACGTCAACCGCGTGCTCGATGCCGGTTTTGATCTCCGCCAGTTCCGGCACGAAGCCCGGTACAACCGTGAGTTCCGCCGTGTCGAAATGCACCTTCGCTCATTGCGCGGACAGAGAGTGGCGGTGCCGGGCGCGGATTTCGAATGCGCCTTTGAAGAGGGCGAAACCATCTGGACCGAAGCTTCCCATAAGTACGTTGCGGCGGATCTGCCAGAGATGGCCGAGCGCACCGGATTCCGCGGCGAAGCTTCCTGGGTGGACGAAGAGTGGCCGTTCGCGGAAAGCCTCTGGATCGCGGTCTGAACCGGCCGGTGCCGCGCGGGACGACGCAGGCTACCGGTAGTCAGCCCCGGTATAGCTGATCTCCACCGAGCGTTGCCACTCGTGCAGCGCGCGTTTCATTGTCTCCACCAATTGCGGTTTCTCGGCGGCCAGGTCGTGCTCCTCGCTGATGTCCGCCACAATGTCGTATAGCTCGAGCGGACCCCCGCTGGGCGCCACCAGCTTGTAGCGGTTGTCAACGAGCGCCGCAAAACCGCTGAAATCCGCCTTCGCCGCTTCCGGATGGCGGAAGTTCAAGAACTGGATCTCGTACACCTTCGATGTCGGCGTCGAGCCGCGCTGCTTTGCGGGATTGATCCACGGATCGAGGCCGCGTTTCTCCTCGGCCCGGAAGTCGTACTGCCAGAAGCCGATGGGCGAAGGACGTTCGGTCATGCGCCCTTCAATGACCGGAACCAGGCTGATCCCGTCGAGCGGCCGGGCCGGAAGGGGCAGCGCGAGAAGGTCGCGGATCGTCGGTAGAATGTCGCTCGTCACGGCGGGCACGTCCGTCACCCTCGGCTTGCGAATGGCGGCCGGCCACTCGAGAATCGACGGCACGCGAATTCCACCCTCGTAGAGCAGGCCTTTGTGGCCGCGCAGATTCGTCCAAACACATCCTTCTTGCGGCGCTCCGTTATCGCTCACGTACCAGAGAATAGTGTTGTCCCTGAGTTCCGACTCGCGCAGGTAGTCGCGCAGCCAGCCGATCGCGCGGTCCATCGCCGTGATCTCGGCCAGGCGGTGCCGCAGCCGCTTGTCGAGGTTGGTGTACGGAATGATGTCTTCATCGATTCCAGCGTATGGCTCGTGGGGCGAGCCGAACCAGAGTGCGGTGAAGAACGGCTTCCCGTCTCGGTGCGCCTGCTTCATGAAGGCGATGGCCTCTTTGGTTAACTCCTCGGAACTTTCTCCAATCAGAGTCTCCGGCGGAGCGCCGTTGCGCGAAAACTTCGCATTGAAGCCGAAAAAGTTGTCGTGAGAGAGCCACGTGTCAAAGCCCATCGCGCCGGGGTTGGTGGGCGATCCTGCCCGCACGGGTCCGATGTGCCACTTGCCAAAATGGCCTGTGACATAGCCGGCCCTCTTTACGATCTCGGCGATGGAGCGTTCTTCCGGCCGCACCGAATAATTCCAGACGAGCGTGCCCATTCGATTGGGGTGGCGGCCGGTAATCACGCTCGCCCGGGTCGGCGAACAGACCGGCGCCGCGGCGTAAAAGCGGTCGAAGCGCAATCCGTTCCGGGCCATTGCGTCGAGCGCCGGAGTCTTCAGATGCGGATGGCCGTAGTAGCCAACCTCGTGCCAGCCATGATCATCCGCCATCACCAGAACGATGTTGGGAGTTCCGGCCGCCACGCTCCACGCCGGCAAAGAGCACAAACAAAGAAAAAGTAGAGAACGCGCGCTCGCTCGCAGAATTCGCATCAGGTCACCAACTACTGGCAACGTACCAAATGATCGCGTTGATGAACAAGGTGAGAACCCCAGCTCTCGCCTTCCATGTCTGTGATAGACTCTCGCTCACGGAGGTAATTGACTCATGAAACGCCGGGAATTTCTTACCGCGGCGGGGGCAAGCGCCGCCATCGGTTGTAGTCAGCAACACGAGACCGCCGAAACTGCCGCGAAAACCGAACTTCCGCCGGTGAAATTCGTGCTCGGCTGTCAGAGCGGGCCGACTTCCGGCGAACGGCTATCGTTTTTCAAACGCCACGGAGTGGACCATATTTGCGGTTGGCCGGATAGATCGAACGATACCGGCTACTATACTGTCGAGGCGCTCGAGCAATTGAAGGAGCGGTGCGAAAAGCACGAGATACAGCTCGACATGGTGGGAGCGCCATTCCTTCCGTCCAGCCACATCGATCGCGAGAAACGCCCGCACATCATGCTCGGTAAAAGCCCCGAGCGCGACAAGGATATCGAGGACATTCAGAAAACCATCGAGAATTGCGCCCGCGCCGGTATCCCGGCCATTAAGTACAACATGAGCATTCTCGGCGTCTTGCGGACCGAGTCCGCAACCGGCCGCGGCGGCGTCAAGCTGAGTACCTGGAAGCTTTCCGAAGCGAAGCCCGATCCCGAAAAAACCCGCGCTGGAGACGTGGATGCGGACACATTCTGGGAGCGCATCACCTACTTCCTGGATCGCGCGATTCCGGTCGCCAACGAGAACAAGATCCGGATGGCTTGCCATCCGCACGACCCGGGCGTTCCGCCGGAAGGCTATCAGGGCGTGGACCGCGTGCTCGGCACCGTTGATGGCCTGAAGAAGTTCGTCAGCATCCAGGAAAGCCCGTACCACGGACTCAACTTCTGCCAGGGCACGGTTTCGGAGATGCTGCAGGCGCCGGGCGAGGAAATCTTTGACGTCATCCGATACTTCGGTTCCCGTAACAAGATCTTCAACGTCCATTTCCGGAACATTCGCGGCCGGCGCGACGACTTCGTCGAAACCTTCCCGGACAATGGCGACGTGGATATGGTGAAGGCCGCGCTGGTTTACCGCGAAGTCGGCTATCCCTACATGATGATGCCGGATCACGTACCCAGGCATCCGGACGACCCGACTCGCAAACAGGCATTCGCCTTCGCCTACGGATACATCAAGGCGGTGATTCAGGCCGTCGACCGCCTCGTCTAGAGACCACATCCAGCGCCTGACGGCCGCCTCCAAGCTCATTTGCGGCCATGGCGGCGCCCTCTATGCCAACATGACGCAGACACCTGTGCTGCTCGCAATCAGTGTCGGTCATGGCCGCGAAAGATAAGACACCCGAACCGGTGCCTTGGTCATCGAGCTAGCTCGCAGAGGGCCGGGCCTTCGCCCCATCTCCGTCTCGCGCGGTTGCCTTCGGACCTTCGGGATATAATACTGGCCGCGGGGAGCCTTCTCCATGCTGGCCGCTTTGGCTTCGTTTTGTATTCTTGCTGGCGGGCCGTTTTTTTTACACGACATGTGAATAAGCGGGGTCTTGCGTCACGCCCGCGCGCGGTGAGACGACAAGCCTCATAAAAACAATAAGTTACAGCCTGCCTGGAGGAGCCGCCCAGTGTGACGCAAGCCAGCGGTGTGACGCAAGAACGCGCTAAACGAGGCGTCACTGCCGCTCCGGCCAATGTTCTTTGGCCAAACGGCCCGACGGGCAGCGTCGCGCCGGCGCTCTTGGAAAATGCGAGTCACAACCGTTTGCGGATTATCTTCCCGCGCCCGGAGACGCTCGCTGCCGGCCGCGCCACCCTGCCCGGCAGTTCGCACGTCGGCGAGGTAATACTCGACGAAATGATGTCCCAGGTCCTCCTGCGGGTGTCGGAATCGATTCTGGAGAAAGGAGAGCCGATGTTCAGAACTGCACTCACAAAAGTGGCGGTGAGGGTGGGATTCGAACCCACGGAGGCCGTAAGACCTCAACGGTTTTCGAGACCGCCCGATTCAACCACTCTCGCACCTCACCGCGGTCTCACATCTGTTATTGTAGCCGAGCGCCTGCGCGTTCCACCGGTTGCCGGCCAAACGCCCCTGCAATTCCTGGCGCGCCCGGAGGGACTCGAACCCCCGGCCTACTGGTTCGAAGCCAGTCGCTCTATCCGGCTGAGCTACGGGCGCGCTAACATCCATAGTAGACCATGAAAGGCGAAGATTCGAAACGCGAAATCGAGGTCAAATTGCGGGCGGAGTCCGCGGCGGCGGCACGGGAGTTACTCGAAGAGAACGGTTTTCTAGTGAGCAAAACGCGGCACTTCGAGTCGAACGTCCTCTACGACACCGCCGGCGGCCGGCTGCAGTCTCGGGAAGAGATCCTGCGGGTTCGCGTCGTTGGTGCGGAACCGCCTATCCTTACCTATAAGGGACCCGGCGAAGTCGGGAGATACAAGAACCGCGAGGAACTGGAACTCACGCTCTCCGACGCGAAAGTCTTTGGCGAAATCCTGCGCCGGCTTGAGATGGCTCCCGCCTTCCGCTACGAGAAGTACCGCACCGAATATGAACGCCCCGGAGACGAAGGCCTTGCCATGCTCGACGAGACGCCTATAGGGGTGTTCCTAGAACTCGAAGGACCGCCGGAGTTCATCGACGCGGCTGCGGCGCAATTGAACTACTCGCAAGCAGATTACATTTTGCTGAGCTACGGACAATTGTTCCAAGCGGCCCGTGCCGCCGACCCGGATCTTCCGATACACATGGTCTTCTCGTGGGAGTGATCCGTCATCTCATAAGGCTATTGCCTTAGTCTCGAAACTGACTTGCCTTAGTTTTGCTGATTGCCGTTGTTTGTCGTTCTCGCTCGGGGTATCCTACCTCTGAAGAAATCGAAACTATGGAAAGGAAGGCTGCCCCGTAGATGATACTCAGCGCGCTCATTATCGCAGTTTCAACCGCGCTATTCCTTTACTGGTTTCGCTACTCCTGTGTTCTGATTCTGAGCACAAAAACGACGAGAGACTACACCGAGGAAGTGGCCGCCGCCAATCAACTCGGCTTCATCGGAGCGGTCGATAAGCTGGACGTCACTGGCCAGCATGAACTCGAAGCCGTGCGCCGGTCGCTCGAGCGGGACTTCCAGGTAGTCAACAATCTGCTGGCCAAGGTATCCGGCCTCCCCGAGGGCACCGACGCACTCGAGGAAATGATGCTGCGGATCGACTTTCGCATCATGAGCGCCTGGTTCAGCCTGACCCGTCGTTTTTCGGATTCCACCGCGCGGTCGGCCTTGGACGAAATGTCCCAGATCGTTGCCCACTTTGCCAATACTTGTGGGGAACGCGAGACGGAGTCTGTGAGAGCCTAGCAAAACCGTATCCGCGCGTTGCGTCCGAAAGCACGCCGGATTTTTGCGTTTGTAACCCTCTACAATGGTGTCGTGCCTCCCGATTCGGTCCTCACCAACTCCGTCGAAAAGCTCGATCGCATTCGCGAGGAGATAGGCAAGGTTATCGTTGGCCAGCAAGCCGCCGTCGACGGCGTCCTTATCTGCCTGCTCTCCGGCGGCCATGTGCTCCTCGAAGGTGTTCCAGGACTAGGCAAGACGACCCTGCTCCGCACCCTCGGCCGCGTTCTTCACCTCCGTTACTCGCGCATCCAGTTCACCCCGGATCTGATGCCCGCCGATATCGTCGGCAGCATGGTAATTGAGACCGACAGTGCCGGGAGCAAAGCGCTCCGGTTCCAGCCCGGCCCAATCTTTGCCCACCTCGTGCTGGCCGATGAGATCAACCGGGCCACGCCGAAGACTCAATCCGCTCTGCTCGAAGCGATGCAGGAAAAGACGGTGACGAGCGGCACAAACAGTCATATCCTGGAGCGGCCGTTCCTGGTCATGGCCACCCAGAACCCCATCGAAATGGAAGGTACGTATCCGCTGCCTGAGGCCCAACTGGACCGCTTTCTTATGAAGGTGGTGGTCGAGTACCCCTCGCGTGATGATCTCAGTCTGATCGTGGAGCGGACCATCCAGCGCGAGGAAATTCCGGTAGACGTGGTCGCCACCCGCGAGGAGATCCTCCACTTGCGTGACGTTTGCCGCCAAGTGCTCGTCGCTCCGCACGTGCAGGAGTACGCCATCGATCTGGTGCTCGCAACGCAACCGGGGAGCCCCACCGCCCACGACCTGGCAAAGAAATACATCCGCTATGGCAGTTCACCGCGCGGCGCCCAGGCGCTGGTGGAATGCGGGCGGGTAGCGGCGCTGATGCGGGGACGGCTCAACCTGAGCATCGATGACATTCGTGATCTGGCTACTTCTGTTCTCCGCCACCGAATTATCCTGAACTTTGACGCCCACGCCGATGGCGAGACAACCGACACGATAGTCCGCAAAATCCTCGATGGCATGCGAGAGGCCGTCCGGTAGTCTCCTGGCTACTTCTGCGCCATTCCCGGTGATGAGCGGACAAAAGCAGTTGTTTTGCCCAGCGCGGTTCGCGGTCGCTCCGCGTCTTCATATACTGGTAGTAGTAGTTCTCGTTCCAACTCCCTCCGGAGACAGTCTTGGCGGATAGCCCACTGATTGACAGAGCTTTCTTGGAGAAACTCGAACGGCTGGCGCTACGCTGGCAGAAGTCCTTTCCCGGCATTGTCGGCGGGCAATCGCCCTCGCGCTACGCCGGCTCCGGACAGGAGTTCCTCGACCACCGCCACTTCCACTACGGCGATGACCTCCGGGGTGTCAACTGGCGCGCGTTTCTCCGCTTCGAGAAGCTCTTCATGAAGATGTTCCACATTGAGCCGCGCGTCCCGGTGCGCTTGATGTTCGACGTGAGCGTGTCGATGTCCACCGCCGGGGGCTCGAAGTTTGACTACGCTCGCCGGCTCGCGGCCGCACTCTCCTACGTGGGTCTGGTGCGGTTGGAAACCATCACGCTCTTGCCCTTCCACGACCGCCTCGAGGATGCCTTCATCTGCTCCGGCGGGCGTCACCGATTTGGTCCGACTGCGGAATTCCTCAATGGCCTGCGCACTTCGGGCACAACCCAGTTCACCGACGTGGTCCGCCAGTTTACCTCCAAGTACGCCCAGCGCGGGCTCCTGATTGTCCTATCGGATTTTCTTGACGACCAAGGCTTCGAGAAACCGCTGGAACTCGCGGCCGGCCTCGGCCACGAGCTCTTTCTCATCCAGATCTGGGATGAGACCGACAGGGAACCTCCGTGGACCGGCTCGCTCGAGATCGTCGACGCCGAGTCTGGCGAAGAGCGGCAGATCGAGTTCGACCGAAAGGCCCGGGAACGCTACACGCGGGCATTTGATGATTATGCCCGGTCGCTTCAGCGGGTGGCCGCGTCCTCGAGCGGCCGTTATGCGGGGATCTCCACCGAAGTGGCGTTGGAAGATGTTATCTTCGGCCCCCTTTCCCAAGTTGGGGGGATCCAGTAGATGTCCTTCGCGAATCTCACCGCACTTCAGTTCCTCACGTTATTCTCCGCAGGTACGGTCTTTCTTGTTCTTCTTTATCTGCTGGATCGCAGCCGGCAGCGACGGGTGGTCGCTACCCTGCGATTCTGGACCCAGGCCGAAACTCCAGTAGAGGCCCGCCGGTGGCGTATCTATCAGCCCCTGTCGCTGCTGCTTCAGTTGCTGGCTCTACTTTTTCTGCTGCTGGCGGTTGCGCAGTTGCAGACCGGCGGCGCCGAGGATAGATCCCGCGACCACATCATCGTTCTCGACACGTCCGCCTGGATGGCGGCCAGCGCCGGCACGGACGAGACCTGGATGGAACAGGCGCGGGCAGAGGCGCTCGCTTATCTACGGGTCCTGCCGCCCGCCGACCGTGTCATGATCCTCCACGCCGGTTCCATCGTTACACCGGCGACCAGCTTTGAAACGGACCGCCGTCTCCTCGAAGAAGCGATCACTGCCGCCACGCCTGGAGTTGGGGGCCTCAACCTTACCGAGGCGCTCGGCATCGCCGCGGAGTCGTTGCGTCTTCATGGCCGGCGCCCGGGCGAGGTTGCCTTCATTGGTCCCGGACACTCGATCGAAGCAGAAGCCGGTGAGCCACCGGATATCGAAAACCTGCGCTTTATCGAGGTGCGGAGCGAGGTCGAGAATGTTGGAATTGAACGGGCTGGACTCTCGCACTCTACTGAGGCCCCAAACGAGTGGGAGGTCTACGTCGCCGTCCGGAATCATTCTTCGATCCGGCGCAATGCCCAGGTAGCCGCCGAATTCGCCGCTTCGCCTGCCGTTTTCCGGCGCCTCTCGCTCGACGCCGGACAAGAGCAACAGATCTCATTTCCGCTCCGGACACGCGCGGCCGGACTGCTCGAAATCCGGATTCTCGACGAGGACGGCTTTGCCCCGGATAATTCCGCCGTGCTGGAAGTTCCGGCGCGCAGCCTCGGGCGAGTCGTGGTCCACTCAAACCGCCCCGATTTATTCCGGCCGCTGCTCGCCGCCAGTCCCTTGGTGGAGGCAGTGTACCGCCGGCCGACTGAGGACTCCGATGCCGGCGCGGACATCCTGATCCTGGATAGCTGCGCGCTGCCCGCGGGTGCAGACGCGGCCGGCATTCTATGGATTCGTCCGCCCGAAGGATCCGCTCCCGTGACCGCCGTGCACGCCGCCAACAATGTCGCTGTGGAACGCTGGAGCATAGATCATCCTGTCGCCGCCGGACTGCAAACACCTGATTTAGTAATTCCCCAGGCGCAGATTCTCGCGCCTGGGGACGGTGACATCCCGCTCGCCTTCGGCGCGGAGGGACCTGTCGCCATTGCGAGAGAGACCGGCGATCCATCTCAAAAGCAGGTCATTCTTGGTTTCCATCCGGCGGAAGCGGGCTTGCGGAACGCTCTCGCCGCTCCGCTGCTGTTCGCCAACATTCTTCGGTGGATGCGTCCGGACATTTTCCGGCGGTGGGAGTTGAATGCGACTTCCGCCGGACTTGTGACCGTGCCTGTTCCACCGGACCTCAAACCGGAGCAGGTACGGGTCGCCGACGAACGCGATCAGGAACTGCCGTTCACTCTCGACTCCGGACTCGTCCGCTTCTACACCGGCCGCGCCGGAGCCGTGACCGTTCAAGCCGGTGACCACCGCATCGTTTGTTCATTGGGGCTGCCTCCCTCACCACAGTCGCGGTGGGAGCCGCCGAGTTCTGTGCGGCGCGGCGTTCCAGCGCCCGGGACGGGGCCGGCCGGGAACACTGACTGGTGGCCGTGGCTCGCTCTGGCGGCCGGACTGTGTTTGTTTGCGGAGTGGATGATGTTCGGGCGCTCCCGCCGCCTGGCCGCTGACGGTCTTTCTTGGAATAGGGTGGAGAACGCACGATGATCTTTGAGAGGATCTGGCTGCTTCCCGCTCTGCTCCTTCCTCTCGGTTGGCTCCTTTGGCAGTGGCGGCGCACGTCCCGGCGCTGGGGACTGCTGCTCAAGGCCCTAGCATTTGCTGCCCTGCTGCTCGCATTGGCGGGCCCGGTACTTCCAGTTTGGGAGACCAAAATGTCCGTGGCGGTGCTCGTTGACACCTCGGCTAGCGTATCGGAGGAGGACCTGGAACGGTCGTCAAGCATTGTTGCGGATCTTGAACGCGTTCGCGGCCGCCATGCCCTTCGCGTAATGCCCTTTGCCGGCGGTGTGCGGGCGCCATCACCCGAGGAACTCCAGAGCGGTTCGAGCATCCGATACACCGCCGGCCCAGCGGGAAGAGCTACTAACATCGAAGCAGCGATCCGAGAGGCGCTAGCGGCCACACCCGCGGGGCTGGTCCCCAAGTTGGTAGTCATCTCTGACGGAAAGGAGAACCGGGGTTCGCTTTCCCGCGCTGCCTGGCAAGCCCGCGAACTCGGTATCCCCATCGACACCTACGCCCTCGCCGGACGGTCCGAGCCGGAGTTACGGCTGGAAACTGTCAGCTTCCCCTCGATCACGTTCGCTGGCGAACGCTTTCCTATCGAACTCGCTATCCATTCCCCAGTTCGCTGCCGAGCCACCGCGACCGTTGCAGCCGAAGGCCGCGAAATCGGATCCGGCGTGGTGCAACTCGAACCCGGACGCAACGACATCACCATACACGGCAGCCTTAACCTTGGCGGCGCCTACGATCTCACCGGCGTGATTGCCGCCGAAGGCCTCGGAGAAGCCCGCTTTGCCCAGGCTGTCACGGTCCGCCGCCCCCGGCTTCTCTATCTTTCCAAAGATCCGCCCGGAACAGAGACTCACCTGCTTTCCGCGCTTGCTGCCGCGGAATTCGACATCACGGAGTCGGACCTGCTTCACTCCGAGCTCGATCGTTACCAGGTTGTCGTCTTAAATAACTGGAACATCGAAGAGATTCCCCGGGAACTCAAAGAGACGCTGAATGAGTTTGTCCGTAACGGCGGCGGCTTACTCGTCATCGGAGGCGAGAACAACGTCTATGTCGAGGACCGGCTAGAACGGGACGACCCGCTTGAAGACGCTCTGCCAGCCAAGCTGGCGCCGCCCCGTTCTCCCGAGGGCACATGTGTCGTCCTGATCATTGACAAGTCGTCTTCCATGGAGGGCCGCAAGATGGAGCTTGCACGGCTCTCGGCCATTGGCGTTGTCGACAACTTGCGGCCCGTGGACTGGGTCGGCGTGCTCATCTTCGACAACTCTTTCCAGTGGGTTGTACCCGTTAGAAAAGCTGAAAACAAGACCCTCATCAAACGCCTGATCTCCGGCGTCACTCCAGACGGAGGTACGCAGATTGCTCCGGCGCTAGCCGAGGCCTACCGGCGCACCCTACCCGTACAGGCCACTTTCAAACATATCGTCCTACTCACGGACGGCATCTCCGAGGAGGGTGACAGCATGGCTCTGGCGCAGGAGGCTGCAAGACAGAAGGTAACCATCTCGACGGTCGGCCTGGGTCAGGATGTCAACAAAGCCTACCTCGAAAAAGTAGCCATGTTCGCTAACGGGAAGTCGCACTTCCTGACCGACCCATCCGGCCTGGCCCGGATTCTGCTCCGGGATGTCATGGAACATACCGGCCGGACGACGGTGGAGAAGGCCGTAACTCCTGTGGTTGTGCAGGAGGCTGAGATCCTCGCGGGCTTCAGCTCTGAATCGTTTCCCGAACTGAAGGGGTATGTTCGCTTCGAAGCCAAACCGGACGCTGACACAATTCTTCGCTTCGACCCAGAGGACCCTCTCCTCGTCCGCTGGCAATACGGACTCGGCCGCGCGGCTGTCTTCACATCCGACGCAAAAAGCCGCTGGGCAGAATCCTGGGTCGGCTGGGACGGGTTCGACACGTTTTGGGTGAATCTGATCCGGGACCTGCTGCCTCATTCCTCGACCGGCGAGGTCCGGACGAGCCACGACTCAACCACCGGAGACCTGATTGTCGATTACCGCCTCGCCCGGCAGGCCACAAGCGAGCCCCCCGACGTTTTCGTGCTTGGACCGGATGGTTTTCGGCAGCCTCTTGCGTTGTCTCAGCTAGCCGATGGCGCTTACCGCGGACGGGTGTCCGCAGGCGGCCGTCAGGGACTATTCCGGGTGCGGCCGTTGGAAGAGTCAGATCTCTTTCCGGAAACCGGCATCTATCTCCAGGAAGATGAACTGAACGACTACGGAGCTGATTCGCGGGCGCTGGAATCGCTGGCAGCCTTCACTGGCGGGGCCTTCGAACCGGAAGCCCGGGTCGTCTTCGACGGGCAAGGCCGCGCCGTCGCGTCCAGCATGCCGCTCTGGCCGGGACTGCTCGTTCTCGCCCTGCTGCTGAATCTCGCCGAACTTGTTCTTCGAAAGTGGCGGGCCATTTTCCAACGATGAACGCAGTCACCTCGCTATTTGCCTTTGTAACCACGTCAACCGGACAGGCGTCTATGATCTTCATATGCTTCTCTGTGGGCCCGCAGTGGTCTCGGGAAAGGGCGTCTTCCTGCTCGAACCCGCTACAATAAAGTTGCTTATGAAACGCGCTGTTTTTCTGCTGTTGGTCCTCTGCGGTGGGCTACTCGCTCAACACGGCGATGCGGAGAAACTTGCTCCGTATTATCCGACACCCGCGTTCGTGGTAGAGAAGATGCTTCGCCTTGGGGAACTCAAAAAGGGGGAGACGATGTTCGACCTCGGCAGCGGGGACGGGCGCATCGTTATCATGGCGGCGAAGGAGTTCGGGGCGCAATCCACGGGAGTCGAGATCGATTCTGATCTGGTGAAACAGAGCCGTGTCCGGTTGGAGAAGATGAATCTCAGCGGACAGGTTCGGATCATCGAAGGTGACATCCTGCGACAAGACTACAGTGAAGCGGATTTGCTTACAATCTATCTGCTACCCACCTCGAATGACAAAGTTCGGCCTCTGCTCGAAAAACAGCTCAAAAACGGTGCACGCGTGGTTTGTCACGACTTCGACATGACGGGCTGGACACCTGATAAGGTGGAACACATCGAAGATGATGGCGAGGGCCGCAGCCACACCCTGTATTTGTACCGCCGATAGCCCGGTGCGGCCCAAGGCCGGGCCTGGGACATACCGTGGAGGAAAGTTGATTTGACCGCAGATCCGGCGGTCCCGGCGGATCCAAACCCGGAGCAACAACCGGAGATTGCCGAACTGGCCAACCGGGCAAATGGGGACGAATACCTGCTTGTCCCGCGTTCGTGGCGCTTTTTGCTTAGCCTCACGCGTGTCGCTTTGGCGATAGGCTGCCTGGCGTTGGAGGCGACGGCCGGCGAGCCGTCTGGCACCCTAACCCGTCTGGTTCTCATCCTGTTCCTCTTGTACGCGGTCGTGGCGGCCACCTGGCGCATCCTCGAGAGGGTTAGGTACGCGCTTTTCAGCCTAATTCTGGATGCCACGTTCTTTCTTATCTGCGCATCGGTACGGTCGGAGGCCACACCCTATCTGGCCGGTCTCTTCTATCTCTATCTAATCACCTCGACTCTGTTCGTCCACCCTTGGAGATCGGTGGCCGCGGTCGCCGCCGTATTACCGCTTCTTTTTGTCCTGGTAAGGCCCGACGAAATCAGCCGTATGCTGCCTATCCTTTTTCTGCTTGGCGCACTCGGCCTCATCGCGGCGCGCAACCGGCAACTCCTGATTGACCGGCTGATCCAGGCTTCTCAGAAGGCCGTCATCTATCGCGGGCAGGCTGCGAGCGCCCGCGACTCAGAGCGGGAACGAATCGCGGCGGACTTCCACGACGGTCCCCAGCAGAGTTTCATCAGTCTCCAGATGCGTCTCGAAGTGCTCCGCCGCATTCTGGAGAAAGACCCGGAGAGGGCAAAGGCGGAACTGGCCGAGTTGCAGCAACTCACGCGACGGCAGGTCGCCGAAGTCCGGGCATTTGTCCGCGCGATGCGGCCGGCCGAAGTGGACGCCTCTACCCTCGCCATGGCCATCAGCCGGCTGGTCGACTACTTCGAAAAGGATTCTGGCATTTCTACCCGCTACGAAGCCAAGCCCACTATCGACGTTTCTGATCAGAACACTGCTCGCGAGGCCCTGCAGCTTGTGCGGGAAGCCCTCCATAACGCCCAGAAACACTCGGGTGCATCTTTAGTAACCGTTACTGTGGAGCGCAACAATAGAACCCTCGAAATTGAGATTCGCGACAATGGCCGCGGCTTCGATTTCGACGGCCGGTATTCACTCGAAGAACTTGACGTCCTCCAGCAAGGTCCCGCCAGTATAAAACGCCGTGTGCGCGGGCTGAATGGGAATCTGGTCCTGGAATCTCACCCGGACAATGGTGCTGTCCTGAAGGTTCGCATCCCCGTATGACACGTGTGCCGCCGCTTCCTGTTCTTCTTCTGCTGCTTCTCTCCGCCTGTCAGCGGTATGCCGATTTCACGCTGCCGCCCCTCGCGGCGGTGGGTAGCCCGCCGCGCTACTCCTGGAGTCTCCATTCCGGGCCGGTTCTCGATCGCGGGGCCGCCGGGGAGTGGGATTCTGTCGACGTTCTAAACCCATCGGTGATTGTCCGTGACGGGGTGTACTACAATTTCTACTCAGGTTTCGACGGGGAGACATGGCACACTGGGTTGGCCATCTCTACGGACGGCCTGCAGTGGGAGAAGAAGGGAAAGGTGCTCTCGCCCGATCCGGGGACCTGGGAATCGGACAACTACATCGCGGCCAACGGCTCGGCGCTCTATTACGGTGAGGAGTTCCACTACTGGTACCAGGCCGGACGCGTGCCGCGCATTGGGCTCGCCCGGTCCCGTGACGGCGTCCATTGGGAGCGACATCCGTCCCCGGTGCTCGACCTGGGCCCGCGGGGCGCTTGGGATGAGTACGGCGTCGCCGATCCTTATGTCACCACTGCCGGGGAGTACCTCTACATGTACTACCTCGGCCAGGACCGCGCCCGGCGGCAGCGTCTCGGCTTGGCCCGGTCGCGCGACGGGGTCGCGTGGGAAAAGCTCCGCGCCAATCCAGTTCTGGAACTGGGCGAAGCGCGTGCCTTTGACGAAAACGGCCTCGGTGAGCCAGCCGTCTGGCAGTATGCGGACCGCTACTGGATGCTCTATACCGCACGTGACCGGCTGGAATACCGCCGTCTCGGGTTGGCGGTGTCAGCCGATGGTGTCGATTGGAAGCGCGTGACCACCGCGGCCGCGCTCTCGGGCCACGAACCCTGGAACAAGGCCGTCGTTTGCGATCCGACAGTGGAGCCTGCCGGCAAGCGATTCCGCGTCTGGTATGGCGGAGGCGACATCCCAGCCCCCGCGGAAAACCTTAACGGCCAGATCGGTTATGCCGAACTCCTCTTTGAGTAGGTGGCGCATCAGTAGTTTTCCTTTCTTCCTGCGTCCCGGCTCTTCCCCATGCGATACTCCAAACTGTGAGGATCGGAATCACTTGTTACCCCACCTTCGGTGGCAGCGGCATTGTCGCAACGGAACTTGGCCAGGAGTTGGCAATGCGCGGCCACGAGGTCCATTTCATCAGCTACGCGAATCCGATTCGCCTGGACGCGGACGTCGAAAGAATTCACTATCACGAAGTCGAGGTGGCCAGCTATCCTCTATTTCAGTTTCCACCCTATACTCTCGCCCTGGCATCCCGTATGGCCGAGGTCGCCGAAGGCTACGAGCTTGATCTGCTCCATGTACACTATGCAATTCCCCATTCCGCTTCGGCCGAACTAGCCCGCAAGATGCTCCAGCCAAAGCGTCACCTGCCGGTGATCACTACGCTTCACGGAACCGACATTACGCTCGTTGGCGTGGACCGCTCGTACTTTCCCATCACCAAGTTCTCCATCGAGCAGTCCGACGGAATCACCGCGGTGAGTAACTATCTAAAGCAACGCACCATTGAGGTCTTTGGTATCGACAAGGAGATCTCGGTGCTGTACAACTTCGTCAATTGTGAGATTTACCGGCCGGTGGAAATGAAGAAGCAGGCCAAAAAGACGTTGCTGCACCTCTCTAACTTCCGCCCGGTGAAGCGCCCGCTCGATTGTATCCGCATTCTCGAACGAGTTCTCGACGACGTGGACGCGGAACTCCTGATGGTAGGTGACGGACCCGAACGCGGTCCAGCCGAAATGCTCGTCCGCGAACTCGGCATCGAGAAGAATGTCACTTTTCTGGGCAAACAAAGCCACGTTGAACGCCTGATCCCTCATGCCGACATCCTGCTGCTGCCCAGCGAACTGGAGTCCTTTGGCCTCGCGGCCCTCGAAGCCATGGCTTGTGGGGTGCCACCGGTCGCCACGCGCACCGGGGGGCTTCCGGAAGTGATCACCCACGGCGTTGACGGCTATTTGGAAGAGGTTGGTGATACCGATGCTCTCGCCGAGCGCGCCCTCGAATTACTGACGAATGAGAGCCGGCATAACAAGGTCGCCGCCGCGGCGCGCGAAACCGCGACGACGCGGTTCTGCAGCTCTCTGATGATCCCTAAGTACGAGGCCTACTACGAGAGGTTCCGCGGATAAACATGGAGCGGGCGCAGCCTTTCTATGTGAGTTCGGCGCGGCGGTTCTGATCGGGTTGGGTTTCACTAACTTCGACGCCCGCCGGAAGAGTCCGTCTCTTCCGAGCGCCATGCCGCTGGACTGGAAGGCCGTCCGGCGTGCCGCCGCCCGAGATAATAGCTTCTGAGAGCCAGTTGCCGCAGCCAGGGGTCTGTGATGCTCATGAGGCGGGCTTGCACCTCCGCCGCCTCCTTGCCAGTGATGGGCAAAGACATTTGCGCCGGCCACGCCACCATGTCAGCATTCAGGGGCAAATCGCGGGCGTGACCCGCAACCGCTGGGAAAGGCTTCCACGACGACGCGGACCGCGCGCGTGTGGCGAGCATCTCTTGCTGGGCGCCGGTCCAAACGAATACCGCAATAAGGATAAGCATCGGATTCGAAAAGAGGCCGAAGATGCCAAAGAGAACCGCCATTGCTTGTCCAATGCGGCCTGCGGTCAAGGTCGCGCGGGTGTAGTCGGTCTGCATCGCCAGCAGCGCCCGCAAGACTCTTCCTCCGTCCATTGGAAACGCGGGCAGCATATTGAAGACCACCAGCGTGATGTTGACGATCGCAATTTGCTGTAGCAGCGATCCGCCGCTCAGAGTGAACTGTGCCAGCGGAGTCCATGAACCAGTAAGCGTAAGCAGTGCCAACAGGCCGGCCGCAATCACCACATTTACTGCTGGGCCGGCGAGAGCGACCCACAATTCCTGACGTGGATTCTCCGGCATTCGCTCCAATCGGGCCACGCCTCCGATGGGCAGCAGAGTGATATCGCGGGTTGGGATGCCGTACTTCTGCGCCGTAAGCGCATGGCCAAACTCGTGAAGGACGACGCAGGTGAAGAGAGCCAGGAGGAAAAGTACGACCTCTACCGCCGCAACGAGGCTGCTTTGCGCGTTGAGTGTCCAGAGCGCGATAAGACCTACAAGCAGAAGAAACGTGAAATGGAGGTAAACTCCGATACCACGAAACTCACCTATTTTGTAAGACCACTTCATCGGGCAACCTCCTGTTTTGACGGTGAGGCCGAACGACGCCTCTTCATCAAACTTGACTGAGAAGTACTCAATTGTTTAGATGCGGGCAACCGGTAGTCAGGTTTCGACTTCTGGATCAATCCGGACGGGGCGGTATAAAATTTGCGCAGCATGCAGCCTAATCGGGCCGAGCTAGAACAGCCGTTCCTGCTTCTTGAGCGTTCCGAAGGAGCCGATATTGGCGATGGCGAAAGCGACCCGGAACTGGTTTTCCTGGCGGGTACCGAAGCCGAACCGGCGGTACTGAAAGCTGATGCCGCAGCACCCAGTGTTGTAAGTCACCTGGGTGGTGGCGAATTGCATGACGTCCTGCCGGAAGTCGTAAACCGCGCTAAAGGCGCCGTTCCAACCTCGTTTGTTTGGATCTCCCACGACAATCAGCCCGCGGAGCTGATTGGCCGGCGGTGTCAGGACCGGATTGGTATTTACCCGGTTCGCCCCGACGGAGAAGAAGTACTTACTGGCGAAGCGGGCATCGGCCGTAACTCCGGTATTCGAGAAGCGGCGCTGAAGCGGGTCGTAGTCCGCGCGCCAGGATAGACCCCATCCCGGCTTCGGGCTGAGCCGCAAGTTTGACACCACTGGAGAATATGATCGTGGTCCATCAAAGAACGCGTAACCGGTGAGCCGCATGGAACTCATCAGCGGGTTGCGTTGTCCGTCCACGATGGCCCCTCCAAAATCCCGGTCAAAGTAGCGGGCCTGCCACAGCTCCCAGCTTGCCACTTCGTGCACTACGCCGCCCTTCTTAGCGTATACGCGGTTGATCAGGGAATAGTCGACCTCGTTAGTGTTTGATACAGTCTCGGTCTCATCGAACAGGATGTAGCGCTCGAAGTCATTGATGCCGCCGATGTAACGGTAGCCCGCCCGGGTCTCGATCACGTGCTTCACTTTGTCGCCCATCCACTTCGGAGCATCGAATACGCGGCCGATCGAAGGCAACCGTAGCTCGGTGGTGAATTCCCCGCTCGTGCGCAGGGCGCCCTCACCGCTGATTCGCCCATCTTGCCAACTCGAGTCCCAGTGAGTTCCCCGCACGGACACGGCGGGAGTAATCCCAATACCTTTGAAACGCATCGTTGTGCTGACACGGGGGGCGATGTCGATCCGGTTCACCCAGCGGCGGGTCTGAAACGATGGCTGGTTCCTGCGTACCAATCCGAACTGCGAATCGAGCGACACCCACACGGGTAATACCTTCCGGCTAATCTCCCGGTCGCGGACTGTGAAACTAAACTGAGGCAGTTTCCGAATGGCGATTTTGTCGTCTTCGATGGTGCTATTGAAGTTCTCGCTGCGGCGGAACACCGCGTCAAATCCGTAGCTCGACCAGTTCTTCGTGACGTAAGCCACCGAGTGCACCTCGGTGGCGACCGCTTCGTTGAAGGACTCAGTGAATTCCTGCCGGAAAAGGAACGAACTTAGGTAATTCACATCCCAGCGGGCATCGAACCCTTTGCCAAGCTCTGCGTCACCGGTGACTGAGAGCAGAAACCCGCTCGCGTCAATGATATTGCCTCCGCCGATATCCTTACCGCGGTCGTTGACACCATACAGGAAGACATCGAAGTTGGACTTCTGAGTAGGTTTCCCTCGCGCGTTTACGTGGTGGGCGAAGCCGCGCTGGCTGAAATACTGAGCCCGGTACGCGGCGTCGTAGCTTCGGTTGATCGCCCAGTAATAGCCGCCGCCCAACATGAATCCGCGGCGCGAGCTATTGCCGATATTCGGCGTCAGCAGGCCGCTCTTTCGGGGGCGCTCCTCCAGCGACTTGTAGAAGACCGGGGCGTAGAGAAGCGGTACGCCTCGAACACGAAACCGGGCCTTGTGGATCAGCGCGCGATCGTTCGGAATGATGTCAAACTTCGGCCCCTTGAGCGTCCAGATCGGCTTCGGCAGCTTGCAATTGGTCAGAATGCCGTCGTAAAGGACATAGCGATCCTTCAGCTTCTCGGCCCAACTGCCCTGGAAAATGAACGGGTTGTTCGAAAGCAGGAGCCCGGGGCGCGGGTCCACCTTGCCGCTCGTTTGTCCTTTCACCTCATAGAATTTACCGGTTGACTCACGAATGTTGTACTCCACTCGCTCCGCTTCAAGCGTCTCGCCGCTCGTGAAGCTGCGAAATTTGACGTTACCCTCGGCGATGGCGTCGCCGGTGAGTTCGTTGTACTCGATGAAGTCCGCCCGGAGCAGGATCTCCGCAGTCTCGATCTGGGCCATTCCCTTGAGGCGTCGCATGGCGCCCTTGGATTCCTGCTGTATCGCCAGCACTACGACATCATTCGGTCCAGGGGCGTTGATTCGGGGCGCTAATTCACCGCTTGCCGGTGGTTGCTGGGCCGTAGCCGGCAGCCAGGACAAGAAGCTTATGCAGAGAACGAAGCCAGTCGATAAGATAAATGAAAAGATACGCTTAGCTGAAAAGACGTGACAAATTGCTCCAAATGTGGTAAACAGGGAAAGCGGGTCTCTGCGGGCTGTCGATTCAGACCACCTCAATCGACAATTTCTAGCACGGTCCACTAAGATCCCGCAACAGAGAGGAAAGTACGACATTCGCTCCGGCAGCGGCCTGAGGTCGCGGCAACGGGGTGTTTCTGCGGCGTCGGCCTTGCCCACAGAAGTGGAGAGGTTCGATGAACTGCACATATTGTGGTACGCAGAATAGTGACGCGGAGCATCGGTGTGGGCGTTGCGGCCGGAGGTTGCATGTCGATACGGTTTCCGCAGTAGTGGCTGCACCCGTCAACCGGGAGGCCGTGGCCCGGAGGCTCGACAAGCGGCAGGCGATCCCGATTGACGAGATTCGGGAGTCACTGCGACACCCACGCCAAAAAACCCTCTTCCCCCAAACTGTAATTCAGTTTGACGAGTTCGCCCCGCCGGTTCGAGACCGTACCACGAAGCAGCCGCCGAGGAAGTCCGGCGGACCACGAGTATCGAGGAAACGTCTTCGGCTGGAGGAAGCCGGCCAGCAGCGATTGGCGCTTGAGACTCCGTTGCCGAATCTCCCGCCCGAGATGGGCAGTGGCGTGCGGTCGGCAAAGTCCTGTAACGAGCCGGTTGCATCGCCGTTGCACCGCCTGACTGCCGCCGTGCTGGACGCCGGTATTGTGACGATCGCGTTCGGAATATTCGCCGGACTCTCGGTATGGTTAGGAGGCGTGCAAGCGATGGCCAGCCTCCCGGTGATGGTATGGGGCGCCGTCGCGGCCGGAATCGTTCTTCTCTACAAGACCCTGTGGTGGCTCGGTGACAGCGAAAGCCCGGGAATGATCTGGTGCGGGTTGGAGCTGTTAAGCTTCACCGGCCAGGAACCCACGCGCGTCCAGCGGGCAAAGCGATTTCTTGGCACAGTGCTCGGTCTTTCGGCCGCCGGCCTCGGGTTTCTGTGGAGCCTTGGTGACGAGGAGCAGTTGGGCTGGAACGATTACCTGTCCAGGACCTTCCCAACTGTCCGCGAGTAGCATGTCCCCCTGCGGCGCCAGAGCCTGCGGGTCTTGTTAGCGCTGCCCGCCGCCGGCGGTCATCTCGATATCGACGGTCAGTGTGACTTCGTCACCAACGGTCACTCCACCGGCCTCAATTGCCCGGTTCCAGGTCATACCGAAATCCTTGCGGCTGATGGTAGTAGTCGCGGTGGCGCCAGAGCGGATTCCACGGCCGGTATTAATCGGCGGCGCAGGACCTTCGACATCGAAGACCACCTCACGAGTCACGCCCCGGATAGTGAGGTTCCCGATCATCCTCAATCCGTCTCCGAGCCTTTCGATCCTGGTGGATTCAAATTTCAGCTTTGGATGATTGGCGGCATCAAAGAAGTCCGCGCTCCGCAGATGGTCGTCGCGCTTGCCGTTGCGGGTATCTATGGAAGTGACGTCGACCTCGGCCACGACCTTGGCCTTTGCCGGATCGGCCGGGTCATAGTCGATGGCGCCGTTCATCGTTCCAAAATGACCTCGTACCGTGGAGACCATCATGTGCTTGACAGCGAACTGTGCCGCCGAATGCGCAGGGTCAATCTTCCACTGCTCGGCGAGCAGCGTCCCAGAGGCGGTGGCGAGCGTGATTGCGAAAGTCGTCAGTTGTCCCAGTTTTTTCATCATGATTTGTATGGCGAAGAACCAACGTAGGATGTTTCGCGCGGGGGAGGGGATTCGTTACGTTTTGAAGAAACGAGCCGCCCGCCGGAGAGCGGGCGGCCCCAAGGTTGGATTCGGTCTGAACTACCAGATCAACTTCAGGCCGAATTGAAGGTTTCGCGGTGTGCCGGCGCTGGTGATCCGGCCGAAGTTGCTCGTGCCGAATGCGTTGCCGGCCTGGCCGAATCTTGGTGTGTTGGTGAAGTGGAACGCCTCGAACCGGAACTGGACATCCATCCGTTCCGCGACGCGCCAACGCTTGAGCGCCGAGAAGTCCCAGTTGAAGAAACTCCGCTGCCGCATGGTGTTACGGCCGAGGGTTCCAATCTGGAAGTCTTCTTGCCGGCCGAAGACAGAAGTGTCGAAGTCCTCCTGGATGGTCCGTGTCCCCGCATAGGGGTCGCCGTTTACGTTCGGGCGGTTGACCACCCCGTGGCTGCCGGTGTTGGCTGGATTGCCGGAGATGGTAACGCTGTAGGGACGGCCTTCGGACCAAGTGACGATGCTGCCGATCGACCAACCGCCGAAAATGGCCTCCGCTACGCTATTCATGTTGGAACCGAACATGCGGCCGCGGCCAAAGGGAAGATCCCAGATACCGCTGACCACGAAGCGGTGTGGAACGTCCTGGTTGTCCAAGGAACGCTCAAGGGCGTTGATGTTCCGGAGATCCTGGAATCCACAGCCGGAGGTGTTGCCGGCCGCGGCGTTGCCGCAAGTGTCGCCGATATTCTTCGACCAGGTGTAGGAGCCAAGGAGCGTGAAGCCGCCGGAGAACCTCTTCTCGATCTTCGTCACCAGGGCGTGATAGAAGGAGTTTCCATCCTGGTTGTAGAAGATCACTTGTCCGAGCGGCGACGTCACGATGTCGGTGCCGGGAATCGCCGCCTCGCTGTAGCGGCGCTTGTCATTAATTGGGCCGGGGCCGGGAGGCGAGAAGTTGCCGTCGTACCGCCGCAGCAGGTGAGCCCCGCGAGAGCCGGAGTAGCCGATTTCGAACAGCCAGTCTTGCCCAAGTTCGCGCTGGATGTTGAAGTTCCACTGCTGGGCGTAGCTAAGCTCCGGGAAACGATTGTAGGAAGAGAACTGTACACCGGTGGCGTTCTCCAGTTCGAGCGAACCCGGCGGCGGGCCCTCCTGGAGGAAGACAGCGGGCGTGGTGGCGCTTCCGCGCCGGTCTACGGCGAACGCGAATGGCGGGTTGCCGATGAGGTACTGAGCGTCTCCGTAGGGCTCCATGTAAGTGTAGAAGATGCCGTAACCGGAGCGCAGCACGGTCTTGTCGCCAAGTCTGTAAGCGAACCCGATCCGCGGCATGAAGTTGTTTCTATCCATCTTGTACATTGAGCGGTCGAAGGTGCTGTCGCCTTCACTCCCAGCGAAGATCAGCCGCGGGTTATCGGGATCAGTGGATATGTCGAAGATACCCATGCGGTCCCTGAGGTCTTGCCACGGCCTAAGCAACTCGTAACGCAGGCCGAGGTTGAGAGTCAGCCTGGGTGTAACTTTCCAGTCGTCCTGAATGAAGGCCGAGGTGAGATTCTGGCGAAGTTGCACTTGGATGCGTGACTGGAAAGTGTAAGTGTTTGCCCAGCCGATCATCATGTCGGCCATGCCATCGCCGGTGTAGCGGGAGTTGAAAGCGTAGGTGCCGATCTCGTGGCGAATGTTGAAGATGTTGTTCTGAGAGCGAAGGAAGCTGCCGCCAAACTTGATGTTGTGCGAGCCTGTTACCCAACTGACGTCACCGAGGATCTGCCGGTTCTGCGAGTCGCGGTCGACGGGATTGAAGGCGCCCTGCCCCACGTTGGTATAGCCAGTAGTGTTCATGATCGACTGGGAGCCAAGAATGCTGTTCGGGGGGCCGGGAATCCCATAGGCGTCATTCAGACTCACCACCCCGAGCTCTTCGGCGAGAGCTTTTGCCGCGGCGACGTTGTCGCGCTTAAAAAGTCCGAAGTTCCACACACCGCGAATCGACATGATCACGTTCGGCGACCAGATGTGATTCCAGCCTGCAGCCGTGTTGTTGCCCTCGACGAGCTGGTCGTTGCCGCCTCCGAATGCCGGCGCCGGGAGCGTCAATGCCTGCGGGCGGACGAAATCATGCCAGCTATAGCGCCAGTAAACGCTGTCTCGGTCAGTTGCGTTGACATCTGCGCGAACGTCCCACTTTTTGACGTCCTCGACTTGCGGCGCCTGGTTGACGAAGTTGGCCGCCACATCGGCATTCTGGGGATTCGGATATAGATTGATCAGCGTTTGCGCGATTGGATCGATTCGGTCCGCGGGGATAATGTTGCCCGGGAACGGACTGCCAGTGAGCGGGTCAATGATGGCTTTGTTCCGTTGAGCCAGTAGATCCGAGAAGTCGCCACTGCGCATTCCGGCCGTGGGGATGGTGGAAGTCGCCGTACGAGTCTGCCGAATATCGGTCCATTCCGCATCGCCAAACCAAAACACCTTATTGCGCCAATCCAGCTTGTCGCCGAAATAGATGGGACCGCCGGCGGAGAAGCCGTATTGGTGCCGCTTGAAAGGTGGTTTGGGCCTGTCCGGCGGATCGAAGAAGTTCTTCGCGTCAAGCGCCTCATTCCTCATGAAGTAGAACAGGGTTCCATGCAGGTCGTTTGTGCCCGATTTGGTGGTCACGTTAACGACGCTGCCCATTGCCCGCCCGTACTCGGCGGCATAGGCATTTGTTTGGACTTTGAACTCTTGAATTGCGTCGATGGACGGGCGGACCATCTCCCCGCGGCGCTGCGCACCGGCGAGCTCGGCGCCATTATTATCAACCCCGTCGAGGAGATAGTTATTCTGAGTGGTACGCTGACCCCCCGAGCTGAATCCGCCGAACCGGCCACCAACGGGCTGGACCGTCCCGGCGGAAAGGAGAGCTAACTGATTGTAATCGCGCCCGTTTAGTGGCATCTCGACGATGCGCTGGTTTTCGATGACCTGCCCGCGGCTGGCATCCACCGTGTTAAGCTGCACGGCGTCGGCCGTGACCTCGATCTGTTCGGTCACGGCGCCAAGCTCCATGACGAAATCGACTGTCGCGGCCTGGTCGACTTGCAGAATGATTCCCGTCCGGTTGATCGATCGGAACCCTTCTGCCTGAACTTCCATTCGATAACGGCCCGGCGGAAGCAGGGGCACGGTGTAGTAACCGACCTCGTTGGTCTGAACCTCACGGACGGCCGCGGTTGCCTCGTTGATTACTCTGATGGTGGTACCCGGAATGACGGCGTCAGTCGCATCCGTGACCCGGCCGGTAACGGTTGCGGTCTGACCGAAACAAGCGACGCCGAAAATCAGCAGCGCCGCCCAAACGAAGATCACACTGGGAATTCGTTTGTTCTCAAGCATATGGTCTAACCCCTTTCAACTGCAGAAACTGATGGAAGAGATGTGGAGAGAAGACTATCCCCGGACTCCTGGCGAGTCGAACACTAACCTCACTCTTCATGGAGACCTCTCAATCTCCGCCCCCAACCCCTGTTTCCTTGGGACATTTGTAATGTCCACGTCCTTATTGTAAACTAACAGTAAAAAATTGCAACACTTAGTTGACAGCTGTCTCGTGGCGCCTGCATGACATACTGGGACAAGAGAATTGGGCCAGCAGCGTTTTCTCATCACACTTACCGGAGCTGTTCAGGGGGTTGGTTTCCGTCCGTTCGTGTACCGGCTGGCCGTTGAGCTTGGGTTGGCAGGATGGGTGCGCAATACCGCTGGCGGGCTGGAGATAGCGGTCGAGGGCGGCGATCTCTCAGTCCAACGGTTCCTCAATCGGCTCAGCGACGAGCGGCCGGTGGCGGCAGCCGTTTTCTTTCAGGAAGTTAGCCGGCTCGCTCCTATTGGCCTAACTGGTTTTGCAGTCCGCGACAGCGAAGACGGCGCCGAGAAGACCGCCGCTGTGCTGCCCGACTTGGCCACATGCCCGGAATGCCTCCGGGAGCTGCTTGATCGGACTAACCGCCGCTACGGCTACCCCTTTACCAACTGCACGAGGTGCGGGCCACGGTATACAATTGTCCTCGGAATTCCGTATGACCGGCCGCGTACCACAATGGCGGTCTTCGCTCTCTGTGAAGACTGTCGGCGGGAGTATGAGGACCCAAGCAACCGGCGCTTTCATGCCCAGCCGAACGCCTGCCCGCGATGTGGTCCCCAGTTGGAGATGAGCGTGGAGCGGGCTGCTCAGATTCTGCGGACTGGCGGCATCCTCGCGCTTAAGGGAATCGGGGGCTATCAACTTCTAGTGGACGCCCGAAATGAGGAGGCCGTGGAGCGTCTCCGGACTCGCAAGCGGAGGGATGCGAAGCCGTTCGCGCTCATGATGCCGTCGCTCGAGACCGCGCGGCGCTTCTGCCGAATCTGCCGGGAGGAGGGTGAACTGCTCACTTCGGCGGCTGCGCCCATCGTTCTTCTGAAACCGGCGCCGGGATCGGGAATTGCCGCTGCCGTGGTAAGGGAATCTCCTTTCCTCGGCGTAATGCTACCCTGCTCTCCGCTCCACCATCTGCTGCTAAGGGAGTTTCCTTATCCCGTCGTCGCCACCAGCGGTAATCTTGCCGATGAGCCGATCGCCATCGACAACGAGGAAGCGCAAGAACGCCTTGAAACGATCGCCGACGCCTTCCTCGGTCACAACCGCCCCATAGCCCGGCCATGCGACGACTCGGTGGCGCGCCTTTCCCGGGGATCCCCTATGTTGCTCCGCCGGGCACGGGGCTACGCTCCGCTGCCCGTGCCGGTGGGCCAGGATCTCCCTCCCGTGCTTGCGGTGGGCGGCCACCTGAAGAACACCGTCGCCCTGGCGCTCGGGCGTCAGGTGGTGGTAAGCCAGCACATCGGCGACCTTGACACACTCGAGGCGCGCAGGAGCTTCGAACTCGCGATAGACGACCTCTGCCGGCTTTACGACTTTAAGCCGCAGGCCGTGGTTTGCGACCTGCACCCGGACTACGCCTCCAGCCAGTGGGCCCGGCGCAGCGGGTTGCCGGTGATCGCAGTGCAACATCACCAGGCGCACGTGGCCGCCTGCGCGGCCGAGAATCAGGTACCGGAACCCTACCTGGGAGTCGCCTGGGACGGAACGGGCTACGGTCTGGATGGCACGGTATGGGGCGGCGAGTTTTTTCACGTCGAGGCCGGAGAATTTGCCCGGATCGCGCACCTCAGGCTGTTTCCGCTGCCGGGCGGCGAGGCGGCGATACGCGAGGGATGGCGGGTGGCCGCAAGTCTGCAACTCCGGATCGGCCGGGACAGCGACGCCCCGGACACGATCCGGCAGATGCTGGCGCGCCAGGTGAATTGCCCGCTGACGAGTAGCGTGGGGCGCTTGTTCGACGGCATTGCGGCGATGCTTGGAGTGGCCCGAGAGAACCGGTTTGAAGGCCAAGCCGCAATGCTTCTCGAATGGACGATCGGAAGTTATGAGACAGACCGAGCATATCCGCTACCCGGGGGGGACTGGGAACCGACGGTCCGCGCCGTGCTTGATGACCTGAAACGGGGAAAGAGCGCCGGCGAGATCGCGGCGGTGTTTCACAACGGCTTAGTCGAATGGATCCGGCAAGTCGCCCGGGAGTCCGGCCTGCGGAGGGTGATAATGAGTGGAGGGGCGTTTCAGAATCGCTACCTGACCGAACGCGCCGCGAGTTTGCTCGAGCAGGACGGGTTTCATGTATTCACCCACCAGCGCGTACCGCCCAATGACGGTGGCATCTCGCTCGGGCAGGCGGTGCTGGCAGCCGGCGGGTGAGCATTCGCCGAGGGAGGCGTCATGTGTTTGGCAGTGCCTGGGAAACTGATCGGAGTTGACGACGGCGGCGATCCGGCCTTGCGCCGCGGCAAGGTGGATTTCAGCGGCGTCAAGAAAGAGGTCAGCCTCGCCTTCACGCCCGAAGCGGTTGCCGGAGACTACGTCCTCGTCCACGTGGGTTTCGCCCTGAGTATCGTCGATGAGGCGGAAGCGCGGCAGACCCTCGAAGATTTGAAACGGATGGGAGAACTCGCCGAACTGGGAGAGGAGAGCCCATGAAGTACGTTGACGAGTTTCGGGATCCCGAAGCCGCGCAGTCACTGGCGGCCGCCATCCGGCGGAAAGTCACCCGTTCCTGGAGGCTGATGGAGATTTGCGGCGGCCAGACCCACACCATCATGAAGACTGGGCTGCAGGAGCTGCTCCCCCCGGAGGTGACGCTCATTCACGGTCCCGGCTGCCCGGTGTGCGTCACTCCGCTCGCGCAGATTGACAAGGCGGTGGCCATTGCATCCCGTCCAGAGGTGATCTTCTGCTCCTTTGGTGACATGCTCCGCGTTCCTGGTTCCGGACGCAGCCTGTTCTCCGCGAAGGCGGATGGCGCGGATGTGCGCATTGTCTATTCCCCGCTCGACGCGCTCCAGGCGGCCCGTTCTAATCCGGAACGCGAGGTGGTCTTCTTTGCGGTTGGTTTTGAGACGACGGCTCCTCCGAACGCGATGACCGTCTGGCAGGCAAAGCGCGAGCGGATTGCAAACTTCTCGGTCCTGGCGGCCCATGTGCTGGTACCGCCGGCGATCCGTGCGATCCTCGATTCACCCCAGTGCCAAGTGCAAGCGTTCCTGGCGCCGGGCCACGTCTGCACGGTAGCTGGCTTCCGTCAGTACGAAGAGATTGTCGAACGTTACCGCACGCCGATCGTGGTGACGGGCTTCGAACCGATCGATTTGCTCGAAGGCGTGCGCCGAGCGGTCGAGCAGCTCGAGAACGGACGAGCGCAAGTGGAGAATCAGTACAGCCGGGTTGTGCGCCGCGATGGTAACCCGGAGGCGCGGCGAGTGGTGGAGGAAGTATTCGAGGTTTCCGACCGGCCGTGGCGCGGTATCGGAGAGATTCCCTCGAGCGGGCTCCGGCTGCGCGATGCGTACCGGACCTTCGATGCCGAGGCCAGGTTTCACCTGCACGGCCCGGAAGCTCGCGAGCCAGAAGAATGCATCGCTGGACTGGTACTGCAAGGGATTAAGAAACCCCACCAATGCGCCGCGTTCGGCGTTTCCTGCACACCGGAACACCCGCTCGGCGCTCCGATGGTATCTTCCGAGGGGGCGTGCGCCGCCTACTACCGATATGGCCGGCAGACAGAATAGAGACTTCACCTGGAGGTGCCCGTTGCCCGTCGAAGATGGGGAAAAGGTGCAGCTCGCGCACGGCGGTGGCGGCCGGCTGACACAAAGCCTCATCGAATCGCTGCTGCTACCAGCTTTCCGCAACGCCGCACTCGAGGAGCGGCACGACGGCGCGGTTCTGGAGATTAACGGCCAGCGGCTCGCGTTCACCACGGACTCCTTTGTCGTTCATCCGCTTTTCTTCCCTGGCGGCAGCATCGGCGATTTGGCTGTGAACGGCACGGTGAACGATCTGGCGATGTGCGGAGCCCGGCCCCGCTGGCTGAGTTGCGGCTTAATTCTGGAAGAAGGTCTGCCGGTGGGGACGCTCAAGGCGGTCGTGGAAAGCATGTCGGCCGCCGCCCGCCGCGCGGGAGTGGAAATGGTCACGGGTGACACCAAGGTTGTCGACAGAGGCAAGGGGGACGGTGTTTACATAAATACCGCGGGAATAGGAATTGTCGAGGGCGCGATCGCACCCTCTCCCGCCCGGGTGGAGCCCGGTGATGCTGTCGTGTTAAGCGGTGATTTGGGCGCGCACGGAGTGGCCGTGCTCTCCGTTCGCGAAGGGCTGGAATTTGACGCGCCGGTATGGAGCGACACCGCGCCGCTCTGGGAGCCGGTGTGCGCGCTGCTTGAAGCGGGCATCCGGCTACACTGCCTGCGCGACCTCACCCGCGGCGGGCTAAGCTCGGCGCTCAACGAGATCGCCGCCGTGCGTGGGGTAGGTATCCGGGTTGAAGAGTCATCGGTCCCGGTCTCTCCGGTGGTTCGAGGCGCCTGCGAGATACTCGGCCTGGATCCGCTGTACGTGGCCAATGAAGGACGCTTCGCCGCCTTCGTGCCCGCGGCCGAAGCTGGGCGGACCGTCGCTATTCTTCGTGAATTCGAACCGTGCCGCGAGGCCACCGTCGCCGGCAGTGTGGTGGCCGAAGCCCCCGGGGTTGTTAGGCTGCGGAGTTCGATCGGCGGTCACCGCGTTCTAGACATGCTCAGCGGGGAGCAGTTGCCGCGGATTTGCTGACCGGCTTCTCTTCCACCATTCGCCACAGCGTCCTGGCGTTCGACAGAGCGTGGCCCTCGAAGTCATTGGCGAAGTAGGCGTAGACGGTGCGGTCCTCCTCAATCCATTTGTGGATCCGCCGGGCCCATGGCTCGAGGTCCGCTGTCCGGTAGCGGGAAGCGAACATCTGTCCGGGGCCGTGGAAACGCAAGTAAAGGAACGGCGCCGTGGGAACATGAGGCGCTTCGGGATAGCGTTCCGAGTGTTCGATGACCACCGCGATGCCGAGACGGCGGAGGTCGTACATTGCCAGCGGATCAAACCAGCTATCGTGGCGAGCCTGGAGCGCCAGACGGTGCTCCCGGGCTTCCGGCGCAGTGTCCAGAAAGCGCTCCAGCAATCCGATATCGCAACGCATCGTTGGTGGAAGCTGAATCAGCAGTGGCCCCAACTTCGAGCCAAGCCGCCGGGCGCGGGCCAGAAACGCGGCCCATGGTCCCGCGCTGTCCCTGAGGCGGCGGCCATGTGTTATGGACTTCGGAACCATCACCGCGAAGACGAAGTCTGGCGGAACCGCATCCGCCCATTGTTCGAACTCGGCCTCGGCGGGCAGATGACTGAAGGATTCGGAGATCTCAACACTGCTCAATCGAGTGGCATAGTGGCGAAGATAGCTCTGCGGCTTAAGACCGCGAGGGTAGAGCACGCCGTGCCAGTGGTCGTAATTCCATCCGGACGTTCCGATATACAGCTCAGCCATGGCCGCCCGGCCATATTCTATACCAAAATCCAACTTTTTGTGCCAGAAAGTGGCGTGGATGTTCGTGTGCAGGATCTGCGTGTGGCCGGAATCTCAGCCACGCACGAATCCCGGCCCGCCAAGCTTGGTGACGCGGGCTACCTTGCGGCCAGATCGCGAAGTTCCAGCACCATCGCGTCGAGTGCGATGCTCTTCTGAATGTTTCGCCGCACCAGCCGGATCAACTCGTCACTATGCCGGACGGCCTCGCGGAGCCAGGGAAAGCGGACCGCCTCGGCAAGCGGAGCGAGCCGGTCGCGAACATCAACGTTCCGAATTTGATCGAACCCGTTCTGCATTTGCACCAGATCATCGAGTAAAGAATAAAGCACCAGCAGATAGGCGTCGAGCTTCGTGGTACGTTCCGCGGCGAGCTTCTCGGCATGAACCGCCCAGGCGCTGAATTTGGCAGTGCGCGACGCCGCGCCAAGTAACGCCAGCATTGCTTCCCGCCGGCGGGTGTAGACCTCAAGGTCAAGCGAAATTGCGATCCCAGGGCTCCCGTTGGATAACGCCACCCGGAGATCCGGGTGATCCAGGTCCCGCGCCGCAGCGAACTCCTCCATTTCTTCCCGCGACAACGGCGAAAGGTGGAACTGCACGGCGCGTGAACGGATGGTTGGTAGCAGATCGTAGACGTTCTCCGCGGTGGCGATGAGCACAAGGTGCGGCGGGGGCTCCTCAAGCACTTTCAATAGCGAGTTTGCCGCGTTCTCGTTGGCCCTATCCAACTGATCGATGAGAAATACCCGGCGGTCGCCTCTGAGCGGCGCAAACTGGCTGCGTTGCTTGAGCAGGCGCATCTGCTGGATGGTGATCTGGCGGGAGGGGCCATCGGGGGGGAAAACGACGAAGTCCGGGTGGGTGGAGAACAGTAGCGGGTCTTCATTACGCTTGTCGGCGGGAAGTTTCTCGCGTTCGGCGATGCGTTCCATGTTGTCTGGCCGGCTCAGGTCGTCTTTTTCGATCTTCTCCGCCCCACCCAGCAGAATGCCGGCGAGCCGGCGAGCCAGGGTCGCCTTCCCGACGCCCGCAGGGCCATGGAAGAGTAGCGTCTGGGGGAGTCTGTCTCTCTCCAGGATTCGCCCCAGAGCTTGGCAGACAATACGATTTCCGATGAAATCCTCAAACATGGGGTCCGAGTTGCTTTGCCACGGCGGTCCACACGTCCGTGGCGATCGTTTCCACAGCGCGGTTGGCGTCAATTTTGCGATACCGGGGCTCGCGGGCGGCAAGCAGTTCATAACCCTCGCACACCTTCCGGTAGAAGTTCGCCGATTGCTCGTCCATTCGCGTTTCCACCGCCGACTCTCCTATGACCTGGTCGTTTCGTGCCCGCGCCCGGCCGAGGCTGGTATCGAGGTCAATAGCAAGATAGATGGTGATGTCGGGATCCATCCCGCGGCAGGCGACGCGGTGGAGGTCGGCCACAACCTGTTCGCCCAAGCCTCGGGCGAATCCCTGGTAGACCATTGTCGAGTCTGTGTAGCGGTCCGACACCACAATGCGCCCGGCATCGACAGCGGGGCGGATCACCTCATCGACGTTCTGTGCCCGGGAGGCGAAGTAGAGCAGGAGTTCGGTAGTGGGAGCGATTTCCTGGTTTCGTGCGTCAAGCAGCACCCGGCGAATCTGACGGCCGATCGACGTGCCGCCCGGCTCCACCGTCTCGACAACCTCATGGCCAGAGGCGCGAAGCCGGTCAATCAGCAGCCTCATCTGGGTCGATTTGCCGCAGCCGTCTATACCCTCAAAAGTGACGAACAAACCTCGCCGAGGCTTAGTCATAGACATAGTGCAGGACCTTCTTCAGGTCTTCCCAGGCAAGGCGCTTGGCCTCCTTGTTGTAAGCCCGGAGCAGGAATGACGGGTGGTATGTGACCATCACCGGGATGTCGTTCCAGCGCCGCCAGTTACCACGCAGCCGCGTCACTCCCTCCTTGGTGTTCAATAGCGCTTTCGATGCAATGCCGCCGAGGGCGACAATCGCTTTGGGTTTGATGACCATGAGTTGGCGGAAAAGAAACTGCCCGCAGATCTCCATCTCGTCTTTCTCCGGGTTGCGATTGTCCGGAGGGCGGCACTTGACGACATTGCAGATATAGACGTCCTTGCGCTCAATCGGGATGCCCTCGCCCTTGGCTGTGTTTTCGATCATCCGTGTCAGGAGTTGACCGGCGCGGCCGACAAAAGGTATTCCCTGAGCGTCTTCATCGGCGCCCGGCCCCTCGCCGACAAACACCAGCCAGGTGTTCTCGTCTCCGTCGCCGAAGACGATCTTGTTGCGCCCTTTGTGGAGCCGGCACCGCTTGCAGTCGCCGATGTCATCGATGATCTTCTGAATCGAATCGCCTGCCGGGGCCATGCTTGGCAGATCACCGGCCGCGAGGAGTTCTGGCTGGGGTGATGGGTCGGGGATTCCCGGTTGCATCGCCTCGACGGGCGGGGAAGCGCTTGTTGTGGAGGGGCTGTGTGTTTCCGCTTTGCCAGACTGTGGCTCACGGCGGTAAACGCTTTTGATGCCCAGGTCCTGGTAAAACTCGAGATACCTCCGAAGTTGGGCGGGGTTCATTGAGACGCGTGGAGGGCAAGTCGCAGTTTTAGCGCGTGGTCAAGAATGGAGTCGGCCACCTCGAGCTTTGGCGCCAGCGCCAGCTTTACGGATTCGCCGGTGCTCATCACCAGCGTCACCTCGTTTTCGTCGGCTTCAAATCCACTGCCCTCTCGGCCAACCAGGTTTGCCACCACCATGTCGCAGTTCTTCGACTGCAGTTTCCGCCGGGCCTCCGGGACGAGGTTGTCGGTCTCGGCGGCGAATCCGATTAGCAGACGATCCTCCTTCTTCTGGCCAACCTCCGCCAGGATGTCGGGCGTGGGATCGAGCTCGAGCGAGAGCCGCATTGCCGTCTTCTTCATCTTCTGCTGGGGAACATTCGAGACGTGATAATCGGCGACCGCGGCGGCCTTCATGATTATCGAGGCCTCTTCGAGATGGTCCATTACCGCCTCCCGCATCTCAAGGGCGGTGCGGATGGCGACGAGACTTACGCCGGCTGGCGCCGGGATCGAAACCGGGCCGCTGATCAGCGTGACCCGCGCTCCGCGCAAAGCGGCGCATTCCGCCAGCGCATAGCCCATCTTTCCGCTCGAACGGTTGGAAATGAAACGGACCGGGTCAAGCGGCTCTTCGGTCGGGCCTGCCGTAATTACAATGTTCTCGCCGTCGAGGTCGCGCCGCGCGGCCGCGATTCGCGTCACCGCGTCCGCAATAGCCAAAGGGTCAGCCAGCCGCCCCGGCCCCGTCATTCCGCAGGCCAGCGGACCCGCTTCGGGGCCGACGATTACTATCCCGCGGTCGCGGAGCCGGTGCAGGTTTTCCCGCACGGCCGGGTGCTCCCACATGTTGGTGTTCATGGCCGGGGCGAGAATCACGCGGCCTTTAAACGCAAGGTACAGCGTCGTTAGGAAGTCGTTTGCCAGGCCATTGGCGAATTTACTGATGAGATCCGCCGTCGCGGGAGCCACGAGAAGAATGTCGTTCTCCTGCGCCACCTGAATGTGCTCGACCGCGCTGGCCAGGACATCATCACCGCTCCGGCCGGCGAACAGATCGGTGATGACCTTCTTTCCGGTCAGGGCGGCAAAGGTGAGGGGGCGGATAAACTCTTGCGCGGCGGCGGTCATTACCGGTTGAACGGGGAATCCGCGGTCCCGCAGGACACGCGCCACCTCGGCCGCCTTGTAGGCAGCTATGCCGCCACCGACGCCGAGCACAACATTCATTGCCTAGATGCTCTCCTCGAGCAGATCCGCGCTGGGATCCTGCTCGGGCTGCCCGTCGCGAATCGGATCTTCATACTTTACGAGCCCGCGGCGAACCTCTTCAATGGCGATTACCGTCGGTTTCTTGGCCGTGGTCGGCAGGAAACTGCGGGCGCCCTCCTGGAGCTGCCGGGCGCGCTTCGCGGCAACAATAATAAATCGGTAGGTGCTCTGTTCCGGATCATCCGGAATGGCAAACTTCGGTGCTCTGATACCTAGGTCCATATTACTCATGGCTAGTTGTCTTTACTCGTCCTCGTCCGGATACGGCCGCTCAAATTCTCTGAGGATCAACCGAATCTCGTCTTCCCTGCTGCCGTGTCGCATGCGCGCCACGGCAATGATCTTTGCCAGATCGGCCGTCGCACTCTCTACCTCCCGGTTGACGATCACATAGTCATATTCGGCGCAGCGCCGAATCTCCTGGGTGGCTCCGCGCAACCGGAGACGGATTGTGTCGTCGGAGTCCTCGGATCTCGCGCGTAACCGTTTGTCCAGTTCGTCGCGGGAAGGTGGCAGAATGAAGACGCTCACCGTGTCTTTCAGCCTGCCTTTTAATTGTCTCGCACCTTGTACGTCGATGTCGAGGACCAGATCCTTACCCTCGCGAACCGCCTGGTCGTAATACCGGCGGTGAGTGCCGTAATAGTGGCCGAAAACATCGGCCGACTCCAAGAAGGCGCCGCCGGCGGCCTCCCGCTCGAATTCGGCCCGGCTGATGAAGTTGTAGTCTTGTCCGTTAACTTCCTTGCCTCGCGGGGCGCGGGTGGTGTAGGAGATCGAGAAAACCAGGTTCGAGTCCCGCTGGAACACTCCCCGCAGCAACGTAGATTTTCCAGATCCCGACGGCGCGGAAACAATGAAGATGTTCGTCATTCCAGGTTCAAGGCCTGTTCGCGGATCTTCTCGATGTTCGCTTTTGTGGCGAGCGCGAGATCAGTGATTTCCAGTCCGGCCTCCCCGATCCCGTTCGTCTTCGAAAGAATCGTGTTGGTTTCCCGGTGCATTTCCTGGAGCAGGAAATCGATCTTCTTACCGATTTCACCGCCCGCGGCAAGCATTCCACCCAACTGGCCAGCATGGATCGTCAAGCGGGCAAGTTCTTCGGCTACGTCGCTGCGGTCTGCCAGCACGGCAGCCTCTTGCACCAGACGCTGCGGATCCAGACCGTTTCCCTCCAGCAATTCCGCCAGCCTTTCGTTGAGCCGTGCGTGGAAATGCGGAAGCGCCCGGCCGCGGATCTCGTTCATGCGCTCCGCGGCAGCAATAATGGCCTCCAGCCGGCCGCTGATATCCTCGGCGAGTTGCGCACCCTCCCGCTCGCGGAAGGAATTCAGGCCATCGATCCCATCCTCGAGCGCGGCGGCGATGGAAGACTCGAGCTCCGGGCTAAGATCTCCATCCAACGGCGTGGAGAGCATGCCCGGAATCCGGAACGCAGCATTTAAATCCGGCTCGCACGGGAGGTTGTAGTCTTCGGATGCTCTTTTGAAAGCGGCCAGATAAGCTTCGAGCAGCGGGCGATTTAGTCCGGCTGACTCCCCGCCGGGCGCGCGATTAATGGAGACGCGAATGTCCACGTGGCCGCGCGTGATGCACTTGGCAATCGCCACCCGCATCGAGTTCTCGAGCGGCTCGACGTCCGGAGGCAGGTGAAACCGGAGGTCCAGCCCGCGGTGGTTCAGGCTCTTCAGGCTGAGGATCAACTCTCCGGCCGGCAGGTCTCTTTTGATGCGGGCAAAGCCGGTCATGCTGCGAATAGGCTGGGGGGGGCGCTTTGATTGTGTCAAGGGTTCACCACTGGGCCGGTCTCCAGAAACTGCAGTTCATGGAGCCGCTGATAGATTCCGCCGCCCGCCACCAGTTCTTCATGGTTTCCGATCTCCGAGATCCGGCCACTGTCGAGCACGGCGATCTTATCCGCCCGGCGAATGGTCGAGAGGCGGTGAGCGATCACGATCACCGTGCGGTCTTCCATCAGGTTGGACAAGGCCCGTTGAACAAGTAACTCCGACTCGGTGTCGAGATGCGAGGTTGCCTCATCAAGTATGAGTATGGGGGCGTTCTTGAGCAGCGCGCGGGCGATGGCCAAGCGCTGCCGCTGGCCGCCACTCAGCTTCGCGCCGCGTTCTCCGATGATTGTCTCGTACCCGGCCGGCAGGTTGCCGATAAACTCGTCGGCCAGGGCGTTCCGGGCCGCAGTCCGGACCTCTTCGTTAGCGGCGTCCCGGCGGCCGTAGCGGATGTTGTTCGCGACGGTGTCGTTGAAAAGGAAGGTATCCTGGGCCACGATCCCAATATTCTCCCGCAGGCTCCTCAAGTTCAGATCCCGAATGTCGACGCCATCAATCCGAATCGCTCCGGCCGAAACGTCGAAGAAGCGGGGAAGCAGGTTCGCGAGCGTCGTCTTGCCGGCGCCGCTCGGGCCGACCAGAGCTACCACCTCGCCGTAGTTTACTTCGAGATCGATTCCTGCCAGCACAAAGCCCTGGGGCGTATTCGGATAGTGGAATCTCACTCCCTCGAACCGGATTGAGCGTTCGAAACGCTCGAGTGGCCGGGCGCCGGGCTTGTCGGTCACCAACTCGCGGGTGTCGAGATACTCAAACACCCGCTGTGACGCGCCGATGGCCTGCTGAAAGATATTGTGGATACCCGCCAGACGCTTCACCGGCTCGTAGAGCATGAGCAGCGCCACCACGAAGGTCATGAACTCGCCGCTGGTCATCGCGCCCGCCATGATCTGCCCAC
Organism: uncultured Solibacteraceae bacterium; assembly: GCA_964468205.1. Classification (GTDB taxonomy): domain Bacteria; phylum Acidobacteriota; class Terriglobia; order Bryobacterales; family Bryobacteraceae; genus CAWELS01. Next base: position 35,427 of record CAYXVG010000001.1, on the reverse strand, counting down.
GGGCATATGTGAGTAGCCCGATGATCGTGATAGCGGCGAAAAACTCGATCATTGGCGTCGCGAGCGCCTGCTGGGCCACGTACTTCAGGCTTTCGCGCTTCCAGCGGTTCGCGGCCGTGTGGAAACGCCCGGACTCGTGGGCCTCCTGAGCAAATGACTTCACTACCTGATGGCCGCCCAAGGCTTCCTGCAGAATCTGGTTTAGCTCGGCGGCGTAGTCCTGGGCGCGGCGGGTTGTACCGCGAATGCGCCGGCCAATGCGCAGCGTGGGTACGAGAACGATGGGCAGCACCGTCAGGCTTACGAGCGATAGCTTCCAGTCCGTATGCAGAACCACCAGCAGCAGCCCGGTAGCCGTGAACACCTGCCGCAGCAAGTCGGCCAGAATGTGCGAGACCGCCACTTGCATCTTTTCGATGTCGATCATGATGGACGACATCAGCTTCCCGGTGGCGTGCATCTCGAAAAACTGCATGTCCTGCTTGAGAATGTGGTCGAAACAGCGCTGGCGAAGGTCCGTGATGGCCGACAACCCCGTGTAGTTGATCAGGTAGTTTCCAACGTAGTCGCAACTCCCCTTGGTGAGGAAGACGGCGAGGATCGCGAAAGCCACCATGGTCCAAACATTGTGAATTGGCGCCGGAACGATGTCCGCGAGGTACAGCGTGCGGCCCAGAAAACTGAAGAGCGCGACGGGTTCCTCCGGCGCGGAGGGGTCGAGAACGCGGTCGAGAATCGGCCTGATGAGAAGCGCGATCATCGCGTGAGCGATGCCGGCGACGGCCATGAACGCGACCGATGCCAGCAGCGGAAGGCTGTACGGGCGCACGTAGCGAAGCAGCCGGAAGAACTTTCTCATGCCTTCACCTGCAGCCTCTGAATCGCCTCCAACACGTCTGCTACCGGAATTGCCGCAATACTGTCCGGCGACTGCAAAACAACGGTTTCAGTGCGCCACGGTCGCCAGATGTGAGGATCTGATTTGCCGAAGAGCGCAACCACTGGAACGCCGAAAGCGGCGGCCATGTGCGACGGGCCGCTGTCGTTGCCCACAAACAGTGACGCCCCCGCCATCAGCTTCTTTACCGCGGCAAGAGGCTGTCCAGCCAATATCCGGTGCACAACGAAGGGACGCAGATCATCGCCGGCCGCGCCGATGAAGACCGGTTCCAGCCCGCACTCCTCCTTCAGATGGAGTGCCACCTCTTGAAACCGCTCCGCCGGCCAGGTCTTATCGGGCGCCGAAGCCTGGGCGTGAATCACCGCATAGGGGCGTCCCGGCTCCGGGCGTGGAGCGGCCAACCTCGCCCGAGGAATCTCGGCGCGGGGAACGCCGAGGTGGAACATGGCCGAGGCGATATGTTCGGCCGTATGCACGATTCGCTCCTCGGCGAGAATATCCTGCGCCCTGGGAATCTTCACGTTGTAGACTGCAGAGCCGCGGAAGTGTGCAAACCCGGCCCGGAAGCGGGCGCCGGATAGCGCCGTAAACGCGATGCTACGGCTGCCGCCATGAAGATTCAGGCAGAGGTCCGGCCGGCGGCCGGCGATGGAAGTGATGGCCGGAGTGAGAATTTCGTAAATTTCGGGGTTCCCTTCGAAGACGCCCGCAAACCGGTCCTCCACCACGACGCTTATCCGTAAATCCGGCCGGTGGCCCTTGAGTAGCGCGATGGCCGGGGTGGTAAGAACGCAATCCCCCAGTGAGCGCAGGCGTATGATGAACGCCTTGCCACCTTGGGGAATCTGATCGAGGACGCTCTCCATGCCAGCGGTCCACTTACGCGTCCAGGCGCGCCTCCTCAATCAGCATCACTGGAATATCGTCACGGATGGGATACACGTGGTTGCACCCGAGGCACCTCAGTGCCTTGTCATCCTGTTTTGGCTCGAGCGCCGATTTGCAGATCGGACATACCAGCAGTTCGAGCAACTCCGCGCTGATTGCCATAGACGGGTTTAGTTTAGCAGTTTTAAACCGGCTGGCACAGCGTCTCAGCCGGCCATTTCGCTCCGGGTAGCTTGAATGATTTCCAGGTACTTACGGGCGCGTTCGGTGAAGACGTCATAGTCCTCGGCGGCGATCGTTTTACCGTCCACGAGGTCTGAGCCGACCGCGATGGCGCACGCTCCGGCCCGGAGGAAGTCCGCGGCGGTATCCATGTTCACGCCGCCTACCGGGATCATTTCAATCTGGGGCAGCGGGGCTTTCAGGGCCTTGATGTACTTTGGCCCGCCGGCATTACCGCAGGGAAAGACCTTTACGAAGTCAGCGCCGTGCTCCCAGGCAGTGAGCACTTCGGTGGGGGTGAAGGCCCCGGGAAGGATCGCCTTGCTATAGCGCTTCGCCATCTCGAGGGTGGAGATCTTCAGCGTTGGCGTGACGAAGAACTCGGCCCCGGCGAGCATGCAGATCCGCGCCGTCTCCGGATCGAGAACCGTGCCCGCTCCCAGCACAATCTTGTCACCATAGGCGTCGGCGACCTTTTCGAGCGCCTTTACCGCTCCCGGCACCGTCATCGTAATCTCGGCCGCGCGAATCCCGCCGGCGTAGATGGCGTCGATCGTCCTCACCGCGCTTTCGGCGCTCGTCGTGCGGACGATGGGAACGATACCGACGTCCTTGATAAAAGATAGTACCGTCTGCTTATCCATGTCTCTCCGATTCTACCAGCCGGAGCGCCGCTCACAGCAGCCGGTTCAGGGGCGCGGAAACCATTCCCGAAGAACCGCGCACAGCTTCCCGAAAGCCGGGTCGGTGCAGCGTCTGAAGGACACCTTCTCCGCCAACTCTCGAAACAGAGAGCTAGACCGGGGTTTCCGCGCCTTTCGCAACGCTTTCGCCAGACACTCCTGCGGGCTGAGTGGCTTCGACTGGTCCTCAATCAGATAGCCCTCTTCAGCGAGCCAGTGTCTCAAGCTCAGGGTGTGTCCCTTCCATCCGACAACAGCTTCAACTTGGGGCGAGTCGCTCCAAACCCAAACTTCCAGTTCGGGATCGATCACAACCGCCGCCCGATTCTCGTTCCAGCCGGAATGAGCGAGCCGGTCCTCGATGCTTCGCTCCATCTCTTCTCGTGTCTCTTCTCCCCTGCCGCTCCCGTGGCGATCCGAGACCGTAAGGGCATAACGGTAACGCGAGCTTTGTGGGCGCAAGAACTCATGCGCAGTGAGGTACAGGCTTGCATCGTGTTGGGGCTGGATCACGATATCCCAGTTTCCGCGCGCCAACGGGCGGATTCCAAGTGCATCGGGACGCGCCAGTAGTGCCTCAATGGTTTGTTGAATCGACTTGTCGGCAGCCAGGACTATGAGCTCTTTCATTCTGTCCAACGCTACCCGAGAATCCCAGATGCGAAGTAAGATCCGAGCCATCTGGGAGAAACGCACGCGTCTGACTCGGGGGGCTGGCCTGGCGCAGCAGCCGGCTATTGAGACTGATGGATTGAACACCCTCGCTGAGCAAACTCCGAAGCCACGTGGAAACTGGGAATCTCGTCTCGTCCGCAGGCAGGTTTCCGAGCGTTGATCGTTTTACCCCAAGTTTGAAGGCGGGGAACCAGCCCTTTCCGACCTCGGAGTAGAAATTGTCATTGCCACCGGGAACCTTTGTCAGCACGGATCGATCTCCGGGATGGCGGACTCGTGCGATCGTCTGCGGGGGGCACACCGATTCGGGGAACAGGCTGCGCTGTGGCTGCTCTAGGGGCGTTTCAGATTGGAATAGTAACTTTTCAGTCTTGATCGACAGCTCCAGAGTCTCCTTGTCAACCGTAATCCCGACCTCATAGCGCGCAGTGTCGAATGGCTTTTCGAGGAGTGACCGGAGTTTCTGGGGAATTTCCGCTTCGATAGCCAGCTCAAACGAGCCGGGCATGCGCCGCCAGAATAGATCGAGAGGATTGCGAGTTCGTTCAACCAGTGCCTTTCCCGGGCCACCTGCAACGAAATCGCCAAGAAACGAAACGATATCGAGGAACGTCGTCTTGCCACTCGCGTTGGGCCCCACCAGCACTTGCAGCCGCCCGAGCGGCTGGCGGACATAGCGTAAGCACCGGTAGTTCAATGCCTCAATGAGCTTGATCATCCTTGGATTCCGCTTCCGTTACAGCATACATCCACTACGTGACGAACTACACCGCGGTTCCCGGGTCTGCTCGCGAAAAACCCGGAGGAGTCCGGAAGACTGCCGATAAGTGATATTGCAGTGTTGTCATGATCTCTCTGAAACGTTCTGTATCCCACTTGGACCGTCTGGAAACATTGCAAAAAGCGTCGCTTGACGGCTATCGGGCCGCGGTGGAGGCTTCCGGCCGTTGCGCGGTGGAGATGGAGCATGGCGCCAAAGAGCAGTTCCGCCAGGAATTGCTCACGCTCGCGGCGCGGATTTCCAGCGCGGCGACCGCGGACGATCTGCGGGAAACCCGAATCACGTTCCTCGGCGCTCTCGAGGATTATACCGGCAAGGCTTGCCGTTACGTCCGGGCGTTGCAGGAGAAGGTGTCGACGTCAAGCCGTGCCCTGGCGGAATTGCTCGAAGCAATCCGCCATAGCCAGTCCGATGATCGCCGCCTCCAGCTTGGCCTCGGCCAGTTGCATTCTATCGCGCAAGATCCGGAAATCACCCGCCTGTGCCCGGAACTTGTTAACGCCGTCGGAACCGTCGAAGAGAGCGTCGCAAACCTGCGAAAGCAAAACCAACTCGCGGTGGCGACGCTGCGCGAGGAGGTGGACAGTCTGCGCGGCGCTTTGCAGAGCGCCCGCGAAGCCGCGGCAAAAGATCCCGTCTCCGGCGTGGCGAATCGCAACGGTGTCCTGTCTGAAATCCGAGACCGTCTGACCGCGCGGCGGACCTTTTGCCTCATCTACCTGTGGGCAAGCAACTTCGACTATCTCCACAGGCGGTACGGGAGCCAGTACCGCGACGCAGTGGTGGCCGAGTTTTCCAGACGTCTGCGCGACAAGGTTGCTGACGATGGCGTGCTTGCACGCTGGGGTGAGGGACACTTTGTCGTGCTCGTTGACCGTCCCAAACCGGAGGCCGTCTGGCTGACGGAAAGCTACGTGCAAGACGTGGGCAAACCATTTGTCGTCCGGGAATCAAATCTCGACCGTGAAGTCAAGATCCTGCTGCGGACGGGGGTGGTGGAAGCTGCCGCCGGATCCACCGAGCAGAAGATTCTCAAGGATACTGACAAGTTGCTGCTGGCGCTCGAATCAGTCGCCGCCCCGAATCTGTAAGAGAATCCCACGACACGCGGCGGAACTAGTGTTACAGATTCGACACCAAACGTTTCTGCATAGGAATTCAACCGTCGGGTACAATGAAGTTTCACTACTTCTGTACCTTTTATTACTGAAGGGAGACCCACACTATGCCACTCGTGTCCATGAGACAGCTTCTGGATGAAGCAGCTAAGGGAGGCTACGGCGTCGGCGCGTTCAACGTCAACAATATGGAGCAGATCCAAGCCATTATGGAGGCTGCTCGCGAGACGAAGTCTCCGGTTATCGTCCAGGCGAGCCGGGGAGCCCGTAAGTATTCAAATGATCGGTTCCTTTATCACCTGATGCTCGCCGCAGCCGAGCTGTATCCCGAGATTCCGATGGCTTTGCACCAGGACCACGGCAATAGCCCCGAGACCTGTAAATCGGCGATCGACCTTGGGTTCACCAGCGTCATGATGGACGGCTCGCTCGAAGCGGACGGCAAGACTCCGGCCAGCTACGAGTACAACGTGAAGGTCACCCGGGAAGTCGTCGAGATGGCTCATGCCCGCGGTGTCTCGGTGGAAGGCGAACTGGGCTGCCTCGGCGGCATTGAGGATGGCCATGGCGCAGATGTCGATCCGCTGGCCCACCTCACCGATCCTGACCAAGCGGTCGACTTCGTGAAACAGACCGGTATCGACGCTCTTGCGGTCGCCATCGGCACCAGCCACGGCGCCTACAAGTTCACCCGTGAGCCGGATGGCGAGATCCTCGCCATGCAGCGCATCATCGAGATCAACGAGAAGCTTCCAAACACGCACCTCGTGATGCATGGCTCTTCCAGCGTGCCGAAGGAACTCCAGGATGTTATCAACAAATATGGCGGTGAAATCAAACCGACTTGGGGTGTTCCGGTAGCCGAGATCCAGAACGGTATCAAGCACGGTGTCCGCAAGATTAATGTGGATACGGACAACCGCCTCGCTATCACCGGCGCGATTCGCAAGGTCTTCATGGAAACCCCGGGTAAGTTCGATCCCCGCGATTACCTGAAGCCGGCCCGCGAGGCGATGACTGAAGTCGTCAAAGCCCGAATGATCGCTTTCGGACAAGCCGGACACGCCGGCGACTACGAGCCGATGCCGCTCGAGGAGATGGCCAAGCGTTACACAGCAGGCGAACTCGCGGTCGCTTAGCCTTCAATCACGACGGCGCTTTCGTGCGCTAGTGGATCGCTCTGCAGCGGCCCCGGCTCAGTAGCTGCGGGCCGCCTCCCCAACCCACTTCTCCACCCGCCGGAAGTACGCTTCTGCGCGACTCACATCGCGCAGAATCTGCACCTTCAGCTTCTCCGCGTTGGGGAATCTGCGCTCCCGCCGGAGCCGTTTCAGAAACGTCAGCCGTATCCGGCCGGGACTCGCGTCCCCCAGGTTCTCTAATACATGGGATTCGACGCTCAAGTTATCGCCTTTGAACGTTGGCCGGTAGCCGATATTGGTGACCGACGGCCATTCCACCCCCGTATCGACATCTATCGTCCGCGTAACGTAGACCCCAGTGGCCGGAAGCACTTCGGCGTCGGTGCGCAGATTCAATGTGGGTACGGTCTTCTTTGCTCCTATTCCATAGCCGGGCACGACGGCCCCGGAAACTGAATAAGGCCGGCCCAGCATGCGGTTGGCGATGGCGATCTTTCCCTCTTCGAGAAGCCGCCGTATCACGCTGCTCGAAACCGTGAAGCCGCGGTAGGTGACGCCCTCGAGAACCTCGAGAGAAAAGCCGTGCTGCTTGCCGAGTGCGGCAAGATACTCGGTGTCGCCGGCCTGGTTTCTCCCAAAACGGAAATTCCAGCCGATGAGGATCTCTTTTACACCGAGACCCTTCACAAGAACGTCCTCGACGAAACGCTCGGGCGAGAGACCGGAGAACTCTGGTGTAAACGGAAGGATCACTACCTGCTGGATTCCCTCCTCCTCCATCCACACGGAGCGCTCCTCCGGGGTGCTCAGCAGTTTCGGAGCGCGTTTCGGAGCGACCACCTTCGCCGGGTGGGGGTCAAATGTCAGGGCGGAGGGGCGCCACCCGTTCGCCTCCGCGACGGCGGCTACCCGCCGGAAGACTTCCCGGTGGCCGATGTGGACGCCGTCGAAGTTGCCAATCGTGAGCACGCACGGGCCGAAATCGGGTGGGACCTCCCTCAGGGAACGGTAAATGCGGATCTTGTCGCCCATCTATCCGGGCATCTCCACTGAGATCTCGAGTCCATCAAAAGCCAATCGAACGTTTGCGGGCAGGCGGCTCTCAACCTTCTCATGTTCTCCCATGTAACAGGAAATGTGAGTGAAGAAGGCCCGCCGCGGCTTCAACTCTTCCACGTGCCGCAGTGCCTGCTCTAGAGTGCAGTGAGTTGGATGCGGCTTATGACGCAAGGCGTCGAGGAATAGCACGTCTAGCCCGCTGAGCATTTCTTTGGTGGTTTCCGGAATTTCGCTGTGGTCGGTCAGATACGCAAGGTTTCCGAATCGAAACCCATGAGAGCCTTTCTCTCCGTGCGGTAGCGGTATCGGCTGCACCTCGACGCCGAACAAGGGAAACGGCAGTTCGTCGAACAGGCGCGTCTCGATCTTCGGGCGGGAAGATTGGGTCTCCCGCCCGTCAAATACATAGCGGAAAGTTCTCTGGATCGTGGTCAGCGTCGCTGAGGAGGCATAGATCGGTATGGGCGACTCCTGGTGGAAGTTAAATGGCCGGACATCGTCCAGTCCCAGGATGTGGTCTGCATGGGCATGTGTGTACAGGATTGCGTCCAGGCGGTCCACTCCGAAGCGGAGCGCCTGCTGTCGAAAGTCAGGGGTGGTATCGATCAGCACGCCCCGGCCCCGGTATCGCAGAAACACCGACGGCCGCAGACGCTGATCGCGAGGGTCCGTGGAGGTGCAAACCGGGCACCGGCAGCCGATGGTAGGCACGCCAACGCTGGTCCCGGACCCTAAAACGGTCAGGGTCATCTTGCCGCTATGAGACGCCATTCACGCCTTCTTGGAGCCTTCGGATGCCTGCACGTAACGGAAGCGTAATTCGGTTAGGGAGTTCTCCAACAGACGGCTCTCCTCCATGCTGAGATTGCCTTTCGTCTTCGTGACAAGCATTGCCATCATATCGATGGCGTGCTGCGCCAGGGGCAGATTCGGTTTTGGGCGGTCCTTTTCATCTCCAAAGTGAAGCAGCCCAAGATGCAACTCCGCCTGCGACCGCAGCGAAAGCACGAGGAAGTCGAAGGTGGCCGGCGGCAACGGAATGCCGCTTGGCTGTTCTGCCTCCTGGGAAGACTCCTTCTGCTCATCCTCCTCTTTTTTCGCTTCTTCTTCCGGGACGGGTGTGGGATTCTCTTCCATGCCTCTATTCTAGCCGCCTGCCTGCCGGCGGTTGAAGCGAACGGCCGATGCTACAGTATAGAATTGCATGACGGGCGTGATCGTGGTTGACAAGCCGGCTGGATGGACCTCGCATGACGTCGTGGCCAAAGTCCGGGGTATCACAAGGATCAAGAAGGTGGGTCATCTTGGAACACTGGATCCCGCCGCGACTGGTGTGCTTCCCCTGGTTATTGGCCGGGCTACGCGCCTGGCCCAGTTCTATACGGCCAGCGACAAGGTCTATGATGGGGTGATCCACTTTGGCTGGTCGACGGATACTTACGACGTCGATGGAGAGGCGGTCAGCGAGAAAAACGAACCATCGCTAGATCCGAACCGCCTGGAGGGGCTTCTCGCCGGGTTTCACGGTAAGATTGAGCAGGCGCCGCCTCCGGTGTCCGCCAAGAAGGTAGCCGGGGTCCCCGCCTACAAATTGGCCCGCAAGGGCAAGCCGGCTAATCTTTCCCCAGTCACGGTGACGGTTTACGAACTGCAGTTGATTTCCTGCCAAGGCTCGCTGGCAAGGGTGAGGGTTCATTGTTCCGGAGGGACTTATCTCCGGAGCATCGCGCACGATCTGGGCAGAGCCTATGGATGCGGGGCGTTTCTCGAAAAACTCGTTCGCCTCAGGTCCAGCGAATTCTCCATCGAAGAGGCCCATTCTCTCCCGGGTCTGCAAAAACTGGCGGATGAGAAGCGCCTCTCAGAAGCCGTGATTCCCGCGGCGAAAATGCTGCCCGAGATCCCGTCCCAGACGGTCGACCGCCTCACTGCCACCCAGATCCGGCAGGGAAGGGACTTTCGCGGGTCTCCGTTTCGCTCGGGCAAGCCGGCGAAGCTTTTGAAAGCCATTTCGGAGGAAGGAGATCTCATCGCGGTCGGCGAGGCGAGACTTCCGAACCTCTATCACCCGGTGGTAGTACTGTAGCGCAGTCTATTCGTTCTTCACCATCTCCCGCCGCCGCCGTGCCCAGTCTTCTTTGTTCACCTGGCGGCCGCGTCCCAGCGCCAGGGCATCCGGCGGCACGATTGTTGTGATTACCGAGCCCGCCCCGACGTAGCTGCCCGCGCCGATCTGGACCGGCGCCACCAGCGTCGAGTTGCTGCCCACGAACGCCCCTGCCCCGATGTGCGTCTGGTGCTTCTTTACTCCGTCGTAGTTGCAAGTGATAGTGCCGGCTCCGATATTTACGTCCGCTCCGATGACCGAATCGCCGAGGTAGGCCAGGTGAAGAGATTTCGATCGCGCGCCCAGATTGGTCTTCTTCAGCTCGACGAAGTTGCCTACGGCGGCGCCTGCCTCGATGCGGTTACCGAACCGAAGCCGGGCGTACGGGCCTATCTTACAGCCGGCCTCCACCACCGAGTCGTTTACGATTGTGTATTCATTCACTTCCACTCCGTCGGCGATCTGCGAGTCGCGCACTAGCGAGTGGGCGCCGATCCGGCAGTCTTCCCCGATCTTGGTTCCCCCGAGGATGCGCGCGAAAGGCTCCACCACGGTGTCCCGTCCAATCTCGACTTCGAGGTCAATCGTTACAGATTCTGGATTCTCGATGGTGACGCCGCCGAGCATCAGCTCGCGCGTCTTTCGCTCCCGGAAGATCCTGTCCACCGCGGCCAGCTCCACACGGGTGTTGATGCCCAGCAATTCCGTAGAATCTTCCACCGGCATCGTCTGAACTTCGTGGCTGGCCCGGCGAAGGATCTCCACCATATCCGTGAGATAATACTCGCCGGCCGGATTCTCGGTTCCAACCTCGTCGAGGTGCTTCCACAGCAGGTCTCCCCGGAAGCAGTAAATTCCGCTGTTGATCTCCCGAATCAGGCGCTGCTCGGCGGTGCAGGCCTTCTCTTCGACGATGGCCTGAATCTTGCCTTCGCGGCCGGTGATGACACGGCCATAACCGGTGGGATCGTCAAGAATCGTCGTGATCAGTGTGGCGGCCGTGATCGAGGTGGCCTGCCGTTCCACCAGGTTCCTCAGAGTGGCCTCGGAGAGGAGGGGCCCGTCACCGTAGAGGACCACCACCAATCCGCCGGTGGTGTCCAGCGCCTCCTTCCCGGCCATCACTGCATGACCAGTACCTTTCTGCTCCGTTTGCACGGCAAATCGGATGCCTGAGTCTTCCACGGCCGCCTGTACATCGCCCGCCTGGTAACCCACCACGGCTACGATCCGCTCCGCCGGCGTTACCGAGAGGCAAGTGTCCACGACATGTGAAATCAGTGGCTTCCCGCCGGCGCGGTGCAGTACCTTGGCGTGCTTGGACTTCATTCGTGTGCCCAGGCCCGCGGCCAGAATTAGAATTGATACAGAATCATCCATGCTGTTCTCCTCCTGTGGGTACATCCCTGCGAGCTTCCTTCCGGTTATTCAGCTCCGCTCGCCGCCCGCTTTGCGGCCTTCCTGAGCCAGCCTCACCGCCACCGCGGCGGTAGCCTGCGGATCGTGCCGTACCTTCTCGCCCTTTGCGAGCAGGTTCGTACCGACCACCCGCAACCCGAGTTCATCGAGTACAGGTGTGTCGTTCGCCACCGGAAACACCCTTTGTGCAGCGTAGCGGCTACGCATGGAGCCGGAGATCGGCCTTGTGTTTATGACCGCGACATCAATCAGCCGCCGGCGGGCGTGCTTGTGTATAACCCGCACATGATCGGAGGCGCTAAAGTTCATTGTCTCTCCCGGCTGCCACATAAGGTTGACAAAATAGGCTTTGACCGCGGGCGATTCCGCAATTGCTCTGGGAATTCCACCGACCAGAACGTTGGGGACCACGCTCGTGAACAGCGACCCGGGACCGAAACAGATCAGATCCGCGGCTGCAATGGCGTTCAAGGTCTCGCGAAGCGGCCGGCACCGGTGCGGTTCGAGCAGAATCCTGTCGATGCGTGTCTTGCTCCTGCTGATCCGGGTTTCGCCGCTCACCGTGGTTCCGTCCGCCAGCCTCGCCTCCAGCCGTACATTTGCCTTCGTTGAGGGATAGATCCTCCCGACGATCGCCAGCACTTCCGAGGAAAGTTGCACGGTCTTGGCGAAATCGCCTGTCACCCCAGTCAGGGCGGCGAGAAACAGGTTCCCGAAACTGTGCCCCTTCAGCCCGCGGCCGGTGTGGAAACGGTACTGGAAAAGCTTCGACAACAGCGCTTCGTCCTCGGATAGAGCCACCATGCAGTTGCGGATGTCCCCGGGCGGAAGAATATCGAATTCCCGGCGCAGGCGCCCGGAACTGCCTCCGTCGTCGGTGACCGTGACCACGGCCGTAACGTCCACTGGAGGCCACAACCTCTTGCCGGCCTGATACAGAGGCGAATGCGCATAGTCCTTCAAGCCCCGGAGCAGCGTGGAGAGGCCCGTCCCTCCGCCGATTGCGACAATTCGTAGCGGATTGTCTACGGCGACTAATGGTTCGCTACTCAGACTCGGTCCTTTCCCCATCCACCCGGAGCAAAGCTTGGATCTGCGGCGCGGAGAGGAATGGCGCGAAATCCGGATCGTTCCTGGCGGCGCGCTGATTTCGCGGGTTGATATCGATAGCGCGTGCGAGGTGCCTGGCGGCGGCGTCGATATCTCCAGTTAGTCCATGACTTAGACAGAGGGCGTACAGTACATGATCCGCCTTTGGATTAGAAGCCAGCGCTTTCTCCAGATACTTGCGGGCCGTATCCGGCTCGCGGCGGTTGAGCAGAGTGATTGCGTAATTGTAGTGGTCCTCCGCGGTCTCCAGCTTAATCTCGGGTTCCTCCAGGCGCCGCTCGCAGACGGACCTGTGCATTCGTGCGGTATGAGCCACTTCCGAACTGGGACCCTCCACCACCTGATCGAAAAGCTCCTTGGCTTTGGTGAACTCACCCGCCGCCATAAGTTTCATCGCCTTGTCATAAATGTCGGTCTGTTTGTCGCGAGACGATGGCGGCGCGGACTCTTTTCGGACAGAGGACGCTTTGCGTCCGCCAGCCGTCTTTTTAGTGGCTTTCCTGCCCCGCTGGACAGATTTGGTCATGAAACTGCTACCTCCGCGCAGGGTTTCCAGCGAACCCGCGATGTTAGATCCTTGGTAGCAGATTTGACTTCCCTATTGCAAGCCGATCCCCTCGACGGCCTTCCGAACCGGGTTCCTTTTTGCCTGCCTCCGGACGCTCCGGCCGCGGTGCTGCGATTTCTGTTTGGCATGCTACCCTTTCTAGTGGGCGCGACCCCGAATCCCGTGACGCAGTTGAATGTTACCTGGCCGCGGAGACCTCACCTGAGACGATGAGTCAGGATATCCCCAACCGTTCGAGCAGCAGTGGGCATGATGTCTGGTCAGGGATGCGATGGACCGCGTTTGCGGCCTACGCCGGACGTCTCATCCGCGTCGCCGTGGGCATCGTTCTGGTCCGGTTGCTCATGCCGGAGGACTATGGCGTGGTCGCGATGGCGATGGTCGTCATCGGTTTCGTGCAGATCCTTCAACAGTTGGGGTTCTATCGGGCGCTGGTTCAATTGAAGGAAATCGACCGGGAGATCATCTCGAGCGCTTTTCTTCTGAACATGGTCCTCGCCACGGCCCTGATGCTAGTAATCGTGGGAGCGAGCCCGGTTATCGAGCGTGTCTATCACAACGATCAGGTAGGGTTGGTCGCCATCGTTCTTAGCTTCAACTTCATCATTTCAGCCATCGGTCTTGTGCCGTCGGCAATGCTCACTCGCCACATGCGATTCGATCTCATGGCCGCGGTGAGCCTGGTAGGCGCCATTCTGGGCGGCGTCGTGTCACTGGTTATGGCCTGGACCGGCTGGGGTGTCTGGTCGCTGGTGGCGGGATCTCTCACCAGAACCGGACTCTTCGCCGCGGGCTCGTTTCTCTGTCACCCGTGGAAACCCGAGCTGGTCATTCGGTTCGAGAAGCTGAAACAGGTGCTGCGATTCGGCGGCTTCCTCTCGGCGTTCGAGATCGTGCAACACTTCGCCCGGAACAGCGACTCTTTCCTCCTCGGCGCCAGACTTGGAGATCGATTGGTAGGGTTCTACCGCGTCGCCTATGGGCTGATGCTTCTGCCCTACGAAATGATCACCATGCTCATTAGCCATGTTCTTTTACCCGCACTCGCTCGGGAACAGGATAACGATGAGGCCCTCCGGCAGCAGTACTCCCGGACCTGTGGCATCGTCGCGTTCCTCGCCTTTCCGCTCCTGACGGGACTCCTCGTGCTCGCCGAGCCGTTCGTCTCGGTTGTGTACGGCGACAAGTGGCTGCCGTCGGCGCCCGTGGTGATGATCCTCGCTCCCGTCGGCATGATCCAATCCGTGGCCGCTCTGGTGAATGTGCTCTACCAGGTAAAAGGCCGGACGGACCTGCTGTTCTATTGGGGAATGCTCTGGACGGCGTTGTACGTCCTGGCCTTTGTCATCGGTCTCGCCTGGGGCATACTTGGCGTCGCTACGGCATATCTCGTCGTTAGCCTCGCGCTCTTTGTTCCGATGCAGATCCCCGCGACCTGGCTGATCAGGGGGCTGAAGCTCCGGGATATCCTCGCACCGGTCGGATTACATACGCTCAATTGCGTGATCATGGGGGGGGTGGTGTTCGCGGCGCGCCTGGCGATGGAGAGCGCCGGATTCGGAAGGGTCCCGGTCCTCGTGGCCGGAGTTCTTCTGGGGGGAGCCGTGTACGCCGGGCTCAACTACTGGAGCCGTCCCCCCGCGCTTATGGATGCATTGAAACTTGCAAGGCTATCCCGCGCAAGCTGGCTTCCAGACCGGCTGAAGCCGGAACTGGTTTCCAGCCGGCCGAAGGAGGCGCTCGCTCGCGAAGAATGATGACGCGCGTTCTGATTATTGCCGGAACCCGGCCCGAGGCGATCAAGCTTTGTCCCGTCGCCGAAACATTGCGATCCCGTCCCCGGCGCTTCGCGGTGAAAGTCTGCGCCACCGGACAGCACCGGAATCTGGCGGACGAAGCGTTCGCGGCGTTCGACGTGAATCCCGACTACCGCCTGGACGTCATGACTCCTGGTCAATCCCTCTTTGGCTCCACTGCGAAGATCCTTGCCGGCCTGGAGTCCGTACTGGACACCGTCCGCCCCGGCGTAGTGCTCGTGCAGGGGGACACCACCACGACGCTGTGCGGGGCGCTCGCGGCTTTCTATGCCGGGATTCCGGTGGGACACGTGGAAGCCGGTTTGCGGACCTTCGACATAACCCAGCCCTTCCCGGAAGAGATGAACCGAGTACTCAGCTCCCGCCTCGCGACACTTCACTTTTGTCCCACCGAGAAGTCGGCCGGGAACCTCCGCCGGGAACACGTTTCTCCCGAGAGCATTCATGTCACCGGCAACACCGGCATCGACGCAGTGCTCGATATTGCCCGAAAACTGGAGGCCGGCTCGCTCGTCGCTCCGGCGCCCCTCGCCCGCCAGGACGGCAAGCGAATGATCCTGGTTACAGCGCACCGCCGTGAGAGCTTCGGTGCGGGGTTCGAACGGATCTGCCAGGCCCTCGACATACTGTCACGCCGCGACGGAATCGAAATCGTTTATCCCGCCCATCCAAACCCGAATGTACAGGCTCCGGTCCGGAGTTTCCTCAGAATCAATTCCCGAATCCGGATCATCGAACCGTTGGACTACGTTTCCTTCGTTGACCTAATGCGGAAGGCCCATTTCCTCATTACTGATTCAGGCGGGATACAGGAAGAAGGCCCGTCGCTCGGGAAACCTATCCTGGTTCTGCGTGAGAAGACCGAACGCCCGGAGGCGGTGGAGGCCGGGACCGTCAAGCTGGTCGGCACCTCTGTCGAACGCATCGTGACCGAAGCCAGCACCCTCCTTGACGATTCCTCCCGGTATGAGGAAATGGCGCGGCGGCACAATCCCTACGGCGATGGCCTCGCCAGCGAGCGGATTGCCGCTATCCTGGAAAGCCGCTTCGGGTGAGTCCCCGATGACCCTGCCCCCGCCAACCCTGATCGTTGCCGGTGAAGGCTCCTCCTCACTTGATTCGCGCATAGACGAGACCCCGAATGCGCCTGCCGTATTTCTTATTCATCCGCAACAGGGAGCCCCATACCTCGGCCGGACGGCTGTGCTCAAACGCCGCCTGTGCCGCCTGCTCCGCGAGCGCCGGGGACCCACCCGCTTTCTCAACCTGCGCGCGGTGGCGAGCCGGGTGGAATACTGGCTGACCGCTTCACGCTTGGAACAGACACTCTATTCTTGGGCGCTTGCCCGCGGGTGTTTTCCGGACGATTACCGCCGGCGGCTGAAGCTCCGCCCGCCCCCTTACGTCAAGCTCATCCTTTCGCACGCCTTTCCGCGAACCCAGATCACCACCCGCCTCACCGGCTCCCGGGCTCTATTCTGCGGACCTTTTCGGACCCGGGCGGTCGCCGAACGGTTCGAGGACGAGTTTCTCAACCTATTCCAAATCCGCCGCTGCCAAGAGGATTTCGACCCCTCTCCCGAGCATCCGGGCTGCATCTATGGCGAGATGGGCAAATGCCTCCGGCCTTGTCAGGACGTGGTCGGTGTCGATGAGTACGCCGGCGAAGTTAATCGCGTGGCTGAGTTTCTCTCCACCGGCGGTGATTCCTTTGTCCGCTCCATTACTGCAGCCCGGGACCGCTTCAGCGACGAACTCCAGTTTGAGGAAGCCGCCCGCCAGCACCAGCAGTTGGAGCGTGTGCAAGGAGTGCTGAAACTGCGCGACGAACTCGCCCGGGATATTGACCGTCTCCACGGCGTCGCAGTCACCCCCTCGAAAACGCCGGATGCAGTGGAACTCTGGTTCATGCGCGGCGGAGTGTGGCTGCGGCCCCGCACCTTCTCGCTGACCGCTCCCCAGGGAAATCCGGTTTCCATGGATAAGCGCCTGCGCGAAGTGGCGGCCTCTCTCGATGAGCCGCGCGTGCCGGTGGTGGAACGCCAGGAGCACCTCGCCATTCTCGCCCGCTGGTTCTACTCCAGTTGGCGGGACGGAGAATGGCTGCATTTCGACGCCGGCGCAATCCCCTACCGCAAACTCGTCAACGCTATCCACCGTGTCGCCCGCCCGTGGGCTTGATCAGAAGCATCCGAAGGTTCAGCCGCCGCTGCCGGCACTCATGCCGTTGCCGGATCCGCTTCGCGGCTATCGCGAGCCGCCGCTGCGCGTCCGCCGGCCGGAACGCTCACCGGGCTGCTCCACCGGCCGTTTCGTCTCGTGCCGGCTGGCGCGATTGCCGTGTACCAGGCGCAGAAACGCTTCGAGGTCGGCCTGCGCCACCGGCAGAGTTAATGTAACGCTCGTTGCCTGGGTCGTGATGGAAAGATCGCTCAGCATCCGTCCGAGTAGCGCCGCCATGTCGGGATCCTCTGCGTTCAGCCGGGCAAAACTCAAGAAGAACTGCACCACGCTGCCGAGAGCCATCGCTGCATCCGGCGTTTCCGTTTCTGCTGACGCGGTCAGAATTACCGTTTCGCCAAAGCTCACGCCGCCGCTGAGCACCCGAATCGAGCGGATCAGGTCCCCGCGAATTGGGGAGTTGTCCGGCGTGAGGTCATCCCTTCCGGTGAGCTCCGCCGGTGAGCCAACCGCCACGCACCAGGCATGATTCGAGTTGCTGAGCTCAATCGCCCTGACTGCTGCCGGCGTGCCGGCGTTTTCCTGCTCGCCCAGGCGCTCAATCGCGGCGAGCACATCCTCCGTCTTGCCCACGGCCACGAGGTCCATGGAGAGAAACGCCAACGCCGGCGAGCGCTCGTGTTGCCCGCGCAACATTCGGACATCGCCGAAGGTGGAGAGCACCGACCCGTGGGCTTCAGCGTGGGCGATGATGCGGTCCGGATTGAATGCGCCGCGGGCGAGGATCAGCGCCCGGGTTTCCTTCTGGAGACCCGTCGCTCCAACCACGATTTCGCTCAGATCTCTCCGCAGGTCAAAATCGGTCGCTTCCAGAAGGTCGTCGATACCCTCCGAATGCTTCTCCATTTCGGTCATGACGTATTCCCCAAAGGGAGTCGTGCGGGCCGCCTCGAGATTCACGCCCGCAATTACCTTCGTCTCGTCCGGGAGTAGGGAAAGCAGTTCCGGAGTGACCTGCGACACCGCCGGGGCGGCCGCAAGAAGGATAGCAGTAAGGATTCTCAGCATGATACCTCTTTCGACGCTAACTTACAGGCGCCTGTTCCACAATCTCAATGCCAAATGCCTCCAACCCCACGATCTTGCGCGGGTGGTTGGTCAGCAATCTCACTTTGCGAAGTCCTAGATCCGAGAGGATTTGGGCTCCGATGCCGCTCTCGTACTGAAGCAGCCGTTGGCCGTCCGGCGTGGTGTAGTGCTTGAACTTCCGGCCGTGCGACACTAGTTTTCTCGGTTCACCCACTTCCTCGGCCGGGAGCATGCGCAGTCCCGAGCCGCTCTCATGCAGATAGACGAGAACCCCGGCTCCTTCCTTAACGATACGCCGCAAGGATGTCCGCACCAGCTTGTCACAGTCGCACTCAATTGAGCCGAGGATATTGCCGAACGCGCAATGCGTATGCATGCGCACCGTGACCACATCGGCCTTTTCCACCTCGCCGTGGACAAGCGCAAGATGGATCTCCGGATTAATGGTGGACGTGTATGCGATGGTGTGGAACTCTCCCTCGGCGGTCTGGAGCCTTCCCTCCGCCTTGCGGCGAATGAACTTTTCGGTGTGCAACCGGTATCGGATCAAGTCGGCCACCGAAATCAACTTCAGGTCGTGGCGGGCGCAGAACTTCTCGAGATCCGGTACGCGCGACATGGTGCCGTCATCGTTCATGATCTCGCAAATTACCCCGCCCGGCCGCAGCCCGGCGAGTCGCGCCAAGTCCACCGCCGCCTCGGTTTGCCCCGCCCGCACGAGAACGCCGCCGTTTCGCGCGCGCAGGGGAAAGACGTGACCGGGCCGCGCCAAGTCATAAGGCTTGGCGTTAGGATCCATCGCGATCTGAATGGTGTGGGCGCGGTCCGCCGCCGAAATGCCGGTAGTGATGCCCTCCCGAGCGTCGATAGCTTCGCAGAACGCGGTGCCGAAGCGCGAAGTGTTTACCTGCGACATCATCGGAAGCTGCAGCTCTTCACATCGCTCCTCACTCATCGCCAGGCAAATCAGCCCGCGCCCGTGCACGGCCATGAAATTGATGATCCCGGGCGTGATTTTCTCCGCGGCCACGGTGAGATCACCTTCATTCTCGCGGTCTTCGTCATCGACCACCACGAGCATCTTGCCGGCACGAAAATCCTCAATTGCGTCGGGAATGGAAGCGAAAGGCATGGTCAGGAGATAGCGCTCTCTTCATGATACCCCCGCGGGCGGAGGTGGCCCGCTCCCCGGATCCATCACTGCCGTCCCCGTCGAATCCGTCCCGCCGCGCGGAGTATCGTAGATACATGCTGCCAGACGACCTCTCCGCGATGGTCCGCGGCTTCCAGGCCAGCCGCATCATACTTACCGCTGTCGAGTTGAACCTGTTTACTGCCATCGGTGGTGGCGCGAGCGCCACCGAAGTCGCCCGCCGCTTGAGAACTCAACCGCGCGGTACCACATTGTTGCTGAACGCTTTGGTGGCGCTGGATTTGCTCGTAAAGGACGGCGAAATCTACCGCAGCGGCGAAGTCGCCGCCCGCTACTTCGACGAGGCTTCCCCCAACAACGAGCGGGCGGCGACCATGCATACGGTGAACCAGTGGCATTCCTGGTCACGGCTGACCGAGATCCTGCAGGAGGAGCCACGAGCGCCGGATCTCTCCTGGACCGAAAGCTTCATCGCCGCCATGTCGCGCACTGGAGCGGTGCGCGCTCCGGAGGTTGTGAAGGCGGCCGGGGCGGCCGGCATCCGGCGGTTGCTCGACGTGGGAGGTGGCCCGGGCAGCTATGCCATCGCCTTTGCCCGGGCAAATCCCGAGCTCGAGGCCGCCATTCTCGACAAACCCGATGTACTGCCAATCGCGCGACGGCACGTGGAGACAGCCGGGCTCACGGACCGGTTCCGCTTCGTCGAAGGAGACCTCACGCGAGACGACCTCGGAGAAGGATATGACCTGTTGCTACTTTCGAATATCTGCCACATGCTCAGTCCTGACGAAAACAGGGACCTGCTGGGCCGCTGTTTGAAAGCGCTCGAGCCCGGCGGGCGGGTCGTCGTCCAGGACTTCATACTGGATGAGGACGGTGCTGGCCCTCCATGGGCAGCGCTGTTTGCGATTAATATGTTGGTAGCTACGCCCGGCGGCTCCAGCTACCGGGAAAGTGAATATGCGGCTTGGCTCCGGCAGGCGGGTTTCCCGCACGTGCAGCGCGCCGCGCTGCCGGGGCAGTCGGACCTCATTATCGGGAGGAAAGCATGATTCGCAGAACATTCGTGGGATCGATCTTTGCGGGACTCGGCCTCTCCAGCCGCTCCGCTCGCGCGGCAAAGGCGACGGCGGGGGACATCCCGATGCGCCAGTTCGGCAAGACGGGCGTCAAGCTCTCCGTGATCGGCCAGGGCGGCGTGCGGCTGAAGTTGCTGCGCACCAAGGAGGCCGCCCGCGAGCACGTGCGATATGTCCTCGATCTCGGCCTCAACTACTGGGACTGCGCCCACAGCTACTGGGAAGGACACTCAGAAGAGGTCTATGGCGAAGCGCTCGCCGAACACCGTAAGGAGCTGTTCCTTACCTCGAAATCGACCCAGCGCTCCGCGAAAGACGCCACAGCCGAGCTGCTAAAAACCCTCGAACGATACCGGTCGGACTACGTTGATCTTTGGCAGATGCACGCCGTGAACACCAAGGAGGACGTGGAGAAGATTTTCGCTCCCGGCGGCGCGATGGAGGCGTTCGAGGCCGCCAAGAAGTCGGGCAAATGCCGCTTCATCGGGGTCACCGGCCACGCCGACCCCTTCGTGCTCAATGAGATGCTTGATCGGTACGACGGCTTCGACTCGATTTTGATGCCCCTCCACGCCGCAGATC
This sequence comes from uncultured Solibacteraceae bacterium, assembly GCA_964468205.1. GTDB lineage: Bacteria > Acidobacteriota > Terriglobia > Bryobacterales > Bryobacteraceae > CAWELS01. The sequence goes on along the minus strand of CAYXVG010000001.1, from coordinate 14,853 downwards.
CCGCCTATCTAAGCTTCGAGAAGATTACCCTGCCCAAGGCCGTCGAGCACGGCATGGGGATTCAGGCCATGAAGGTCTTCGGCAACGCTTTTCTGCTGCGCGTGTTGAGCGCCAGAGAATGCCTGGAGTACTCGCTGAGCCTTCCTATCCACTGTGCCACTCTTGGTTTCAGCACCGCGGGCCAAGCCGACGACGATCTACGCATTGCCCGGGCGCTGAAACGGCCCCTCCCGCCGGCGGAGATGGATCAGATTCGGCGGCGCGCCGTCACCGAGGGCCCTGGCGGCGCCACTGGAACGGCGCTTGAATACTGGAAGCGGGAGGACGGCTGAAAGCCTCAGTGGGCGCGAAGCGATCTCTGCGGCTTCACCGGCCGCTGGGGAAGTTCCCGCAGCGCCTCCAGGTACCGCTCGGCGCACTCGCCCGCGTCGTGATACCGCGCGATGTGCTCCGCGGCATTGGCCCCAATTACCCGCCGCGCGGCGGGATCCTGTGCCAGCCAGAGCATCGTGTGGGCCAGCATCTCCCGTTCGCCGGGACCGGCGTCGATGCGGAGGCAGGCGTTTTCAGGCAGCCTGCTGACCTCCTCGCCCGCCGTAACCAGCACCGGTTTTCCTAAACCCATCAGCCGGATGGCGATGCCCGAAGTCTCTCCCGCTGGCGGATAGCGCAAATTCACGCATACATCCGTCCCGGCGGCGTGGAGCAAGAACTTCTCTTCGTCTAGATAGCCCGCGCGGCGAACTCCCGGGTGATCGAGCAGCGGCGCGACCCCGCGCTCCAGGTCAGACGAGGCGAAACGGCCGGCGACCAGAAGCACGCTTTCCGGAGCTTGCCGGTGGACCGCCTCGAAGGCGCTTAGGATCGCGTGCAGGCGCTTAGATTCCCGCAGATACCCGAAGACGCCAAACATCGTGGCATGAGACCGGACGCCCAGCCGGAGGCGCAGGCGAAACACCTCCGCCGGATCGGGAGCGGCCGCTGGCGGGAGTAGGTGGGGGATTTCCACGATTGTCGCTCCCGGCGCGTGCTCCTTCACCATCCGCGCGGCCCCCGGGTTGTGAACGATCACGGTGTGCGCCACCTCTCCCACCCGCCGCAGCATCGGGTAGCGAAAATACCGCACGGCTTGGCTCGAACGAGACCGCTGGCGCCAGAGGTTTACCGCCAGTTCCCGGCTCCACTCTCCGTAGTTGTAGACGAACTCCGCGGTGTAGAGCTCTTGCGGCATCGCACCAAGAAAAAAGTGGTGCAGCACTGCGTCATGGAGAACCGCGGCGCCGGGGCGCTTCATCAAGCGTTTGTAAATGGGTGCATGGAGCTGGTTGTTGCCGAGATGATAGAGCTCGACATTCGCCGGATTCAGTGGGTTGATGGCGACGTCGGTTCGTTCCCTCAGGGCCTCGAGCAGCGCCGCCGAATAGTCGGCCACACCGCTCGGCGCCGGGGGGAGCGGGGAATGAAAACCAACGGTCACTTCTTTTTTGGCCGGGGGCCGAACAGCGCGGAGCCGACGCGGATGTGAGTCGCTCCCTCCTCGATGGCGGCCTCGAAGTCGTGGGACATACCCATCGAAAGCTTTTCGAGCGAATGCTTCTCGGCCAGCTTCCGGAGGCGGACAAAATAGGGACGCGCCGCTTCCGGATCGTCGAACCACGGCGGCATCGTCATCAGCCCCGTCAGCCGGAGGTTTTCGCCGCCGCGAATCGCTTCGATAATGGCCGGAACATCTTCCGGACCGGCGCCCCGTTTGGACTCTTCCCCGGAGAGCTTCACTTCGATCATCACCTCCAGGTCGCGGCCGTACTGGTCGAGGCGCCGAGCGAGTTTGGGAGTGTCCACGGTCTGAACGGTATCGAAAAGCTCGGCCGCGCGCCGCGCTTTGTTCGATTGGAGGTGCCCGATCAGGTGAAAGCGGATGCCCTCGAGACCGGCGACGCCCGGGTGCTTGCCCTCGAACTCCTGTACGTAATTCTCGCCGAACTCACGCAACCCGGCGGCGTGAGCGGCGGTGATTGCTGCGGAAGGAAAAACCTTCGTGACGGCGATGAGCGTGATCTCGTCGCGGCTGCGGCCGGCGCGGCCGGCGGCGCCGGCGATACGCTCCTCCACCTGAGCAAGGTTTTCTTTGACGGTGTTTGGGTCCAAATCGAATTGTTGCACGGCCGGCGGCGTCTCAGTCTCGCCAGAGGTGTATGCCGCCGAGCAGCCCCGCTAGATTCGGAACCACTTCGACGTTCGCCGGCAACTCGAAATCGATCTTCTTGGCGTTGCCTCCGCCGAGGTAGAGCTTCCGGTAGTTGAAGATGCGGTCCAGTAGCGCGATGGCCTCCTGGAGCCGTTTGTTCCATTTGGGGAGTCCCTTCTCCTTCATCGCGGCTTCGCCCAGACACTCCTCGTAGGTCTTGTCCTTGCGGAAGGGGTGATGTCCGAGCTCTAGATTGGGTACGAGATGCCCGTTGGAGAAAAGGGAGGCGCCCATGCCGGTGCCAAGTGTCAGCACCATCTCCACGCCCTTCCCCTCGATCACGGCGAGTCCCTGAATGTCGGCGTCATTGGCCACACGGGCGGACTTGCCCGTAATCCGCTCGAGTTCTTTGGCCAGGTTCACCCCAACCCAGTCCGGATGCAGGTTCACGGCGGTTCTGATCTCGCCGTCCATGACCACCCCGGGAAACCCGCACGAGACGCGATCGAATTCTCCGGAACGGTCTGCGAGGTCCTTCAATATGTCGATCACCACCTTGGGTACCGGATTGTCGGGCGTCTTGATGCGGATACGTTCTGTAACGGGTTCGCCTGCAGTGTCCAGGACAAAAGCCTTGCAGCCGGACCCTCCGATGTCGATGGACAGAGTCCTCATTTGGCCAGAAGTCGCTTCGGTCACATTCCGGAGTTTAACAAAACTCCAGCGGGGAATCGGAAGAATACGCCGCCGGAATCATTTCCGTTTGGGATTATCCGCCACGCTGCTGCAACACGTCGGCAGCGGCCTCGTAGCCGAACTGGCGGGCCAGACGGAGAGGCGCTCCGTCGCGGCTTAGCCCGCGTGGCTCCGCCCCCGCGTCCAGCAGCGTGTGTACCAGGCTCCGCTGCAGACCGGCGCGCGCCGGGTGGGCGCTGGTGACGAGGAGGCAGAGCGTCGTCGACTCGGGTCCGCCGCCATAGATCCCGCATGTTGCGTCTACTGCCGCGCCCGCATCGAGCAGCGTGCGGGCCACCACGACTGCCTCGGCCGGTGTTCGCTGGCGGCGAGTTTCTACACCGTTCGCTGCGACATAATGAAGCAGTGTAGCTCGATGACCGTAGTTGGACCGGGCGTTGGCCAGATCGGGCCGCCAGGCGAGCAGCATCCGCAGTCCGCGCACGTTTCCCGACACAACCGCATCGACCGTATCCTCGAATTCGGTGTCCGGTCTCACCGCTCCGCGGCGCAGGACATCCTCCCAGTCGTCGAAGCCATGTTCCCGGGCGACGGTCAGCTTCGCGTCGTCAAGGGAGAATTCCGCGGTGAGAATGCTGTCTTCACTCCGGCCGGTCAGCTCCGGAAACCAGTTGCGGATGGGAACCGCCGCCGAACCCTCGCCCGCCTGGTGTGCTCGGCTCAGAAGTTCGGCCCGAAGACTGAGGTGTTCTGCAACTGTCATAGAGCTGAGATGCGGAATTCACATCCGGCGATGCCTTGACGTGTGCTGGACACGTCGGCTCGGCTGCCCCCGCGGCCTCGATGGCGATCAGAAGCCCAGGGCATCAAGAAATTGATCAGCGCGCCGGAGAGTGCCCTCGTAGATGGCGCGATCGCGGTTATAGTTGAAGAAACCGTGTGCCTTGCCCTCGTACGGAACCAATTCGCAGCGGTTTCCTCGCTCCTCCGACACTTTCTGAAACCGTTCGACGTTCTCGAACGGTACTGTCTTGTCCGCCGTACCATGAAATATTAAAGTGGGTGGAACCCCTGCCCGCACGTGGTGGACAGGAGATGCCTCCAGGGCGCGAACTACCAGTTTCCCGGCCCCATAGCCCAACATCGTGGTGTCGATCACCGGGTTGAAGAGCAGGAGGGCGTTCGGCACGGAACTGACAGAGCGGTCTTCTCCCTCGTTCCGTAAATGCAGTAGCGTAGCGGTGGAGGCGGCCACATGTCCCCCGGCTGAGCCGCCTCCCGCAATAATACGCTGCGGATCAATCCCGAGAGACGACGCATTCGCCCGCAGCCAGCGGACCGCGGACTTGCCGTCGGCAACACAGGCAAACGGATCCGTTCCGTGGCTCCCCCGCGTCCGGTACTCCGCGCTCGCCGCCACCATGCCGCGGGAGGCGAAGTGCCGGCTGTGGGGAAAGAACTGCGCCGGGCTGCCGCCGGTCCATCCGCCGCCAAAGAAAAAGACAATCGCCGGTCGCTGATCCTCCGCCTTCCAATCCGGAGGGAAGAAGAAATGCAGTCGGAGGTCCTCGCCGGGAACGGCCTTGTAGGTCTTCACGGCGTCAGGACGGGATTCCTGGGCTTCCTGCGCCGCGGCCGGGACGAACAGAAGAAATAGGAGACAAGCGGGCCAGACAGTATCAGACAGACGCTGCATACAGCGAGTCTATTACATGTTGTTTCACTCGGGGGACGGCCAAATCCGCCCGCCCGGAGTGGTCGGAACCAAGCCAATCGCCCATGTTGGTGTCGGATAGGCCAAACACCGATCAGGATCCGGCTCTTCGACTACGCGGGACTCGATGAGGTGTGCCGAAACCAACACCACCAGAAATCTGGGCGGGGCGCTCCATGGCCATGCCACCCTCGGATCTGCGGAAATGATCGTGTGGCAATCCCAGGGTTTTCAATTCTGCGGATTTAGCTGGAGGAATGCTTCCGGATATTGTCGACGCTGCTGTTCATGCCGGATGACTCGTCTGCCGGAAACCCGCCGTGAAAACCGTTCGCTCTGAAATTGGAGGGGGAGTTTTGCTCTAAAGTCCAATCCAATCCAGTCGATTGACAGGAAAGGCGAAATGGAGTAAGCGCGTTAATGAGTTGGAAAAAGCTGGTCCGGCTTTCGCTACTTTCGATGGTGGTGCTGGCCGCGTTGTCGGTGGGCGCCACAATTTCGCTCCTTACTGGAGATCAGAAGCAGAGCCTCCTCGTGGTCACTTCCTGCATGCTAGGGGTATCGCCAGTCGTGTTGTTTCACATCTATCGCCGCGAGATGCTCGCTCGTGACAAGCTCGAGCGGTCTCTGGAGCAAAGCCGGCAACAGTACCGGCGGCTGCTCGAGCTCTCGAGCAGCGCGGTCGGGGTCGGCCGGGACGGAAAGCTCGTGGAGGCGAATGAGGCGCTACGAAAGCTGGTCGGCGCCTCGGCGGACGAGGTTTTGACCGGCAAGCCCCTGCTCGAACTCTTTGCACCGAGCGATCGCGAGGCCGTCCTGGAACGGTTGCAGCGGGCTTCTTCGTTCCAGTCGGGAACCGTATGGACCGAGGGTAGAATGCTGCGATTGGACGGGGCGGCGGTGGACGTGGAAGTCGCCATGTTGCCGGCCCTGCACGAGGGCGGTGATGCCGTTCAAGTGGTGGCGCGGGATATCAGCGAGCGCAAGCGCACCGAAGCCGCGATCAACAGGGCCCGGGAACAGGCTGAGATCGCCAGCCGGGCGAAAAGTCAGTTCCTGGCTAACATAAGCCACGAAATTCGGACCCCAATCAGCGGAGTGATCGGTATGCTGAATCTTCTTCTCGCCACGCCGCTCACCACAGAGCAAAAGAGATATCTGAAAATGGCGGACAGTTCAGCCGATTCCCTCATGACGCTGCTAAACGATATTCTCGATCTCTCCAAAGTTGAGGCCGGCAAATTGGACCTGATCCCCGTGCGGTTCTCCGTGCGGGAGTGTGTCCAACTGGCTGTGAATACGCTCTCTGTCCGCGCTCAGGAAAAAGGACTGAAAGTTCACACCCGAATCGCGGACGACGTGCCCTCGGAGTTGGTGGGCGATTCGGCCCGGCTGCGCCAGGTGCTCCTCAACGTTCTGGGTAACGCGGTCAAGTTCACCGAGGAAGGCAGTATCTCGCTGAACGTCGCCGTCGAAAATGCCGGCGAGGAGGATATCGGGCTGCGTCTGTCGGTCGCTGACACCGGAATCGGGATTCCCGAAGCGCAGCAGCGACGCATCTTTGATGCCTTCGCTCAAGCCGACGGTTCGCTCACCCGGCGCCATTCCGGCGTGGGCCTCGGCCTGGCGATCTCCGCGCATCTGGTTACTCTGCTGGGCGGGAGAATCTGGGTGGAAAGCAGTCCAGGGAAGGGCAGCACGTTTTACTTCACGGTTTGCATGAAGAGAGCGCCGGCCCGGGCCGAAGTTGAGGTGGACAGCAGGCTGGACCGCCTCGCCGCGGCTGTCGACGCGCCTTCGGGTCACGCCGCGCCATTGGACGTGCTGGTTGCCGAGGATGACAGCGTCAACCAAAAGGTCGCCATGGTCTTGCTCGAGAAGCTGGGGCATAATCCAACCGTGGTGAACAACGGCGCCGATGCGGTGGCGGCGGCCGCGCAGGTTCAATACGACCTCATTCTGATGGACATCCAAATGCCCGGAATGGACGGCTTCGAAGCCACCGCGGCCATCCGGGCTTCTGAAGCAAAGAGTGGAAAACACGTACCGATTGTCGCCCTCACCGCCCACGCCATGAAGGGCGACGAAGAGCGCTGCCGCCAGACCGGCATGGATGATTACCTCAGCAAACCGCTGAGCCTCGATGCGCTCCGTGCGAAGTTGCATCGCTGGGCGTCACGGAGCGGTCCTGCCCGGTTCCGGCCCGCCGGAGCGGGCCGGTAGTTCTGGTTCCGCCTCCGTTGCCGAACACTACTCGTAGAATAGAGAAAGTACTCAAGGACGCCCCGGTTCACCGAACCGCCGCGCGGCAGCCTGCCGTTGGCTGTCGATAACCCCCTGAGAATCGACTGGAACGGAATTCGGAATACTCGACCGGCCAATGCTTGCGGTTCGCGACAACCTGGCGCTTTCCATGGATGCAATCCGCACCCACCGCCTTCGGGCCGCCCTCACCATCCTCGGTTTGACGATGGGCGTCGCGACCATCATCACCGTCATGACGTTGATCCAGGGCGCCAACCTGTATGTGGAACAAAAGATCGCCAACCTCGGCACAAACGTGTTTCAGGTATCGAAAATGCCCTTTACGGCCACCGACTTCAACGAGTACCTGAAGGCGATGAAGTACAAGGACATCGAGTTCGAGGATATGATGTCCGTGGCCGCGCGCTGCCAGAGTTGCCAGCAGGTGGGAGCGACCGTTGTTAGTGTCACTAGCGTCCGTGCCGGCAACCAGGAGCTAACCGACGCCAGCTTGATCGGTCAGACATGGGAGATGGCCGGGATCGACACCCGCACGGTGGAGCACGGGCGCTACTTCTCGCCGCTGGAGGACCGGCATGTCGCGCAGGTATGCCTGATCGGCTCGCGGATTGCCGAGGATCTGTACTCGGGCGTCGATCCCATCGGCCGCACAATCCGGGTCGGCAATCACGAGTTGACCGTCATTGGACAGTACGAGGCTATTGGTTCAGTCCTCGGCCAGGACCAGGATACTTTCGTAGTGATTCCAATGGGAACTTATCGCCGCATGATGGGCGCCCGGCGGACCGTTACGATTCAGGTGCGGGCGGCTGGGGGCGGCGAGATCTTCGAACAGGCGGTGGACGAAGTGCGCACCATTCTGCGCGGCCGGAGGGGCCTCCGCCCAAGGGAGCCCGACGACTTTTTCATCGGGACTGCCTCCAGCTACATCGACCTCTGGGAGAGCATCAGCGGAGCTTTCTTCACTGTCTTCGTCATGGTCAGCGCCATCTCGGCCATCGTCGGCGGCATCGTGATCATGAATGTCATGCTTGTAAGTGTCACCGAACGGAAAAAGGAGATCGGTATCCGGCGGGCGGCCGGCGCGACCCAAGCCGACATCTTGCGGCAGTTCCTTGCCGAGAGCGTCCTGCAGTGCCTGCTCGGAGGCTTGGCCGGAATCTCCCTCGGATTCGCCGCCGCGACGGCGATCGAGACCTTCACGGATTTCCCGGCGTCGGTGCAGACCTGGGTCGCCGTGCTCGGCGTGGCGTTGAGCTCCGGAATCGGCCTGTTCTTCGGAATCTATCCGGCCACCCGCGCCGCGAAGCTCGATCCCGTTGAGGCCCTGAGAAGCGACTGATCATGACGCGCTCCGAGATGTACGAAAACATGATGGTAGCGCTCGACACCCTCCGTGTGCACAAGGTCCGCTCCGGCCTCACGGTGCTCGGTATCGTCATCGGCGTGACCTCGGTTATTTCGGTCGCGGCCATCATCAACGGCCTCAATGGTTACATCGCTCAACGTGTCGAGGAGATGGGTTCGCGGACCTACTACATTTCTCGTTTCGCAATGGGCTCCGGTTTCGGAAGGCTGCCGGAGAAGATCCGCAAGCGAAAGTACTTCGAGCCGTCCGATGCCGGCTTCCTCCGCGAGGCGTGCCCGTCGCTCGAAACCGTGACGCCGCTCTCCGGCCGGCCATTCGGCCCCGCCGATCCGGGCGCCTTCCGCCAGAACGAAATCCGTTACGGCAGGGAGGTGGTTGATAACGTGATCCTCCGGGCGGTAGAGCCCGAATTGGGCGCGGCCATTCCTCTCTTTTCGGTGCAGGAGGGACGTTTTATTTCCGACTACGATCTCGATCGCAGCCGCGATGTCGTGGTCATCGGGCAGGCAATTGCCGAAGCGCTGTTCCCGAACGTCGATGCCCTCGGAAAAACCGCACGGCTGAACGGCCGTGACTACGAAGTGATCGGCATTTTCGAGGAAGACCCGGGACTCTTCGGCGGCCCCGGCGTCGATCAAATGGTGGCGATCCCGCTCACGAACTTCCAGAAGCACTACCCGGAGGTCCGCGAGTACATGATCGCTTTCGTGATCGACCGCGGAGTCGATACCGCCGTGGCTCTCGACGAAGTCACCGGCGCCCTGCGGCGGCTGCGCAAAGTCCCGTTTAACGAGGAAAACGATTTCGATTTCTTCGAACCCGACTTTCTCGCCGATCTCTGGACCCAGCTCACCTCTGCTCTGGTAATCCTCACCTCGGTCATCAGCTCGGTCGGCCTCCTGGTAGGCGGTATCGGCGTCATGAACATCATGCTAATCTCGGTGACCGAACGGACGGCGGAGATCGGCGTCCGCAAAGCCATCGGCGCGCGCCGCTCCGACATCCGGCTCCAGTTTCTGATCGAGGCGATGACCCTCAGCCTCACCGGCGGCTTGCTCGGTATCCTCTGCGGGGCCGCGATCGCCCTCGTCGTGCGGTCCACGGTCGAGAGCGTCCCGGCCACCCTCTCCCCACTCTGGGTAGGACTTGGCGTGACCATCTCCATCGCCGTTGGACTCTTCTTCGGCTACTACCCCGCCAACCGGGCGGCGAACCTCGATCCCATCGTATGCTTGCGCTATGAGTGACATCCGTCTGCTCGTGCAAACCGACATCCCCGGAGCGGTGCGCCTCAGCGAAGCCGCCGGCTGGAACCAGCTCGCGGCCGATTGGGAGCGTTTGCTTCATCTGGAACCCTCCGGCTGCTTCGGCATAGACATCGACGGCCGCCTTGCGGCCACGGCCACTGCAGTCTGCTTCGGAAGCCGGCTGGGATGGATCGGCATGGTCCTCACTGACCCCGCCCATCGCCGGAAGGGACTGGCGCGGCGCCTCATGGAACACGCGCTTACATACCTGGACCGCCAACGTGTCGATTGGATCAAACTCGACGCCACCGAAATGGGCCTTCCCCTCTACGAACATCTCGGTTTCAAGATCGAAACCCCCGTCGAACGCTGGAGCGTCATCGCGGAGCGCGGCTCCCAGCCCGCTGGCTGGCCGGCCGTACAACCTTGGTTGCCTACCCAGCATGCAGAACTCGACCAGATCGCATTCGGCGCCGGGCGCTCCCGTATCCTCTCGCACCTCGCCCGCGGAGAAGCTGCCGCCCTGCCGGACGGATTCGCCATGGGCCGCCCGGGGGCCAACGCCCTCAGCTTCGGTCCTTGTGTGGCCCGCAATCCGGAGACAGCCCGCCAGCTCGCGGCGTGGTTTCTCCACCGTCACCCCAGAGAAACTGTATTCTGGGACTTGCTCCCGGACAATCGCTCCGCCGTCGAGTTGGCGGAGCATCTTAATTTCTCCTGCCGGCGCAAGCTGCTGCGGATGGTTCGTCGCGGGAGAGCGGGAGCCGCGCCTCTGTTGTTTGACAACTCGTTTGTTTATGCAACCGCTGGTTTCGAATACGGATGATGATTCGCAAACGCTATCAATGGAAGCTTCAGGATCGCGAGATCCAGCTTGGGGAACGCACGCTCATTATGGGTGTGCTGAATGTGACGCCGGACTCGTTCTCCGACGGCGGGCGCTACCTGGACCCGGATCTCGCCTACGCCCGGGCGCTCGAGCTCGAGGATCAAGGCGCGGACATCATCGATATCGGCGCCGAATCCACACGGCCCGGCTCCCAACGCCTGAATGAGGAAGAAGAGCTCAAGCGTCTGGTACCGGTATTGAGGCGTCTCGCGGGTAACCTGGCCGTCCCGGTTTCGGTGGATACGTATAAGTCCGGAGTGGCGGCGCGAGCCCTGGAACTCGGCGCGGAGATCATCAATGACCCCAGCGCTCTGACCTTCGATCCGGCGCTGCCGAAAATCATCTTGCAGCATGACGCCGGCTTTATCCTGAACCACATGCGTGGCACTCCGGACACCTGGGCTAAACTTCCGCCGCTGCACGACGTCGTTGGAACCGTGGCGCACGACCTTGAAGCTTGCGTGCGAAAGTGCCAGCTCGCCAGGATCCCGAACGAACGGTTAGTGCTCGATCCCGGCATCGGCTTCGGAAAGCGCGGCGAACAGAATTCTGAATTACTGGGTAAGCTCGGCATACTCTCAAAGCTCGGTTTCCCCTTGGCCGTCGGCCCGTCGCGGAAACAATTCCTGAATCAGAGGACCGAGGAAGGCAAGCTGATGGGAACGGCCGCGGCGGTGACGGCTGCCATCCTGATGGGCGCCCACATCGTGCGCGTGCATGACGTCCGCCAGATGCGGGTGGTGGTGGAAACCGCCGACGCCATACTTCGGGCAAGCATCCCTCTGCCGAGACGGGAGCAGACCGAAGAGTCCACACGGCGGACCGAGCGCCGTCCCCCGCAACAACGCCCATCCCAAAAGCGTCCGCCACAACAGCGCCCGCCGCAGCAGCGCCCTGCGCAAGAGGTCCCGCCCAAAGAGCGCCCGCCGCAACCGCGCCCGCCGCAGCAACGTCCGCCGGAGAGGCTTTCCCGGCGGCCTCCGCAACCCCGCGACGCTAGCGGCGCTGGCACCGAGGGCAGACGTGGGTCCCGCGCTGGGCGACCACGAGACGGAGGATCGTCGTACCGCAAGCCGGACAAGGCAGGCCGGCCTTTCCGTAGACGCGATGATCGTTCTGGTAGAGGCCCGGCCGGCCCGCGGCGTCCAAGTAGTCCGAAACCGAAGAGCCGCCCGCCGAAATCGCCGCCTGAAGAATCTGGCGAATAGCCGCTAACAACCGCCCGCACCGCGCCGTCGATAGCCGGGACGCCCGAACCGTTGGCTTGATGCCGGCCAAGTGCAGCGCCTCGTCGCCGTATATGTTGCCAATGCCCCGCAGGAAAAGCTGATCGAGCAGCAGCGGTTTGATCTGCCGCCGCCGCGCCCGCAGCCGCCGCGCGAAATCCAACTCCGTGATCTCCAGCGGGTCCGGCCCCAGGAAATCCGGCCGCGCATCCAGGTAGCGTACCGACCCGAACTGCCGGATGTCATCGAAGCGCACCGTCCCTTCCGGAAACAGGAACCGCGCCCGTGTATAAGGCCCGCAGCCGCCGCGCCACAGCAGCAGCCCGGTCATTCGAAGCTGGAATAGGAGCCACCCTCGGTCGAGTTCCCAAGCTACCTGCTTTCCGTAACGCGTCACCGCCCGCACGATGCGCCCCTCGAGTTCGGGTATTTCGCCGAGCCGGACACGCCGCCCCAAAAACTCCGCGGCCATCACCGGCCTCCCTGCAATATGAGGTGCTAGCGTGCGGACAATGGTCTCGGCTTCTGGAAGTTCCGGCACTGCTCGAGCCTAGTCGACGTCGATGAAAATATCGTCGCCCTTCACCTTCACCGGCACAGACCGCACCGTTATCTCAGGCGAACGGTCATTCTCCCCCGTGCGGCAATCGAACTCCCAGGCGTGCCACGGACAAACCACCATGTACCCGTGCAACGCCCCTTGCGCCAGCGGCCCCGCCAGGTGCGGGCAGACGCCTTCGATCACATACAACTCCCCGTCCACGTTGCACACCGCATACGGCCGCTCTCCAACCACCGCTTCCATCATCTCCCCCGGCGGCACCGCGCCCGCCGCCCCGGCTCTCTGAAAACTCATAAGCGATAGGCTAACACGCACCCCTCCCGCCCCGTTTGCGACATTGCCCCAACATCCCTGTAGTAAAATGAGAAAAGTCCACTGCGGGCCACCCTAGCTCAGTCGGTAGAGCGGCTGATTCGTAATCAGCAGGTCGCCGGTTCGATCCCGGCGGGTGGCTCCAATCTTTTCAATCATTTACGCATTACTGCACAACCGTGAATTGTGTGACTTTGGGGGATTCTTTGGGGACTCCAACTGAAACCGGCTGCGCTACGTCAGCGAACTGTAGGGCTTCGACGGCGGCTCGTTTGGCCTGCATCCGGATGTGAGAATACCGTTCAAGCATCGCGCGGCTCATGTGGCCCATGATCGCCAGCATGGTAGATTCGGGAACCCCAGCTTCGGCCATCTTGGTCGCGGCGGTGTGCCTCAGATCGTGGGGACGGCAGTTCAACTTCGCCTCGTTGCGAACCGTTTTCCAGGCGCTCTTGACAGTCGTGATGGGCCGCGTGGGATCTGTGGGCAGGGGCGAGCCATAAGGGAACACGTAGTAGCTTGGCTCCACTTCTCCGAATCGTTCAGAGAACCACTCGGCATGAGTAGTGAGCAGTTGGAGCAATGAACCGCCCATAGGAATCTGCCGGCCGGTTCCCCTAGTCGACTTCGCCCTCCCGACAGTAACTACATGTTGTTCAAGGTCGATTTGGTCCCAAGTGAGCGACAGAATTTCTCCGGACCGCATCCCCGTAAGGAGAGCGATCCTCACGAACAAGCCGATGAGTCGGCGCCGTTCCCCTGTCGCGGCTGCCAAGAGTCGTTGCTCTTCGTCCGCTGAGAGTGCCTTGCCAACGTCGTGCCGCTCCTCGAGCTTGCGGACCTTCGGCCAGAGTTCCCGCCAAGTCCTGCCGATTGCCCGGGAGAGTTCACCGAGTTCCATATTGATGGTCCGACCGGATGCACCCTCCGATTGCCTGGTCTTGATATAGCCGTGGATGGTTGCCTCAGTCAGATCGGACAAGAGCGTGTTGCCAAGCAAACGTATGGTATGCGCGAGCCGCTGTTCCGCGAATCTGACGGATTTCTCTCGGTGGTTCAGAGCATAGTTTTCGAGGTAGGGTTTCACAACTTCGGAAACTGACTTGATACGGTTCCCCTTCTGCTCAACCGGCATCCCTGAAAGAGCCCGCTCCAATTCAAGCCGGCGTCTCTTCTCAGCCTCCCGGGCAAGAGTCTTCCTGGTCGTCTTTGCGCTCTCTCGGATCCGCTTCCCGGCAAACGTGAACTCGTACCACCACGTTGAAGACTGGCGAACCTCTCCGGTATTCTTGTCCTTCCATTTTGGTTGATAAATCGCCATTGCGTTACTCTCCCTTCTTCTGGCCGGCCTTCTCCCTCCGTACCTTCGCCGATGCCGCGGCCGCCTTGTGCGCGCGCTGGCGGCGTTGGTCCGGCGTCATGCCGGCCGCTGCGCGTCGCCCGCCCTCGGCGCCTCCCTTCAAGCCGCCGATGCGTCCCTGCTCTCGAAAGAACTGCATCACGCTTTCGGGAATGATTGGCGTTGTCCGTTCCATAAGCTTACTCGGGGTCTAAGCAAATATAGACCGATGTCATGGCCCCAGTCAAGGGTAATCTTGGCTAAGCCTACTCCAACTCGCTGATGTCGAACGTTCCTGATACCGGCTCGCACTCCACGGGCTCTGCTTCAATCTCCATTGGCTCCTCGTCGGGCTCTTGCCAGCCGGTTGGCCGCCCGTCTGGGTGCTGCACGATCGCCGCGACGGGTAATTCTCGCCGCTTCAGGTGCTCTGGAAGCTGCGGCTGGACGATGATGACCGTCCCTGTACCACCCGTCGCGCTGGATCTTGGATCGTGCCACTGGCCGGACTCTTGAGAGGTATGCTTCTCCAACTCGCGAATTTCCCGTGCGTAGGCGTGATCGAAAACAGCTTCGTCGACAACCTCATCTCCGACCTTTCGCCTACGCCGAACAACGAGACCCGTTTCACCTCCGGGCAAGTCGGCATTGGCCTCAGCACGCGCCCGCCGAAGTTCCAGCATGGCAACCCAACGTTCCTGCTGAGCCTGTAGGCGGTTCTCGTGGCGGGTGATGGCGAAGTCGAAGAGACGGTCCTGCACCTCGACCTTCCGCCGCTCGACAGCTCTCTCAAGGACCCGCATGACGTGTTCAGATTTGTGCCGGTAGAGCGCCGAACAGGTCAGATCGAACTGACGAGCGATCCCTGGGACGGACTCGCCGTCGATCAAGAGACGGTCGATTTCGTCTCGCCGAGGGTGTCTACAGGCTGTGCAGATTCGGGGCATTTTCTAATTCTCCTGGCCACTGCGTGTGTGCCGGCCATGACGGCAGTGTTCGCTCCCAACCGGTTGATTTCGTGAAAAAACGTTTCGGTGATATCGCCG